>NZ_JACBGI020000019.1 GCF_013391765.2 Thiomicrorhabdus heinhorstiae | reverse complement strand
TATTAATTCAGTTACTGAAAATTCTTTTCTGATTAAGAGAAATGTTTAGTAAGGTTGAAGTTCTCTATTCTTTATTTGGCTGTTTTATACGGCCTACTTTGTAAAAATGAAATTACACACTTGTGGAGATCACGCAGCCTTTTAGGTGTCAGTACAGCATTGGTAGCAATATAAGATGAAATCTTAGTGGAAGCTCATGCTGATTTTAACGGAATAAAGTCTGAGGTATTTTCTGCCTATGTTATGTAAAGCGCGGTCTACTAAAAAAACAATTCCCTCCACAAGGAGACCATTGTGGATTTCTATAGGAAGCACCTGTCTTTTTCCTCTGTTGAGCTATGCCGGGAGTACATCCTTAAATGCGGTTGGAGCCGGATTTAAAGGTTCAACCGGACTTTTTATTGTTCCTACCGCAGAGGTGATGGAATATGGACGTTTAGGCTTCAGTTTTAACAATTTCTTATTATCAGGCTATCCTGCCGATGCCGAAGCACAGAATTATTATGTTTCAGCCGGAGTTTGGGAGGGGCTTGAAATCCAGATTGGTTTAAATGATATTCATCCGCAGGGAGCCGATCCGTATAAATATCTGGATTTTTATAAGCGTGATCTGGTTGGAAACTTTAAATACAGCCACCGTCTATCTGCACTGGATCCGCGTTTAAGAGTCGCGATCGGCGGACAGGATATTGCGGGAACGGTTGTTTATTCACAACTTTTTTACGGAGTTGCAACCTTCACCGATAATTTCGGTTCTTTTAGCTTGGGCTATGCGACAGACGCGGAGAGTACGTTGAATCATACCAAGCCAGAAAATCTTCATCACCTGTTCGGGGGCGTCAGTTTGAACCTTCCGTACGGTTTTACCGCCATTGCCGAATATGACGGCACGAATCAACGGGCCGGGATCGGTTACAGTTCGCCTAATTTGTTCGGATCGGGTATCGGTTTCAATTTGCGGGCGAGCTTATTAAATGACCGACAGGATGAAGATCAGGTGATTTCAGCCGGATTTTCTGTACCTTTAGGCAGGGAGCGGGATGAGGTTTTCTCCTCTGAAAGCGAATTCGTGCATAGAGATGTCTCTCCTTCAATGCCAAACGAGTCGACAGCGCGGTATCAGGCTGATGAACAGCAACTGAAGGAGTTTCCGGCGGCTGAACCGGTCGCCGGCGTGAATAAGGAAGAGTATGATCTGCTGGTTGCCGAGTTAGAAAAAAGCGGCTTGCAGTATGTCGAAATTGCTTCGCAGGGTGACACCTTGTATGTCCGTTATCAAAACAGGTTGTTCGATTGGAGCGAAATAGATGCTTTAGCCCAAGTTATTGCTTTAGTTTCTCCCTATGCATATGCCAGACAGATCCCCAACTTGGTGATTGATGTTTTGAGTGAGCAGAATCCGGTTGTCAGGATTTCCTTAGCCTCCTTGTGGGGGATGAAGGGGAGACAGACACCGCATGCGTTTTCCAGCGACAAGCCGCGTTATTTTGAACCGCATTTTGAACAGGTTAACGCGTTTTCCAGACAACCGATTCCTTTACGGAACGGAGCTAAGCGAACGGAACTCTTTTCCGTGAAGCTCGAACCGAAAATCGTGAATACGATCGGTACCGAATTCGGTGCCTTCGACTACTCTTTGGGTATTGAAACCGAGGTGAGTGCGGAGTTATGGACGGGAGCCCGTCTAAGTATCAACAGGGTGGATGTTTTGCATAACAGCTACAATTTCGAATCCGGCGGCCATTTTGATGATTATGCGCTTAACTCCGGTTTCCAGCAAGCCGTGCTTCAGCAAACTTTAGTACCCTTTGACGGTTTCGTAAATACTCTTTCTTTTCACCAGTCGCTATCCGATTCAGACTCCAAAAGTATCGTAGATCAGTGGCGCTATTATGCCTTTGACGGCCGTCATCAGCTATATGGTTACGGTGCCTATAATTGGAAAAACGATCTGAGTGGCAATCAAGATAACGATTATTACGGTTTCGGCGGTTATGAGCTTTATTGGCCTGAAAAAGGATTGTCTTTCAGCATAGAGCACGGCAAATATCTCGATCAGGACAGAACCACCAAAGTTGGCGTTAAATCCTATATTGGCGACTCTTTTTTCAGAGCGAGTTTGATGCGAGAAAGTTCCGGTTATGAAAAAGCCTATGTCGGCTTTACCGTTCCGCTAACGCCGAAAAAAGCGATTGCTGTGAGAGGTATGACTATACGAGGTGAAAGTAAATGGAGTTACGGTACTCAAACCATGACGGATAATCCGGCGAATGCTTCAGGTAATATCAATATTGGAGATTCTCGCTATAAAGCGTTTGGCTTCTATGTTTCTCAGCCGTACGAGCCACATGATGCCGTTATGGATTCAGGTCGTTTGACCCCTGTTTATCTGCGAAGCAAGAAGGCATACTTAAAAGCATTGGTTGATGGTTTTCAGAGTGAAACGGTGCCTGAGATGTAGATGATAGAATAGCTGCCTTTACGGTCAAGGGGCAGCTATTCGGAGAGATCTGTGAGGTTCAGTTTGAATTGTTCATGTATTTTCGGGTGTTTGCGACGATTTGTGCAGCAGCCATTGCCGTTTTAAGTTATGGATATAAATAATCAAAACGAAAAAAGCGGTTGAGATGGCGCCTAGAATCAGCAGCGTCCAGTTCTCTTCGGGAACGGTATCCAGCAGAATCAGCTTTCGGATAATGACGACAAAGGCGATTTCCAGGAACGTCAGGGCGTAGTCGAAGCTGCTGTGAATAAACAGTGCTTTAACGATGGCGAGTACGATCAGGGTGAATAGTGCGTCGGTCAGCAATATTTTCATGGAATGAAAATCCAGAGCGCCTTGTACCATGATGAACTCCAGCAATTTATTGGAGATGCTGACCAGACAGGCGGTCAGATAGACGACCATAAATACGATAAAGACAAATCGCAGGAGTTTTACCGCCTGGGTTAAAGAGTTTTCGGCCTGATGTTGGATAAAGTAATTAAACTTGCTAAAAAAACCGTCTTTTGAGGTCATCAAAGTTATTCCTGAGTGAGATTATGAAGTGAGGATAGATTCGCTCTAGAATAGACGATTCCGATTTTTGCGAAAAGAGGGGATGACGCTTTTTTGTTAAAGAAAATTTCGGCTTGGGAATGTACTTGCTCGTATAGACTGAGTGAGTGTTTTGAGGATGGTCAGGCTCGAAGAAATCGAGCCCGTTAAGATGCATCTTTTATTCCGGGAAGGTAATCTCTTTCGGATAAGGTTGCTTGGCCGATTCATCTTCGGAAACCAGTTTCGATCTGTTGACCAGGAAGTCGACCAGATGGTTACGAATGGTGTAGTAGTTATCGTGATGAATGATATCGGTACGCTTTCTCGGTCTCGGGATTGAGACTTTAACCGATTCGGCAATGCGCGCCTTCGGTCCGTTAGACATCAGCAGAATTCGATCCGACAACAGAATTGCTTCGTCGACATCATGAGTGATCATAAAAACGGTCTGTTTGGACTCAGTCCAGATTTTAATCAGCTCTTCCTGAATGACTCCACGCGTCAAGGCATCCAAAGCTCCAAAAGGCTCATCCATCAGTAGCAGCTGAGGCTGAGTGGCAAAGGCGCGGGCGATACTGACCCTCTGGCGCATCCCGCCGGATAGCTGAGACGGCTTGCGGTCGTGTGCACCTTTCAGTCCGACCAGATCCAGATAGCGGTGGCTGTGTTCGAGAATGCGTTCTTTGCTCCATTCTGGCCAACGAGCCTGTACTGCAAAAGTGACGTTCTGTAAGGCGGTACGCCACGGAAGCAAACTGTAATTCTGAAAGACGACTCCGCGATCCAGACTCGGTCCGGAAACCTCTTTTTCGTTCATAATAACGACGCCGTCCGAAGCCTCGTCCAATCCTGCGAGAATATTCAGGATAGTGGATTTACCGCATCCCGAATGGCCGATGACGCAAATGAACTCTCCCTTTTCGATATTAAAATTGGCATCTTCAAAAATGACCGTTTCGGGACTTTTTCCCGGTCCGGGATAGCTCTTTTTTAGCCCTTGTACTTGTAAAAAGTGGGTGTTCATAGATTTTTCCTATTCTTGGTATTCGACCCAACGTGCTGCATAGGCCAGTGTCATATCGAGGAACATACCGACAACACCGATCATGAAAATCGAGAAAATAACGCTTGCAAGATTTAAGTTGTTCCACTCATTCCAGACGTAGTAACCGATCCCGGTTCCGCCAACCAGCATTTCCGCAGCGACGATAACCAGCCAAGCGATCCCGATGGAGATGCGCATCCCGGTAAGAATGGTCGGTGCTGCAGCCGGAAGAATAACCAACAGGGCGGTTTTAATATGGCTGAGTTCGTGTGTTCTGGCAACATTGACCCAGTCTTTACGCACATTGGCAACGCCAAAGGCAGTATTAAGCAGCATCGGCCAGATGGAACAGATGAAAATAACGAAGATCGCCGAGATCTCCGAATCTTTGATGATAAACAGGGCCAGGGGCATCCACGCCAGCGGCGAAATCGGACGCATTACCTGAATGAATGGGTTAAGGGCACCGTACATTAACGGCGACATTCCGACCAGAAATCCGACTGGAATGGCGATTAAGGCGGCGAGCAGGAATCCGACGGTCACACGATAGATCGAGTAGCCGAGCTGGATACCGATACCTTTATCGTTGGGTCCTGCGTCATAGAAAGGGTCGCTCAGCTCTTCGTAGCCGAGTTTAATGATTTCCGAAGGGGGAGGAACGCGCGCTTCCTGAGTCGCGCCTCCCATTAACAACTCATACTCCGTCAGCGGTTTGCTGTCCTGGGGTGCCTGGTAAATACCTTCCCAGACACCTAGCAGGAGAACCAGTAAGACCACTGAGAGCAGAGCCGATTTCAATTTAATGGAATTAAACATAATAGGCTCCGTCAGGACTTAAGTTCGGCGGATTTTGAAGCTTTCGATGTACTCTTCCGGCTTGGTGTAATCGAACTCTTTACCCATGATCATGTAGTTCTCATAGGTCTTATCCGGCGGCGTATAGCCAAGTTTCTTCATGACTTCGCCGGTTTCCGATGCAAGATAAACCTCTTCGGCAATCTTTTTGTAGTCGACGTCCCCTTTAATGTAACCCCAGCGTTTCATCTGCGTCAGAATCCACACACCCATTGAGTGCCATGGGAATGGGTCGAAGTCGATACGATCAGGAACATCCAATACCGATCCCAAACCATCGGCATAACGCCCGGTCAGAACCTGTTGAACAACCGGTACCGGCTGGTTCAAATAGTTTTTCGGTGAAATTGCTTCGGCGATTTCCTTACGGTTTTCCGGCTTGGCCGAGTATTCGGTTGCATCGATGATCGAACGAAGCAGTGCGCCGTAAGTGTTTGGATTGGTTACTGCGAACTCTTTAGAGCAAGCGAAAGCACAGCAAGGATGCCCTTCCCAGATATCTTTGGTCAGGGTGTGGATGAAACCGACTTTTTCCCAAACGGCGCGTTGGTTGAATGGATCCGGAGACAAGTAACCATCCAGGTTACCGGCACGCAGGTTGGCCACCATTTCCGGTGGTGGAACGACACGGATCTGGATGTCTTTATCCGGATCCAAACCGTGTTCGGCAACGTAGTAGCGCAACAGGAAGTTGTGCATTGAATATTCGAATGGAACCCCGAACTTAAAGCCTTTCCACTGTTTCGGATCGCGCTTATCTTTGTGATCGTTATGCAACACAATCGCCTGGCCATTGATGTTTTCTACCGTCGGCATAATGAACGGCGAAGCGGTTGATCCCGCCCCCATAGTCATAGCCAGCGGCATTGGAGTCAACATGTGCGAAGCATCGTATTCTTTGGCAAGAGACTTATCACGAGCTACCGCCCAACCAGCGGTTTTGATCACGTCGACGTCAAGGCCGTTTTTCTCATAGAAGCCCATCGGGTGTGCCATGATGATCGGCGTTGCACAGGTGATCGGAACGAAACCGATATTCAGCTTCTTCTTCTCAAGAGGCCCAAGACCCATGGTCTCTTTGATGGCGGCTTTGGCTTCTTCCATCGGGAAAACGCTGCCCAATACTGCGGCGGCTGTACCGGCACCCATCATGCCAAGGAAAGAACGACGGCTTATGTCGTTATGACCGAAGACCGAACGCACAACGGCGCTTTCTACGGCACGGTCAATAATGGCTTCACTGGAATCCAAAACGGCATCGTATTCAGGCTGGTGTTTGCTGGCGTGTTGCTCGTAGCTTTGGCTGTAAGCGGCCTCTTCAATGCGTTCTTGTTTCTGGGAATCGCTTAGATGAGGTGAAGCTTTTTCCGTTTGGCAAATCGGACAATTACAGTCGGATTTGTGTAACAGACTTTTTGAAGCGTCGAATGGATCGTTCAAACTCTTAAATGACATATCGGGATACCTCGCACAAATTTCGGTTTTTTGCTTCCTGTTGGTGCAAATACAACAGCGTTAAGGAAGCGAATCAGATTACTCTTGAGCAGTGCGCGTGCCACTTTATTAAATTAAAATTAAGTTATTGTTTTGTATGGCTAATGTGCTGATTTAAAAGATGTTTTTTGTTTACGAATTTTCGTTAAATTACGAATTTTCGTAAGTAAGTTAACGAGTTTTCGTGAATTTGGCGTGCAGTTTGTTTCTTTATAGTAAATGAAATTTCTCGGTTTGAATTTATGAATATGTTATACCAATCCCTGTTTGAAAAAAGCACTGAAGCGATTTTGATTATTTCGCCTTATGAAGATCGCATCGTGCATATAAATCCATCGGCGGCTCGTATGTTCTCCGCATCGGTTGAAACGCTTCTGGCTCAACCGGTCAGTCAGGTTTTTAAGCCCAGTCTGGCAAAGCTGGTGGTCTTTACCGATGAGATCGAAGAGAAGAGGCACGCCTGGAGCAACGAGCTGAAGATTCTCCTCGATGATGACAAGAGCCAGGATGTCGAAATCTCGGCGGTTTTGCTAAAAAAGAGTGACCCGGTACTGATCTCTTTTACTCTGTATAACCCGCAAAACCTGCAAAAGCGTCGGGAGTTGTCGGAAGCGAACCGCCTGCACCGTGACGGTCTGCAGCACTGGCAGACAATCGAAAATGTTTTTCGCGAATTCGAGAGAGAGAATCAGCTGATTCTTAAGGCGGTCGGAGAAGGGATTTACGGTGTCGATATCGACGGCAATGCCACCTTTGTTAATCCGGCTGCTGAGAAGATGCTCGGTTGGAGCGCCAGTGAATTGATCGGCAAGAACATGCATGATCTGATTCACCATAGTCATGACGACGGTAGCCCTTATCATTGCGAAAATTGCCATATCTACGCCGCCTTTAAAGACGGCGATGTGCGTCATGTCGATGACGAACAGTTCTGGAGCAAGGATGGCTTGCCTTTCAGTGTCGAATACACCAGCACGCCGATTATGGACAACGGTCGTCTGGTTGGCGCAGTGGTGATTTTTCGAGATGTCAGCCAGAGAAAACTGGCGGAAGAGAAGTTGCATCTTGCTTTGAAAGAGGTGCAGACTCTAAAACAGCGTCTTGAATTGGAAAACGCCTATTTACAGGAAGAATACCGCGCCGAGCATAACTACAAGGAGATCGTCGGCAAGAGTGCGGCGATCAATAAAATCATTCAGCAGATTGAACTGGTGGCCCCGACCGACGCAAATGTGTTGATTACCGGCGAATCGGGAACAGGTAAGGAATTGATTGCCCGGGCGATTCACGAAAGCAGCGGCCGCAAGGGTCGTCCTCTGATTCGCGTGAATTGTGCCTCCATTCCGCGTGAATTGTTCGAAAGTGAGTTCTTCGGGCATATTAAAGGTGCCTTCACCGGCGCTTTAGTCGACCGTGCCGGACGTTTTGAATTAGCCGACGGCGGGTCGATCTTTCTCGACGAGGTGGGAGAGATTCCGTTGGAATTGCAAAGCAAGCTGTTGCGGGTTTTACAGGAGCATCAGTTCGAACGGGTTGGAGAGTCGAAAACCCGCAGCATCGACGTGCGAATCATTGCCGCTACCAACCGCAACCTGAAACAGGAAGTGATCGAAAAACGCTTTCGCGAAGATCTGTATTTCCGCTTGAATGTGTTCCCGATCGAATCGACGGCTCTGCGCGAGAGAAAAGAGGACATTCCGATTTTAGCCAACCATTTTCTCAATATCGCTTGCCAGAAATTTGCCAAACTCGGTATCAGTTTGACGATCGGAGATATTCAGAAGCTCAGCGCCTATAACTGGCCGGGAAACATCCGCGAATTGATTAATGTGATTGAGCGGGCGGTGATTCTTTCCAACGGAAACCGTCTGGAGCTGAATCTGCCTTTGCAGCAGGAAATGCCTGAGAAAGATCTGACCAATCAGGTCGGGATGCGTATTAAGACCGTCGACGAAATGGAGAAGCTTGAAAAGCAAAATATGATTAATGCGTTGAAAATGTGCAAGGGGAAAATTTCCGGCAAGGATGGCGCCGCCGCTTTACTGAGGATGAAGCCGACGACTCTGAGTTCCCGTTTGAGTAAATTGGGGATTCAGCCGAAGTCGATCACCGCGGAGTTTCCGGCGGCTTTGAGCAGTTAGCCGGATTTTCCGCTTGAGTGAGCGTAATCCAAACTCCTCATCTTGTATACAAGATGAGGAAAACAGCCACGACCTCCCGCAATTGTTAATGTAAAAATCGGTGCACTCTTTAGCTAGCGGTAAAAGCGTTCATGGCAAAAACTTCTTCATGCTCCGTCTTCTGGTATAGGGTGGTCTTTAGAGCTTTTGTAGCTAAATTCAGTGATAATTTATCCGTGTTCACTTGGTATTTTCGAAGCGGATATTTCAAGCCGATTAAAACGGTTTTGTTTTAATTAAAAATTGTATACAATTATGTTTACAAGATTTAATCAGGGTTAAAATTTAGCATGTCAAACAGTGCCGAACACGGTTGGATAATCAAAATAGACGGTGAAAATAATGCCGCAGGGCCTTTAAGCGGTTTGCGTTTGGCGGTTAAGGATCTGTTCGATATTGCCGGTTATCCGACCGGGGCCGGAAATCCTTGCTGGTTGCAGACGCATGCACCTGCAACACAAACAGCTTCTGTGGTACAGAAATTAATCGATGCCGGGGCGCAATTGGCCGGTAAAACCATTACCGATGAGTTGGCGTACAGTTTAAACGGTGTCAATGTGCACTACGGTACGCCGCTCAATCATGCCGATCCGACAAGATTGCCCGGAGGTTCTTCCAGTGGTTCTGCGGCAGCCGTTGCCTGGCAAGAGGCGGATATCGGCTTAGGCACCGATACCGGTGGTTCGGTGCGCGTGCCGGCTTCCTATAACGGCTTGTTCGGATTACGTCCGACTCACGGGGTCATTGAAATGGATCATTGTGTTCCCTTGGCGCCACGTTTCGATACTGCCGGCTGGTTATGCCGCGACCTGCAAACATTGCAGACGACCGCGCAGGTTTTATTCAAGAATACCGAGGTCGAACAGGCTCCGGCGATTGACAAGCTGCTAATCTTCAAACCGACGGTCGGCGGTAAAGTTTTATTGAACGAAACCGCCCGGGATTGGATCGCGCAACGGACAGAGTTGTTTACAGAAGTGGTTGAAGTCGAGCTGGAAGAGGCATTCTTAACTTTGCTGAGCTCAACTTATCGTTCCCTGCAGGGTGCGCAGGCGGCACAAGTACATGGCGACTGGCTGGACAGTGTCGAGAACCCGCAATTCAGCGCGGATATCGGCGAACGCTTTGAGTGGTGTCGAACGATCGATCAAGCAGAAATCTCCGCTGCCGAGGGGCAGTTGCAACAAGTTTTACAGCAGCTTGGCGAGTGGTTCAAGGACGAAACCTGGGTTGCGATCATGCCGACGACACCTGGGGCGGCGCCGCGCTTGGACGAAGATGCCGAAGCTTTGGGCGCTTATCGTAATCGTTTGATGGGAATCACCGCTCTGGCCGGATTGAGCCGTCGCCCGCAGCTGCATTTACCGGTGTTGCAGGATCAGGGAGCGCCTTGGGGGTTGTCTCTGGTCGGTGGGAGATTTGCCGATTTACAACTAATCGAATTAGCGAAACGGATGGTTTAAACAATATGGGCATAGCCTTTAGCGCCCCGCATGCCAAGGCGGCACAGGCGGGGATGAATATTTTACGTCAGGGCGGCAACGCGGTGGACGCAATGATCGCGGCGGCGGCGGCGGTTTCGGTACTTTATCCGCATATGACCAGTTTGGCCGGTGACGGTTTTTGGTTGATTCAGCGGCCGGGTGAAGAGCCGTTTGCATTGGATGCCAGCGGGTTTGCCGGAGCGAAAGCGGATTTGGGCTTTTATCAAGGAGAGGAGAGGATTCCGTCTCGCGGCCCTAAAGCGGCGGTGACAATTGGTGGCGCAGTCGGCGGTTGGTTGGAAGCGCGTAACTGGATGGAAGCCGGTGGGGCTCGCAGTCTGCCGCTAGACTCTCTGTTCGAAGAAGCAATCGGTTACGCCGAAAACGGCATTGAAGTGACGGAAAGCCTCGCAGAAGCAAGCAAAATGACGTTTGGCGATCTATCCAAACTGGATGATTTTGTCGCCTTGTTCAGCGATCACGGCCACCCATTGCAAAAGGGCGAAACTTTCTGTAATCCCGCCTTGGGCGGCTTGCTGAAACTATTGGCGGAAAAGGGGCTTGACGATTTTTATCGCGGTTCCGTCGGCCGTCATATTGCGGCACATCTTCAGACGGTCGGCAGCCCGCTGGAACAAGCGGATTTGCACGCTTATCAAGCGGTGCCGATGCAAGTCCTGGAACACGAAATTTCCGTCGGTAAGGTGTTTAATGTCGGAGCGCCGACACAAGGTTTGGCTTCGATATTGATTCTGGCAATTTACGACCGCCTTCGTCAGGCCGATTGGGACGAGGCGCAACAAGTACATCATCTGATCGAGTCGATCAAGCAGGCATTCCTGATCCGTGACCGGGTGATTGCCGATCCGAGCCGGATTAAAGGGGATTTGCAGGATTATCTGTCCGATGAGCAATTGCAGGCTTGTGTGGCCGCAGTTCAGTCCGACAAGGCTCTGCCGTGGCCGCAGGCAGCGGAACCGGGTGATACCGTCTGGATGGGCTGCGTCGATCGTGACGGCACCATGGTAAGTTATATTCAAAGTATCTACTGGGAGTTCGGTAGCGGCGTGGTGATTCCTAAATACGGTCTGTTGTGGAATAACCGCGGTACGTCTTTCAGTTTGCAGCCAGGACATCGCAACGTTTTACAACCGGGTATGAAACCGTTTCATACTTTGAATCCGGCCTTCTGCGAATTCCATGACGGACGCCGGATGGCTTATGGAACCATGGGTGGTGAAGGGCAGCCGCAGACTCAGGCCGCGCTGTTCAGCCGCTATGCTTATCAGAATGTCGATCTTGCCGAGGCGATCAGCGATGCCCGCTGGTTGCTCGGGCGGACCTGGGGCGATCAGCAGCACGATCTGAAGCTGGAAGAGTCATTGTTCGAGCGTATCGGCGATGTTCTGCAATCTTTGGGGCACAGCATGCAGTGTCTGCCGGATCACAGCGAACGTATGGGACATGCCGGAGCGGTCGTGCTTTCTCCGAGCGGCGCCTGCAGTGCGGCAACCGATCCGCGCAGTAACGGCGGCGCTTTCGCCGAATATTTCTAAGAGAGGTGGATATGGAAATACTTGTGGAATATCTTCCTCTGTTGTCGATTTTGTTGGTGACCGGTGTGGTCGCCGGTCTATTGGCCGGTTTGCTCGGGGTTGGCGGTGGAATCGTCATAGTGCCGGTGCTGTTTTTTGTCTTTCAGCATTTCGGTATGAGCGAAACGGCGGCCATGAGTCTGGCTACCGGGACTTCCCTGGCAACGATCGTGCCGACGTCGATTTCGTCGTTAAGGGCGCATACTGCCAAAGGCAATGTCGATTATGCCCTATTGAAACGCTGGAGCCCGCTGATCTTGCTGGGTGTCTTGAGCGGAAGCTTATTGATCGCCAATTGGCAGAGTCAGATTTTTATTCTGCTGTTTGCCGTTCTTGCGGTAACCGTATCGATCCGAATGTTGTTGCAAACCTCTGGCAGTAACGGTCAATTGCCTAATGCATGGTGGCAGTCTCTGGCCGCGTTTGCGGTCGGTAAACTATCGGTTATGGCCGGTATCGGCGGCGGAACTCTGGGGGTTCCTGTATTGAACCATTTCGGATTTGTCGCCCACCGAGCGGTAGGAACCGCAGCCGCTTTCGGATTATTGATTGCACTGCCCGGGGCTTTGATGATGTTGCTGGTGGCGCAGACTCCTGCCGGAGCGCCCTTTGCTACCTATGGCGCTGTGAATTTAGCGGCCTTTTTGGTCATAGTGGTGCTGACCGTCTGGTTTGCGCCGATCGGAGTCAAGTTGGGGCATAAGCTTCCTGCCGCCAAGTTGCGCAAGGTCTTCGGCTGGGTTTTGCTGTTGACCGGTTTAAGAATGTTCTATCAAGTCATCAGTAGCGCCTGGTTTTAAGCGCTGCCTGTTGGCAACTTCGTACTCAATCACTTTTTTACCGGCAGCTGTCGCTGCCGAATTTAGCCTTTATTTGGAGATATGTCATGTCAGAAATTTTCGATCAGATTAACCCGCCACCGAGATTGTTGATGGGGCCCGGCCCGATCAATGTCGATCCTCGGGTTTTGCGAGCGATGTCGTCGCAATTGGTTGGTCAATATGATCCGAGCATGACAGCCTATATGAATGAGGTAATGGCGCTATACCGCCAAGTGTTCAAAACCGAGAATCGCTGGACTATGTTGGTCGACGGGACTTCGCGTGCCGGGATCGAAGCGGTACTGGTATCGGTGATCGAACCGGGCGATAAGGTATTGGTGCCGGTGTTCGGACGTTTCGGGCATCTATTGTGCGAAATTGCTCATCGTTGCGGCGCGCAGGTGCATAAAATCGAAGCCGAATGGGGAAATGTCTTCAATCCGGAGCAGATCGAAGCGGCGATCCATCTGGTGAAGCCGAAAATGCTGGCGATCACCCAGGGGGATACGGCGACGACCATGTTGCAGCCCCTAAAGGAGATCGGGGAAATCTGCCGTCGAAACGGTGTGCTGTTTTATTGCGATGCGACCGCTTCCATCGGCGGTAATGAACTCCTCAGCGACGAGTGGCAGTTGGATGCGGTTTCCGTCGGATTGCAGAAGTGTCTGGGGGGACCGTCCGGCAGTGCGCCTTTGACGCTAAGCGACCATATTGTCGAACAGATCGACCGCCGTCGCCATATTGAAGCCGGTATTCGCGATGCGCATCACCACGATAGCAAGGGCGAAGTCATTCGTTCCAACTATTTTGATTTGGCGATGATTATGGATTACTGGGGCGAAGAGCGTCTCAACCATCATACCGAAGCGGCAACCATGCTTTTCGGGGCGCGCGAGTGTGCACGGATTCTGTTACAGGAAGGCGTCGATGAGGCGGTGCAACGACATAAATTGCACGGTGATGCATTGCGCGAAGGGGCCCAAGGATTGAATCTGCGTCTGTTCGGCGATCAGATGCACAAGATGAACAACGTGTTGGGTGTTTATATTCCTGAAGGGGTTCCGGGCGAAGCAGTGCGTACAGCAATGCTGGAAGACTTCGGTATCGAAATCGGTACATCATTCGGTCCTTTGAAGGGCAAAATCTGGCGTATCGGTACCATGGGTTACAACGCCCGCAAGGATGCGGTATTAGTTACCTTGACCGCCTTGGAGAATGTTTTAAGACGCTTGGGGCACAAACTTCCGCTGGGTGAAGCGGTCGACCGTGCGATGGCAGTCTATGAGGCAGCGGCTCAATGACCACCAGGGTAATTCAACGTTGCCGTGATCTGGCGGCGATTTCCGATAGTGATCGTTCCATTTCGCGTATTTATCTCTCTCCCGCTTATTTGCAGGGGTTGCAGCAGACCGAAGAATGGATGTTGCAGGCCGGTATGGAAACGTGGATCGATGCGGTCGGGAATGTGTGGGGGCGCTATGCCTGCAAAGACCCGCAGGCGCCAACCCTGATTTTGGGTTCGCATCTGGATACGGTACCGAATGCCGGGATGTTTGACGGAATTCTAGGTGTAATGGTCGCCATCGAGGCGGTCGACCGCTTAAAAGAGCAGGCGATCGAGTTGCCGTTTCATATTGAAGTTGTCGGTTTGGGTGACGAAGAGGGCGTGCGATTTGATGCTTCCATGCTTGGTAGCCGTGCCTTGATCGGGAAATGGGAAGATGAACTGCTGGAATTGACCGATCAAAATGCAAAAAGTCTGGAGAGTGCTCTGGAAGCCTGCGGCTTGAATCCGCAGGATTATGCCAGTGCGTCGCGAGTCAATGATAATTTGCTCGGCTTCTGGGAAGTGCATATGGAACAGGGACCGGTATTGGAAGCCGAAGACATTCCGATCAGCGTGGTCAGTGCGATTGCCGGCGCACGTCGCTTTAAGGTGACGATCGAAGGGCAGGCCGGTCATGCAGGTACCGTTCCGATGGGGCTGCGTCAGGATGCTTTGACCGCGGCGTCGGAAGTTGTCCTGATGATCGAGAAAACCGCTCAGCAGAATAATAATCTGCTGGCCACCGTCGGGCATTTGAAGGTGTTTCCGAGTGCAGTGAATGTCATTCCGGGCTGGGTCGAGTTTACCGTCGATATTCGCAGCGACGACGATGCATTGCGCGAAAGGGTGATGAACCTGATTTTCCATAGCAGTGAAGCGATTTCCATGTCGCGCGGCGTGGAAATCTACTGGAGCGAATACCACTGGGCTCCGGCCAAACAGTGCGCGCCTCGTTTTCGTCAGATATTTGAAGAATCGATCGCACAGCAGAAAATTCATGTACGAACTTTAGTCAGCGGAGCCGGGCACGATGCCATGACCGTGGCGGAAATTACCGATATTGGAATGCTCTTTGTTCGCTGTCGCGGCGGAATCAGTCATCATCCAGACGAGTATGTGTCGGCCGAAGATGCTGAAATCGCCGTCAACACTCTGGTGCTGGCTCTTGAGAAGCTGGCGGAATCCCTGCAAGAGAGCGGTGTAGAGTCGTCGAAGGATTAAGAACAAAGAGAGGAAATACAAAATGGTATTGGGGACGGCGGATATTTGCGATCGCTATGCGGATTTAATCCAAGTTGCCGATCCGGGATTGCATAATTTCGGAGGAATCAAGCGTATCAGTGCACCGATTGAAACGCTGAAAATCTATCGTGACAACACACGTTTCTGGGAGTTTCTCTCCGAGCCTGGCCAAGAGCGGATTCTGGTTGTTGATGCCGGCGGAGATCTCAGTGCGGTTATGGGCGATAAAATGGCGACTATTGCTGCTGAAAGCGGCTGGAAAGGCATGCTGATCAACGGCTACGTTCGTGATACGGAAGTTCTCGCTCAGCTGCCTTTGGCAGTCTGGGCATTGGGTGCTTATCCGATGAAAAAAGCGTTTCAGGCGCGCGCGCAATCTTCGGTATCCTTGGACTTTCATTCGGTACATTGGACTCCGGGTGATCAATTGTATGCTGATGCCGACGGCATTCTTCTGGCCTCGTCGGCTTTACCAGGATTTGATCCTTTCTAATTCAGGGCGATAGGCATTTTTTTTCATTTTGGGGGAGATGCCCTTTTGTTCGTTTCGGCCGCTTCAGCGGCCTTGTTTTTTCTTTTTCAAGCGTTTTCGAGCGATTAGCGCTTTTTGTATGTAATTGTATACAATTATGGATTTTATTGTTTTCATGAAGAGATTTGAATATGACTACCAGCACTCATACGATTTGGATCAAACAGCCTTTAGCGGTTTTTACCGCCAATGACGAAGACGCCGGCGGCGGTATATTGATTCAAGAGGGAAAAATTATCGAATTGGTCGCCAAGGGCGCCACTCCACAAGCCGATTACGATGAAATTTACGATGCTGCGGAATCGGTACTTCTGCCGGGGTTGATCAATATTCACCATCACTTCTATCAGACTTTGACCCGCGCATATCCTCCGGCTTTGAACAAGCGTCTGTTCCCGTGGCTGCAGACGTTGTATCCGGTTTGGGCTGGCTTGACTCCCGATTCGATCCGCAGTTCGTCGATTTTGGCGATGGCCGAGCTGATGCTGTCCGGTTGTACCACGGCGTCGGACCATCATTATGTCTTTCCTGACGGCTTGGAAAATGCGATCGATATTCAATTTGCCGCCGCGCAAGAGATGGATATGCGCGTGTATTTGACACGCGGTTCCATGAGTTTAGGAGAGGAGCAGGGAGGCTTGCCGCCGCAGACGACCGTGCAGCTTGAAGAAGAGATTTTGCAGGATAGCGAGCGGCTGATTCAAAGCTACCATCAGCCGGAAGAAGGGGCGATGCAACGTTTGGCATTGGCACCTTGCTCTCCGTTCTCGGTCAGTGAGTCTTTAATGAAAGCCAGCGCACAGATGGCTGAACAATATGATGTGCGTTTGCATACGCATCTGGCGGAAACCGAAGATGAAAACCGTTTCTGTCTGGAACATTTCGGCATGCGTCCGGTTGATTATCTCGAACATTGCGGCTGGATGAGCAATCGGGTCTGGCTGGCGCACGGCATCTATTTTAGCGATGAGGAAGTGAAGCGCCTCGGTCACGCCGGTGTCGGAATCTGTCACTGCCCGTCATCGAATATGATTTTGGCTTCGGGGATTTGCCGAGGGATCGAGTTGGAGCAGGCCGGCTGTCCGGTCGGGATCGGTGTTGACGGTTCGGCTTCGAATGACCATTCGAATTTGATGGCAGAAGTTCGTCAGGCACTGTTGATTCAGAGATTGCGCTACCAGGCGGATGAAATTTCCCATCTGGATGTATTGCGTTGGGTAACCAAGGGGTCTGCTGCCTGTCTCGGACGGAACGATATTGGAGAAATTGCGGTTGGCAAACAGGCGGATCTGGCATTGTTCAAGCTGGACGAGTTGCGTTTTTCCGGTGCTGGAGACCCGTTGGCGGCATTGATTTTATGCGGAGCGGAAAAGGCCGACCGTGTCATGGTCCAGGGAAGATGGCGTGTAATCGATGGTAGATTGCAGGGTATCGACCTTGCGGAATTGATGGGAGAGCACCATCATTTGGCAATGCAGTTACAGAATTGACGTCAGGATTGTGTGCAATATTTGAATTTAATTGGTGCACTTAGAGCGGTTAATAAAATCTTCAATCAACCTTAATTTTATTTCAATACTAGTTAACGTCTTGATATTAAAGGTAAATAATATTTTTTAGGGAGTGTTTTTATAAGTTGGCACCAATGTTGCATACTTTTAATCTGTTTATTGTATACAATTATGTACACATGTTTTGATGTTAAGGGTTATAAAGGGATATTTAGCATGTCAATGAAAATGAAACGCTCTTCTTTAGTTTCCACGTTGGTTCTGGGATCGATGCTGTCGGTTGCGGCGCCGTCGCAGGCAGCCAATTGGAGTTCAACCAGTTTTTTAATGCATAGCGGTTCAGGATATAAAACTGTGCCGGGTAATACTGAATACGATCAAACTATTGTTACTTTAGAACACGCTGATGGTTGGAAATACGGCGATAATTTCTTTTTCTTTGATGTAAGTGAGCCTAATAATCCTAATACTAGCTTCTACGGTGAATTTTCTCCTCGTTTGTCGTTAAGCAAAATCAGCGGCAAAGACTTGTCTTTCGGTATTGTAAAAGACGTTAGTCTGGCGGCTACTTGGGAATTCGGTGGTGTGACGAATGCCAAATTGTTCGGTTTTGGTTTTGATCTAGATATTCCTGGTGTACCTGTTGCCAAAGTAAATGTTTATAACCGTTTTGGCGAGTCTCAATTTGCACCGGGCGAAGTTTCTTCAGCCCCACAGGTGACTCTGGTGTGGATGGCGCCTTTCTCTATTGGCTATAGTAACTGGATTTTTGAAGGTTTCCTGGATTATGCCTGGGCTGAGAAAGAGGTTGGTAAGGAAGATAATATTGTTGCACAGCCACGTCTATTGATGGACGTTGGAGACCTTTGGGGTGCGCCTAAGCAGTTGTATGCCGGGATCGAGTATAGTTACTGGATGAACAAATATGGTAGTAAGGGCGTTGACGAAGGTGTTCCTCAGTTGACCATTAAGTGGACCTTCTAATCTAACGGGGATAAGTAATGAACAGAAGACAATTTCTTAAACCTCTGCTGACGGCATTAGCGGCGGCGACTTTTGGATTGGCGGCTCCAATGAGCTATGCGGATGATCCGGTTAAAGTCGGTTTTGTTTATGTTGGTCCGATTGGCGATCACGGTTGGAGCTACCAGCATGACCAAGGCCGTCAGGCTGTTGAAAAAGAGTTCGGCGATAAGGTGAAAACCACCTATGTCGAAAAAGTGGCTGAAGGTGCCGATGCCGAGCGTGTCATCCAGAAATTGGCTGCTACCGGTCACGATCTGATTTTTACCACTTCGTTCGGTTTCATGAACCCGACTCTGAAAGTTGCCAAGCGTTTTCCGAAAGTGCATTTCGAGCATGCGACCGGTTATAAAACAGCGAAAAACGTCGGTATTTACAGCGCCCGCTTCTATGAGGGGCGTTATGTAATGGGGCAGGTTGCCGGAAAGATGACCAAGTCGAATGTCATCGGTTATATCGCTTCTTTCCCGATTCCCGAAGTTATCCGCGGTATCAATGCCACGGTACAAGGGCTGCGTTCTGTGAATCCGGATGCAACGGTTAAGGTTGTATGGGTAAACAGCTGGTACGATCCGGGCAAAGAGGGTGATGCCGCGAAAGCTTTGATCGATCAGGGTGTTGATGTGCTTATGCAGCACACCGACTCTCCGGCGCCTCTGCAGGTTGCGGAGCAACGTGGGGTTTATGCCGTAGGTCAGGCTTCGGATATGAGTGCTTTTGCGCCTAAAGCGCATATCAGTGCGATTATCGATGACTGGAGCGGTTACTACATCCAGAAAACCAAGGAGACCATGGATGGTACCTGGAAGCAGGATGATACTTGGGGTGGAATCAAATCCGGTATGGTTGGAATCGGCAAGTTCGCGGATTTCGTGCCTAAGGATGTAGTCGCAATGGCGGAAAAAACCATTGAAGACATTAAGAGCGGTGCAGTCCATCCTTTCCAAGGTCCGATCAAGGATCAATCCGGTAAGCTGCGTGTCGAAGCAGGCAAAGCCATTCCCGACGGCGAATTGCTGGGTATGAACTGGTACGTGGATGGGGTTGACGGTACTTTGCCGCAGTAATCTGAATTCTGTTCGTACTTTTTAAAGCGCCTTTCCATTGCGAAAGGCGTATTTTCTCGGTTTGAAAAGGTTAGTTTTTGGGACCGAAAAGCAAGCTTCAATAGCTTAATGGAGAGTCGTTATGAGTCAATCAAATGAGACATCCGATCTGATTTATCATCTTGATGATAGACCGCCGGTCAAGGAATCGATGTTTGCAGCTTTGCAGCACGTTCTGGCCAGTTTTGTCGGTATTATTACCCCGACATTGATTATCGGCGGGGTTTTGGGTCTGGGATCGAATATCCCGTATTTAATCAGTATGGCGTTAATCGTTTCCGGTATCGCTACCTTTATCCAGGCACGTCGTCCGATGGGCATCGGCGCCGGGATGTTGTGTGTGCAGGGAACCAGTTTTGCCTTCCTTAGCTCCATTCTGGCAGCCGGATTTATCGCTAAGGCCAAAGGCGGCGGACCGGATGAAATCTTATCGTTGATTTTCGGGGTCGCTTTCTTCGGAGCCTTCGTCGAGATTATTCTTAGTCAGTTCATTCACAAGCTAAAACGTATTATCACGCCTCTGGTTACCGGGATTGTGATCACCATTATCGGTATCAGTTTGATCAAGGTCGGTATCACCGATTTGGCTGGCGGATTCAAGGCTCCGGATTTCGGTAGTCCTGAAAACCTAGGTTTGGGGGTATTGGTTCTGGCGGTGATTATCACTTTGAACCGTTCTAAAAACGAGTGGGTTCGCTTGTCGTCGATCATTATCGGTCTGGCGGTCGGTTTCATTGCGGCGATGATTTTAGGCAAAGTTTCTTTTGATAAATTGTCGACCTTGCCGGCGATTAATATTCCGATTCCGTTTAAATATGGTTTCTCGTTTGACTGGGGTGCTTTCATTCCTGTGGCGATTATCTATTTGATTACGGCAATCGAAACCACCGGTGACTTAACCGCAAACTCGATTTTCTCCAAGCAGCCGATCAAAGGCGATCTGTACTACAGTCGCGTTAAGGGCGGTGTTTTGGGTGACGGTGTCAACTCGATGATTGCTGCCGCTTTGAACACTTTCCCGAATACGACTTTCAGCCAAAACAACGGGGTTATCCAATTGACCGGTGTCGCCAGTCGTTATGTCGCCTATTTTGTCTCGGGAATCTTTATTGTTCTCGGTCTATTCCCGGTAATCGGCGGTGTTTTACAAGAGATGCCTAAGCCGGTATTGGGTGGAGCCACTCTGGTTCTATTCGGTACGGTTGCCGCTGCAGGGGTGAAAATCCTGTCGAATGAAGTGTTGGATCGTCGTAAATTGCTGATTATGGCAGTTTCCTTCGGTGCCGGTCTTGGTGTCGCGGCGAACCCGGCTGTACTGGGTGAAATGCCGAAACTGGTACAAAACATCTTTGGTTCAGCGGTAACCTTGGGTGGCTTGACTGCGATTGCACTTAGTCTGCTACTTCCTGAAGGTAAAACTGCGAAGGTTGAAGCGGAGTCCAAAGCGGCATAATTTCGGTTTGTTTTACTCTCAAACCTAAGGGGCTTTTTAGCCCCTTTTTTCTGTTCGGCAATCCACAAAATAGCCTGGAACTTTTCCTTGCCTTAGTGCCAGAAGTTTATGCTCGTCAAAACGGCGAAGATGACCGCTGCGACGCTTAAAATCAGTACGGCGCCCGCGGCCAGATCTTTCACGATCTTGATCGTTGGATGCACTTCCGGGTGTAAATGGTCTGCCAGTGCCTCGATGGAAGTATTCAGCAGTTCCATCGCAAGAATCAAGGCGATAATCATGATCAGGATGGTCCACCAGACCATTGTCACGCCCAGCCAGTAAAAATACACGATCGCGATAACTGCCAGGAGTAACTGCGCCCGAAAGCTGGACTCGTTTTTAAAGGCGTGTTTGATGCCGTTTAAAGCAAAGCTAAGTCGATTAGCAAAGTTTTGATTCTTCACTGTATGCCTCTCTCTACTGCTAATTGATCCTGGTAAAAAAGATTCTCTCCGAAAACTTCGAAACCGACCCAGGCCAGTACGAATATCAGTGCCAGCAGTAAAATTTTAGGTAAATGGTTCTGCTTGCTTTCAGTTCGTTGGAGACTGTAATTATGATTAAGCTGCCAGTAGTAGATACCCAGACCTAACGTAATCGATAGACTTCCGACCAGCAGGCCGCCGATGACATCACTGAAATAGTGAACTCCGAGAACCATACGGCTTAATAGTACCGCGCCGATCACGAAAATGGTCAGTGTCAGTATGCTAAAGCGAGTTGATAGTCTGCGGGCTTGATACAGAAAGATCAGACCGATAAAACCGTACACGGAAACGGCGATAGCCGAATGACCGGATGGAAAGCTAAACGAGTGTACAGCGAAGAGTGGATCGACCGGACGAGGCCTGGCAATCGTATTTTTGCCGAGAAAAACCAGCAAAAGGCTGCTGAGTGATGAAACAGTCAGCGGAATCATCCATTGCATGAGCCTGGTCCAAAGCAGGCCGACAGCAGCCAGTAACAGGCTTAGAGAAACCAGAATCGGTTGGCCGAGAAAGGTGAAGGCCAGGAAGAACTCTACTGTAGCATGATTGCGATCTGCCAATAAAAGTGAAGCGATATGCTCATCGAAGGAGACGATCGAATCACTGGTGACGATATCTTCGGTCAGACCTGCCAACAGGCAGGAGATATAAGCGAATGCCAACAGCAAAACGGTGAGAGTCAGACCGCTGAAATTGTTTCTTGCAAAGCGTCTTTTGATGAATTCCCACATGTCTTAGTCCGTTTAGTCGTCGCGAAACCTTGTCTCCATAGAAACTAAGTGTAACCGTTTCAAATAGTTTTCCAGAAAAAATATAGCGTGAAAACAGGCAATAAAAAACCCGCCGGAGCGGGTTGGCTGGCTGTTGTTCGATAGACGTTAGTGGGTTGGATGAAACGGCTTTCCGAGACTGGCCGGTGCCAGGCTGGCACTGCTCTGTCTGGAAATAATGACCAGTACGATAATGGTTGCCAGATACGGCAGCATAGAGAAAAATTCCGACGGAATGGCGATTCCCATTCCCTGACCGTGCAACTGTAGAATGGTGATCCCGCCGAACATATAGGCGCCGAGCAGCACTCGCGACGGCATCCACATGGCGAATACCACCAGTGCCAGCGCGATCCAGCCTCGACCCGCGGTCATATTATCGGCCCACATCGGCGAGTAGGACAGCGACAGATAAGCGCCTGCCAGGCCGCTCATGGCGCCACCGTAGAGTACCGCCATATAGCGGATGGCAATGACCGGATAACCGATGGAGTGCGCCGCATCGTGCGATTCGCCGACGGCGCGCAGAATCAGACCGGAACGGGTACGATTGAGGAAATAGAAGGTGGCGAAAACCATAAACAGTGAAAAATAAATCAGGATGTCGTGACTGAACAGTACCTTGCCGAAAAACGGCAGTTCGCTCAAAACAGGTAGATCCAGCTTCGGCAAACCGCTGTAGGCAATCCCGACGTATTCTCTCCCCAATAGGGCGCTCAGGCCGAGACCGAAAATGGTCAGTGCCAGACCGGTTGCAACCTGATTGGATTGCAGGCTGAGGGTCAGGAAAGCGAAGATCAGCGCCATTCCCATGCCGGCGAGGATACCGGCCACAATGCCGAGAGTAGCGCTGCCGGTATTATGCACGGTCATAAAGGCGATGACCGCGCCCATGATCATCATCCCTTCCAGTCCCAGGTTGAGGACGCCGGATTTCTCCGCGATCAGCTCGCCGAGTGCCGCCAGCAGCAGCGGTGTCGCTGCACCGATAATGGTGACGATAATCAAAGCAATAACTTCAGGATTCAATGCCATAAAAAATTCCTTTTAAACTTGAGCCGCTTTGGATTTAAACGCGAGGACAATGCGATAGCGGATCAGAACATCGGCCGCCAGCAGGAAGAATAGTAATAAGCCTTGGAAAACCCCGGTCAGAGCCATCGGCAGACCCAGCGAGATCTGCGCCGATTCGCCACCAAGATAAGAGATCGCCATGATCAGTCCGGCAAAAAGAATCCCGACCGGATGCAATCGACCAAGAAAAGCGACGATAATCGCCGTAAAGCCGTATCCCGGAGAGATCGACGGTAATATCTGACCGATCGGACCGGAGACTTCCATCATACCGGCAATCCCGGCGAGCCCTCCGCTGAGCATCAAGCTGAACCAGATAATTTTCTTGTGGTTGAAACCGGCGTATTTGGCCGCATCCGGTGCTTGCCCGACCACGCGAATCTGGAAACCGATCAGGGTTTTCGACAGCATGACCCACAGGCCGATCAGAATCATCAGCGTCACCAGGCTCCCCAGATTCAAGCGAGTGCCTTCCAGCAAAATCGGCAGGAGTGCGGCGTCCTGGAACATGCGCGATTCCGGGAAGTTATAACCCGAAGGATCGCGTAAAGGGCCGTTAACCATGTAGTTGAGCAGTAGGATAGCGACATAGGTCAACATCAGACTGGTGAGAATTTCATTGGTATTGAAACGGGTTTTCAGGAATGCCGGGATTGCTGCCCACAGCATCCCGCCGAGGGCTCCGAACACGATCATCGACGGGATCAACCAGATATTGCCGTCAGGGTAGATCCACAGAGCCAGGCTGCCGCCGAAGATGGCGCCGAGAATCAACTGTCCTTCGGCACCGATATTCCAGATATTGGCTCGGAAACCGATCGACAGACCGAGCGCTATCAGAATCAGCGGGGTTGCCTTGACGGCAAGTTCACCCAGGCCGTACAGACTGGAGACCGGTTCGATAAAGAAGACGTACAGTCCTTCCCACGGAGACGTGCCCATCAATGAAAACAGCACGATTCCGGAGAGTAGGGTCAACACCACCGCGATTAACGGCGAGAGATAACGCATCTTGTCGGATGGTTGGCTGCGCGCTTCGAGTTTAAGCGATATCATGTGCGAAGCTCCTTATGCTGTTTGCGCTGGGGTTGAAAGTGGTGGAGTAATCCCGCCCATCAGCAAGCCGATCTCTTCGCGGCTGATCGCCGAAATCGGATAGGTGGCCGACAGGCGTCCTTCATAGATCACACAGATGGCATCGCAGATTGCAAACAGTTCGTCGAGATCTTGCGACAGTACCAGCACAGCACTGTTTTTCTGCGCCAGATCGATAATCGATTGATGAATGGCGGCGGCGGCACCGGCATCGACACCCCAGGTCGGCTGGGCGGCGATCAGCAGACTGGGTCCCTGTTCGATTTCACGACCGACGATGAATTTCTGCAGATTTCCGCCGGATAAGCTTTTGGCGGCGGAGTTGATGCCGGATTGTTTGACCTTGTATTTGTCACAGATGTGATTAGCATAGTCGCTGCATTTTTTGTGGTCGATAAAGCCGCGATTGAGGAGTTTTTTGGCTTGATAACCACTCAATAGGGCATTGGAGTGCAAAGATTCGTCCGGTACCGACCCGTGCCCGAGACGCTCTTCGGGAACGTAAGCCATGCCGATCATACGTCGTTGATTGGACGGCAGATTCCCGCTTGGACGTCCCTGGATGACAATGCTGTCGATCGGGGTGTCGACTTCTCCGGAAAGCGCTTCCAGCAGTTCGGTCTGACCGTTACCGGCAATACCGGCTACGCCGAGAATTTCGCCTTCGCGAATCTGAAAGCTGATCTCCTTGAGATCGTTGCCGAACGGTTGGTCGGATTCAACCGATAGATTTTGCACGCGAATGATTTCTTTGCCGTAAGCGGTTTTTTCAGTGCGTTTCGGCGGGGTGATTTTTTCACCGACCATGCGTTGTGCCATGGCGGCCGGAGTTTCCTGCGTCGGGTCAAGCGTTTCGATAAAGCGACCGCCGCGCAAAATAGTCGCGCTGTGACACAGAGTTTTGATTTCGTCCAGCTTATGGCTGATATATAGAATAGAGACACCTTCGGATGCCAACCGCTTCAAGGTAACGAATAATTTTTCGACCTCTTGAGGCGTCAGTACCGAAGTCGGTTCGTCCATAATCAGCAGTTTGGGTTGCTGCAGCAGGCAGCGGAGAATTTCCACCCTCTGGCGTTCACCGACCGACAGATCATGAATCGCTTTGCGCGGATCAATCTGCAAACCGTAATCGGCGGAAATTTCCACCAGCTGTTTCTCGAGCGTTTTCAGATCGACAGCCTGATCCATGCCGACCGCGATGTTTTCCAGCACGGTCATCGCTTCGAAAAGTGAAAAGTGCTGGAAGACCATACCGATCCCAAGACTGCGTGCCATTTTCGGATTCTGCATGATGACTTCTTCACCCTGCCAGAATATCTGACCGGAATCCGGCTGCATCAGGCCGTAAATCATTTTTACCAGGGTACTCTTGCCGGCGCCGTTTTCACCGAGCAGAGCGTGTATCTCGCCCGGTTGAATTTTCAGATCGACGCGGTCATTGGCGAGACAGCCGGGAAAGGCCTTGGTGATCTGTTTCAGTTGCAATCGCGGAGTCATCGGATCTCCTTTTGACAATTAAATCGGTTGCGTGGAATCGGTCTCTAAGCTCGATAAGCGAAAGAATCCCTAATAAGGAACTTTGTCTTCTTTGGCCTGCCAGTCTTTAAAGGGTTTTATGGCTTCATCTTCCAGCAGGCGTTCGGTCGGAATGCTGCGCTGTTCGATCGGTTTGGGAATTTCGTCATACAGCAGGGCGTCGTCAAAACCGATTTCCGCGGCGTCCTCCCGGCTGTTGGCATAATAAATTTTGTCGAGACGGGCCCAGTAGATGGCGCTCAGGCACATCGGGCAGGGTTCGCAGCTGGTATAGATTTCACAACCCTTCAGATCGAAAGTCCCTAGAGCCTGACAGGCGTTGCGGATGGCGGTGACTTCCGCGTGAGCGGTCGGGTCGTTGGAAGACGTGACCTGATTGTAACCTTCGGCAATCACTTTGCCGTCCTTGGTGATAATCGCCCCGAAAGGGCCGCCGAAACCGGCTTCCATTTTCTCTTTGGAGAGCGCAATCGCTTTGCGCATTAAAGAGCGGTTTTCTTCGGTGAAATGGTGCGGACAATCACACATAAATGGTTTCCTTGGCTAACGGAGAAGTTTGTTGTTTGGCGTTTTTTTCGCGTTCGATCAGCAGTTGAGCGACAACCGAAGCGGCGATGATTTGCGGGGCTTTTCCTTTCAGCTCCGGTAAACCGATTGGACAGTGCATCTTTTCGAGGCACGTTTCATCGACACCTGTCTGACGGAATTGCCGCTCGAAGCGAACGCGTTTGGTTCTGGAGCCGATCAGGCCGAAGAAGTTGTGACGATCACGTTTCAAGATCGCTTCGGCAATCTGGTAGTCGAGCTGATGGCTATGGGTGAAGACCAGGAAGTAAGCATTATCCGGCGCAGCCTCAAGATGGGGTTGCCAGTTGCTGTCACAGATGAATTCGACGTTATCCTGTTCTTGATCCGGGAATTGCTCGGGGCGCGAATCGATACAGACAATCTGGGCGTCGAAAGCTTGCAATTGCTGCATCAGTGCCCGGCCGACATGACCGCAACCGAACAGATAGAGCGGGAAGTGATGCGGTTCGATTCTCTCGCAGAAGACATCATCGACCAGAATCTGTTCGAACTGTTCTTTGTTCAGCAGTCGGCGTTGCGCCAGCCGCAAATCGGTTTGCAGATAGCGGTATCCGCTTGGCTTCTGCAAGTAATGACGCAGTGCTTGCAGCCATTGACAGTTTTGCGGCTGGATATGTTCGAAGATCAGTTCCACTACGCCACCGCAGCACTGGTCGAATTTCGGAATCAATGGCGTCTGAGTACGGTCGATCTTGCCAGTGTTGAATGGATTTTGTAAAGATGCCCGGGCACGCTTGATCGCTTGCAATTCCATATTGCCGCCACCGATGGTGCCGAGAATTCGATCTTGCCATACCAGCATTTTGGCACCGGTTTCGCGAGGAGAAGAGCCTTTGACTTTCCCGACCGAGATCAGGACGAAAGCTTCCTCTCCATCTGCTTGCGCGGCGATTTTTGACCAGTTAAGCATAAGCCGCCTCGGATGGGATTTGGATGGCACGGCAAGCTTTTAACAGATTTTCCGGGGTAGCCGGAGCCGTTAAAGGCGGACAAGCCTGATAGTCGGCCAGGCTGGCGACGGCATTGTTCAGAGCGTTGAACACGCTGATACCGAGCATTAAGGGCGGTTCGCCGACCGCCTTGGAGCGGTAAACGGTGTCTTCACGGTTGGCATCGCAACGCAGACGGATATTGAATTCTTTCGGACGGTCTCCGCAGGCCGGAATCTTATAGGTAGACGGTGCATGGGTGCGCAGGCGTCCGGATGTGTCGTACACCAATTCTTCGGTTGTCAGCCAGCCCATACCCTGAATAAAGCCGCCTTCGACCTGCCCCATGTCGATCGCCGGGTTGATGCTGGCGCCGCAGTCGTGAACCACATCGACGCGGTCGACTTTGTATTCGCCGGTCAAGGTATCCAGGCTGACTTCGGTGACAGCAGCGCCGTAGGCGAAGTAGAAAAATGGATGACCCTTGCCCTGGCTTTGATCGAAGTGGATTTTCGGGGTGCGGTAGAAGCCGGTTGTCGACAAGGATACTCGGGCCAGATAAGCCTGCATGACCAGTTGATTAAACGGAACCTTGTGTCCGCCGACCTGAACGCCGGATGGAGTGAAGCGGATCATGTCGGCATCGACGCCATAGTGCTGTCCGGCAAATTCCGTCAAACGCTGTTTGATGATCAGGGCGGCGTTTTCCGCGGCCTTTCCGTTCAAGTCGCAACCACTTGAAGCGGCGGTCGGGGAGGTGTTCGGAACCTTTTCGGTATTGGTGGCGGTGATTTTTATGCGTTCGACTTCCACCTGAAAAACTTCGGCGACAATCTGCGCTACTTTGGTAAACAGGCCCTGACCCATCTCGGTTCCGCCGTGGTTGAGATGGATCGAACCGTCACTGTAGATGTGCAACAGAGCTCCGGCCTGGTTAAGGTGGGTGGCGGTAAAAGAGATACCGAATTTGACCGGCGTCATCGCCAGCCCCTTTTTAATAAACGGGCTGGTTCGATTGAATTCGATCAACTGCTCGCGGCGGGCGGCATAGTCGGAATCCGCTTCCAGCTCGGCGGTGATTTCGTGGATGATATTGTCGGTCACCGGCATGTGGTAAGGGGTGATATTACGCTCGTCGATACCGTAGTAGTTGCGCTTGCGCACTTCCAACGGATCCAGCCCGAGGTGATAGGCGATCTCGTCGATGACCCGTTCCATTGCCACCATGCCCTGCGGGCCGCCGAAACCGCGGAAAGCGGTGTTGGATACCGTGTGCGTCTTGCAGCGATGCGAGACGATTTCGACATTGTCCAGATAGTAGGCATTATCGAGGTGGAACATGGTACGGTCGTTGATCGATGCTGACAGGTCGGCAGACATGCCGCAACGCGAAGCGGCTTCATAGCGAACCGCCTGAATGAGGCCTTGATCGTCGAAGCCGACATCGTAACCGATGACATAATCGTGGCGTTTGCCGGTCAGGGTCATATCCAGATCGCGATCGAGGCGCAATTTGGCCGGACGACGACAGATGGAAGCGCACAGAGCGGTAATTGCGGCGATCTGCGCCGGTTGCGATTCCTTTCCACCGAAGCCACCGCCCATGCGGCGTACTTCGATATTAATGTTGTGATCGGCGACGCCCAATACCTTGGCGCAGGTGTGTTGTACTTCCGAAGGGTGTTGGGTGGAGCTGTAAACCTTAATATCCTGGTCTTCTCCGGGGATGGCCAGGGCGATATTCGATTCCAGGTAGAAGTGATCCTGTCCGCCGATTTCGATTTCGCCCTGGATGCGATGGGTACTTTGAGCCAGCTTTTCCTGCGGTTCTCCGCGCAGAAAACGTTTGCTTTCCAGAACAAAGGATTTTTTCTGCAAGGCGTCGCGCACATCGAGGATTGCCGGCAGTTCCTGATATTCGACTTTCGCCAGTCCGGCTGCTTTGCGTGCAATGCCGATCGATTCGGCGGCGACCACAAACAGCGCCTGACCGAGGTACTCGACCAAGTCTTTCACCAAAACCGGATCGCCTTCGGTCACGGCGGCGAAGTCGTTTTTACCGGGGATGTCCTCCGCGGTCAGTACCTTGACGACGCCGGGATAGCTTTTGACCGCCTCCAGATCCATGCTCAAAACCTGTGCATGGGCGCATTCACTTTGGGCAACGTGCAGGTGGAGCAGTGCCTGTGGTTCCGGCAGATCGTCGATATAACGAGCTCCGCCGTCAAGATGTTTTTCCGCACTGTCGTGCTTGATCGGGGCGCGAACGCCGCTTTTTAGCGGTTGGGAGACGGTATCAAGCATGTTTGATTCCTCCTTGATGACTGACCTGAATCGGCACGGCAATGTCCTGAGTAGAGGTTTCGATATAGAACTTGTACAGCAAGTTTTGTGCTACCTGCATACGGTAATCGGATGAGGCGCGGAAATCGCTGATTGGTGTATAGTCTTCGGCGAGTAGAACTTGAACTTGCTGCACAGTGTCTTGATTCCAGCTGCGTCCGATCAGGAAATTTTCGGTCTTTCCGGCTCGCAACGGAGTGGCCGCCATGCCGCCGAAGCAGATACGCGCATCAGTGACGGTGTTGCCGTCAAAGTCGATATGGAAGGAGCCGCTGACGGCGGAGATGTCCTGAGCGAAGCGCTTGGAGATTTTATAGACGCGGAATTTGGCCGTATCCTTGCGCAGGATCGGTAATTCGATCTGCTTGATAAATTCACCTGCATGCAAGTCCTGCTTGCCATAGGCAA
Organism: Thiomicrorhabdus heinhorstiae; assembly: GCF_013391765.2. Taxonomy (GTDB): domain Bacteria; phylum Pseudomonadota; class Gammaproteobacteria; order Thiomicrospirales; family Thiomicrospiraceae; genus Thiomicrorhabdus; species Thiomicrorhabdus heinhorstiae. The sequence goes on along the minus strand of NZ_JACBGI020000019.1, from coordinate 15,382 downwards.
TGAAGTAATCTTCAAGCGGCAGTAACCGTTCGCCTTCTTTGCTTTGCAGACGAATTTCGGCACCGAGAGCGATGAGCGGCGGCGGCATGTCGCCGATCGGCGAACCGTTGGCGATATTGCCGACCAGGGTTCCGCTGTTACGAATCTGTGTCGAACTGTGACGCCAGAGATAATCCTGCAGTTCCGGATAGTATTGGCACAGAGAATCGAAGGCAGCACTGTAACTGACCGAGGCTCCGATAATCAGTTTGTCGTCTTTCACCTCAAGTGTCTTCAGCTCGGGAATCTGTCCAAGATTGACCAGCGTTGACAGCGTTCGATGTTGTTTGGAAACCCATAGCCCGAGATCGGTGGCTCCGGCGACAATATGTGCCTGAGGGTTCTGCGCTAGAATCTGACACAAGCTGGCCAGAGTGCTCGGTTGAAAATATTCCAAGCCTTCACAGCTATAGTATTTGTCTTCTTTGGGAGCGATTTCCTGTAGGGCGTCCATGACAGCTTGAGTATTCAGGTGAGAAGCGCTCGTTTGCTCGCTACCCAAGGCGATGAATTGTCTGGCCGCTTCGATAATCGGACCGTAGCCGGTACAGCGGCACAGGTTGCCGGAGAAGGTTTCATTGATGAAATCGGTTAAAGCATCCGGCTCAAGTTTGCTGATCTGTTCGGCATAGTCTTTTTCGGCCAGATTCATATAGAGCGCGGCTCCGGACATGACGAACCCCGGCGAGCAGAAACCGCATTGGGTTGCGTGTTGTTCGGCCAAGGCGGATTGCACCGGATGCGGTGTCTGGTTTTCCGCCAGGTGTTCGACGTTAATCAGCTGCTTTCCGTCAAGCATCGGCATGAAGTGGATGCAGGCATTGATCGCTTTATAGTGAACACGTCCGTCTTTCAATTCACCGATTACGGTCGTACAGGCGCCGCAGTCACCTTCGGCACAGCCTTCCTTGCAGCCTGTGAAACCATTCTCGCGTAAATAATTGAGAACCGTTTGTGTCGGTGGGACGTCCTTTAATTCGACCGGCTCGGTGCCAAGTAGAAAACGAATAGGTTGGCTCATAATGCTTCCTTAAAATTCTGTCTATTCAACTGCCGCGGTAGGTACTGTAGCTGTATGGGCTGAGCAGGAGCGGGATGTGATAAGAGCGGTTCAGATCACCGATACGGAATTCAATCGAAATATTGCCCCAGAAAGGCATCTCTCCGATCAAATCCTTATGGACGGTTTGCAGGTAGTCCTCTACGGCAAACACCAATTTATATACACCGCTCTGCATGCAGCCTTCAGGAAAAAATCCGTGGTCGGTACGGCCGTCGCTATTCGTAGTCAGGCTGCAAATCTCTGTTTCGCCGTCATCTTCAATTTTATAAAGTGTGATAGGGACTCCGCCGGCCGGTTTGCCCAGGCTGGCGTCAAGAATATGGGTGCTTAAATTTGCTTGCGACATGGGGTGTCACTCTTATGATTAATGGTTGTTTTTACGATTGTACACAATTTTATATGCATTTCTAGCGTTTTAATTGTTTTTTATTGTCAGAAAAGTCCTCTTGGATACGGCTTTAGAGAATCTTGGACGCAATTCGTATTAAAATAGTCAATGTAATGAAAAATGGGAATTCCGCGCGCGGCCGTAACTGTTTATTTCATCAGGAAAATAGCGGTTTTTTGGCGTGATTGGCAGCGATTAAAGCACTTGTAGGGAGAAATTCCTTTAAAACACTTAGATTCGGTCGTTTTTCGAACACTTGCCTGGAGCGGGTGTTACAAGGCTTTTAAGTTAGTTTTTTGCAAAGTTTTTCAAAAAAATCATAAAAAATTCGTTGTTGTTGTTTTTTATATTGTATACAATCTGGGTTGATATTGATGCTGAATGAATCAACCCTTCCGAGGATGGGAGCAGGCAGAATGGAGAAATCAAAAAGTTCTAGAAACCAGGAGCAGGTTATTTACGATCGCTTGTTCGATGTGATTTTAGAGCAGAAGCTTCAACCCGGAGCGCGCTTGACGGAAGAACCGTTGGCGGAAATCTTTGGTGTGAGCCGAACGATTATTCGCCGTGTGCTGTTGCGTCTGTCGCACGAGGGGGTTGTCGAGATTAAACCGAATGTCGGCGCCAGTGTCGTGATGACTTCTCCCGAAGAAGTAGCGCAGTTTTTTGAAGCGCGCAAAGTTGTCGAAGGGGCTTTGGCAAGCATGATCACAGGAAAGCTGACGCCCTATCAGGTAGAGATGCTGTACTCGATGGTTCGTGAAGAATCCCGTTTGTTTGAGATGGGAAATCGCGCCAAAGGCTTGCGAAAATCGACCGAATTTCACTTTTATCTGGTGGAAGCGGCCGGAAATCAACCCTTGGCGGAAATGGCCAAGAAGCTGATCGCCCGTACTTCATTGATTGTTTCTCAATATAACCTGTCAGGTTCCGGTGGTTGTGCTTGCAATGATCACAGTGCCTTGGTTGAAGTGATTGTAAACGGGCAACCGGATGAGGCGGAAAGTTTGATGCGCGAGCATATCGATCATATTCAGCATGGATTGTTCTTAAAAGATAAGTCGGTCGAAACCGACTTGTATGCTTTGTTAAAACCGGAATAATTCTGCGAAATCCATAAGATTCAAGGCCCTTGCGCTAACGGATTTCCCAGACGTTACCCTAAGCGGAGAGCTCTATGGATCCTCAAATCTTAGACTGGATCAATTTGAATCTGAAATGGATTCACCTGATTGTCGGAATCGCCTGGATTGGCGCCTCTTTCTATTTCAACTGGCTGGAAGGTAATCTGGAGCGCAATAAGCCAGGTTTGCCCGACGGAGTTTCCGGTGATCTCTGGTCGGTGCATGGCGGCGGTTTTTATCATGTGCAGAAATATGAGGTCGCTCCGGAAAAATTGCCGTCGGTCTTGCACTGGTTCAAGTGGGAAGCATACTTTACCTGGATTACCGGGATGCTTCTGCTGCTGGTGGTGTTCTATCTAAATCCTTCCTTAAGTATGATCGATCCGGGCGTTGCCGAACTCAGTCCGGCGCTGGCGGTTATCATCGGTTTGGGCTCGCTTCTGGTCGGCTGGCTGGTCTATGATGCTTTGTGTAAAAGCCCGTTAGGCGATCGTCCGGTTGTTTTTTTCATTGTCATCTTCCTGTTTCTGACTTTGGCGGCCTGGGTCTTGACCCAACTGTTGAGTCCTCGAGCGGCCTTTCTGCATGTCGGTGCCATGATCGGTACCATTATGGCGGCGAATGTCTTTTTCGGCATTATGCCGTCTCAGAGAGCGATGGTTGATGCTCTGGAGAACGGTAAAGAACCGGACGGCAAAATCGGTAAGCTTGGTTTCCAACGTTCGCTGCACAATAACTATTTCACGCTGCCGGTGCTGTTTATTATGATCAGCGGCCATTATCCGATGACTTTCGGGGCTGAATACAATTGGCTGATTCTGGCGGCGATTGCCTTGATCGGTATCTTTGTTCGTCATTTCTTCAATTTGAAAAACCGCGGTAAAATCTATCGTTGGATGTTGCCGGCGGCGGCGGTGTTGATGGCGCTTCTCGCTTATCTGACTTACCCGAAAAAACCGGATGTTTCGCTGATGACCAGTGAAGTCGGTTTTGAAACTATTGCGCCGATTGTTGCCCAGCGTTGTGCAACCTGTCATGCGCAGAATCCTTCCGATCCGGCATTTGCTCAACCACCGAAAGGTGTCTCTTTAGAAACGCGTGCGCAGATCGAAGGACAGGCGGATGCGATTTATGCACAAACCGTGCTGACCCATGCTATGCCTTTGGGAAACTTAACGGCTATGACCGATGAAGAGAGAGATCTTCTAAATAACTGGTATTTGGGATTAAAAAAATAACAAACTGAAATGAGCAGGATGCTCAATGGAGGACAGGATATGGAGAATAATTATGATCGTGACTTTTTCGGTTACGGTGCTCGTCCGCCTCAGGCTCACTGGCCTGACGAAGCCAAAATTGCCGTACAGTTTGTAATCAATTACGAAGAGGGCGGTGAGAACTGTATCTTACACGGCGATCCTGCTTCCGAAGCGTTCTTGTCCGAGATTGTCGGTGCGCAGCCATGGCCTGGGCAACGCCATATGAATATGGAATCGGTATATGAGTATGGCGGTCGCGCCGGTTTCTGGCGATTGAAACGCTTATTTGACCGTTATGAACTGCCGGTTACGGTTTTTGCGGTTGCAATGGCCATGCAGCGCAATCCAGACGCGGTCGAGGCAATGCTGGATTCCGGCTGGGAAATTGCTAGCCATGGTTACAAATGGGTCGACTATGCACAGATTTCCGAAGAGATTGAACGTGAACATCTGTACAAAGCGTTGGAGATTCATACCCGGTTGACGGGTAAAGAGCCGTCCGGTTGGTATATCGGGCGCACCAGCAGTGCTTCTCGTCGTCTTCTGCTGGATATGGTTCAACCTTTATACGATTCCGACTCTTATGCCGATGATTTGCCATACTGGTTGCATGGAATGACGCCGAACCCGCATTTAGTTGTGCCATACACGCTGGACGTTAATGATATGCGTTTTGCCACCGCTCAAGGCTTTCATACTTCCGAGCAGTTTTTTCAGTATTTGAAAGATAGTTTCGATGTGTTGTACGAGGAGGGTGCCGAAGCACCGAAGATGCTTTCTATCGGTTTGCATTGTCGATTGGTCGGGCGTCCTGGACGATTGGCGGGGTTAAAACGCTTTATTGAATATATCTTGTCAAAACCGAAGGTTTGGGTATGTACTCGCGAGCAGATCGCCCAGCATTGGCATCTGTTTCATTACCCTGAATTGGAAAATGCTCAGACGGATTTGCTGAAATCGGGTTAGGACTAAGAGGGTTACTATGACATTAGATGAATTAAACCAACTTGATGAAAGCGAGTTTGTCGATTTTTGTAAGGATTTGCTAGAGCACTGTGAATGGGTTTTACCGACTTTAGCCAGCCGACGTCCGTTTGCTTCGGTTTCGGAAATACAATTTGCTTTGCAGCAGTTGCTGCTGAGTGCTTCTATGGAGCAGCAGAAGGTTGCATTGTGCGAACATCCAAAACTTGGTGTCTCTCAGGCACAACCCGGGTTTTCTTCCTCCGAACAGCAGCAGGCCGGTTTGAATGAGTTAAGTGCCGAGGAGATGGAGTTGTTTGCTCAACTGAACCTTGCATATGAAGACAAAATGGGCTTTCCGTTTGTGGTTGCCGTAAGCGGTATGAATAAAGAGCAGATATTACGTCTTATGCAACAAAGGCTTGGGTTCTCGACCGATGATGAGTGGCCGATCGCACTGCGTGAATTGATTAAGATTGCCAAGTTGCGTGTTGAGAAGTTAATCCAATCCTGAATGTGAAAGCTGGAAAGACCTCTCTTAATTTAAAAAAATAGCCGGATATTCCGGCTATTTTTTTGTCTGATGAATAGTCTCTAGATCGTTTATTCATCGGCATGTTTGGAAATCGGTTTGGCGTAATCCAAATCCAGGTCCCAAGGGAAAAATATCCAGGTATCTTGAGGGACCTCGGTAATAAAAGCATCGACCAGAGGTTTGCCTTCCGGTTTGGCGTACACAGTCGCAAAATAAGCCTGCGGTAAACGTTCACGGACAAATTGTGCGGTTTTTCCTGTATCCACCAGATCGTCTATTAATAGATAACCGGCACCGTTTTGAGTGGCGGTAACATCGTTCAGCACTTGCGGTTCGCTGATAGTTTGGTGGCTGTAGGTTCTCACTGAGATGGTATCGACAATGCGGATACCTAGTTCTCTGGCGATGATTCCCGCTGGAATCATGCCTCCGCGTGTAATGGCAATAATGCCTTGCCATTCATGTTCTAAGTTGATTAAGTGGCGACAAAGGCTGCGACAATCTCGATGTAATTGATCCCAGGAAACCATGTATTTGTTATTCATTTAATTTAACTCGGTAGATTTAATTGTGTGCCCTTAATCGGGTTCGGGGGTATTCGGGCAATTTTAACGTACTTTTATGAGGAATCGAATAGTACTTAAGGCATGATTTTTGATAGGAATCATCTGTCGCTTTCTTAAGTGGAAAATAATACGAAATTGTCTTTAATTGAACATTGTTTTTATAGGAATGTGAGCTGAAACATGACTTTTAATAACAAATTTTAACAAAGTGTAACTATTTGTAACAAATTGGGGCAATTGTCAGTCCAAAATAAATATTTTTGATTGATTTTGGATCAATATAAGCGTTGTTTATGTTGGAAGATTTTGTAAGTTATTGATAAATATTGGATAAATTAAAGTTGGTTTGTCTAAAGCTTATATACAAATGATTATAGGTTTTAGGAGGCTTTATGTCGTCAAATATTTGGATCTCGGATATTACTCATTATTACAACAAGAAACAGACTAGCCCTACGCTGGATGATATTAACTTAACCATCCCTCAAGGCCAGTTGACCGCTTTGATCGGACGAAGCGGTTGCGGTAAGTCAACACTTCTACAAATGATCGCCGGTCTGTTAATTCCGACCGAAGGCGCGGTGCGCATCAGCGGTCACACTGTCACCAAACCAAGTGCAAAGTGGAACATGATGTTTCAGAAGCCGTCACTTTATCCTTGGATGACCGTTCGTGAAAACGCGGCTTTGGGCTTGGTTTTCGCCGGTACTTATAAACAGAAGAAGGAGCGCGTTGAAGAATTGTTGGATATGGTCGGTCTGGCTGATCATAAAGATAAGAACGTTCAACAGCTTTCCGGTGGTCAGCAGCAACGTGTTGCTTTGGCCCGTTCACTGGCAACCGAACCTGATGTGCTTTTATTGGATGAGCCGTTTTCAGCTCTGGATGCCTTTACCCGTTCTGCATTGCAAACCGAAGTTGCGCAAATCTGTCACGACTACGGTATCACTATGGTATTGGTTACTCACGATATCGAAGAGGCAGTGGCCATGGCTGACAATGTTGTCATTATGAATCACAACCCTGGAAGAATCGTCGGTTCGATGGAAGTTCCTCTGGCTTATCCACGTGATCGCGGAACCGAAGAGTTTGGCGAATTGAAAGATTACCTGTTTGCCGAGTTCGAGAAGATTGACCAAGCGAAACAAGCCGAATTGGCCGCTCTCGAAGCTCAAAAAGATATTCAACAGACGCAACAAGCACTTGCCTCGTAATAACCGTTTAACAGTATTTAATTTTGCCCAATTTTAAGGAGATTGTCCCATGTGTCAATATTGTAGCCCTGATAACCCAATGTCTCATGAAGATTATGTTTTTAACCCACAGAAAGGCCGTCGTGAATTTATTCTAGACTCCATGGCCGCTGCCGGTGGTATGGCCGCTATGGGCGGTTTGAGTCTTATGCCAAGCCAAGCTATGGCTGCTGATGAAGAATTTGATGAAGTTGTTCGAATTGGTTACTTGCCGATTACTGATGCAAGTGCACTTTTGGTTGCGCACGCTAAAGGTTTCTTTGAAGATGAAGGTTTGAAAGTTGAAAAGCCGACTCTTATCCGTGGTTGGTCTCCTTTGATCGAAGGTTTTGCGGCACACAAGTTCAACCTGGTTCACTTCCTTAAGCCGATCCCTGTTTGGATGCGTTATAACAACAACTTTCCTGTCACCATTACCGGTTGGGCGCATACCAACGGTTCCGGTCTAGTTGTCGGTAAGCACACTGGCGTTGAAAAATTCGAAGACCTTGGCGGTAAGCAGATCGCAGTTCCTTACTGGTATTCAATGCATAATATCGTATTGCAGATGGCGCTTAAAAATGCCGGTCTTGAACCTGTTATCCAAGATCAGACCGATGAGCTTAAACCTAACCAGGTTAACCTGCAGATCATGCCTCCACCGGATATGCCTCCTGCACTGGCAGCGAAGAAAATCGACGCTTATATCGTTGCTGAACCTTTCAACGCTTTCGGTGAAATGAAAGCCGGCGCGAAGATGTTGCGCTTTACCGGTGATATCTGGAAAAACCACCCTTGCTGCGTAGTTTGTATGCATGATGAGCATGTTCAAAAACGTAAAGAATGGTCGCAAAAAGTTATGAATGCGGTCGTTCGCGGTGCAGTTTACGCACAAGAGAACAAAGCGGAAGTAGCCAAACTTCTTTCTCGTGACGGTATGAAATATCTTCCTATGCCTGAGAAAGCGGTATTGAAAGCCATGACCGACTACGATCCTAAGCATTATGCAGAGCCAGATGCGATCGAACACGAAGATTGGAAAGTAGGTCGAATCGACTTCAACCCATATCCATATCCTTCAGCAACCAAGTTCATCGTGGATCAATTGAAAGAGACATTGGTAACCGGTGATACCACTTTCTTGAAAGAGTTGGATACCGATTTTGTTACTAAGGATCTTGTTAACTACGAGTATGTTAAGAACGCGATGGATAAATTCGGTGTTTGGGACAAGGTCAACGGCGTTGATCCTGCGAATCCAACCGAGCGTGTAGAGGTGTTTGAACTATGAGTACGGCCCAAGCTGCAGCTCCTGCGCGCTCAACTGATTTTGTAACTCAGTTGTCGCAGGGGTTCAAAAACCTGCCTATGTGGGCACAAACAACCGTTAACTCGATTTTCGGTATGACAATTCTTCTGGTCCTTTGGTGGATCGGGGGAGTTTTGATCCAGAGCAACCCTGATACGGAAGCTTTTGCGGATTTTGCTCCGGGCCCTGCGCTGTCGGCTCTTTGGTCTCTATTGGGAACGGAATTCCTGTGGGATACCATTGTTTCCAGTTTGGAACGAATCCTGTTGGGTCTGTTCTGGGGGATTGTGATCGGTGTTCCGCTTGGGGTTCTGATGGGTTACTTCCTGGCAATGCGTCAGTTGGCTAACATGCCATTCCAGTTCTTGCGAATGATCAGTCCTCTGGCGTGGATGCCGATCGCGGTATTGGCTTTCGAAACCTGGGATGGAGCGATTGTCTTCTTGATTGTTATGGCAACCGTATGGCCGATCGTTTTCGGTACCGCTCACGGTGTACAGCGTATCGACCCTAACTGGTTCCGTGTCGCTAAAAACCTGGGTGCCGACGGTTACCAGATGTTACGTCGCGTCATTATGCCGGCAATCGCACAGGATGTGTTTGCAGGGATTCGTCTGGCGGTCGGTGTTGCGTGGGTAGTATTGGTTCCTGCGGAATACCTGGGGGTAACATCCGGTCTGGGTTACGCAATCAACGATGCGCGTGATACTCTTGCTTACGACACGCTGGCAGCGATGGTTGTTGTCATCGGGGTGATCGGATACCTTCTTGACGCTATCGCAGTGTTCTTGATCAAACGATACTCCTGGCATGCCGAGTAAATCACTCAATGTTCAAAAGCCCCGTCAGGGGCTTTTGACGTATAACCAGGTCGAATTTACAGCTCTCGACAGAGCGCTGAAAACACACTACTAACTAACTGTTTCCAATCTATCAAGGCCTTCCAGGGCGATGGTTTCACCATTTTCCGTCAAGGCATATTCCTGAGAGTTGCGGGTTTGTAAATCCTGCACACTTACGATACGGTTATGAAACGGGTGGTTTGGATCTTTAAACACCAGCTTAAGTTTGCGTTTATGCATTGCGGCGATTTCCAATTGGTCGTAAAGGTGGCATGAGATCGGCATAAAAACCTCCTGATCTATATAACTGAAAACGAATTGATAGAAGAAACCCTTAGAAATTAAGGATCGCCTATGTCGATGTTGGATATTGCCGAACATTTCGAATTTATTGTAATCAAAGAAGCGGCTGAGCAGATTGAAAATGCCAATCAGCCGGAAAAAGCGATTCAATCGATTTTAAGTATTATCTCCAGACAGATGGGGTTAAACCGTGGTCGCGTGCTATTGCAGGAGCCGACCAGTGGTTATCTGTATACCGCTTACTCTTACGGCTTGACCGAAGAAGAAGTAGCGCGCAGCCGTTTTGCTATCCGCGAAGGGATTACCGGGAAGGTTATGCATTCCGGTCAGCCGTGGATTGTTCCTGATATCGACTTGGAAGAGGATTATTTGTGCAGAACGGTCAGCCGTGAGACTTTGCCTCAGGAGCCGGTTTCTTTCATCGCGACACCGATTATTCGTAACGGTGTACCGGTTGGAGTTATGGCCGTTAACCGTCTGAAAGGCCGTACTCGTCCTTTGGATAAGGATCTGAACATTCTTAAGCTGATCGCTTTGTTCATTAGTGAAATCCTCGCGGTTAACACCATGCTTGAGCAGCAGACGCAGATTCTGAAAGAAGAGAACGAACAACTGAGAGCACTGGCAACCAGTCAAGGGTCGCATTACGGTATTATCGGTGAAAGTTCGGCTCTGATGGATGCCTTAAATAAGGTGACCCGTGCCGCGAATGCGTCGGTAACCGTCCTCTTGAAAGGGGAGTCCGGAACGGGTAAAGAGAAGTTCTCGCGAATGCTGCATCTTTCGTCGCATCGTCAGGACGGACCTTTTATCGCCATTAACTGTGCGGCGATTCCGCTTGATTTGCTTGAATCCGAATTGTTCGGGCATGAAAAAGGCGCCTTTACCGGTGCGACGCAAACCAAGCAGGGGAAAATCGAGCTGGCGCACAAAGGGACTCTGTTCCTGGATGAGATCGGGGATATGGACCTTGGGCTGCAAGCCAAACTGTTGCGAGTGCTTGAAGAGCGCACCATTACCCGCGTAGGCTCCAATCGTCCGATTCCGGTTGATGTTCGCATTATCGTCGCATCGCACAAGGATCTGCATGAAGGCGTTAACCAAGGGCGTTTCCGTCTCGACTTGTTCTACCGCCTGAATGTTTTCCCGATCGAATTGCCGCCGTTGCGTGACCGTTACGGCGATATTCGTTTGCTATCTCGCCACTTCCTGAACCTGGCTAACCAGGAATATGGTGTTGGTACGATTTTCGATCAAGGTGCCTTGGGCTTTTTGGAAACTTACGATTGGCCGGGGAATATTCGTCAATTGGAAAACGTCATTAAACGTGCTGTTCTGATGGCGGAAAGCAACCGTTTCATTACTGCTGATCTGATACAGCAAATCATCAGTGAAGAGAGCGGTATTATGGCGGCTTCGAGAATTGCGCACACCCATAAGGCTTTGATTGCCAAAGAGCCGGATGTGATCGAGCACGAAATGCAACCGATGTTAAATGACCGAGTCGCAGTGATGGACCATCATCGGCATAAGGTGGCGGCTTCCTCGCATGACGAGAGCATGAATCACGGCGGCAAGCGCAACTACTGGCGCGTCTCTGAAGATGAAAGCGAACGTTTGATGGAAGCCTTGCACCAGGCGCACGGCAATAAAACCCAGGCCGCTGCTCTGCTCGATATGACGCCTCGTCAGTTCAACTATCGTTTAAGCAAGCTAGGGCTGCAAGTTAAATAACCTCGTATTTATAGTTATTCTTCATTGCTTTAGTTGGGTAGGTCTTTTTTCGGCTCTCCCAATTAGCAATGAACTTTCCATCCTGTTTAATATTCTCTTCTTTCCTAACAGATTATCTTTTTGCTCGTTCAGCATGGCTCTCTGTGTTTTCATTGTTTTGCTTTTGTGATCAAGAATAATAGAGTTCATCTCTATAATTGAACTGTGGTCTTCAGTTGCCGTTTTGTAAGATGTTTTTAGGGGGGATATGTCTATTCCTAAAGGAATATTAGAATGGGCGGTTTATTGTCATTTACACGATTATAAAGATACGCAAATGATATTGCTGAAAGGACATTTGCTGATTGAAGAGGTCCTTACAAGTATCGTAGGTAATGACGATTTGAGTTTTTATGCAAAAATTGGCCGGTTCAAGGCTAGTTCAAATTCTCAATTTCTTGTTAATTCTTTAGTTAGGCTAAATCGATTGCGTAATAAGCTAGCTCATGAGTGGCGTTTTGAAAGCGAGAGTGCCGAGGTTCAGGAGTGGGCGGATAGTGTACTAAAGAATATTCCATATATGATGGATTTTCGTCGTACAAAAAGAACCAGAGTGATTCATGCCATAGCCGCTTTGGCCGGTGCGGTACTTGAGCAGGGATAGAAGGGCAAATAAGTAGATGGGGGAGCAAGTCAAACTGGATTTGCGCTGGATATAATAAAAAAGCCCCTTTACGGGGCTTGGGTGCGAGTTGGGAGTCTCTAGCGTTTATTTGCTGCTCCGACCAGGTTGGACTCGGCCGGAGGCAACATGAAGTTAGCCCATATTTGGATTAACTTGTTTGTACAGGCTGTTTGCCTGGTGAACCATTTCACCACTTAGCGCGAAGCCAAGCAGGTGGTCTTCTTCATCCTTGCATACCAATTTCTGATCGCTACCAATGTGTTCTTCGGTTTTCCATGCGTTTTGATCGCTGATACCCAAAGGCAGGCTAAGCATAATCGACAGTGTCGATGTCTTGGTTTTGATCAATGGCGACACTGCGTGGAACGGAAGTTCCATTTCACCTTTCAAGTGCGCAGCAATTGCAATTGCCTGGCGACGAATCGGTTCAAGGAAAGCTTGAACACCGGCTTCGGATTCAGCACAGTCGCCGATTGCATACACATCCGGATTAGACGTTTGGCAGTAATCGTTGATCTTGATGCCGCGATTGATTTCCAGATTCAATTTTTTGGCAAGCCCGACATTCGGCGCGATACCGATGGCCGATAATACCAGTCCGGTTGAAAGTTGCTCGCCGGTACTGAGTTTCAGGTCGTAATTTCCGTTGGCACCATTCATTTCGGTTACCATCTGACCAAAGCGAATATCGACGCCTTTGGCTGTAATCTTATCTGCCAGATCCGCTGCGATCGATTCTGGAAGCATGCCCGGCATTAATTGCTCTTCACGAACCATTAAAGTGACGGATTTACCTGCTTCAATCAGGTCTTCTGCCATTTCGGTTCCGATTAGGCCGCCACCGATAATGGTGATGTGATCAACCTCGGTGATTGTTTTGCGGAATCTGCGATAGCTAGGCAGGTCGTTTAGTGTGACCATTTCATGTGCAACCGTTCCGGAAATCTGTGGTTTAAGTGCTTTTGCGCCAGTTGCGATAATCAGCTTGTCGTAGTGGAAGTTTCCTTTGGTGGTGGTCACTTTTTTACGTTGCTCATTAACAGTCATAACACGGGTTAGTGTTTTTACGCCAATGTCCAGTTCTGCCGCTTTCTGTTGGGCGCTGTACTCTTTCAAGTCATCTGCAGAACGATCTTGGCGAAGTGCCATAGAGAGCGATGGTTTTGGATAAACCACTCCATCATCAGCGGTAATCAATGTGATAACCGCATCAGGCAGTTCTCGACGAATGGATTCGGCAACCTGCCAACCCGCGTAACCGGAACCGATAATCATCACATCGGCATAATCACTGATTTTGTGTTTTGGCAAGTCGCCGTCTGCTACGGCTTTAGGCAGGTCTTCCAGTGGAATGAACTCGGCTTTACTGACCAGACATAGTGGGCAGTACCAGTCATCAGGAATATCTTCAAAGCGTGTCCCGGGAGCAAGGCCTGAATCCGGATCACCTTCCTCTTCATCGTAAATTAAACCGCATACTTTACAGATGTACTTGCGATACTCTTCAGTCATAACATTTCTCCTTTCGACACAGCTTCGTCATTTCTATTGCTTGTTAAGCTGCATCAAGGCCTACTTCTAGGCGTTGAATTTCTTTACGTAGATGTTTGATAGATGGTGTGACAATAATTACGAAATAAGCTTCGCGCATTTTGCGTTGTGCCGGCGCATCCACGATATAGCCTTTGGCACCGGCATGCTGCATCACTGAATCGGCAGCGCGTTTGCAAATTTCTGCCCCTAACAGACGGACTTCAAGAACGCTTTTGAAAAAGTCATCACCAGGGGTGTATGGTTTTTCGCACAGCTCTTGAACAATTTCTGCGGCATCGTTAAGCTCTTCTTGAAGCTCTTCTGGAGTGTTATCCAGGTATTGGTTGATTGCACTCAGAGACAAGTTCGATTTGTTCATCTCGTTGATACAGCCTTGAATAACCCCTACAGCCATACCGGCTTGCAGTAATACGAAGCCTGCTTTGATTTTTTGCAGGTAAGGTCCGACAGGATCGGCCAGTAAATATTTTTTCGGCAAGAAAGCATCGTCAAATACCATGGCAAAGGTACCGGTACCTTCCATTCCGATGAATTCAACCTGTTGTTGTAAAGTCAGGTTTTCAAGATCGCATGGAATCAATGCCATTGCATCTCTTAAGGTGTTTCCTGCTTCATCTTGAACATGGAAAATACAACCGAAAAAGTGTTTGTCAGAGTTTGGCCAGATATTAGAAACCCAAGGTAGAGCACCGTTTAGAAGATAGCCGTCTTCGGTTTCAACTGCATATACTTTTAGCGGTTCGATACCGGCAAAGTATTTCATTGGGTTGGATAGCGAGGTGGCGCCAAATAGTTCACCTTCTACCATTTTCGGTAGGATTTCACTTTTCAACCACTCGTTTTCAGAGTTTTCGATGTACCATTCACATACAGTGTGAGCCCACATCATAAAGCCTGTAGACATACACTCTTCTGATACTTGCGCCATGTTCTGAATGGTTTTGAAAAGATCCAGATTGCCATTATTTTGAGAAGGAATGTGTGGGCTGAACGCGCCGACTTTACCTAATTCTGATAGCACTTCAGTCGTATATTTACCATGGTCAATGTCGACAGTCAGTGGTTTTAATGACTTTTTGATCACTTGTTCAATCATGATGATCTCCTTATGCGTTTGTGTACCGGGGGGTAGGTCCGGTACACAATAAATAGGTCTTAGACTAATTCACCTGACATTTTGACTTGGTTCATATAGGTGTTAGCTACTGGAGACCACTTCATCGCATGCGCAACAAGTTCTTCTAGTACTTCTTTAGATGTACCTGGAGATTCGATAGTGAAGTATGCACGTACTTCGGTTACACCTAGTGGTTTGTTAGGATCAAGGTCACCTGTACCCCAAACCGCAGTGATGTTGATGTCACCTTCCAGTTGAACTTCTAGTTTGGTCAAAGGAATACCACGGTTAGTCGCGTTAGCTTGCACACCAACAGACAAACAAGAACCTAGAGAAAGTAGCGCCATTTCAGAAGGGTTTGGAGCGGTATCTTCACCTAGTAGCCCAGGTGGCTCATCAACAACGATTGCAGGAAGATCGCGAATATAGTTATAGTTCTTGAACTGACCTTCTAGAACGGTTTTTGATTTAAGGGTTTTAACTGCATTTGGATCCGCTTTACCGGCTTCACCAAGTTTGTTAAGACCTGCAGTATCAATTGGACGTAGACATGATGGGATAACTACTTCAGACATTTTTTTCTCCTAAAAGATGAAATTTAAAATTTGTAAATCCAGTTACGAAAACTTGTCTAGCTATTAACGACTTTGATGCCAGTTTTTAAAAAAATCTTAAAAAACAATTATTTAG
>NZ_JACBGI020000018.1 GCF_013391765.2 Thiomicrorhabdus heinhorstiae | reverse complement strand
AACCAAAACCGACAACCGACAAATAAAACCTCAAAAACCCGCATTATGCGGGTTTTCCCTGTCGTACTTTATCCTTTTCAATCAATACATTCAGACACAGATTTCGTTTTATTCCTCTCTTCTTCCCGTTCTGCAAAACTCAATATTAGAATGCGGCGGTTTAAAGTTGTTTTTACCCTCACAGAAATCAGGCAAAACGACAAAATTCACGTACAATGAGCGCCCTTAAAAAATAACTTAGGAAAGCATTCAGATGGCGGGTTCTCTTTTTGACCAATTAAAAAAATCCGGTTTGGTAAACGATAAGAAGGCCAAACAGCTTCAGCGCGAAAAACAGCAACAAGCCAAGCAGAAAAATGCCAACAAGGCCAAGAAAGGCGAACGCCAGCAAAACGATGCAACCCTCCTCGCCGCCAAAGCCGCAGAGGAAAAAGCGCAGCGCGACCGTGAGCTGAACCAACAGCGCCAGCAGCAACAGGCTGAAAAAGCCAAAAAAGCCGAACTGAAACAGATTATCGAAAGTAATCAGCTAAAAGGTTATGAAGGCGATATCACCTATAACTTTGCCGATGACAGTTCCGTAAAAACCCTGAACGTCAATGCTGCGACGCAAAAAGGACTCTCCAACGACCAGATTCATATCGTGCGTTTTAACAACGGCTACACTCTGGTCAAAGCGGAACTGCTGGATAAAATCGAACAACGCGATGCTTCGGTGATTGTCCGCAATCAAAATTTGGAAACCAAGCTATCCAAAGAAGACGAAGAGTATTATTCTAAATTTGCAATCCCTGATGATTTAGTTTGGTAAAAGGAAATTGATTGAAACCGCATTCCCGCGCAAAAGCAGGGATACGAGATAAATTCAAAAATATCATCTCGTCCAATCCCTTAGCTTCCCCGACATCATCGCAAAGCGACGGAGCCATCGGCTCCCAGCTTCGGGGGGCGTTTGTGTCTGCGATTATCGCACTGCCAATCGGCTTGGCGTTGGGGATTGCCTCTGGCCTTGGGATTCAAGCAGGTATCTTCTCTGCGGTGCTGGCCGGTGCGGTTTCCGCCATTTTTGGCGGCACTCCCGGACAATATTCGGGTCCGACCGGCGCTGTCGCCGTCACCCTGGCACTCAGTCTGGCGCACTTAAGCTTACTCTATCCAAACTCCAGCCTCACGGTACTCACGCTCGGCTTAATCATTGTCGTTCTCGCGGGCCTTTTTCAAATTCTTTTCGGCTTGATGAAATGGGGCCAACTCATTGAATATCTGCCCCATTCAGTTATCTCCGGACTGCTCTCAGCGATTGGCTTGATGCTCATGCTTGAACAGTTGCCGCTTCTTTTTGGCGGTCAAATGCTCGCCAGGCCACTGGATAGCCTGTTGTCTCTGCCGGATATTCTGCAACAACCGAATTGGCTCGCCCTCGCCTTCGGTGCAACCAGTTTCATGCTGATGGTGATTTGGCCCAAATATCTGCCAAAGGTGAACCGCATTCTCCCTGCACCTGTACTGATATTAGTCTTGGGAACAGCATTGGCCTACGGATTAAGTCTGGGGGAAATGACCTATCAAGGACAAGGCTGGCAAGCCGCGGGACTGAGTATTATTGGCCCGATCACCTTTGCCTGGCCGGAATGGATTATGCCACCATTGGAAGGTTTGCCATTAGCCTTTATTGTGCAATCCGCTTTTGCCCTCGCATTGATCGGCTCGCTGGTTTCTCTACTCGGTTCTCTGGTCGCCGAACGCTTAACGCGTAAAACGCACAACCCTGATCAAGAACTGATCGGACAAGGCTTGGGCAACATCGCCAGCGGCTTAGTCGGCGGTATGCCGAGCACCGGGGCACCGATGCGAACCAATGTCGCCTTTAAATATGGCGCGCGGGATCGGTGGACTTCAATCGTTCACAGTTGTGTGATTGGAATAGTCGCTTTCAGCCTGAGTGATTTAATTTCGTTTATTCCGCTTGCGGTGTTTGGCGGCCTATTGCTGAAAATCGGCTTGGATCAAGTTGACTGGGACTATCTACGCCGCTGGTCTTCTATTCCAAAATCCGGACGAACCATGATGCTGTCGGTGATTTTCAGCGCCCTGCTGCTCGATTTAATGACCGCCTTATGGATCGGCATTTTACTGGCTAGTATCGTCTTGATGAAGCGCATGAAAGCCCTGCAAATCAAGTCGCTTATTCTCGGACGGGATTCATCCAGCCTTGGACGACTGTGGTTAACGGCGGAAGAAAAACGCCTGCTGGACGATGCGAAAGGCAAGCTGGCTTTGCTGTATTTGGATGTGCCCATGAGCTTTGGAGCGGCAAAAACCATTTCGCGTAGAATTCTCGATACCGATGCTCAGGCGTTTGTTCTTGATTTACGCTCGGTACCTTATATCGACTTCTCATCCGCAATGGTTTTGGAAGATCTGATTTACCGGCTACAAATCCAAAACAAAGAAGTCTGGCTACTGCTGATGGTTGGCGATGTACAAGACAGCCTGCAAAAACATGGTGTCCTCAAACGACTCAATCAACGAATCCTGTTTGATCGGGCAGAAGCACTTAAACAGGCAAACGACAGTCTAGTCAGTCAATAGATAAAGCGCAGAGCAATTAGAGCTGAAAAGCCTCCTGCGCGAAAGCGTAGGAATCAGACAATAAACAGGAACACCGGCTAGCATCATATAATCTAAACTGATCAGAAATCTCGCCGCTTTTTGATTACTATACACAGCATGGTGCCTTGAGCGCCCAGCAAAATTTTCCAACCTGAGGTTGCTATGTCATTTGCTAAACTCGGATTATCCGATCCCATTCTTAAAGCTCTGTCCGATTCCGGCTATCAAACGCCGACTGAAATTCAGAAAAAAGCGATTCCGCTGATTTTAAAAGGCGAAGATATTATCGCCTCAGCACAGACAGGAACCGGAAAAACCGCCAGTTTTGTTCTGCCGATTTTACAAAAGCTAAATAACGGCGAAACCGTGCGTGGTCGTTCTATTCGCGCGCTCATTCTCGTGCCAACACGCGAATTGGCGATTCAGGTTGAAAAAAGCATTCTGAACTACGGCAAACACCTCAAGCTGAGTTCGCTTGCCATCTACGGCGGAACCGATATTGAAGAAAACAAACAGCGTTTGGCAGACGGCATCGACATTCTGGTCGCCACGCCCGGCCGCCTGCTCGATATGGCCTATCAACGCGCCCTGTTTTTTAATGATCTGGAATTTCTGGTGCTGGATGAAGCCGACCGAATGCTCGATATGGGCTTTATCGACGACCTGAACAAAATTATTGACCGCCTGCCAGCCAATCGCCAGAGCATGCTGTTTTCGGCAACCTTAAATGACAAGGTTCGCTATCTGGCGGATACCGTCTATGACGACGCTGTTGAGATTAGGATCGCGCCAAAAGACAAAACCGCCAAGATTGAACAATGGATGATTGCCGTCGATAAAGACACCAAATCCGCCTTACTCAGCCATTTAATCAAAGAAAACCAATGGGATCAGGCGTTGATTTTCGTCGAGAAGAAACACTCCGCAGCCAAGCTGGTCGAACAACTTGGCAAACGCGGCATTATTGCCGACTCAATTCACGCCGGCCGTAGTCAGGCACAGCGCGAAAAAGTCTGGGATGAATTTAAAACAGGTAAACTGCAATTCCTTGTCGCGACAGGTGTTGCTGCGCGCGGTTTGGATATGCAAAACCTGAGTCGTGTCATCAACTACGATCTGCCATACCCTGCCGAAGAATACGTTCACCGCATTGGTCGAACTGGTCGTGCCGGAAACTCCGGCGAAGCCATCTCTCTGGTATCAAAAGACGACTTTAAAAACCTCTGCATGATCGAAAGCCTGCTCAACCAACTACTCGAACGCCGTGAAGTTGCAGAATTCCCTGTCCGCAAACCAGTCCCCATTTCGATTCTCAACTACCACCGCAAATAGCAAAAAACCGCCAAATGGCGGTTTTTTAAATCTAGCTAATTTCCCCGTATGCTTCAAGGGCTTGAAAAATTCTATAAGATTTACATTCTACATTTCGCAGTATTATTTCCGTAACACCTCGTCCTGCAGTATCTAAGATCCACCAGTATTTATCTCTTTTCTTAATGGGTCAAGAAGCTGTTTTAAACCATTGTGATCAAGCTCATGCATCAGAGCCAACAACTGCCCTAAATTACCCGCGGGAAAGCCTTTACTTGCAAACCAATTAAGGTAGTTTCCCGGCAAATCAGCAATTACACGCCCCTTGTATTTGCCATAAGGCATAGTCACTTCAACAAGCTTTTTTAAGTTCTCTGCATTCATAAGTTATTCACAAAAAAGGGCTGCGTCCTCTTTTCCCTCATATATGACTCCATTGATTCACCCCATTGATTCGCTGAGTATATTCTCATCCATTACTATTCTTCTAATACTTCTCTTATCATCAAATGGAACAATAAAGTCCAGTCCTGCACGATCCTCTTCTAGATCCAATTCAGGCTGTCTTGATGTCCCCAACAAATCGACATAAGTTCCATAGTCAATGGCATAAATATTATAACGAACACCTGGGTTATCTTTATCAGCATAACCCCGTTGCATATGATGTAGAACTCTTGCATCAAACATTTTTTGAATAACTTCATTCTTTTCTAAATGCCGAGGAAGCATAAATGACCTTGCTTGGCGTTTTCCTATCACTTCATCTACTATCCGTCTTAAGACACTCTGTAATAGATCATCAAGGTATTGAGCCTTATCCTGCTCGAACCATTGCTGTGCAGATTCAATTACAGCTTGCTTATCAATACTCGTTCGATTTCGGCGTTGAGCATTAAAAAAGGCTTTTGTGAATATATTTATCAAATCCCGCATAACGCCTTCAGATGCACGAGCTAATTCTGAACAAATTTTTCTTTCAGTAAATAAGCGGGAAGCAAGTTGATTTGGAGTAGAAATAGAAAATTTATCTGATAAATAATTTTCAGGCAGTTCTGCTAATAGATGCTTAAGTAATACTTCAGAATAGATGTCTGTTATTTGTTCTGGATTACGATCGTAAACAAAATAATCATCTAGATCAGGAGCTGTTGCGATATCTGCACCAAGCTCAAACCCTACTAAATTTCCAGACTTAACCTCAACAAAACGACAGCGATACTCCAATGCAGATATCTTCAACGTAGCTGCTGTTATTGGAAGAACTCCTTTTTTCAAAAACTCAGCCAAGTACGGTTGAATATCTTGAGGAATAGATGACCATTCATCTATCAAAACATAAAGTCTAGTCTCTGCAGACTTCAGAACCGAACTTAACACTCGGTGAAGCTCTGGAAAAACTATTTTATCCTCATAATCAACAGAATACTCCTTCTTCGTGCTTTCAGCGTTTGCTTCAGAGTGTTTACCATTAAAGTCCATAGTCGGCACCATACCCTTAAGCTTTGCACCTGCTCCATATTCATTTGTGAAAGATGCCTGAGCCTCAACAGAGACATGTTCTGCTTTGAGTTTTTCTAGTGGCTCAGTAATTAAAGAAGCAAGTCCTTCAACCTCATCTCGAGCTGTATTTGCATTTTTAGATGGACATTCAACTATATGTTCGAAAAGCTCATGATGAATGTTCAACAAAATATCTCTAAACAATGATAGACAACGTCTTGACATCGGTAAATCTGTGTTCGAAAACTGCGATGTGCTTCCAAGTGTTCTGCAATCTATATAAACAACCGTGTTATTCATTCCCTCACGCAACTTCGACTCTAAAACTTTCATAACATGGGTTTTACCTGTACCACGTCTTCCATAAAAAATTTGATGATTCTCGTTATTTAACTGTGGCAACAAACCTATATCAACATACGTACCCATAAGTTTCTGTACATCTTCTTGTCGCTCTGAACGTTGAATTATTTTTGACACTGCTGCCATTAATTTTGGATCTTGCAACATTGTAAATTCCTTTTTTGGTTTTTTAGAGCTTTATAACTACGTCAAAAATAACCCCGTAGATGATGCTTTCTAACTTTAAAAATAAAAGCGGGTCAGAAATAAAAGCGGGTCAGAGTAAAATTAAATCAAACCAACCGAAAATTAAGCCCCAAAGCACTCACAACTTTATAAACCGTCTCAAAACGAGGGTGTTTTCCAGTACCAAAAGACTTGTATAAGCTATGATAACCAAGGCCTGTCTTTTCTGATATTTCTTTCATTCCTTTAGAACGACTAACCACACCCAATGCATCAATAAAGAATTCTGCATCATTCTCATCTAGTGCAGCTTGTAAATATTCTTTAACATCTTCCGCTGTTTCCAAGTAGTCAGATGCATTAAATTCACTCGCTTTCATTTTATCCAACCTTTTACTTTTTCAATGTCCTTTGATTGAGTTGCTTTATTACCGGTTAAATAGAGCAAAACAAAATCATTACCTTGCTGTTGATAATAAACACGCCAACCTTTACCAACATCAATTCGTAATTCATATAAGTTACCTTCAATATTTTTGAAGTCGCCACGATTACCAAGCTCAAGTCTTCTTAACCTTGTTAAAATTCTGGCCCTAGCATGTTTATCTTTAATTTGGTTTAAGCTTTCATCAAACGGACAAAAACCATCTAACCAAAACTTCTGTATTTTCATTTTTATTTTATCTAATTGGATAATGAAAAGTAAAGTGCATAAAAAAACCCGCGTTCTAAGGCGCGGGTTTTATTTAAGCAAAATAAGTAACAATTACTATTTTTTCTTCTTAGGAGGCATTAGATCCGTAATCGTTCCTTCCGCCATCTCAGCCGCGAAGCAGATGGTTTCACTAAGCGTCGGATGTGGGTGTATGGTCAGACCGATATCTTGCATATCCGCGCCCATCTCAATCGCCAGCATCGCTTCGGCAACCAGTTCACCGGCGTTAGGACCGACAATACCGCAACCTAGCAGACGATGGGTTTCGGCACAGAACAGCGCTTTGGTCATCCCCTCATCACGACCCAGGCTCAAGCTACGACCGGAAGCGGCCCATGGGAAAGCACCCTTCTCGTATTCGATACCTTCGGCTTTAAGCTGCTCTTCGGTTTTACCTGCCCAGGCAACTTCCGGATCGGTATAAGCAACTGACGGAATCCCCATAGGAGTAAAGGCAGACGGCATACCGTTAATCACTTCAGCTGCGACCTTTCCTTCGTGAACTGCTTTGTGCGCCAGCATTGGCTGACCGACGATATCACCGATCGCGTAAATGTGATCGACATTGGTTTTCTGACGTTCGTCAACTTCGATGAAGCCCCAGTCGTTAACCATAACACCAGCTTTTTCAGCATCGATCAATTTGCCGTTCGGCGCACGGCCGACTGCTACAAGAATGCGGTCGAAAGTGTCTTTTTCAGGACATTTTTTGCCTTCAAACGTAACTTCCAAGCCATCTTCTTTGGCTTCGACATTGGTCACTTTCGAATTCAGATAGATGTTTTCATACTTCTTCTGAATCTGTTTCAGCAACGGCTTGGTAATGTCTTTATCGGCACCCGGGATAATGGTGTCGCCTAGCTCCACAACGGTGATATTGGCACCTAGAGAATCGTAAACCTGCGCCATTTCCAGACCAATGATTCCGCCACCGATAACCAACATGCGGTTTGGTACTTCTTCCAGTTCCAATGCATCGGTTGAATCCATCACGCGAGGATCGTCATGCGGAATAAATGGTAGTTTGATAACGCGAGAACCGGCCGCGATAATGGCGTTTTCAAAGGCGATGGTTTTAGTCGAACCATCCGCCATATCGACGGTAACCGTATGCGACGAGCTGAATTTACCGTAACCCTGCACGACTTCGACTTTACGCGCTTTCGCCAGACCGGCCAGACCACCGGTCAATTTACCGATAACACTGTCCTTATAGGCACGCATTTTATTGGTGTCGATTTCCGGCTCGGCAAAGGTAATACCGTGCGCACCCATTTCACGGGTTTCGTTCAGTACCACAGACATGTGCAGTAATGCTTTGGAAGGAATACAACCAACGTTCAAGCAGACACCACCGATGTTTTCGTAACGCTCGATCATCACCACTTTTTTGCCAAGGTCAGCGGCACGGAACGCGGCGGTGTAACCACCGGGACCGGAGCCCAGAACCAAGACTTCGCAGTGCATGTCGGCATCGATGCCTTCGGCAGAAACCGCTTGCGGAGCAGCTTTTTCTTCGGCTTTGGGTTCTTCAGCCGGAGCAGCAGACGCCGCAACCGAGGTTTCGACATTCGCGGCAACCGTATCGGTATTGGCGATTTCCATCTGACCGATAATTGAACCTTCGGAAACCTTATCGCCGACTTCGGCGGTTATAGAGACAACTTTACCTGCGAAAGGCGCCGGAATTTCCATCGTCGCCTTATCGGATTCCAAAGTGACTAATGAATCGTCCTGCGCGACTTCATCGCCGCCGGAAACCAATACTTCGATCACTTCGACTTCGGCGAAATCACCAATATCGGGAATAACAATATCCACCAATTTAGTCATCATCGGCTCCTTACAAAATTAGCTGACGAAGATCAGACAGGTAGTGTCCAACCGCGGTGGTGAAACGTACGCCTTCCGCACCGTCGATCGCACGGTGATCGTAAGAAACGCTGAACGGCATAATCAGACGAGGAGCGAATTCCTTACCATTCCAGACCGGCTGCATTTTCGCTTTCGACAAGCCCATAATCGCGACTTCAGGCGCATTGACGATCGGAGTAAACTGAGTACCGCCGATACCGCCCAGAGACGAGATTGTGAAGGAACCGCCGGACATATCCTTCGGTCCAAGCTTGCCGTCACGCGCTTTGGCAGAGATTTCCATCAGGTCTTTAGACAGCTCGTAAACGCCTTTCTTATCGACATCCTTAACGACCGGAACCACCAGACCGTTCGGCGTATCGACCGCGATACCGATGTTGTAGTATTGCTTGTAGATAATCGACTGACCGTCCTCCGACAGTGACGCATTGAAGCTTGGGAAGTCTTGCAAAGCTTTGACCACCGCTTTCATCACGAAAACCAGCGGAGTCAATTTAATGCCCTGCTTCTCGGCAGCCGCTTTCTGATCCTTACGGAACTGATCCATTTCGGTAATGTCGCACTCGTCGAACTGAGTAACGTGCGGTACGTTCAACCAGCTTGCATGCAGGAATTTACCGGAGATTTTCTTGATTCGTCCAAGCTCTTCAGTCGTGGTTTCACCAAACTGACTGAAATCCACACCCGGAATCGGAGGAATACCGGCGCCACCGGTAGCAGCTTGCCCCGGAGCCGCCGCCTGACCGGACATGACCGCCTTGATCGCCGCTTCAACGTCGGTCTGCTGGATACGGCCTTTCGGACCGCTTCCGCTGACTGAAGTTAGATCAACACCTAATTTACGCGCGAAAGCACGCACGGATGGCGAAGCGTGAAAAGCCGCACCCATCGCCTGTTGATTAACCGGTTTGGAAGCAGCCGATGCAGGCGCCGGTGCTGCCGGAGTCGCTTGTGGAGCAGCTGCCGCTTTAGGGGCTTCTGCAGCCGGTGCAGGTTTAGGCTCGGCCGGAGCGGCTTTTTCTTCTTTGGCTGGAGCCGGAGCTGCCGCACCGGCAGCAACTTCGATATCCAATACATAGGTGCCTTCGGAAACTTTCTCGCCAACCGAAACCGAAATCTTGGTTACGGTGCCTTTAAACGGCGAAGGAATTTCCATCGTGGCCTTGTCCGATTCAAGCGTTAGCAGAGAATCATCCACCTCTACGCTATCGCCTTCGGATACAAGAACTTCAATGACTTCAACGGCGTCGAAATCCCCGATATCCGGAATTTTAATTTGTTCAACTGACATCTTGTTCGTCCTTTTCGTTAAGACTTAAGCGTGAACCGGGAAGGTTTTCTCGCTGTCGATTCCGTATTTTTCCATCGCTTTGACAACGACATCGCTTGAGATTTCGCCCGCTTTTGCCAAAGCACTCAAAGCTTGTACCACTACGTAGTAGCGGTTCACTTCGAAGAACTTACGCAATTGCTCACGAGTATCCGAACGACCGAAACCGTCAGTACCCAGTACATGATAGTCACCAGGAACATAGGCACGGATACGCTCAGCGTAATCACGGATATAGTCAGTTGCAGCAATGAACGGACCTTGTGCACCTTGTAGAGTTTCGGTGACATAAGGAACTTTCGGCTCTTGAGTCGGATGCATCTCGTTCCAACGCGTGATTTCAATACCGTCACGACGCAACAGGTTGAAACTTGGAACACCCCAGATGTCGGCAGCAACATTCCATTCGCTTTCCAGCATTTCAGCGGCTGCAATGACTTCCAGGAAGATGGTACCGGAGCCCATCAGTTGAACTTTTTGTTTGTGTTTAGAGTCTGATTTCTTGAATGAGTACAGACCTTTCAGAATACCGTCCTCGGCACCTTCCGGCATAGCCGGGTGCGAGTAGTTTTCGTTCATACCGGTGATGTAGAAGTAAACGTCTTCCTTATCGTGGAACATGCGTTTAATACCATCACGGATAATCACGGCCATTTCGTAAGCGAAGGTCGGGTCGTACGAAATACAGTTCGGAACATGGTCAAACTGGATCAGGTTGTGACCGTCCTGGTGCTGCAAACCTTCCCCTTCCAGAGTGGTACGACCGGCAGTCCCACCAATCAGGAAACCGCGGGCGCGAGAATCACCAGCCGCCCAAGCCAAGTCACCGATACGCTGGTAACCGAACATTGAGTAGTAGATATAGAACGGGATCATGCTGACACCGTAGTTGGCGTAAGCGGTTGAAGCTGCGATCCAGTTCGCCATGGAACCGGCTTCGTTAATCCCTTCTTCGAATACCTGACCGTTGGCGGATTCTTTGTACCACATCAACTGATCGGAATCCATCGGCTGGTACAGCTGACCGGCCGGATCGTAGATACCGACCTGACGGAACAGACCTTCCATACCGAAGGTACGGGCTTCATCCGGAATGATCGGCACGACGCGAGGGCCTAACACCTTATCACGCAACAGAATCGAGATAATACGCACGAATGCCATAGTGGTCGACATTTCGCGATCAGCAGTCCCTTCTGTCAGCATTTTGAAGGTATCCAGACTTGGGACCGGAAGCGGTTCGGCATGGTCTTGACGAACCGGAAGTTCACCACCCAACTCCTGACGACGCGCTTTCATGTACTGCATGATGTCGGAGTTTTCGTCCGGACGATAGAACGGAATGTCTTTTTCCAACTCTTCGTCGGAAATCGGTACCGAGAAACGGTCGCGGAAGTATTTCAAACCTTCCTTATCCAGTTTCTTCTGCTGGTGAGCCGTGTTAGCCGCTTCACCGTAAGCACCCATACCGTAACCTTTGATGGTTTTCGCCAAAATAACATTCGGCTGACCTTTCGTCTCGGTCGCGCGCTTATAAGCATTGTAAATCTTGCGTGGCGAGTGACCACCGCGCGTCAATTTGAAAATTTCGTCGTCGGTCATGTCGGCAACCAACGCAGCCGTTTCCGGATATTTACCGAAGAAGTGTTCGCGTACAAAAGCACCGTCTTTGGCTTTATAAGCCTGGTACTCACCGTCCGGTACTTCGCCCATGCGTTCAACCAGCTTACCGGTGACGTCTTTCTGCAACAGGCGATCCCAACCTGAACCCCAGATAACCTTGATGACGTTCCAACCTGCGCCGCGGAACATCCCTTCCAATTCCTGGATGATGCTGTCGTTACCGCGAACCGGGCCGTCAAGACGCTGCAGGTTACAGTTGATAACAAAGATCAGGTTGTCCAGTTTTTCGCGTTTTGCCAACTGGATCGCACCACGTGATTCCGGTTCATCCATTTCACCGTCACCCAAGAACGCCCATACTTTACGTCCTTCCGTTTCTGCCAGACCACGCGCTTGCATGTATTTCATGAAACGAGCTTGATAGATTGCCATCAAAGGCCCAAGACCCATAGATACGGTCGGGAATTGCCAGTAGTCGCTCATCAACCAAGGGTGCGGATAGGAAGAAAGACCATTACCGTCTACTTCCTGACGGTAGTTGCGCAACTGATCGGCTTCCAGACGCCCTTCCATATAAGAACGTGCATACATACCCGGAGCGGTATGCCCCTGGAAGAAGACCATATCGGCGCCTTGTTCGTGTTTCGGGCCTTTGAAGAAGTGGTTCATCCCTACTTCATAGAGGGTACAACTTGATGCGTAAGAAGCAATGTGCCCGCCAACTTTCGTGTATTTATTGGCGCGGGAAACCATCGCCATCGCGTTCCAGCGTAACAGAGCGCGGAGTTTCTTCTCGATGGAAGTATCACCGGGATAGTTAGCTTGTTCTTCTGGTGAGATGGTGTTGATGTAAGGCGTGTTGGCCGAATACGGAATATCGATACCGTGAACACGCGCTTTTTCGATTAGGCTAGCGATAATGTGCTGCGCTTTGTCAGTCCCTTCGAAAGAAACGACTGCTTCAAGCGCATCAATCCACTCTTGTGTTTCTTGTGGATCATTGTCTACAAACTTTTCGCTCATAATAAATTGTACCTCTATGGGTTGGATCTATTTGCTTCAGGCGCTGGGTATACCTGAAGGTGAATCAGCATGAATAGGTCTTATCCTTGCCGCCAACAACTCGTCCGTTTTGGGTTCCAGCTACTTAGTATTCCAAAACGTTTACCTCGAACAGCCGTCGACAAGTTCTGAACGAGGAACTTCACGACCTTTTGCGACCGTTTAAGGCATTTAAAAGTTGATGCATAATACCATTTTTTAAGGGAAATTACAGTGAAAGCATGGTGACAGAGCGCTTGGGCACCATAACGAGAAAGAGAAGATTCGACTAAGTTTTTGATATTTTTCCAAAAGCCAAATTCAGCTCAAAGCAGACGACAGAGAAAATATTCATCATATTCCCCTTCTGCCCCTTAATAATAACCTTTCAACTTAATGAAAGTGGGTAAAAATTATTGCTCTGCAACCGGCCCGGTTAGCTACCGAGCCAAAAAATATGCAAAGCCTGTTCAAGCTCCGTTAGAGCTTGATGATAAACGGATTGTTTAAAACTTACCACTTCCTGAACCGGACGCCAATAGTCAACCCAATCCCAATCTTCAAATTCCGGCGATTCGTGCAAGTTCAGATTGATTTTACTCGGATCACCGTCAAACCCCAGCATAAACCAGATCTGCTTTTGGCCAATACACAAAGGCTGGCTGTGGTGACGAATCAGATGTTTCGGCAGATCATAGCTGATCCAATCCTGAGTTCGGCCGAGAACACGCACATCCGAAGGTTCCAGGCCGACTTCTTCTTTCAATTCGCGAAAAACGGCTTGTTGCGGTGTTTCATTGGAACGAATTCCCCCTTGGGGAAATTGCCACGCATCTTGTTGAATTCGTTTACCCCAGAACAGCTTCCCTTCTTTATTGACAATGATAATGCCGACATTTGGCCGATAGCCATCTTTATCGATCATAAAAACCTTAAATACAAAAACTACATTCAATTGTTTAATAGTGCCTAAAATCGCCATTTTTTTCAATTTAAAAAAGCGAAATAACCCGAAAAATTACGGATTATTGCGCGATTTAATTATCAAGCGGCCATTTGGAAAATCTCCGCCCACTGCAATAAAAGCACCGGAAAGAGAATATCGAACTTGTACAGTGTAATACTTTGATTTAGGATGTCTGTTTTTTCAAACCCTTGCAGATTCAAGTCTTTATCAGAATTTGAAATTATTTTAATTTAGGAAAACGTTTCAATGGCCTTAGCAATTTTCGATCTGGATAACACTCTGATTGCCGGAGACAGCGACTATCTTTGGGGAGAATTTCTGGTGCAAAAAGGCTACGTGGACGCCGATTCCTTTGCGGAAACCAACGCCGGGTTCTATGAAGACTATAAAAAGGGTTGCCTGGACATCTATGCCTACCAAAGGTTTGCTCTCAAACCCTTAAGCGAACAGACGATGGAAACGCTCAACGAGTGGCATCAGCAATTTATGGTCGAGTTTATCGAGCCGATTATTCTGCCGAAAGCGCTGGAACTGGTCGAAAAACACAAACAGCAAGGCGATGACATTATGATTGTCACCGCAACCAATACCTTTATCACTCGCCCTATCGGTTTGCGCTTCGGCATCGAAACTCTCCTCGGAACCGAAGGAGAAATCAAGGACGGCCGTTATACCGGTGAAATCGCCGGAACCCCTACCTTTCAAGAAGGCAAGGTGATCCGTCTGAATGAATGGCTCAGGGAAAATGGTAAAACGCTTAGCGGCAGCTATTTTTACTCCGACTCGCACAATGATCTGCCGTTGCTAAAGCTGGTTGACTACCCGATTGTTGTCGACGGTGACGACAAACTTTTAGCCTATGCCGAGTCAAATAACTGGCCTGCGATGTCTTTGAGATAAATATGATGGTTTAAAATCGTTATGTTCGACAATCGTTCTATCAGACATTAAAAAAGCCGCTTTTAAGCGGCTTTTTTAATTGTGTAATGGAATCGTTCAAGGATTCATTACAGTTCAAACTCTTCCTTGACCTGCGCAACCCAGTCCGTGACACGCTTTTCGGTCAGTTCCGGTTGCTGATCTTCATCGATTCCCAAACCGACAAAAAACTCACCGTCTTCCGTCACAGCTTTGGATTCATCGAATTCAAAGCCTTCGGTCGACATATAACCGGCCGGAGTCGCGCCGTTCTCGACGGCGATATCGTGCATCATACCCATGGCATCCAAAAAGTATTCCGAATAATCCGCCTGATCACCCAATCCGAAACAGGCAACGGTTTTACCGGTAAAATCGATACCTTTAAAATCATCCCAGAAGTCATCCCAGCTGCTTTGCAGCTCTCCGTAATACCAGGTCGGCTGACCTAAAATAATCTTGTCATACTGGGCAAAATCCGTGGCGCTTGCCGTTGCAACATCATGAACCTCTACAAGGTCCGCGCCCATTTTCTCTTTGATCATGTCTGCGACACGTTCAGTGTTTCCGGTATCCGTTCCGTAGAATAGGCCAACTTTGCTCATTTTCATTCCTTTATTTCAATCCGGCCTAATAAATATAGGCTGTCATAACTTGTATGAGTTCTTTTTACCAAAAAATCATTGCAGTTTAAACCGCCTCAATATATCGATTTAAGCTTTTGTTATCTACGTCAACCGGTTACATTCTTAACTTAGCTCAAGAAATTCACTGGATGCGGAGCGGGCAAACTACGAATTTTCAGCAATTTTATTATCAAAAGATTTGGGGTTAAAATTTGTGTGCCGATATTACCACAGTCGTTTCCGGCGGCCATTCACTAAATTTTATAACGCAAGATGAAAAAAACTGATTCAATCGACTGCTTCAAATGCAAGCATTTCTTCGTCACCTGGGACCAGAACGCTCCGCGCGGTTGCAAAGCTTTCAGCTTTAAAACCCGCCGTTTGCCGAGCGAGGTGGTACTTGAAAGCTCCGGAGAACCCTGCTTGAAATTTCAGCCCAAAAACACGCCTCCGGAAAACACCTCCGGTAAAAAAGGCGGCTGGGTCGCTTAATTCGCTCTTCGAAAGAATTAAACGATTGTTTTTTCCCAATTCAATAGACGCTCCATTGCCGACCAGACAAAGCATGGGCCGGGATCGGTTTTACGCCCCGGAGCAATCTCGCTGTGGCCGACGACATGTCGATTACGCAAGCTCGGGTAAACACGCCATAAACTTTTAATCAATTTTGCCAGACTGTGGTACTGGCTGGCAGTGTAACAGTGGCGATCGGTCCCTTCCAACTCAATGCCAATCGAAAAATCGTTACAAGCCTGACGACCATTAAATAGTGAAACGCCGGCATGCCATGCCCTCTTATGAAAAGGCACAAACTGAATAATCGAACCGTCGCGGCGAATCAATACATGCGCCGAAACCCTCAAATCTTTGATCTTTTCAAAATAAGGATCTTCTTTCGGATTGAGCTGATTCGTAAACAGTTGGCTAATCGCCTCACCGCCGAATTGATCAGGAGGAAGACTGATGCCGTGCACGACGATCAATTCCAAATCACTGTCCACCGGACGCTCATCGAAATTCGGGCTGGGAATCCATTCCACATGTTCGATGATGCCGCTGCACGGATCAATTGTATAAGTGCTGTCAATATCTGCTTGCTGTGTCATGAGTCTGGCTTGAAATGCCCCTCTTGAGTTTATAAACGCATCCGTTCGGCTATAATAAAGCACATTTAAAATATCACACTTCGAAATATTTTACCTTGTACCGCAATTTTGTAACTCTCTTTATCCATTCTGCATTAAAGTTGCTTAAGGTACTTTAAAAATCCGCAGTCCATTTAGATAGCCAATAGACAAACAATAGAATCCCACTTCGACAGTAATTAAAACTATGAAAAACATCAACTACTTTGACAAACTGGAACAGACCGTAACAACCGCTCTGGCCGAAGATATTGGCAACGGCGACTTGACCGCTAGCCTGATTAACGAGCAAACTCAGGCGACTGCAGACATTGTATGCCGCGAAAACGCCGTAATTTGCGGGCGCCCGTGGTTTGACGAAGTCTTCCGCCAAGTCGATCCGCAAATTCATGTTGAATGGCTGTGCGAAGAAGGTTCGCAAGTTGCAGCCGATGCCACGATTTGTCGTCTGTCGGGAAGCGCGCGGAATATTCTGACCGCCGAACGCAGCGCCTTAAACTTTTTACAGACGCTGTCGGCTACCGCGACCGTCAGTGCACTTTACGCCAAACAGCTGGCGCATTGCCATACCCGCATGCTGGACACACGAAAAACCATACCCGGTCTGCGATTGGCGCAGAAATATGCTGTCTACTGTGGCGGAGCCGATAACCACCGTATCGGTCTGTATGATGCTATTCTTATTAAAGAAAACCACATTATGTCTGCCGGCGGTATTGCCGAAGCCGTTGCCACGGCAAAACAACTTTATCCTGACGTAACCATCGAAGTCGAGACGGAAAACCTTGATGAAGTACAGCAAGCATTGGATGCCGGAGCGGATATTATCATGCTCGATAATTTTAGCCTGCAAATGATGCATGAGGCGGTTGCATTAGTAGATGGAAACGCTAAACTGGAAGTGTCCGGAAATGTCGAATTGGAGCAACTTTCCGAACTGGCTAAAACCGGCGTTGATTATATTTCCAGCGGCGCTCTGACCAAACATGTTAAAGCGATTGATCTGTCGATGCGTTTTAAAATGGAAACTTAAATTTGAAAAGCTAATCACTTAATTCAAAACGGATTTTTGTTCTAAAAATTCGCAGTAACACGGAAACCATTGTGCAAGACCATCTGTTATTCCATATTGTTCTTCTTCTCGTTATAGCGGTGGTAGTGGTATCGATTTCCCGTCGTATGCATTTCCCGCCGATTCTCGGTTATATCTTTGTCGGTATGATCGTCGGACCTTACGGTTTCGGCTGGATTCAGAAAGAAGAAAATATTTCACTACTGGCCGAATTCGGGATCGTCTTCCTGCTGTTTGCAATCGGGCTGGAATTTTCGATGTCGCAGATGCTCAGTATGCGGCGTCAAGTCTTCGGACTCGGCAGTCTTCAGGTATTAGCCACCGCACTGCTGATCTTTTTCCTCGGCTGGCTTGCCGGGCTGGACAACAATACCGGAATCGTCATTGCCGGGGCTTTTGCACTTTCCTCGACCGCAATCGTTATCAAACAGCTGACGGAGCAGTCCGAGATCCATTCCCGGCATGGCCGCTCCATTCTGGGCATCCTGATCTTTCAGGATATTATGGCAATCCCGCTACTGATTCTGATCCCGACCTTGGCCATGAACAACGGCAATGATTCCGCTCTGGCTCTGTCGATGGCCATCGCTTTCTTGAAAGGTGTCGCAGCAGTCGTCGTCATGCATCTGCTGGGGCGTTACCTGCTTCGTCCGCTGTTCCATGAAGTCGCCTCGTCAAAATCGCAGGAACTGTTTACTCTGACGGTTCTGACCGTTGCTCTCTCCGCTGCCGCCCTGACCGAAGAGATGGGACTTTCTATGACACTGGGCGCCTTCCTTGCCGGGATGATGCTTAGCGAAACCGAATACCGTCACCAGATTGAATCCGATATCCGCCCTTTTCAGGATATCCTGCTCGGCCTGTTTTTCGTCACCGTCGGGATGCTGATTTCCATTGACTTGATCATTCAGCACTTCTGGATTATTCTGGCCCTAACGGTGGTTATCTTCGCCGTCAAAGGCGTGGTCATCTACTGGTCGGCTCGCCTGTTCCAGAAAGAGCCTGGCGTCGCCGCACGAATCTCTCTTTCTCTGGCTCAGGTCGGTGAATTCGGTCTGGTACTGATGACTCTGGCATTCACTTACGACCTGTTACCGGAAGAAGAAGGTAACATCCTCCTGACCGCGGCAGTTTTGACTATGGTTATCGCGCCATTTATGGTCAAATTCAACGGAAAAATCGCCAAGATACTGCACAGAACCAGTTACCGGGATAACACCGAAAACGAAGAGACCATCAAATCGCATAATCCGCACCTGTCCAATCATGTCATTCTGTGCGGTTTCGGGCGTGTCGGTCAAACGGTCGGACGTTTCCTGCACAATGCCAACGAGAATTTTATCGCGCTAGATATGGACATTTTGCGTGTCAACGAAGCGCGTGCCGCCGGGGAAAACGTGTTTTACGGCGATTCGTCCAAACAGACAATTCTGCAATCTTCGGCAATCGATAAGGCGAAAATAGTCATGATCACTTTTAGCGACTATCACGGAGCTTTGAAAGTATTGAAAACCATTCGCCATCTCAACTCGGAAATTCCGGTACTGGTTCGCAGCCTGGACGACAAACACGTCAACGAATTAATCGCTGCCGGCGCCAATGAGGTTATTCCGGACACTTTCGAATCCAGTATCATGCTCTCATCCCACCTGTTGTTATTGATCGGTAAGTCACCGCGTCAGGTCCTGAAACAAACGCGAGATATCCGTCGCGACCGTTACCGACTTCTGGAAAGCTTCTATCCTGGTGAAGACGATACGTCTTCTCTTCAGGAGCACCAGTTAATGAAAGGGGTTATCCACAGTGTCGCGCTTGGCGAGGAAGCTTATGCAATAGGGAAACGACTTGGAGACATTCCGCTGGCAAGTTTTGAAGTGCAGGTCGACGCGATTAAACGCGGGCATGTTAGAGGGGAAAATCCTTCTGAGGAAACCCGTTTGCGTCAAGAAGACCATGTCATTCTTTCTGGACTGCCGGAAGCCATCGATGAAGCAGAACGCTATCTATTGACCGGACGCATGCCGAAAAAACTTCAAGAAAGCGAGGCTGCCGAGGCTTCCTGATCCAACCAGATAATCGAAGCCATTCGTCCGCTTTGCCCGTCCCGGCGATAGGAAAAGAAGCGCTTCTTATCTGCGTAGGAGCACATATCACCGCCGTAAATCGCTTTGCAGCCGGATTCAAACAGCTGCTGCTTGGCGATTCCGATAAGGTCGGCAAAATACTTGTTCGCGCTTAGCTCGGATACTTTGAAATAAACAGCATTGTTCGGATCAAGATCACAGAAGGCCTGATACACGTCCTCTCCCACTTCAAAATATTTCTGGTGAATCGCCGGGCCGATCCAGGCGATAAACTGATCGGATTCGAAGCCGGCTTCGCGCACACTTTTATCGATAATACGCTGATGAACCCCTCGCCAGCCAGCGTGCACCGCCGCCACTTTCGTACCCAGCAGATCACACAGCAGAATCGGTAGACAGTCGGCAGTCATAACCGTGCACAACTGCTCCGGCTGGTTACTCCACGCAGCATCGGCAACCGGCACTTTTTCACCGTCATACGGCAGTTGAATACAGACATCTGTATGCTGTTGATCCATCCAGAAAGGCTCCTGCGGCAACTCTACCGCTTCCTTCAGAAGCTTTCGATTACGCTTAACGGCTTCCGCATCATCTCCGACATGTCCGGCCAGGTTCCAGCTATGATAGGACTCAACGCTGGCACCACCCTGTCGAGTCGTACATAAAGCCTTAACATTGCGTGGAGCCGGCCATCCCGGCCGTAACCAAACAGGATTCATAATTCACCTTTCAATCAGGAATGTCTTCGTCGGTAACCCATTCGACTTCTACGCCGTAGTCTTCATAGTCGAACTCGTCGTAACCCAGCTGCTGTTCTTCGTATATTTCGACATCTTCACGCAGAATATCGATCAACTCCAGCATATCATCCGGCATCGGCGCTTTCCATTTCATGACTTTTCGACTGACCGGATGTGTCAAGCTTAAAGCCCCGGCATGCAGAGCCTGACGATGAAAATGTCGCAAATAATCGACGAAATCCGGCTCCATCTGGCGCGGAATACGGAAACGCGTTCCATACAGAGGATCTCCTACCAGGGGAAAACCTAGGTACGACATATGCACGCGGATTTGATGAGTACGGCCGGTTTCCAGTTTAACGCGAATACGGGTATGCTCCCTGAAGTGCTCCAGCACGCGATAATGGCT
Organism: Thiomicrorhabdus heinhorstiae; assembly: GCF_013391765.2. GTDB lineage: Bacteria > Pseudomonadota > Gammaproteobacteria > Thiomicrospirales > Thiomicrospiraceae > Thiomicrorhabdus > Thiomicrorhabdus heinhorstiae. The sequence goes on along the minus strand of NZ_JACBGI020000018.1, from coordinate 25,299 downwards.
GACAGCCTCTTTTCCACCGACAGCGCGTACCGCCATTTTTTTGCGGTCACTCGGGTTACGTCCGATCGGCTTGTTGATGGTACCGCCGGAATTCATGCGTCCGACGACCACTGCATCATAAATTCGTTCGACTGCGTGGCGCTGTAATTGTTCAACCAGATGCGTCTGCGCAGGAATGGTTTTAGCAACCACCATCAGCCCGGTGGTATCTTTATCCAAACGGTGCACGATCCCCGCTCGTGGCACTTCACGCAAGGCCTCGTTGTAATATAGCAACGCATTCATCAAAGTACCGTCCGGATTGCCTGCTCCGGGATGAACGACCAAACCGGCCGGTTTATTGATAACCATGATCGCGTCATCTTCATAGACGACATTCAGCTCGATTTCCTGTGCAGGAATATCGGTTTCCGCCTGTAGCTCTACTTCCAATACAACCTGTTCACCGCCCAGCACACTGTGACGCGGTTTTGTATTTACCACTCCGTCCAGCCGGACTTTGCCATCTTTAATCCACTGTTGAATTCGGTTGCGCGAATAATCGGAAAAGAGCTGTGCCAAGGCGGCATCCAAGCGCTCTCCCATGCAAGAAAAAGGAATCGTCGCGGTTAAATTATGTTTGGATTGAGTCATTTATTTACTTTGTATTGAATGTTTAAGTAGAGAGAAGGTTACTGCACGATGTTAATGCCGATTTAATCTCATTTAGGCTAACCGGTTCGGTACGGAATTATGTTACAATCGTTGCTTATTTATTTTCGCCATATTGTAACCTAAGCCTATGAAAAAAACGCTGCTAACCGCCCTTTTCATTACCAGTTTTAGCTTAACCGGCTGTTCTACACTGAATTCGTTGATCGAAAAACCGGACGCCGAAAAGAGCGTTGAAGATTTCTATAGCGCCGCAACGCTTGCCTTTAAAAACAAAGAATGGGATGTTGCGATAGACAACTACGAAAAACTGAAAGCGTATTTCCCTTACGGTTCCTATGCAGAACAGTCTTATCTGGAATTGGCCTATGCCTATTACAAATACGACGAACCTAAATCGGCGATTCGCGAGCTGGAAGAATTCATCCGTCTTTATCCCCGTCATAAAGAAATGCCGTACGCCTACTACTTACGTGCTCTGGCAGCCGATTCGGTTACTCGCAGCTGGCTGGACAAATTCATCACCGATCCGGCGACACGCGACAAGGTTTCAGCAGAAAATGCTTATAATTTCTATAGCGAGCTGATCAACCGTTTCCCGCAAAGCCGTTACGCCACTGCCGCCAGTGAGCGTTTAATCGCACTGCGAAATCAAATGGCGCGTAATGAGTTGAAAGTGGCCCGCTTCTATTATTCCAAACAAGCTTTTTTGGCCAGCGCCAACCGTGCCGAATATATTCTGCAGAACTATCCTCGTGCGGTAGTAACTGCCGAAGCACTGGAGCTGTTAACAGACTCATACCAGAAAATGGGCATGGACGTAAACGAGTCACACGCCCGCGAAGTTTACCAGCTGAACCAAGGGCGTCTGCAGTCAAATTAAGATCACTGCACATTCGTCATCTATAAAAAACGGGCCTTTAAGCCCGTTTTTTATTTTGCACAACCCGTTTAAAAAATCGCTTTATTCGCAATAGCGGCTGGTAATAGGGTAACGACGGTCACGACCGAAAGCACGATGAGTGATTTTCACTCCAGGAGCAGCCTGACGACGTTTGTATTCGCTACGATCGATCAGCCGGATTACACGACGAACTTCTGTTTCATCATAACCCATAGCGGCAATTTCTTGCGGCGACTTATCCAACTTGACGTAAGCACGCATAATCTCATCCAGAGTATCGTAATCCGGCAAAGAATCCTGATCAGTCTGATCCGGACGCAATTCTGCCGATGGCGGACGGGTAATCACTCGATCCGGAATAACTTCCCCAAACGTATTGCGGTATTTAGCCAGACGATAAACCAAGGTTTTCGGCACATCTTTCAAAGGAGAAAAACCTCCGACCATATCGCCGTACAGCGTTGAATAACCTACCGCGACTTCACTTTTATTGCTGGTGGCTAACACCATTTTGCCGGTTTTATTGGAAATCGCCATTAACAAGGTGCCGCGAATTCGCGCTTGCAGATTCTCTTCGGTAATATCCGGCTCCGTCCCCGCCAGAGTCGCGTGCAAGGTTTTTTCCAATGCCTCGTACGCCTCTTCGATCGGCAAAACCTGATAAGCTACACCCATGGTTTTGGCCTGTTCGGCCGCGTCGTCCTGACTGATCTGCGCGGTATAGCGAAACGGCATCATCACCGCTTCGACCCGCTCGGCACCGAGTGCATCGACGGCAATTGCTAATGTCAACGCCGAGTCGATCCCTCCTGATAAACCTAAAACCACTCCCGGAAAACCGTTTTTATTGACATAGTCACGCACACCGGTCTTGATGGCTTCGTACACTCTTGCTTCGTCTGCATACAATTCGGCACTGATACCCGGCAACATAATGACCGAGTCAGCCTGCTTCAACAAACGCACAGGCGACAAATCGTCTTTGAATTCCGGCGACTGGACACACACTTCACCATCTGCGCTCATCGCAAAAGAACCGCCGTCAAAGACCAGTTCGTCCTGACCGCCGATTTGATTGACATAGATAATCGGCCGCCGATTTTCTTCAACCCGTTTTTGCAGAGTCTTAATACGGTCTTGATGTTTTTCCAATGAAAACGGCGAAGCATTCAAGGTCAATAGAACTTCCGCTCCGGCTTCTTTTGCCTGAGCCGCAGGAGAGATCTTCCAGATATCTTCACAGATGAGCAGGCCAAATTGAATGCCTTTAAACTCGACCACACAGGGTTGGTTGCCGGCACTGAAATAACGCTGTTCGTCAAAAACACTGTAGTTGGGCAAATTTTGCTTGATATAACTCGCGCGAATAGTTCCCTCGTCAATCCAGGCAGCCATATTAAAGCGCTCGCCAAGCTCATCGATCATCGGATAACCGACCACGCAGGCAATATTCTGAATTTCCGAAGCAATTTTCAACAACGCCTGTTCGACTTGTGGATAGAGTCCCTCGCGCAACAGAACGTCCTCCGGCGGATAGCCGGTCAACGTCATTTCCGGAAAAACCACCAAATCAGCAGAAAAACGTTCCTTGGCCTGCTGCGCAGCTTGAATAATCAAGTCCGTATTCCCTGACAAATCGCCAACGATCGGATTAATTTGCGCCATTACCACCGTTACGCTTTGCGTCATAAAATCTCTTCTATTGTCTTTTTGTAATTATATATTTGTATTGTATAGCAATTTCAAGCAGTCTGAAGCTGTTCGAACATCGCTTGCCCCAAATCGGCCGGAGAATCGACCACTCGAACACCTGCGGCTTTCAAAGCGGCAAACTTGGCTTCCGCAGTTCCTTTACCGCCTGAGACGATGGCCCCGGCATGCCCCATACGCTTCCCTGCGGGCGCCGTAACACCGGCAATATAGGCAACAACCGGTTTGGAGACATGAGCCTGAATGAATTCAGCCGCATCCTCTTCCGCCTGGCCGCCGATTTCTCCGACCATAATAATCCCTTCAGTAAGCGGGTCTTGCTCAAATAACTCCAGACAATCGATGAAATTCATTCCCTGAATCGGGTCACCACCGATCCCGACACAGGTCGACTGACCCAAACCGTTCTGCGTGGTTTGATGAACTGCTTCATAAGTCAGAGTTCCGGAACGGGAAACGATACCGATTTTCCCGGGCAAGTGAATATGCCCAGGCATAATGCCGATTTTACAGCCGTTACCCTGAGCACCCGGCGTAATCAGTCCAGGACAGTTCGGTCCGATCAGATAAGCGTCCGACTTATCCAAAACCGCACGCACTTTCAACATATCCGCGACTGGAATCCCTTCGGTAATACAGGTAATGACTTTAATACCGGCAGCAACCGCTTCGATAATCGAGTCTGCAGCAAACGCTGGAGGAACATAGATCATGCTCGCCTCCGCCCCCGCTTCTTCAACCGCTTCTCTGACAGTGTTGAAAACCGGTAATCCCAAATGCGTCTGGCCACCTTTGCCGGGAGTCACTCCACCAACCATTTTGGTTCCGTAGGCGATCGCCTGTTCAGAATGGAAAGTCCCCTGCTTTCCGGTGAAACCCTGGCAAATTACTTTTGTATCGGCGTTAATCAAAATGCTCATTCTTTTCTTCTCTCCAATCTCTTAAGCTTTTGCCACTTCAACCACTTTTTTAGCCGCATCGGCCAAACCATCCGCGGAAATAATGCTCAAACCGCTCTGAGCTAATTTTTCGCGTCCCAGTTCGACATTGGTTCCTTCCAGACGGACTACTACCGGAATGTTTAAACCAACTTCCTGCACCGCCTGAATAATACCGTCGGCAATCAGATCGCAACGCACGATTCCACCGAAAATATTCACCAGAATCGATTTAACTTCTTTTGAAGAGAGAATCAGTTTAAAAGCTTCCGCCACACGCTCCGGTGTGGCGCCGCCGCCGACATCCAGAAAGTTAGCCGGACTGCCGCCGTTTAGTTTGATCAAGTCCATGGTTGCCATCGCCAGACCGGCACCGTTTACCATGCAGCCGATATCACCATCCAAAGCAATATAGTTCAATTGATGCTCCGAAGCCTTGGCTTCGCGTTCGTCTTCCTGAGTGAAGTCGCGCATCGCTACCAAGCCCGGCTGACGATACAAGGCATTCGAATCGATGTTCACCTTGGCATCCAAAGCAACCAACTGGTTTTCCGCAGTGCGAATCAGCGGGTTAATCTCCAATTGGGAGACATCTTTATCCAGAGCCAGCTTGTAGAATGCCTGCATCATCTGACCCAACTGCTTGAAAGCCTCTCCTTTCAATCCCAGAGCAAATGCAACCTCGCGACATTGGTATGGCATCACACCGACTGTCGGATCAACCGACACACTAAAAATTTTTTCCGGAGACGTTTCCGCAACATCTTCAATATCCATTCCGCCTGCAGCAGAAATCACAAAGGTGTGGCAGCGATTCACGCGATCAACCAACAAACTCAAATACAACTCTTCTTCGATTTGCAAAGTTTCTTCGATCAACAGGGAGTGAATCGGCAAAGCCTTACCTGCAGTCTGAATTGTCGCCAACTCGCTGCCAAGCAAACTTTGCGAAACCTGCATCGCTTCTTCACCGCTTTTGACCAGCTTTACGCCGCCCGCCTTACCGCGAGCGCCGGCATGGATCTGCGCCTTAACAACCCACGCGTCACCGCCGACCTGTTGCATGGCGGCATCCAACTCGGATAACTCGGTAATCAATTGCCCTTTCGGGATAGCGATGCCGTAATCGGCAAAAAGAGATTTGGCTTGATATTCGTGTAAATTCATTGAAAGAAATGTCTCCGGAAGTGCTTTTAGTCGCTAGCATTCAACTTTTGCGAAACACGTGTATATGACTCAAAAAATTGCATTTATTGTATGTTTTTTGGACAATGAATGCACCTCAAATCACGGCTCGATGCCGAAACTAGATACATTCAAAGGATCCCTCATTGAGAACCCTGCTACTGCTTGCCCTCGTTATCGTTTTATTTATTTTGGTTCGCTTTACTCTGAACCGGGTTATCGAAATCCGTAACAAGAGTTTGCAAGACGAAGAACCTCAGTCGCCAGCGGAAGAAAAAATCGTCGCCTGCCACCATTGCGGATTGCGCATTCCTGAAAGTGAAGCGCAGTTTGACGGCGAGCATTATTACTGCAGCCGCGAACATCTGGAAGCGGAACAGCATAAAAACGACTGATTTCCCTCACCGATTGATATTTTTAGCGCCTATTGCAGCGAATCGTGAATCGCTTCGATCTTCACCCTGAAGATCACCGTTTGGCCGGCCAGAGGATGATTAAAGTCCATCACCACTTCTTCGCCATCAAGCTGATGAACTCTGGCCGGAATTTCATCTCCGGTCGGTGTATTGAAGCCGATAACATGTCCCTCTTCCAACGGCATATCTTCGGGAAAATCGCTGCGCGCCATAGTGTGCAGGTTCTGCGGATCATGCTGTCCGAAGGCCCGATCCGGCGATAGAGTAAACTTGGCGCTGGTTCCCAGTTCCAAACCGATTAGCAGACTCTCCAGATTCGGCACAAAGGTTCCATCACCGATTTGAAACCTAAAAGGTTCGTCGGCATCGCTCTTTTCAATCAAAGTTCCGTCCGGAAAGCTTAATTCGAAACTGATGCTTAGATCGCTATGCTCCTGCACAATCGGCAAAGGGGATTGAATACTCATAAAAAATCCATTTGGAAGTTACACAAAAACGCGCCCGGAAGGCGCGATCTTAAAGACTGTACCGGAGAAGCCGGCACACTGGACTATCCGGATCAGAGCATCAAGTCTTACCGAACAACGAGAATGGCTCTTCCGGCACATCTTCACAACGAATACGCCATTCAAGCTTATAACTGCAATCCCCATCGGAACACTGCGTCAGAGAATTGGCAAATTCGCTTTGCTTTTGCGCCTGACGAGACAAATAAATATAACCGTCAGGACAGACCTCGCGCGCCTTGATTCTCATAGGCCAGCTGTCAAAACCGGTTACCGGGCCTCGTACATCGGTTGCCAGAAGAAATTCATCTTCGGTCAACGGCTTTGAAGAGACATCGACGGTATTCTTCTCCCACGTTTCGGCGAGGTTATAAACACCTTTACCGATAGATTCTACGCCACTACTGATGCTCGAGCACCCAGAGACGGAGAAAAGAACTGAACAAGTCAATAAAGAAAGGCCGAAGTGTTTTACTCGACGACTAGCTGGTTTTAACATTTTTAAATTCACGTCAGGCTAAATAAAGACAGTTTACAAGATTGCTGAATCATATCAGAAATTCACTGTAAAAACTGTTTTTCAACTAGATTTTCACTGATTAGAAGCCGGAATCGGCTCTTCCTTAATCCCTTTCTCGGCGATGACAAAACACAAATTGGTGTGCACTTTTTTGCCGTCGATTAAGAGAGACGTACCGTGAACATCTTCCGGATTCAAACGCACGTCGCCTTCGTAAACCTTGATCAACTTACCAGTCATGCAACTATACAATTCAACAGTTCGATTCAAACCGACCCAATCGGATTGCAGATTCTTGGCACTGTTAGCAACCTTTTCACAACCACTTAAACCAAACGTTAAGGGTAAAAGTCCCGCCGCTAACAGCAGCATTGATTTACGCATCGCTTTACTCCTTTTCCAAAACATTATCGGAAGCTTTCTTCGCCTCGTCCCAGGCTTTGACATAAGTCTCTTTTTCACCCAGTTTTTTTACTTCTTTGGCAGCATTGGAGTCGGCGGCTTCGTCGCGCCACTCAGAAACGGTTTCTTTAGTGGATTGCCAAGCTTTGGAAGAAGCATCCTTGGTTGCTTCCCACGCTTCCGACGCCCCCTCTTTGGTAGAATCCCACCAACCAGCCTGCGCCGTGGAAGTGACCGACAACAATACCAAAGCTGTAATGATCAGTTTTCGATTCAACATTTTATGCCTCCTGTTTCGCACAAGTTTGTACGCAGAGTTTTACCACAGAGTGTTGAAAAGCTAAACCTGAGACGGACGATTTTCACGCTTAAGCCATAGTTCACAGCCATTACTTAAAACAAATCGGTAAAATAAACACGCCTTTTCCATTTCCCATTACCGTCAGTATCGATCACCCGAAATATGAACCCATCCACCATTCACAAAATTCTGATTATCGGCCATGTGTGGCCCGAACCGAATTCGTCAGCGGCCGGCAGCCGAATGATGCAGCTGATTCAACAATTCTTAAACGCCGATATTGTAGTGACCTTCGCCACCGCGGCAGTCGATAGCCCACATGCGGTGGATTTGCAAGAATTAGGTATTCATACTGCACGCATCGAGCTGAACGACAGCAGCTTCGATGCTTTTTTAAAGAACCTAAAACCGGATGCGGTCCTTTTCGACCGTTTCATGATCGAAGAGCAGTTCGGATGGCGGGTGGAAAAAAATTGTCCAGATGCTGTACGCATTCTGAATACGGAAGACCTGCACAGCCTGAGACACGCTCGCCACCAGCTGGTAAAAAATGCCGACAAAACCGAATATAAACTGTCCCATCCCAAGAACCATAACCCGCTGGAAATTCAGGTTTTGATGGGCGGAGATGAATTGACCAAGAGGGAAATCGCCGCCATTTTTCGCAGTGATTTAAGCCTGATGGTATCAACTTTTGAAATGCAGCTGTTACAGGAATATTTTCAAGTACCCGCCTCCCAGCTCTATTACATGCCACTGGTCTATGCCCCCAGAAATCACAACTGCCGCGGCTTTGCCGAACGCCACCACTTTATCAGCATCGGTAACTTTCGCCATCAGCCCAATTGGGATGCCGTTCTACAACTTAAACAACATATCTGGCCGCAACTCCGGCGACTGACTCCCAACGCCGAACTGCATATTTACGGCGCCTATCCACCACCCAAAGCAACCGCACTACACTCGGAGAAAGACGGTTTTCTGGTCAAAGGCTGGGCACAAAATGCTTTTGAGTCACTGGAAGCTTCCCGAGTACTTTTGGCACCGTTACGATTCGGCGCTGGAATAAAAGGCAAACTGGCTGAAGCAATGCTCTGCGGCACCCCCAGCGTGACAACACCGATCGGCAGTGAAGCTATGCAGTTATCCACTGATTGGGGTGGTGCCGTTGTTGAGAATTATGCGAGTTTTATTGAAGCGGCAGCCGAGCTATACCGAAATCAACAGCAATGGGAATCTGCGCAGCAACGCGGATTCAAGCTATTCGACCGACACTTCAGTCAACCGCACACTGCTTTCGAAAACTGGATCGATAAACTGAATGACTACCGAAGCCGGCTTGATGAATATCGTAGACGGCATTTTATCGGCTCTCTATTAAATCATCACCAACATAAAAGCACTCAATATATGAGCCAGTGGATTGAAGCCAAAAACCGCGTTAAAGATGTCATCTGAGCTGTTCCGGCAAACACACAAGCATAAAAAAACCGGTAGCTTCTTTGGAACTACCGGTTTCGATTTAAATGGAACAGAAGTCGTTTGCGACTTATTTCAACGTCACCACATATTCAGCAACTGCTTGCATATCCTCTTCGGATAAACCGGCTGCCATTGGTGCCATCACTCCAGTCATAGGTCCCATCTGCTCACCGGCCTTATACTTTTTCAGCTTGGCGACAATATCTGCCGGAGTCTGACTGCTCAGATTCGGGCCCATTCCGCCTTCACCCTTAGCACCGTGACAACCGACACAAGTTGCATAAACGGTTGCCCCGGCCGGTGCAGCTTCGGCAACTTGCTTTTCGACTTCTTGCTTCACTTCTTCTTTAGCAGTACTGATCGTTTCAGCCGCTTTGGCAGCCGTGTCTTCAGTTTGTTGCTGTAGAGTCGGTTGCGGTGCCGGTTTTGGCTCCGGCTGTTTCACATCCATCGCATTCTGCGCGGCCGGTTTTTCCGTTTCAGCCGTTGATTGCGGCGCTTCGTCATTTGAACAGGCGCTCAACGCAAACATTGCCGAAAATAACATCGTCAATGCCAGCGGTTTGGCGACCGCATGAAATTTAGTTTGGTTCGTTGCTTGGTTTTTCATAATGCCCTCCTGAAAAGAAAACCTTTCCTATCCTAGATCTTTCTAATTTCCGTACTCATATTTATAAAAGGACGGAAGTTGGTAATACTGCCCCCATCTTATCAATCGTCGAAAAGTCGAGACAAGCTTTTACGCTGTAAATTTCAGACTATATTCAAAGTATGTGGCAGACTTTTTACATTTCATGTAATTTTTTCTGTAAACGCGCAATCGAAACCGGTTGCAAAGTTTTCAGCGGCTGGGAAAACAGCGAAATTCTTAACTCCTCAAGCAGCCAGCGCAATTCGATAAAATCAGGGTGCTGACGGCTGATCGGATCCGCGGCTCGCTTGGCATATTGATCCAATAAAGGTTGCAACTCGCGAATGGTTTTTTGGTCTTTAGACGGATCCAGATCGATTTTCTCTAAGCGCAGCTCAAGCGCCTGCAAATAACGCGGAATCTGTTTAAACCATTTTTGCGGCGTATCGCGAACAAAATCGGCGGCGATTAAATCATCCAGCTGACTGCGAATATCTGCAATCGACGCCAGCCAGCGAGGATTGACTTTTCCCTTCACTCGTTTGGCAATCGACTGGTGACGGCTAAGAATATCGTCAACCTGCGCGGCAACTTCCTGAGCCTGTTCAATCCAATGCAATCGAACCTTTTCCAGCAGCTGTTCAAAATCCTGCTGTTTGCGAACTGCTTCCGGATTCATTACTAATTCGTCAAGCGCTCGATCCACAACCTGCCCGGTCAAATCCTGGCAAGTACCGTAAGGCGCATAACAGAGACATGCTCGTTTCAAAGGTAATTTTTTAAGCAGATACTGACATTTATCATGCAGTTCTTTTTTGATTAAACTCAGCACCGCCCGCGCATGTTCACGGTGGGCCAGATCCTCATCGCCACTCATTTGCATACTGAAGGTTCCATCGTATTTCAGATACGGATAGACCACCATTTCCGCACCACGATCTTTAAGCGTTTTCCTCTCGTCCAGATCACCGAAATCCCAATGCTCCAGCGTCGTTTGAGCATGTTCTTTGACGCCGCTATGCTTCTGAATTTTACGTTCGATCAAATGCAGATAATCGGTTTTCAAGCGTTCCAGATCATCGCTCTGCGCCAAAATCTTGCCATAGTCATCTTCAAGCACAAAGGACGGCAACAGATAATCCGGCAGTTGCACACCGTCAAAATCCTGCTCGCCGACTTTTTGCGTAGCCCGCCGGTTCAGAGCCCACACCAGCTGATGCAAAAACGGCATCGACTGCCCGGAAGCAGATTTTTTCCCAACCGCCATTTCACTTAAAGCCAAGTCGCAATAGTGCGGTACCGGAACAAACTGCTTACGCAGTGTTTTCGGCAAACTCTTAATATAGTAAGCCACTTTCTCCTTAAGCAATCCCGGAGAGAGCCATTCAAAGTCCTGCGCATTGACCAGGTTAAGATGCGCCAAGGGAATATGAAAGATCAAACCGTCACGTTTTTTGCCAGGTTCAAAACAGTAATCCACATTCAATTTCAGTTGATTGCGCAATTCGATCTGATCGGGATAATCCTTAAGCCACTCACCCTCCACCTCTTGCCTCAAGAGGTCTTTGCGACTTAAAAACAGTTTTTCCAACTCTTGCGGATTATTCTTGGCGGTTTTTTTCCACCATCGTTCAAATGCGGGCTTGCTGTAAATTTGCGACGGAATTTTCGATTCGTAAAAGCGGTAGATTACCTCATCGTCAACCAGAAAATCCGGACGGCGGAATTTGCTTTCCAATGATTTAATCTCTTCGACCAGCAAACGATTGTGCTGCAAAAATTCGGCTTTGGAATCCATCTCCCCCTGCACCAGAGCATGGCGCAAAAAGATTTTATGCGACTCTTTCGGGTCCACCGGACCGTAGTTACAAGCCCGACGATTTACAATCGGCAAACCGTATAAGGTAATCGATTCATAGGCGCCGACCTGACCGGCACGCTTTTGCCAGTGCGGATCGCTATAGCGTTTTTTAATCAAATGCCCTGCCAGAGACTCCAGCCAGGTAACATCAATTTCGGCATTATTTCGTGCATACAGTTTACTGGTTTCGACCAGTTCGGCACTCAACATCCATTTCGGCTTACGCTTGAACAGCACCGAACTCGGGTGAATAAACAGCTTGGTATTCCGCGCACCTAAAAAGGAGTTGTCTTCATCGCGCAGACTGATGTTTCCGAGCAGACCGGATAGCAGAGAACGGTGTACGGCAATACTGTGTAAGTCACTGAGGCGTTCAACAACCTGATTACCCTGTTTAACCTCTTCATATAAATGCAGCTCGCCAACCTGCATGCCGATGCGTTTCAAACTCTGTTCCAGCTGAACCGTCAGTTCATGCCACTCTTTCATTCTTAAGAAGGAGAGAAAGTTGGTTTTACAAAGTTTGCGCAATTTGTTCTGCGAGAGATGGCGGCGCTGATTTTCATAAAAACGCCATAGGTTCAAGAAAAACAGAAAATCCGAACGCTCATCTTCAAACGCCTTATGGACTTTGCGTGCCGCTTGCATATTGGCTTCGTTTAAATCTCGCGGATCCTGAATGCTCAAAGCAGCGGCAATAATAATCACCTCGGCAAGCACAGCATTCTTTTCCGCCTCGATAACCATCTTTGCGACACTCGGATCGATCGGTAATTTCGCCAGACGTTTCCCTTCCGGAGTCAAACGACGGTTTTCGTCCAAAGCGCCAAGCTCATGCAACTGTCTGAAACCGTCGTTGATCGCCTTATCGGTCGGGGCTTCAATAAACGGAAAATGCGCTACCTCTCCAAGAGACAACTCCGTCATACTCAAAATAACTGAAGCCAGAGAAGTGCGGTGAATTTCCGGATCGGTAAATTGTGGGCGCGCATTAAAATCGTCTTCATCGTACAGACGGATACAGATGCCCTCGCTGACACGACCACAACGACCTTTTCTCTGGTTGGCTGACGCTTGAGAAATCTTCTCTACCGGCAGCCTCTGCACCTTGGAACGCACACTGTAACGACTGATGCGAACCAGTCCGGGGTCGATCACATACTTGATTCCCGGCACAGTCAAAGAGGTTTCCGCAACGTTGGTACTCAGAATAATCCGCCGCTTTTGCGAGGTCTGAAAAACCTTCTGCTGATCGCTCAATGACAAGCGTGCATATAACGGAACAATCTCGGTATTTTTAAGATTACGCTTTTTGAGCGCTTCGGAGGTTTCTTTGATATCACGCTCGCCGACCTGAAATACCAACACATCGCCGAACGGGTCTTCATGACTTAATTCCTCAACCGCATCAACAATTGCGGTTTCCATATCCTGTTCGATCAGATTACCGGCATCGTCTTCATAACTGCTCAAGGGACGATAACGCACTTCAACCGGATAGGTACGACCGGAAACTTCAATTACCGGCGGTCGTTTATCCCCGACTTCAAAATGATCGGCAAAACGCTGGGTATCGATGGTTGCCGAAGTAATGATCACCTTCAGATCGGGACGTTTAGGTAAAAGTTGCTTGAGAATACCAAGCAGAAAATCAATATTGACGCTACGCTCGTGCGCCTCGTCGATAATGATTGTGTCGTATTGATTTAAATAGCGGTCGTTTTGTACCTCTGCCAAGAGAATCCCGTCTGTCATGACCTTAATCAGGCTCTGTTCGGCAACATGGTCCATGAAACGCACCTGATAACCGACTTTATCACCAATTCGGCTATGCAACTCTTCGGCCAAACGTTCCGCGACACTGCGCGCAGCCAAGCGTCTTGGCTGGGTACAGCCTATCCGCCCGAAAATGCCTCGACCCGCTTCCAGACAGATTTTTGGAATCTGCGTGGTTTTCCCCGATCCGGTCTCACCGGCAATGACGACCACCTGGTTTTCACGAATCAATTCAACCAAGAGATCTTTTTTGGCCGCTATCGGTAAAAAATTATCGTATTCAATTTGCGGCACGGCCTGTCGTCTAAGCTCGGCCTGCTCGATAGATTTTTCCAATCGCGCCAGCCATTCTTTCCGTTTGCTATCAGTACTTTCAAGATTTTGTAATTTATTTCTTTTATAAAAACTTGATAGTTTATACCTATCTTTAATCAAGCATTTATCGAGTAATTGCAAATCCGAACTCGAGTTTTTTTGCGGCAATTTCAATGACATAGTTGACTTAAGCCCTCTAAGACTCGATAATAGAGTCTATAATCTTATACGGCCATTAATTAAATTAATCATATTAATAAAGGCTTATTATAACAAACCTCTTTACAAGGCAGAGTCTATGAAAATTCGTCAGTTATTCGATTATGATACTTGGACCTATACTTATTTGGTATGGGATGAAGAAACCAAAGAGGCAGCAGTCATCGATTCGGTTATCGAACAAGTTGATCGCGATATGCAGCATATCGAAGAGCTTGGCCTGAAGGTAAAATACCTTCTGGAAACCCATATTCATGCCGACCATATTACTGGTGCCGGCCCTCTAAGAAAACGTACCGGTGCGGAAATTGTCGTTCATAAGAATTCCGGCTCGGCTTGTGCCGACGTACTGGCTATTGAAGGCGACAAGTTCACACTTGGAAATCAAGAAATCAGTGTATTGCACACGCCAGGTCACACCAACAACGATATCACTTATCTGATCGATGGTGCAGCCTTCACCGGTGATACTTTGCTGGTTCGCGACTGCGGGCGTACCGATTTCCAACTTGGCAGTAACGAAGAGATGTACAACTCTCTGACTGAAAAACTATTTAAACTGCCTGCAGAAACCATGGTATTCCCTGCTCACGATTACAAAGGCTTCACTCAATCAACGATTGGTGAAGAGCAAGAATATAATGTGCGTGCCGGTTCAGGTAAGTCGTTTGAAGACTTCTCAACCATTATGGACAACCTGAATCTACCAAACCCTAAACGTTTGGATATCTCGGTTCCAGGCAACCTGAAATGCGGAAACATCAGCGACGACAGCGCCGCTTAATTTCATAACGCTTTTCAAGCGCATATAAAAAACCCCGATTGTTCAGGCAATCGGGGTTTTTTATTGCAAATCCGCAAACCTTATCGTGATTAAGGAATCTTATCCTTAATGGACTTCCAGCACTTCTACACGATAGTCCAGAGTTTGTCCTGCCAGAGGATGGTTACCGTCCAGATAAACTTTATCCTCATCGATATCGATGATTCTGAAAATAACCGTGTTACCGTCCGGGTCTTCCGTTTCCACTTCCGAACCGATCACGATTTCAACGTTGTCATCAAAGTTTTCAGGTCCCGCATAGACAATCAATTCATCGTTAACCGGTCCGTAGGCTTTTTCCGCTTCAATCGTCACCTTTGCTTCAAAACCAGGCTCTTCGCCTTCCATAAACTCTTCCAAACCCTCAATAATTTCACCTTCGCCCTGAATATAGACAACCGGATCACCGTCAAAAGTGGAGTCGATTACTTTTCCGGATTCATCCTTCAATTCGTAATGAAACGAAACGCGGCTACCCTTTTTAATTCTCATACTAGTCCTTCGCTCCCCTTATTGAGAGATTTGCTTTAAAATGTGTGCTTATTCTACCGTAAAGGCAAGCAGAATGCGTCAGATATTATTGGATACGGAAACCACCGGTTTCGACCCCCTAACCGGCGATAGAATCATTGAAATCGGGGCGGTGGAACTGGTTAAACGCCGCCTGACAAACCGTCATTATCATCAATACATTTTCCCGGAAAGAAGCGTGCCGCAAGAGGCAATTGAAGTTCACGGGATAACCGACGATTTTCTGAAAGACAAGCCTATTTTTTCGCAGATTGCCGACGACTTTATGAGCTTCGTCGACGGCGCCGAACTGATCATTCACAATGCCCCCTTCGACGTCGGTTTCATTAACCATGAGTTATCGCTTTTACCGAACAACACCTGGGGAAAAATCGAAGATCACTGTACCATTACCGACTCGTTGAGACTGGCGCGCAAGATGTATCCGGGGCAAAGAAACTCTCTGGATGCACTCTGCAAACGTCTGTATATCGATAACAGTAACCGAGCGCTTCACGGCGCTTTACTCGACTCGGAAATCCTGGCAGATGTCTATCTTGCCATGACAGGCGGCCAGACCGATTTGATGCTTGGTCACGAGAATTCGGCAGCAAACGAGTCAATCAACACCGAGTCCATTATCAGAAAAGCGGGAAATCACAAATTAAAAGTACTGTATGCCAGTGAAGAAGAGCTTGGACTGCATCGGGCCAAACTACAGCAGATAGAAAAGAAATCGGGACAAACCCTTGACTGGTGAACGGTGGTAAACGGAATCACGCCTTCGACTGAATTTCATCCATTGCCAGATTAGCCAGCTCATCCACCCGTTCGTTTTCCGTATGACCTGAATGCCCTTTGACCCAATGCCATTCCACTTCGTGCGTCTCTAATGCCTTTTCCAATCGCTGCCATAACTCCTGATTTTTCACCGGTTTGTTAGCGGCGGTTTTCCAGCCTTTCTTTTTCCATCCCGGCAACCATAAAGTAATGCCGTTTTTAACATACTGAGAATCGGTCGTCAGCCGAACTTTGCATGGCCGCGTTAACGCTTCCAAAGCACGAATCGCCGCCATCAATTCCATTTGATTATTAGTCGTATGAGCTTCGCCGCCTTTTAGCTCTTTAAGGTGTTCGCCATATTTTAAAATCGCTCCCCAACCGCCGGGGCCCGGATTGCCGCGGCAACCGCCATCCGTATAAATTTCAACCACTTGTTGTGCCAAAGATTGCTCCCAATACTTAAGTTTTTAGCCGGCTTACTCGTTTCAAACCGGTTGCAGTCTGCTTACGACGCAAAGAAACCTGCGTGCCGGAGCGAAAACGCCAGCGCGGCATGCGCCATTTCAAACCAACCAGTTTTGGAGCATCGACACGTTTTTTTGCAACCAGACAATAGATATTGCCGAACTCCAAGCCCACTTTTCGAAAACCGTTTTCAAACCATTCGATTCCCTTTACAGTTACCGGGTGACGCTCTTTACCGCTAAAACAGCTCACTGCACTGTAATCGTAAGCGACGACATCATACCCTAAAACACTCAGCCACTCTTTCAATCTTCTCAAGGAATCAAGTCTTGCCTGACGGAACAACATCTCCCCGCTCAGCCAACGATGGCGCATAACGGCGCAGCCGATCGGATTAAAACCGGTAATAACAATGTGCCCTTCAGGAATCAACATTGAATCGACCTGACGCAACAAAAAATGCGGGTCGGCGGCAAATTCGAGTGTATGGGGCAACAAAATCAGATCGGCCACTTCTTTTCCGACCGGCAGATAATCCAGATCTGCTTGTACGAACTGCAACCCCTGCTGCTTTTTCAGGTTATCATCCAACTCTGCATCAAGCAGAATCTTGCAATTAACACGGCTGTTCTGCACGATATTTTCCGTGGAGATGCAGCCCAATTGCACAAGATAGTAACCGAACAGATTATCCAGAGCCGAATCCAAAAGCTGGCGCTCCTGCTCATAGAAATAATGCCCGGCTTGGGATTGATACCATGATTTTAATGCCGGCTGAAAACCGTGCTCTATCGGCTTGCTCATAACCATAAACCCGCAGGCTTAAATTTGCTAAAATAGGCTCTCATTATAGCAATACACTTTAGAACATCTATGCAAATCCACGGTATCCCTGCCCTTGTCGGCACTTATGACAACTATATTTGGGTCCTTTCCAAAGGCAAGGACGCATGGGTAGTCGATCCCGGCGAATCCCAACAGGTACTTGATTTTCTTAAAGAGAACCAGTTGCAGCTCCGAGCGATTCTGGTGACTCATCGTCATTTCGATCATGTTGACGGCATTGCTGCAATCAAAAACGCGTATCCCGATGCCACGGTTTTCGGCCCGGAAAAAACGCCAGTAGCGATCATCGAAAAACGTTTGAAAGAAGGTGACCGGGTTCAGCTGAATCCCGATTACTATCTGAATGTCCTCGACACCCCGGGGCATACTGAAGACCATATCAGCTTCTACAACCAACGAGATCTGTTCTGCGGCGATACCATTTTTACAGCCGGTTGCGGAAGAATTCTCGGAGGAACCGTCGAAGAATTCGCAGATTCGCTCCTTAAATTACGCGACCTGCCGGATGATCTAAACATCTATTGCGGGCACGAGTACACCATCGACAACCTGAAATTTGCCCAGCTGGTTGAGGAGCAGAATCCGGATTTGCAGCAACGGGTCGAAGAAGTTCAAATCAACTATCCAAGCATCTTATCGACACCTCAATCAACGCTTGGATTAGAGAAAAAAACCAACCCTTTCCTGCGTTTTGATGTTGCTTCGGTTGCAGACCAATTGCGAGAATTAGGTGCAGACGATACTCCGGCAGAACTTTTCAAGGCATTGCGTAACTGGAAAGATCGTTACGACCGGGCAAATTAAAAATCCAATTTATTTATGAGCGAAACAAACCGGAACGGCAGTTGAACGGATAACAATAAGATGATGAAGAACTTGCAAACTACCTTTCTTAAACCTCTTACCGCGATTACTCTGGGAATTTCCCTTACCGCGTGTAGTCAACTAAAAACTCAGGACGACGGTAGTACCGACAGCCTCTCCAGCCGATCGGCCGACCACAGTTTGACACCAAACAGTTCGATAAAACCGAGAATGTCATCGGCCCAGCAAACGGCGAAGAATTCACCGGTTGATCAACAAACGGACGCTAATGAACGCAATAATTCCGTCCAAGCCACCGCGACAATTGACTTTGACCACAATGATTTATGGCAGGTACTTAGCCATAATTTCCGCTTAACCGATCAAAATCAGGGCAAATTCGATTCATTCATCGATCGTTACGCAAAACAGACTCTGCACCTGGAAACCCTGTCCGCTCGAGCCAAGCCTTTTTTGCACTATATTTTCTTTGAAGTTAACAAACGCAAAATGCCATTGGAAATTGCACTGCTACCAATGGTCGAAAGTGGCTTCCGCAGTCACGCCCACTCTTCGAGCTCCGCCAGCGGTTTGTGGCAATTCATGCCTAGTACGGCAAATATCTACGAACTCAAGCAAGACTGGTGGTACGACGGTCGCAGAGATTTAATCAGCAGCACTCAGGCAGCCCTTGATTACTTAACCAGATTAAACAACATTCAGGAAGGCGATTGGCTGTTGGCACTGGCATCCTATAATGCCGGAATGGGAACCGTAGCGCGTGCCAAAGCCGCTTACCGCAAGCAAATCGGTGATCCGGATGCCGAAGTCGATTTCTGGAAAATTCAATCCTACCTGCCTAAAGAAACCCAGGATTATGTACCCAAACTTTTGGCCTATTCCTACCTGATTGAACATGCAGAAAATTTTGGAATTCAACTGGAACCAATTGAAAACAAATCTTTTTTCAATGTCGTCAAACTGGACAATCCAACAGCGATTCCTCTGAAAAAAATCGCTGAAGTTTCCGACACCCCGGATGAATTACTGGCGCTGCTGAATGCTTGCTACTTGCGTCCGTTGACACCTCCGAAGAACAGTCATCACTTCCTGCTTCCGAAGGAAAACAGTCATCTGTTAATCGAAGCCATGCAAAAAGACCCGCAACTTTTTAACTTCGCGATGCAGACGCACAAGGTATCGCGCGGTGAAACCCTCTCGGGAATCGCGCAAAAATATCGTCTGGATAAATCGGTCATTAAAAAATTCAACCGCCTGGGTGGTAACCGCTTAAAAGCCGGACAGAACCTGGTCCTACCGATCCCAAGGGACTTTGCCCTGCCGGGTAATGAAACTTTTTTTGCCGACGATAACGAATTTCACCGAGTTAAACCCGGCGAATCCTTGTGGCTGATCGCCCAGCATTACAACACCAGCAGCCACGCTTTAGCGCAAATGAACGGCATCCGTCTGAATGCGACCATCCGCAGCGGCCAGCTGTTAAGAGTTCGTGCGGAGAATCCTCAGCAGACACAACAGACATCCGTGAAACGAAAAGTGAAACAACATCACGTCGTTAAAGGCGACTCGCTGTGGAACCTTGCCAACCTATACAAAACCAACATTGCCGAATTGCGCGACCTGAATAATTTAAAACCCAATACGATTTTGAAATTGGGGCAAATTTTAAAAGTTCCGGGTGAAAACCTGGATTCTATAGCGACCGCAGAAACACCGAAGAAGGTGCATGCCGCCCTTCCCGAAACCTACGAAGTCAAGTCCGGTGATAGCTTGTGGAATCTGGCAAAACGTTTCGATACCGATGTCAAAAGTCTCCTCGCCTTGAACCCCCAGCTTGGTGACGGTCGTAAATTGCGTCCCGGCATGGAGCTTAAAGTCGCAAAAACGCAACAAAAGCCGACTGTCCAACATTATCGAGTTAAAAAAGGGGATAATTTATGGAGTATCGCTCAAGGTTACAAGGTGTCAATGCAAGAGCTGGCGCATAAAAACAACTTGTCTCTCAATACACCTTTAAGTCCGGGCCAGTTGCTTTATGTTCCTCTAGCAGAGGCTACGCAATCCACTTTCTAATCAGGGCCTAACCAATGTTTAAAAGCCGTGCTCTCATTCTTCTGTATTTCCTGAGCGCTCTACTCCCGTGGCAGCAGGCTTTCGCACAAAACGAAAAAGCCTTAAGCCGCGAGCAACAAGCTTTTTTAGATGCCTACGATGCCGTTCGCGCTAACGACCGTCAGGCAATCGCCTCTTACAAGCGACAACTAAAAAACTACCCTCTCTACCCTTATATCCTGTACCACGACTACCGTCTGCATCTCAAGAGTACTCCGACATCGGAATTAGAGAGATTCCTGCGTAATTATAAAGGCACCTACATGGCTGACCAGTTGAACACTCGCTGGTTGAAACTGATCGCTCAGAAAAAAGAGTGGCAGCGTTACCTCAAAGTCTATAAACCACAGAAAAGTACCGATCTGCAGTGTCTGAACGTACAGGCACTCGCCAATAGCAAACATACCACCGAAGCCCTGAAGCTCGCTAAACCGCTATGGAACAAGCAGATTAAACTGTCGAGCAGCTGCGCACCTCTGGAACCGCTTCTCCTCAAGCACCACCGCTTGAGCGGTAGTATGATCTGGCAAAAAATCGAAGATGCAATGAGCAAGCGCCAGATCACAGAAGCCAAAAGGTTGAGCAAGTATTTATCTAATAAGGATCAAGCCAGTTTTAAAAAATGGCTTGATGTGTATTCAAAACCGTCTTCGGTCACAGAACTGAAAAATCAGAAGATGGATCGCCACATCAAACGGGTGATTTTTAAACAGGCGGTCAAACGCCTTGCCCGCAAAGACACACAAGGTGCAAAATCCCTGCTTGATGATTTATCCGGGAAATTTTATTTAACCAAAGGCGACGTCAACGAGCTAAACCGATATGTTGCTTTGCGTACCGCCTATCGCTACGCCCCCGAAGCCAAAGCCTTGTTGGAAGAGGTAAACCACAACGGAGCACCGACCGAGGACTCTCTGCGCTGGCAAGCGCAAATTAACATTAAAAATTCGGAATGGCTTGACCTGCTCGATACCATCGACCTAATGCCGGCCGAGGAACAGAACGATAAACAATGGCGTTACTGGAAAGCGCGCGCATTGGAAAATACCGGACAGAAAACCCAAGCTACGCAAATCTATAACGGCTTGGCCAATTCCCGAAGTTATTACGGCTTTATGGCCGCCGATCGCCTAAATCGTGCTTATCAGTTCAATCCGAATCCGGTCAAAGTCGAAAAGCCTGAAAAACTTATCCAGAAATACCCTGCACTACGTCGAATTCAGGAATTGATGGCCATTGACTGGATTAATACCAGTCAGACAGAATGGCGTTATTTATTACCTCAAGTCAAACGAGATGAACTTCAGGCAATCGCAGTACTGGCCCATAAATGGCAGCAGCACCCTCAGGTAATCCGCACACTGGCAATTGCCAAAAAATGGGACGATATTCAATTACGTTTTCCGACACCGCACAAGCAACCGGTAATGCAAAATGCGGAGAAAAACAGTCTGGATCCTGCGTGGATTTACGGCATTATCCGCCGGGAGAGCGCCTTCTCGGAAAGCGTGCAATCTTCAGCCGGCGCGGTTGGTTTAATGCAACTGATGCCGAGTACCGCCCGTTACATCGGGCGTAAGATCGGTGCCGGAAAAGTGAACACCTCCGCACTTAAAGATCCGGAGCGAAATATTCAACTGGGCAGTGCCTACTTGAGCTATTTAAAAGAAAAATACGGCGGCAATTTAATTTTAGCGACGGCGGCTTATAATGCCGGTCCTAAAAGAGTCGATTCCTGGATTCCGGAAAACGGCACCCTCAGCGCCGACCAGTGGATCGATTCCATTCCCTTTACCGAAACGCGTAATTACGTTAAGGCCGTAATGGAATACAAAACAATTTTTAAATCACTGCTTAACAAGCGCTACGACCGTTTAAGTAACCTGATGACTGCTATCGGGCAAAACAATATCGCCCGAGCCACCGATTCTCAACATCCTTGAACGTTTTGACTCTGGTCCTGAACCTGAAAACCAGAGTCCTATCTTTCTAGCTCCTACCGATAAAGCCCATAAAACACCACGACAAAACACAGGCAAAAAAAAACCCCAGTCAATGGACTGGGGTTCAAAATATTATCTCATTAGAAATAATCAGAGGAGGATACTCATGAAGAAACATGAATGAGTCAAAGTATATTAGCGTTTCCTAATCTTGTCAATCATTAACCGCATAAATATCTCATTAATTATTTCTATCAGCTTGATAGTTTTTTAGAAGTTTCAATCACTTACAAAAACTAGGGTTAATTAAAGCCCGCGGTTTCCGGGCTATTCCCAGCTTCTAAACACGGCGCCAAGTCGTGCCCTGTGGCGAATCCAACAGCTCGATTCCCTGCTCTTTCAGAGAGTCGCGAATCTCATCGGAACGCGCAAAATCTTTATTCGCACGCGCTTGCTTACGCTCCTCGATCAAAGCTTCAATCGCCGCATCGTCCAATTCGGAGTCTGAAGGCTGGGATTTAAAGAATTGCTCGGCATCCTGCTCCAGCAAACCGATTTGATTAGCCAGCTTGACCAGTAAACCCGCCAATCCGGAATCCTTGCTCTTGTTTACCTCTTTCGCCAGTTCAAATAAAACCGCAATCGCTCTTGGCGTATTAAAGTCATCGTTCATTACGCCCATAAATTCGGCTTCAAAGGCGGTATCAGCAGCCGGCACTCCAATTTCAACACCTTCCAAAGCCGAGTACAGTCGACCGACACTGGCTTTGGCAGATTGTAGATTTTCCTGCGAATAATTGACCGGACTGCGGTAATGACTGGAAAGCAGGAAATAACGAATGACTTCCGGATGGTAGACCTTAAGCACTTCACGGATCGTAAAGAAATTATTCAGTGACTTGGACATCTTTTCGTCATCAACACGCACGAAACCGCAGTGCATCCAGGTATTCACATAGTGTTCGCCGGTTGCACATTCTGATTGAGCGATTTCATTCTCATGGTGCGGGAAGGTCAAATCCATTCCACCGCCGTGAATATCGAAGTGGTTACCTAAACATTTGGTCGACATCGCCGAACATTCAATATGCCAGCCTGGACGACCTCCACCCCAGCTTGAATCCCATGACGGCTCATTCTCTTTAGAAGCCTTCCACAGTACAAAATCCATCGGATCCTGTTTAACTTCGTTTACATCGACGCGTGCACCGACTTCCAGCTCATCCAGATTCTTACCCGATAGACGCCCGTATTCTTTAAACGCCTTCACTTTAAAATAGACGTCGCCATTCGCCGCCGGGTAGGCAAAACCTTTGTCGATCAAACTCTGGATCATGCCGCGAATTTCATCCATATGCTCGGTGGCACGCGGTTCCATATCCGGACGCAACACATTCATAGCCGCTTCATCGGTATGCATTTCATCGATCATCCGCGAAGTCAAAGACTGGATCGATTCGTTGTTTTCCAGCGCGCGCTTAATAATTTTGTCGTCGATATCGGTGATATTACGGACGTAAGTCACGTCATAGCCTAGCGCACGTAAATGACGTACAACCGTATCGAACACCACCATGACTCGGGCATGACCGATATGACACAGATCGTAAACCGTAACGCCGCATACGTAGATGCCGACCTTGTTATCGTGAATTGGAACGAAGGTCTGTTTTTGTCGTGTTTCGGTATTAAAAATCTGTAAACTCATCGAAGCGTCCTTAAATCATAAGTCGAAATCTCACCAAGCCTGTAGACACCCTGTCTAAAGAGTGACCCTTCACGGATCTAGATTGCATCGAAAATGCCGCTTTTTTACAATCTCAGAATCACAAACGGCTTTTTTAGCGCCGCTCGGTTTAGCTGGATGCACCTTGGTGATAGAATGCGCTTATTGTAACTGAAACCAATCAATAATTTTGGAGTGAATCCATGAAGAGACGTCTGTTTTTATCCTTATTTTCCGGGCTGGTCGGCCTGATGTTTATGAGCTCAACCTGGGCGGAAACAACAAGCAAAAATCCACAAGTGCTGCTGGAAACCAACAAGGGCAATATACTGATTGAACTCTATCCTGACAAAGCCCCAAAAACGGTCGAAAACTTCCTGCGTTATGTTAACGAAGGGTTTTACGACGGAACCATTTTCCACCGCGTAATCCCCAACTTCATGATTCAGGGGGGAGGATTTACTCCCGATCTTCAGAAGAAACCGACCCACGATCCGATTATGAACGAAGCCGATAACGGCTTGAGAAACCGCATCGGAACCGTTGCCATGGCAAGAACCAGCGATCCGCACTCTGCCAGCGCGCAGTTTTTTATCAACGTCGCTCAAAACAGCTTTCTGGACTTTCGTGAAAAAACGCCTCGTGCTTGGGGTTACGCAGTATTTGGTCGTGTCATCCAAGGGATGAAAACCGTTAATAAAATTCGCGTCGAAAAAACCGGATACCGTAACGGCATGGGGGATGTTCCGGCTGAAACCGTCGAAATCGTTAAAGCGCGTCAAGTACAATAAAATCGCAAATCAATAAGGAAAATAAAATGTCAAAAGTGATTATTTCCACCACTATGGGTGATATCACCGTTCAACTGGACGACGAAAAAGCACCGATCGGTGCGGAAAACTTCATTCACTATGTAATGGAAGGCTTTTACAACGGCACCTTGTTCCACCGCATTATCCCGAATTTTATGGTTCAAGGCGGCGGTATGCTTCCTGGCATGGAAGATAAGCCTTCCGGCGAGCCGATTGAAAACGAAGCCGATAATGGTTTGAAAAACATCCGCGGCAGCCTTTCCTACGCGCGTACGATGGATCCACACTCAGCAACGACCCAGTTTTTCATTAATCTGAAAGACAACAGTTTTCTGGATCATAGCGGCAAAAACATGCAAGGCTGGGGTTATGCAGTTTTCGGTCAGGTTGTCGACGGTATGGACGTGGTTGACGCCATGGCTCAAGTCGAAACGACCAACCGTCGTGGTCATCAGGACGTTCCGGTAGAAGATATCCTGATCACAAAAACGACTTTGATTGAAGATTAATTCCGATCCGGAATTTCTTCTCTGGATAAAAATAAACCCCGACTCTCGGGGTTTATTTTTATCTTCTTTGCAATAACCGCAGATATTTCCCCACATAGCTCCTCTCCTCTCCGCTTCACACCACTATC
>NZ_JACBGI020000017.1 GCF_013391765.2 Thiomicrorhabdus heinhorstiae | reverse complement strand
GAGTAGGTCATCGCCAAGCTTATATCCTAAAAAACCGCTATCCCTTAATTGGAATAGCGGTTTTTTTTTGCATTCGAAAAATGATTTACGTGAGGCCGTTCCTGCACATCCATGTGCCCTCGCCATTCCAACGCCTCTTCAGTAAATAGAATAGGACACATCCTGCGGGCATTAAAGACGCTTTAAAAAGCTCTTCCTTGCGGAAGCTGGGTGTCGTAAAGCGGACTTTTTATTCAATCATTCCTTAGCAATTCTTTACCTTCTGAAAATTGAATATTTCATATCTGTAAATAATTAATTTCTAATGAATTTGTATTTGTATATCTAATTTATAAAATAAGTATAAATGCTTATTTTGTTGGTCGGCTATGAATATATATTCTGTTCTGTTTTTGCTGTTGTTTGTGGTTTCGCTTTTCGGATGTGAAACTACGGCTAAAAGCGTGTCTGAAAAGAGCATCGACAAATCGGCAGCTTTATTAAAACATTTAGAGACTAAGAGTCAGAATGAAACCTTGCAAGTAGTCCAAAAAAGTTTAGTTAATAAAACGATACCAGAGGTAGATCCGCTTCCTGACAATTCGATTTATTCAAAAGATCTATTTTCATTAAATGCCAATAAAGTTTCATTGCTGTCATTATTAACTTTTCTTGCCGAGCGCTTTCAATTTCCATTAGCTACTGATATTTCTTCTAATTACAGGGTTTCAATGAATGCCTTGGATATTTCTTTTCTGGAATTGCTGAAGCTATTACGGAATCAAGGCGTTGCTTATCAAATTGATCAGCGTGGTATTTTTGTCTATTTGGCAAAGCCGTACTGGAAAACTTATCCAATCGATTATGTGCATCTGGAGAAAAGCGGTGCTGATAATATCGACATGAAAATGAGTGTGTCCAGTACACCTGTTTCAACTTCGTCTCCTCGTTTAGCCAGTGGTACGCGTGTTAAGGTTGAATCCAGACATAATTTTTGGAAAACACTGGAAGCTAATTTACAAAGCTTTTTAGTCACCGAGAATCAAGCGGACCAGCGTTTTTTAATTAATCCTGAATCAGGCGTGCTTAGCCTGTATGCCGATGAGGATACTCATCAATCGTTTAAAAAGTTTTTGACAGGGATTCGTGCCCGGATTAAACGTCAAGTCCTAATTGAAGCGACAGTCGTTGAAGTTACGCTGAATGACCAATTTAAGGCAGGTATTGACTGGTCTCTGCTTAACCCATCCTTATTTGGGAATTCTGGAGGTTTAGCCTTTCACGTTCCTTTCCAATCTGCTGACGGTAGCGTTATTTTCGAAACCTTGGCTTCAAGTGGTGAAGCGGGAGCTGTCAAATTCGGAAGTTTTAATTTGCTGGCAAGTTTGCAATTGCTTGAACAATTCGGTGATTCTAAAGTGCTTTCCAGTCCGAAAATAATGGCTTTAAATAATCAAACGGCCTTGTTAAAAGTTGTCAATAATCTGGTTTACTTCACGGTAGATGTCAACACGACTGCGGCAACTGCAAATAGTGCAGCTACGACAACCTATGAAACCGAGGTTCATACTGTTCCTGTTGGTTTTACTTTAAGTGTTACTCCATTCGTTGGCGATAACGATCAGATTACCCTTAATATTCGTCCCACTATTTCTCGTCATATTGGTCAGGTGGCCGATCCCAATCCAGAATTGAATCGTTTAGACGTTCAGAGTTTTATTCCTGTTATCCAAGAAAAAGAGATGTCGTCCGTTTTGAAATTGCGTAATGGCCAGTTAGCGATGATTGGTGGCCTGATTGAAGATTTGAATAGTGATGATAATAACCAATTGCCGTTCCTCGCCGATTTGCCGGTGATTGGAGCGGCATTTCAGTCAAAAAGTCGGGAACGTTCTCGTACGGAACTGGTCATATTCATTCGCCCTTTGATCGTCGAAAGTTAGAGGTAACGATAGTGAGAAGGCAGCTACTTGGTGAGTTATTACTGGAAAGTGGTCATATCTCCAAAGATCAACTGCATATTGCTCTTCTTTTACAAAAGCAAACCGGTTCTCGGCTTGGTCAGTTACTGGTGGAGCAGGATTTTCTATCACGTTCTGAATTGCATCGTTCGTTGTCGCAGCAGAATGGTATTGAAAGCATTGAATTGAGTGGTTTGATTCCTGATCTAAGTGCCATAGAGCTGATTGACGAAGCTTTTGCTCGTCATTATTCGGTTTTGCCGATAGCGTTCATTGACGGTTTTGCACAAATTGCCGTTGTCGACAGTGAAAATCTACTGCTATTCGACAGAATTGATGACGTATTGTCTGCTAAGGATATCGAATGGCGCCCAGTTATTGCAGATTTAGCTGAGCTGCAGAGTGCAATTGATCGTTATTACGGCTATGCACTTTCGATTGACGAGATTCTAGGGGAACTCGAACAATCTTCTTTTGATGGAGACGTCGTGGATGGAAACCTTAGGCACCCCTTAGTTCGTTTGTTGGATAGTTTTCTGGTTGATGCCGTAAAGCGTAATGCTTCAGATCTTCATTTTGAACCGGAAAATAATTATCTGAGGATTCGTTATCGTATCGATGGAGTGCTTAAACAGGTCAGGCTGTTACATAAACAGCATTGGGCGGCACTGTGTGTAAGGATCAAAGTTTTATGTGATTTGGATATTTCAGAGCAGCGTCTACCGCAAGACGGCAGCTTTACCTTGAAGGTCGGTGGATATATGACAGATTTTCGTGTTTCTGTTCTTCCTGGATACTGGGGAGAGAATGTGGTTATCAGGGTATTGAATCGAGAAAGAGGGGTTCGCTCTTTACCAAGCCTGCAATTACCGGATTGTCAGCAGCATCAACTGGAAGGCATTCTGAAACAACCGAGCGGAATTATTCTTGTTAATGGTCCGACCGGCTCTGGAAAAACCACAACGCTTTATTCGATCTTGAATGAATTGAATCAGGAAGGGGTCAATATTATGACTCTGGAAGATCCCGTAGAGTATCTTCTAACGGGAATTCGTCAAACTGCCGTTAGTGAAATGATGGGGTTCGCGGATGGGCTCAGAGCAATTCTTCGGCAAGATCCAGACATTATCTTGATTGGGGAAATTCGTGACCAGGAAACCGCTCGCATGGCTTTTAGAGCTGCCATGACCGGGCATAAAGTTTTAGCCACTCTGCATAGTAATGACGCTTTCTCCTGCTTGCAACGTTTAAAGGATTTAGGAGTCCCTCGCGATTGGATTGCTGATAATTTGCATGCAGTAATTGCACAGCGTCTTGCTCGGCGGCTTTGTTGTCATTGTAAGGCGTTGAGTGAATGCTCCAATCAGGAAGATAATTCCCGGTTTTATACGGCATGTGGCTGTTCCGCTTGCGATCAAAGCGGATATAACGGTCGGCTGCTTTTGTGGGAATGTGTTGTCGTAGGCAAGGAATTAAGCCGGTTATTGGCTGAGGAGGTTTCAAAAGACGCGCTATCGGAACAAGCAGCCAAAGATGGGGCCGTATTCCTGCAGCAAAGTGCCGAACTTTGGTTGCAAAAAGGTGAGACTTCGATACAAGAAATCCAGAGAGTTTTAGCACTTTCTTAATCTGCGAGGTAGGGGATGATGCTTTTTCGTTACAAAGGAATTAATGTGGTAACCGGTGAAAGAGTTCACGGTGAGATCGATTGTAGCGGGATTGAGGCGTTGGAACAGCACTTGCGGCTACAACAGATCGAGCTCTTGCATTACCAGACGCAAAAACCTTTAAAAACGGTGTTCAAGAGAAAGTTAAGCAAGCGAGAGTTAGCTCTATTTACCGAGCAAATGTCATTTCTTTTGAATTCCGGAATTGCCTTGCTGGACGCATTGGATGAGTTGAAACTTTCCCACAAGGGAATGTGGTTTTTTTCCGTGGTTGAAGATATTGCCGCACGAATTCGTAATGGTGAGCATTTTTATCAGGCTCTGGAAAACTATCCGAGCTGCTTTGATTCACTTTATATCAAATTGATTTCTTTGGCGGAGAAAAATGCTTGTTTACCGCAAATGATGATAGAGATTTCCCTGAATTTACAGTGGCAACTGAGTCTGAAACAGAGTCTTAAAAAAGTTCTCACGTATCCTGTTATTCTCGTCTGTGTTCTGCTGTTGGTGCTTATTTTTGTGATGAATACGATTGTTCCTTCTTTATTGGGGTTTATTGAATCTATCGATGGGGAAATTGGCTGGTCGACACAGTTGTTGCTGTCTCTATCCGATCTTTGGGGGGAATTAGGTTGGACGAGTTTTGCGTGGCCAATGGCCTTTTTGACGGTGATTTACCTTCTGTATCGTAAAAATGCACGCTTTAGAGCTTATTTGCACCGCCTTTGGTTTCGTTTACCGTTTAGCGGCAACTTGACCCTATATTTGAAAATGGCACAGATCTTTAAAACTTTAGCGTTGATGCTTGAGCAGAAAAGTGCGTTTTCGACTGCTTGGCACGAAGTTGTGCCTTTAGCGGAATCAAACCTGTATTTACGAAGAATTTTCGGCAATATTGAAAATGAAATCCAGTCAGGAAGCAATGTATATACGGCTGTGAGTTCTGATAATTGGCTGCCATCGGCCGCTCTGAGTATGATCAAGATGGGAGAGCTTGGTGGTAAGTTGGATATCGGCTTTATGCAGGCCTCGCAATATTTGGAAAGCGAAGCCAGACGCAGATTGGAAAAAGTTCAACCTCTCATCGAACCGTTCGTGACTTTATTGATGGGACTGATTATCGGGTGGATCGTATTGGCCGTTCTAGGACCGGTTTACGACTCGATAGACAAGCTGCAATAGGTGAGTGGAAATGTCGTTGGTTCTGATGCATATAACTGAAGCGGCGTTTACGGTTTTTCACCAGGATAAGTTCGAGTGCTTTACTGATATTGAAAGCTGTATTGTTCGACTGCAGCAAATATCAAAGAGCAAGGAGTTAATAGTCGTTCTGGAAGCTGGCAGCGAACAGCTGAATTTGGAATCGGTACCTAAGCTTTTGCCCTGGGAAAAGTCGTTATTTCTGCAGCGGAAGAATCTTAGGGTGGGGACTGATCAAGATGTCTTATCGGGAGAATGGCTGTGCAAGTTATCTCGCTTCGACGGTAAGAGAAGGCATTTTAAGATGCAGTGCTCTCTTTCGAGCAGTATGGACTCGGGTCTGAAAAATACGCTCGAGAGTCTGAATTCTGCCGGATTCTACTTCCGGGGCGTTCATTCGGGAATCCTAGCTTGGTATCGATCCGTATCGGAATTACTCATTTCAAAGTTGAGCCTTGGGGCCAATGTCAAAACAAACTCGCAGAGTTGCTGGCGAATAATTCATGTGAAAAGGGAGGCGAAAGTCTATCAATATTTGGTTTGTGATTCCCTGTTGTATCAGGTCAGAAGCATCCGTTATAGCAAGGGCTGCGAGCTGCGTTTGATAGAAGACGGCCGAAAACTGGTCAGCAGCCTTTTGTCGGATAAACGATTTGTGGCTCCGGTTCGGTTAGAGTGGCTGGCAGTGGGTTTTGATAAAGAAATTATTCCTAATCTGACGGAAGCATTGAAAGGAACCTTTAATAACCTTGCCGGTGCGGATTTTACACAGCCAGGTTTTTTGACCCTGCCTGAACGATTGGCAACCTATCAGAGCTGGATTCGACTTTTAGCAAAGGGAAGTGATTACAGGGATAACTGGCTAAGGATGCCATTTTGGCTCAAACGTGGGCGTTTATCTATTTTGAGTGCCAATGTCGTAATGCTAGGTTTACTGTTGTTCGTCAGTTTGCAAATCGCATTCTGGTTTGATGAATTGAATTCGACTCGGATATGGCAAAGCAAGCAGTTGAATGAACAGCGTAGTCAGTTAACTGCCTGGAATTTAACTGACGAAAAAAAGCGAAAAATTGACCATATCGATAATCTAACCGAGTTGGAAATGCGTTTTTCCGGCAGTCAGGTCGAGCAAGTTTTGCAGGAAACTTTTAAGTTATTAGAAGATACTGGTGTTCCGGCGAAATTGTTTTCAATTCAAGGACTCAAATTCAAGAGAGGTGAAAATGTTTCCGGCAAAGAGGAGCAACTGGATAAGAGTATTCGCATTGAAGTCAAAGGGGTAATTCATCAGCAATCGCCGATACAAGTTCATGCGGATTTGCAGAATTTTTCCGCTGACTTAAAGCGCTCTTCCAGGGTTTCTGACATCGTTTGGTTACAGGCGCCCTGGAGATCTGAATTAGATAACTATTACGGTGGTGACCGGAGAGATCTCTCAGCCTCATTCCGGATGAGTTTTGATCTGCAGGTAAATCCTTGATGAGATGGTCTAAAAATTCGGTCTATGAGTTTTACACCTCTTTGAGTTGGCGTTTAAAAGTCAGTTTTCTGGTTTTGTTTTTAACTACGCTGTTCGGTTTGTCGGTTGAATTCTATTTACTGGGAGAGATTGGATCTCAAGAACAGCAGTATCGGAACGAGTCGCAACGATTGCTGGTGAAATCCCTTCGAGCTAAAGAGCAGTTCTATGCGGGCAGGGAAAAAATCCAACAGTTTGCGCTCGCTCATGGCGAACAGGCTTTACGGCCGTTTCAAGATATCGATTATTCAAAGTTGAAAGAATCCGCACTGAAAATACAGCAGGAACTGTTTTTGCCAAGTGTGAGATTGGCGGTTTTTAAACAAAAGACGGAAAAATCTCATGGCGAGAAAATACCTAGCTTTGTACTGCAAATCGGTTTGCAGCACGTAGCGGATTTAGTGGAGTTTTTTCAACGGCTCGAGAGCAAATTAGGTTACGGATTTTATCTACAATCCTGTGAGCTCGAAATAGCAAAGGAATGGTCTGGGTCTGAAGCATTACAGTTTAATCCTCAAGAAGCCAATGTGGATGCCCATTGTGTAGTCAGCGTAATTCGTTTGTCGACAGAAGTTGAATAATTTGAAATGGAGAGTGATGGAATGATAAAGAGGGTTGGTTTTTGCATTTTTGCGGTCTTCACGCATAACGTTTGGGCGCAGGGGGTCAACGTAACGTCCGGCTTTCCTTCTTTGATTCTTTCCTCCCAAGAACGGCAGAAAATTGATCAGGAGCGTGAAGCTTATCGACAGCATCTCAGCCAGACGCCAGTTAGTGACGAGGAGGTGATCGTCGAGATGCCCTCAGAGGTACCCAATCTCGAAGAAGAAGATCAAAAACTGCAGTCCGAACAATTTAAACCATCTAAATCTTGGCGTCTGGACGCGGTGGTGATCGATTCCAAAGGGCAAGCTTACTCTTGCTGGAATGGGCATTTTACTACGGCACCTTTTCAAGCTGATAAGTCCGACTTGCACGGAGTCAGTTTCAATTCGCAAATCTCTTCTGAAAAAGTCTGGGTTGGTGAGTTCTGGTCGGAGCCCGAACCGCAAAATTGAATCCATAAAGCAGGTACAATAATTAGGTTTAGACAAATGACCTAAGAGAGACAAACGCGGTTTATGGATATCGGTTATCTATTTGCACTTGCTGGTCTGGCAATTATGTTGCCTGCAACGGTGTATATTTTTCAGCAACGAAAAGTGCGCGAGAGCGAGCAGCGATTTCGCGAGCAGGAATTATTACTGATCCAGCAGCAAACTTATCTGGAACAGCTTCCCAAACTGGAAGAAGAAAATAGCAAGTTGAATGAGGAGAATAAGCAACTCGCAGCACTAGTGGCCGAGGTAGAATTGCTTACGCGTGGCAGTGAAGAGAGCCGCCGCCAATTACAGCATAAAGAGGAACAGTTGGAGAGTCTTCGTTTTGAGCTCAAAGAGATTTCTCAGCAGTTGAGTTCGGCGCAAACCGCTTTAGAAAAAGAGAGGCAGGCCGCGGAAGAAAAACTGGCATTGCTGGATGAAGCCAAGCAGACAATGGGCAATGAGTTTAAAGTCCTCGCCAACCAGATTTTTGATCAGAAGCAGCAACAGTTTACTCAATCCAGCCGCGATAATCTTAGTGCGGTCTTGAAACCGATGCAGGCGGCTTTGGATTCGTTCAAAGATCGGGTAGAGAAGACTCATAAAGAAGATCTGGAAGGTCGTGCCGGTCTGCAGGAACAATTAAAGCAGCTGCAGGCTCTTAATAGCCAGATGAGTCAGGAAGCGCAAAACCTCACCCAGGCTCTGAAGGGCGATAATAAGACTCAGGGGAATTGGGGCGAGATGATTCTGGAGCGGCTGTTGGAGCGTTCCGGTTTGCGGCAAGGCCTCGAGTTTGAGCGAGAAAAGAGTTTTACCGACGAAAACGGCAGACGTTTGCGGCCGGATGTGGTTTTGAATCTGCCGGATCAGAAGCATATTATTATCGATTCCAAGGTTTCACTGGTTCACTATGAACAGGCTTTGAATGCCGAAAGTGAAACCAAACGCCAGCAAGCGGTTAAGGCTCACTTACAGAGTTTGAAGCAGCATATCGATGCACTGGCGACCAAGCGCTACGACCATCTTGAAGTCCTGAATGCGCCTGACTTTATTTTGATGTTTATTCCGGTTGAGGGAGCTTATCTGCTGGCGATTGAAGCGGATAGCCGTATTTTTGAAGATGCATTTGAAAAACGCGTGGCAGTGGTAACACCGACCACTTTATTTACCAGTTTAAAAACTATCGAGCAGCTGTGGCGCTATGAGCGACAGAGTGAAAA
Organism: Thiomicrorhabdus heinhorstiae; assembly: GCF_013391765.2. Taxonomy (GTDB): domain Bacteria; phylum Pseudomonadota; class Gammaproteobacteria; order Thiomicrospirales; family Thiomicrospiraceae; genus Thiomicrorhabdus; species Thiomicrorhabdus heinhorstiae. The sequence continues at coordinate 41,776 of NZ_JACBGI020000017.1, read as the reverse complement.
CACCATGAAATTGATCAAGCGTGCCGCGGAAGTTCACGATAAATTTGCCGGATTTGTCGAAAGCTTCGAAAAAGTCGGCACTCAGTTTGATACTGCGCATAAGACTTACCAAAGAGCGCGCAGCCAGCTGGTTTCAGGGCAGGGTAACCTGATCCGTCAGGCTCAGATGCTAAAAGAGTTGGCAGGGAAAACCAAAAAAGAAATCCCGAACCACTTGCTTCAGGAAGAAGGAGGGGTTAATGAATTGGAAGATAAAGGCGAATAAACCGACCACTTCATGGCCGTCCAATGTTTGCCATGCGATATGGCTTGCTCGTAGGTTGCTTGCAAACTTTCTGGTAAGTCGTTAGGTTCCAGAATGGTAAAGCCCTTGGCTAGATAAAAATCGGTCAGAAATTCCCGCGCAAGCAGATAAATTCTGGCTTTCTCTTCCTGTTTAACCTCTTTTAACAGGGTATCGACTAAATGAGAGGCTATTCCCAGGCGGCGCATTTCGGGAATTACGAAAAGGCCGCGCAGCCAGTAACCACCTTCATCAATCGGAACCAGACGAGCGAAACTGATGAGATAGTTCCGATCCTCAGCAGTGAACACTCTGTCGCGTCGCTGAAAAGCGCGCTGTTTATATGCCTTCAGAAAGTGCTTAAGCCGAAAAGTGTCGTCTCCTGCAGAGGCATTGATTGAAAAATAACGAACGCTCAAAGTTTATTCCCGTCGAGGATAATGTGAATTTTATTGTAACTGATAACAATCAAAGCAATATAAAACGATCGATTTGTCCCGTCTGTCAGCGACCACAGAAAGCCTGTTTGTGCAAATGGGTGCAACCGGTTGCCAACCAAATCGAGTTTATTATCTTTCAGCATCCAAGTGAGGCAAAAAACGCCAAAGGCACCGCCAGGCTGGCTGATCTGATGCTGCAGCGCTCTTTACTGTGGATTGGCGAAACTTTGCAGGAAGCTTATTGCGATAGTGTAGAACTCGCACATTCAGGAAGTTTGCTGGAGTATTTGCAATCAGCACCACACGTTTTTTTGCTTTATCCACAACGTGAGGGCGTCACTTCGCCGCTGTCGGTTTCCATTCGGGAAGTTGCTTCATTACCTGCTGGAGAAATCTGTATCGTGGTTTTGGATGCGACCTGGAAGAAATCCTATAAACAGTTACTGTTGAATCCTTTTTTGCAGGCTCTGCCGAGAGTCGAGTTGGAAGATTTCGATCCGTCGCGCTACAAAATCCGTAAGCAGAAAAATGATGCCAGTTTGTCGACGCTGGAAGCAATTTACGAATGTTTATGCGTGTTAGGTGAAGCTGAGGAGAGTCGTGATTTTTTGCTGCAGGGATTCGATGCCATGCAACAACAGTGGCTGGAATTTGTACCGAAGGGGAAAAGCTGCCATCGGAATCCTGATTAAAGTCTCCCGCTGGCGATATAGGAATTTTAGCCGAGTTCGATTTTGACTAGTTGATGAACTTTGTCGACGCTGATTGCATCCATACAGGCCGGCTCCGAACAGGGTGTTTTTCGGTGATTGGCTGCGCTGACACATGGTGAACAAGCTAGGCCGGCGTAAATCGGAGTGCTGTTGCCCAAAGAACCATACAGTTTTGGTGTTTCCGGACCGAAAAGAACAAAGGTCTTCAAAGGAGTAATCGCCGAAAAATGCCCAGGACCTGAATCGTTTGTGACCATTAGGCGAGATACGGTATAGAGAATCGGCATTTCCAACAGCTTTAGCTGGCCTGCGAAATTGATACAGCGTGGGTGATCTACCTGCTTTCTTAGTTCTTCGGCTTCGGCTTTTTCATTCGGCGCTCCGGTAATCAGGACCAGACAGTCTTCATATTCATTCAGAATACGTTGCATCAATTCAATGAAATTGGCTTTCGGCCAGCGTCGTTGCGGCAAAAGGTCGCTGGCATTCGGATTGATTAGAACCAGTTGGTGCTTATCAGTCTGATAGTCGGCGTAGCAGGCTTTGACCTGATTGCGAATACGAGCCTGTTCTTCGTCGCTGAAAGTGACTTGATCCAGTTTTGTATCTTGATCGGTAATCAATACTTTCGAATAAGGAACTTCGGCGCTTTTCGCTTCTAGAGCATAGATCAGCGAAATAAAGTTTTTGGCGATATGGATATGAGGGTTATAGCTGACTTTGTGGGTTAGCATTTCGCCTCGGTATAAACCTTCGCCATGGAAGTTGTGGTAGCCGACTCGGTTGTTGGCACCGCTGAAGCCGGTTAACAGAGCCGATACACGAGAGAACAGTTCCAGATCGATCGCGGTATCGATGCGGTTTTTACGGCACCAGAAGAGGTAACGGATTGAGTCGCGAATCAAGGTGAAGAGATTATCTTCGCACAGGGTGAAAATATTTTCCTGTGGGATGGTATTCAGCAGATCCAGGCTCGGTTTGTTTTTCTTGAAAATTACAAAGAACAGATTAGCATCGAAATGTTTCTGCGCGCGCTTCATTGCCGGGTCGGCAATAATGGTACTGCCCATTTCTGATAGCTCGACAAACAGAATGTTTTTAGGCGTTGTCGGTTGTTTACCGCTGATCAGGTGAATCAGTTTAAGCCAGTAGGTTGCTAGAAAGGTAAGCGGAATCCCTAGATGATGGTCGACTTTCCGCATCATGTCTACATTCATGTTCTGTTCCTGAAATGTGTGATTTTCTGTTATTTTTTATGAGCAAATTCTTAACAAAAGGCATTGTCGAGATTAATAGGGCATTATGCCATTTTTTTGCCGTTTGGCCTACGCCAAGTCCGGCGATTTTATAAATACTTGTGTTTACTTTTCAGATAAAAGTACAGGCCGGGCAAGGCGCTTAGAATCAGAATAACGCCATACAGTAGCGACATCGCCAGTACCTGAGTTTGATCCACACCGATCAGCAGGAACAATGCGACCAGCGCGCCTTCGCGGACTCCCCAGCCGGCAAAGGATATCGGCAAAATGGTCAATAAAATTGCCGGTGGTATCAGTACCAGATAGGTAACCAGCGGCTCATTGATGCCGACGCTGTGGCCGATGCCGAAAATGGCGATCATCGACAGCAAATGAATCAGGATCGACAGGCCGATCTGCTGATTGATGCGCTTTGGAGTGCGATAGATCAGACGGGAGCGTTCGGAAAGAAAGAAGAAAAAGCGCGTGACTTTATATCGTTGCAATAGATGAACTTTGCGGATCAGCAAGAGTACGATCAAACCGCTGATTGCCAGAAGGATGACAATATTAATGCTCCAGAAAACCTCTTCAGGAAGCAGGTCGCTTTCAATTAAATTGGCTAGCAGGTTTAGCAGCAGCAGGCCGAACAGGCCGACAATCCGGTCGATAAATACCCCGTAGAAAGCTTCTTGCACCAGGCCGCCGTGAGCCGTCAGTTCCGCAATTCTATAGGCATCGCCGCCGACACTGGTCGGCAGCATCTGATTAAACAGGCTACCTTTGAAATAACTGCGGAAATAGAAGGAGAAGGGGTGATCAAACTTCAGAATCCCCATAATCAGTGACCAGCGATAGGCGGCGACGGTCTGGCTGAGAATTTGAAAGGCCAGAGCGGCAAGCAATAAACCGATATTTGCCGACAGGATGGTGTCCCACACACTGTCCATCGGAAACTTATAAAAGATGAAGCCGATAATCGCAGCCGAGAGCAGAATTTTTATAAGGTTACCCAAAGTGTGTCTCCGATCCATCTGGGTTGTTGTTTTTTCGGATTCATTCGATTGATGACGTTTTTGGGTCGGAAAACCTTGGAAATCGTGTTTGAGCCGAGCCACAAGTCGATGAATTGCGATTATAAATTGTTAGGCATTATGCCGATTTATCGCCGTGCTTGCAACGCTTTCGCTCCCAAGCAGGGCAGTTGGCGGCCTTTGCTTAAAAGGAGTTTAAGCTATACCAGACTTAATAATGGAATCCCTGGCAGCGATAGTAGTCGTAACTGACGACCAAACGACCGTTTTCATACAGAGGCAAACGATCGATCTTTTGGCACGATTCGAATCGATATGCCTGAGTGCCGATCGGCATTTCCTTGTCGTAACTCGGTTGGACTAATAGTCCGCTTGAGCCTTGCGGCGCCTGCGGGAACCAATAAGGGAACTGGGTTTGTTTTTTATTGGCAATGAAGATCGGCTGCGGTCTTAAATACCACGCTGATCGGCTGGCGTAACTCCAGTTGCCGACAAAAATGCGTTCTTCTCCGGTCTGTTCTGTCAGCTGTTGGGCTTTTTGCAACGCTTGCGGCCAGCCGAATTCGGTCTTCAACGGATTTTTATTGTCTTCGAACGGATACCAGAAAGTGTACAGCAGGCTCTGTAAAGAGACGTTCAGCACGGTAAAAATAATCAATAAACCGGCGGCCGAATATTTAATCCAGCGAATGTGACGGTTGTGCCATAGGGTGCCTGCAACCAAAGGCGTCATCAGCAACCAGGAAAGGGAGAGCCAGTGTGGCAGGCTTTCTTCAAAACCGGAGCCCCAGGCAAATAATACCGTGACCGGCAGGGCAAATAGCACCAGTAAACGGGAAGACGGATTTCGGTAGTTGTCCGGTTTGACCAGCATCCACCAGCCGATAAAGTAGATTAAAGGCGTGTAGCTGACCAGTTGAATCGCTTGGGAACGAGCAAAGTTTTCCCATAGCCAGTGAGTCTTGCCGGTTCCATGGTCGATTTGGTATTGGAAGGATGCCCAGTCATGCAGCCAGTTCCAATAGAGTACCGGGGTGATAAAAATCAGTGCGATTAGTATCGATAGCCATAATCCTTTGTCCTTGAGCCAGTCCCAGCGCTTGCTAAACAGCACGACTAGAATTAATGAGGCAACCAGTGTAATGGCGGTGTATTTGGAAAGTGCCGCCAAGCCGACCAGAATGCCGAGATAGACCCAGAGGCGTAGCGGCGTTTGTCCGATGGAAAATTGCAGTAGTTGATGTACGACAGAGATCAAAAGCAGGGCAAAGATCATTAATGGCAGATCGGGAAGAAGCCCGAAGCCCATGAGCGAGAAAAGAGTGCTGCTATTAAGCAGTGCCAGGCTCCAGAAGGCGATCCATTCAACGTCCTCCTTGGCGTTCCTTTCATCGAAAAGTTGTTGCACCAGGTGGTAGAGCAGATAATTGACTATTGCAAACAGGAGGATCGGAACCAGGCGAGCGCCCCAATCAGTCGGAACCAGAGCCATCGGAAGAATCTGTAGCCAGCCGACCAGTGAAGGATGGTCAAAGTAGCTCCAGTCGGGATGTAGTCCGTACAGAGCATAGTGTGCCTCGTCGACACCAAGTTCGGTATGAAATGCCAGAATGAGATGCAGGAAAGTGACGATGCTGACAAGCCAGATGCCGGCTGATGCTGGTCTCATAAAGAATCCTTGCAAGGTAGCTGAATGATTGGTTGAAAAGCGCTCGGCAAATGGTATTGCCGCCTGATAATAAACGAAGTTGCCATTTTAACGAAATTAGCCGACAGGACCTATTTTTTCTCTTCCGGCCAGGTTTTCACTTGTGTACAAATCGGTTTCTAGCCTGTGGATAAGTTGTGAGAAAGTGGATAACTGCATAAAAGAGATGTTGGCAGGTTGAGTTTGCTTTGCGAGCTACAGCGGTGTTTTATAGGGTTCGCCGGAGATTTCTTGTACCAGTTTCGGAAGCAGATAACCGGGTAACCGTTCTCTCAAAGAGGTGTGCAACGCTTGGGCGGTAGCTTGATTGACTTCGAAATGTGCACTGCCGCTGACCCGGTCCAGTTGGTGTAGATAATAAGGCAAAACGCCTTGGGAAAAGAGTTTATGGCTCAAAGCTTCAAGGGCCTCGATGCTATCGTTGATCTGCTTTAGCAGTACGCTCTGATTTAACAGATGTATGCCGCTCTGACGATAGGCGGTGAATAAAGCGGCGGTTTCCTGGTTTAATTCCTGCGGATGGTTGCAATGAATAACCATAACTGCATTTAACCGAGTCTTTTCCGCCCATTGAATAATGCTGCGGTGTACAGGTTTTTCGGGTATTGCGATCGGGGTTCGACTGTGAAAACGTAAGGTCTTGACCTGCGGGATCTGTTCAATTTCTGCCAGAAGTTGCAACAGGGCTTCGGGGTTGAGCGTTAGGGGGTCGCCGCCGCTGAGAATCACTTCATGGATACTGTCGTCTCTGCGAATATAATCCAGCGCTTCTTGCCAGTGGCGACGGTTGATCTGCTCCTGATAAGGAAAATGGCGGCGAAAACAGTAACGGCAGTGAAGGTCGCAACGCGGGCTGGCCATGAGCAAAACGCGACCATGATACTTATGTAATAGACTTGGTATCGGATTCTTATGTAGATCTCCGACCGGATCGGTTTTGAAACCGGCAACCTCTTGTCCTTCCTGCGGATCGGGACGAATTTGCAATAGCAAAGGGTCTTTAGGGTCGTTTGGGTTGATCCGCTGCAAAAACGCTTGTGGTGCTTTAAAAGCAAAACCGTAGTCGGGTTGTTTGCGCAGGGTATCTGTATCGAGTACAGCGGCGGAATCTAGCGTCATGGTTAATTAGCGGCCTTCAAACAAAGAGCGATCAGTCAATGATGAGCATTGTAACGGGCTTTGTTACGCTTTTCATCTTTAGGTCTGTGAGAAATGATCTGTTGAGGATTTTGTTTTTTACCCATAAGGGTTTTGCGGTAAAATAATCGGATTTGATTGATAAACATAACTTATTCGGAACTATTCTAGGTACCTATTTATGGCAAGTTACAGCACCAGCGAATTTAAAAACGGCTTAAAGTTCTTGATGGACGGACAGCCTTGCACCATCCTTGATAATACAATCGTTCAGCCAGGTAAAGGTCAGGCTTTCAACCGCGTGAAATACCGTAACCTGATGACCGGCCGAGTATTGGAAAAGACTTTCAAGTCAGGTGAAAAGGTTGATTCAGCGGATGTTATTGATACCGATCTGCAATACTTGTACAACGATGGTGAGTTCTGGCACTTCATGGATGTGGAAAGTTTTGAGCAATACCAGGCGCCGGAATCGGCGGTATCCGATATCAACAAATGGTTGATCGAACAAGATATGTGTACGGTAACTTTGTTTAACGGACAGCCGATTTCTGTAACGCCTCCTAAGCAGGTCACTTTGGAAGTAACTGAAACCGATCCGGGCTTGAAAGGTGATACTGCCGGAACAGGCGGTAAACCGGCTACTCTGTCAACCGGAGCTGTTGTCCAAGTTCCTCTATTCGTGCAAATCGGTGAAATGGTTGTGGTCAACACCGAGAAAGGCGAATATGTCTCGCGTGCGAAATAACTCGCTCGACAGACGTTCTCAATTGCAAAAACGCTCGCAGCTACTGCAAAGTCTGCGGGCGTTTTTTTATGAACGAGATGTATTGGAAGTTGATACACCGATGCTTTCTGCCGGGGCGACGCCTGATTTGCACTTGCGTTCTTTGAGCAGTAGGGTGCAGATTCCAGGGATCAAAGAAGCGCAGACCTTGTACTGGCACACGTCGCCGGAATATCCCATGAAACGTCTGTTGTGCGAGGGTTCCGGAGACATTTTTTATCTTGGCAAGGTCTTTCGAGACGGTGATCTCAGCCCGCGCCATCAGGTTGAATTTACTATGCTGGAGTGGTATCGCCTGGGCTTCACCCTGCAACAGCTGATTGATGAAGTCTGTGAGTTGATTAATAGCATTCTACCGACTCCAAGAAAAATTCAGCAATTGAGTTATAGGCAGGCTTTCGCCGAACTGGCGGGGATCGAGGATATTTTCCAGGCAGATGCACAGAGTTGCATCGAGTGTTTGCAGCGCTATGGCGTGCCGGAAATTGTTGGTGTCGATGCCGATGACAAACCTCTGTGGGAACAGTTGGTATTAACCGAAGTGATTGAACCGCAGCTTGGTCAAGGAGTAATCAGCGTGCTCTGTGATTTCCCGGCCAGGGATGCTGCTTTGGCGAGAATCAATCCGCAAGATGCCAAGTTTGCCGAACGGTTTGAGGTGTTTGTCGATGCGATGGAATTGGCCAATGGTTACCGAGAATTAACCGATGCTCGGCTTTATCGTCAGCGCTTTGAAGCAAATTTGCTGCAACGATCACAATTCGGTCTGTCACCGGTTCCGCTCGATGAAAAGCTGCTGCAAGCCTTGGAGAAATATTCGTTACCGGATTGCAGTGGCGTCGCTTTAGGTGTCGATCGGTTATTGATGCTGCAACAGGGGTTTACCGATATCGAACAAGGCCTCTCTTTCGGATTGCATGACGCCTGATCCATCTCTTTATTCAGAGTTTTCTATTTTTTTATATTCGGTTTTAGGCTCGCTTTTGATCACGGGCCGTCGAAGAAGTTGTTGTTCGTTGTGATTGTTTTGGTACTGGTAGGCGGCGTGTTTCATCGATTATAAGTCGAATGTCAACGGAAACTCGGGGGTGAAGGGGGGGCTTGACAGAGGGTGTATAATAATTTAATTCGTGTTAATTTTTTTGCTGTTTAGCGTTTTTTAGGAGAAACTCCATGTCTGAGATCCCAGTCACTAAGCGTTCCGTGATGGTTCTGTTTTCTGATCCGAAGAGCCCAAGCTGCCATCGCGTACGCCTTGTTGCCAAAGAAAAAGATATTCCGATGGATATCATTGAAGTGGATACTGATAGCCTGCCGGAAGATTTATTGGAGTTGAACCCTTATGGAACTCTGCCGACTTTGGTTGACCGCGAATTGGTATTATACGATCCGCAAGTCATTATCGAATATCTGGACGAGCGCTTTCCACATCCGCCATTGATGTCGGTTGATCCGATTTCCAAAGCGCGTGCGCGCCAAATGTTGCGCCAGATCGAAACAGAGTGGTATCCTTTAGTGGAAACCATCATGCACAGTGATGATGAAGCGGCGGTTAAAACTGCTCGCCGTGACCTATTGGAACGTTTGATTCAGCTGATTCCGGTATTTGCCCACAAACCTTACTTTATGAGTGAAGACTACTCGCTGGTCGATATCAGCATGGCCGTCATGTTGTGGCGTCTGCCTTATTTGGGTATTGAACTGCCGAAAACGGCAAAGCCGATTATGGATTACGCTGAAAAAGTGCTTAATCGTGAAATGTTCTCCGAAAGCTTGTCGGATGACGAATTGGATATGAGAGACTAAGAATGATCTCGAATCGCCCTTACATGATCCGTGCTCTATACGATTGGATCGTTGACAACCGCTGGACACCGCATATTCAGGTTGACGCTGATTACCCGGGTGTACAGGTGCCTCAGGAGTATGTTCAAGACGGCGTCATCGTCTTGAATGTCAGTCCGTCGGCGGTCTTCGGTTTGGCGATGGAAAATGACCGTTTTCAATTCAAAGCCCGTTTCGGCGGTGTTGAAAGAGTGATCGGTTTTCCGCCGCAAGCGGTATTGGCGATTTTTGCCCGTGAAAACGGTCACGGTATGCCGTTTCCGCCGGAACCTTATCCGAATCAGGAATCGGCTCAGGCACAGGTCGCTTCCAAGCCGAAAATAAGTGGTGTTGAAAGCACAGGCCCGAAACCGGACAAGCCGGCAAAAAAAGACGACAAGCCAGACAAAGGTGATAAGAAGAAAAAACGTCCGACACTTTCAGTCGTTAAATAGTCTCCAGTTCTTCAATCACTTATTGCAAAGCCCCAAAACGGAAACTCCGCTTTGGGGTTTTTTATTATCCAAGGTCTGTTTAGCCTGCTTAGGAATAAATATTTCCAGTTGGGCATTTTGCCGAAAATCCGATTTGGAATATCTTCATGAAATGTAAAACTTGTCCGGTCGACGTGAAAATTTAAATGGTTTATGCTGTTTATTCTTAAGTTAGGAAGTAGGTTTGATATGAGTAAATTTGCTTTAGATACATCACGCGAGCAGTCTCGCGGTGAAGAGATTGCCAATACAATCAGTCATGCGGTTGCCTTGGTCGCGATTATCGTCGGCACGCCGTTCTTGATTTGGAACGCCGTACAGGAAGGGGATGCCGGTTTCGTGGTCGGTGCGAGTATTTTTGCCGCTTCGGCAATTTTGCTTTATCTGGCTTCCACAGTCTACCATGCACTGCAGTCCGGTAAGGTGAAACAGATTTTCCGTACCCTGGACCATTCGGCAATCTTTTTGTTGATTGCCGGCACTTATACTCCTTTTACACTGGGTGTTTTGAGCGGTGCCTGGGGGTGGACTTTGTTTGGTATTGTCTGGGGCCTGGCAGCTATTGGCGTGGCCATGAAAGCCTTTAAATGGGGTTATCATCCTTTGTTGTCCACCGGACTTTATCTCTCAATGGGCTGGCTGGTAGTGATTGCGATTAACCCTCTGCTCGAGATGGTGCCGACCGAAGGTTTAATGTGGTTACTGGCCGGAGGCCTGTTCTATACCGTGGGTGTGATCTTCTATGCAACCGATTCGAGATTGAAATACGGGCATTCCATCTGGCATTTCTTTGTAATGGGTGGAACAGGCTGTCACTATTTTGCCATTCTATGGTATGCGGCTTAATCGTCGAATCTGTTTGTAAGAGATGGGTTTGGCAAGGCTGTTTTGGCGATGGTTAATTCATGTGCCAGCCAGCCTTAATACCGTTGATTAAATTATTCGAAAGGCTGGATAAAATCGATTTGGATATCCCGTTCGCCGAAGGCTTTTTTGACAGCCGTCTGATCTTTTTCCTGCAATAGCAGTTTCAGGTTCGGGCCTGCATCCATTGTGAAATAGACCTCTATTCCTTGTTCCCGCAGTGCCCAAACCATCCGCATGGCAGCGACCGATTCCGGTTGCCAGTAGACGATCGGTGGCCAGGTCGCGATCATGGTAGCGTGCATGCTCAATGCATTGTGCTCCGCGGTTTTACCAACCAGAGTAAAGTCTTTCTTTTGAATGGCGTCAACAATCGTTTTCAGTTCGCGTTCGGCTTGCTCCGGCCATGCCTTATAGAGGTCGCAGGTATCGACGGTCTGCTGCATTCCGACGGTTGAACCAACTGGCTTTTCCCTAGTATCGACTTTGACCAGTCCGATGGTCAGTTCCGGCCATAGAGTTGCCAGAGGTTCGGCAAAACTGTCCATGCCGTCGTTCTGATGACCTTTGTGCCAGACTGCAAAACCATCGAACAGCGAACGACTGGCACTGCCGCTGCCGAAGCGGGCTAAAAGGGATAAGCTTTCTTTCGGTAATTGCCAGTCAAACAAATCGTTCAAGGCCAGAACCAGAGCCGCATAGCCGGAGGCCGACGAAGCCAGGCCGGCAGCGGTCGGCACGCTATTGCTGGTATCGACCGAAAAAGCGGTGGTTTGGTCGGCGCGGAACCAGTTTAGAAACTGGCTGAGGCGTTTGGCAAAAGTCGCTTCCGGTTCCAGAGTGGTGCCGTTAAGACGGATAATGTCTCTATCATTCTCAGTGATGCTTAAAGTGGTTTCCGTGCCCAGCCCGGGCAAACTGATCGAAACACTGCCGTTAATGGGTAGATTCAGCGCTTTATCACGTTTGCCCCAGTATTTACTCAGAGCGATATTGACCGGCGCCTGGCCGTGACCGCGGGTTTTTTGTGCCTGTAGCGGAGATGAGTTGGCGCTCTGTGTGAGGATCTGCTGGATAAAATCTTGTTGTCTCTGTTTATCGGTCATTGCTGGGTCACTTGAGTTTATTCATTCATAAGCACTTACGATGTGCGCGCCTTGAGGTGTAATCGGTAATTGTAACTGTAAATAATCGGCCAGGTTTGTTTCGGCAGGGCAATTTACCAGCAAATTAGCGTTTGAAGGGGCGTCTGTACGGTTTATGGCGCCAATTGCCACAACGCAATCGCCTAAGCCGGAGCCGGAGATTTTGCAGGCACAGACCTGCGGGCAATGAACTAATTGTTCGATCAGATAATCCATGTTCTCATCGCTGACACCGAGTTGTGCCATCAGCATTTGATAGCTTCCGAAACCCCGATAGAACGCATCGTAGTCTTGCTGTTGTAAGGCTTGATAGGCTTGTAGAGTCGTCAGGCCCATCTGTCGGTACAGTGTCTGTAATTGCTCAGGTTGATCCAGCCATTCTTCGGCGACTTTCGCTAGCACATCAGAGGTTGGTGTTTTATAGCCGCTGTAAACCAGTAACAGCGGCATGCTGGCGTTCAGTGAAGCAATCTGTGAATCGGAGGATTTGCTCGGAGGCTGGAAATAAACTACTCCACCGAACAAACTGGCGGCGAGATCAGTTGCCGAACCGCGTCCCTGAATATCGAGTATGACCTGTTTCCCGATCTGCCACAGTTCTTTAGAAGACAAGTTGCCTTGGCTCAGGTGATTCAATCCGACCAGTGTGGCGGCCAAAACCGCTGCCGAACTGCCCAGTCCGATAGTGGAGGAAAACTCGCTGCTGATTCTGATATTCAAGCCGGGAAGGCGATGCGCTTGAAAAGCTTTTAAGGCATGCATGACAAAGAGCAGTTTAGGATAGAGTTCAATCGTATTCCAGTCGGTTTGAATGTTGCCGAGCGCCGATTCGATATGGATTTGACGATCGTTACGGACTTGCCAGTCAATTTCGATCCACTGGTCCAGAGCGCATGCCAGCGCCGGGTAACCGTATACCACGCTGTGCTCACCGAGCAGCATGCTGTTGGCCGGGGCCTTACTGATCAATCTCATGTCGGAATATCCTCGCAAATTAACTGTGCATGAGCATGTTGCAATGGATAACATGGCATGTTGTTTTTCCGGCATAGTGATGTAGGGTCTTGCTCGCCAATATAGAGCAGAATTCCTCCCGGACCGTCGGTGACGCTTCCGGCCCCGCAGATTTTGGCCGCTCCGCCGAGTTGAGTTGTGAGAGTGTGGATAAATTGCGTCATCTTTTGCGGTACCACGCCGATTTGTTCCAGAAGTTGCTGATTGTGTGCAACGGCAGTTTTCAGAGATTCGAAATCGCTCTGCAGGCAGGCCTGGTGCAATTCTGTTTCCACGGTTGTAAATTTCTGCCAGATTGCCAGGTCGCTCGAAAAGTTTCGGGCGACCTGCGCTACACATTCTCCTGTACTGCTCAGGGGAGCGCCGCTGTCGATGATCCAGCCCCGTAATTCACAATCGGTAAGAGATTCGGTGACTTCGTTTTGAAAACGCAGTATTCCGCCGTGAATAATTGTGGCCGGATCGATGCCGCTTGAACGGCCGTGCTGGAAATGTTCAATATTTTGAGTCATCTCCAGCAGAGCTTCAGGGTCCAATTCGATCGAGTTTTGTCTTGCAAGGGACATAAGCATGCTGGCAATAATCGATGCCGAACTTCCCAGACCGCGGCCGATTGGAATATCGGAATCAAGCTCAAAATGCCAGATGCCGTTTTTCAAAGGGTAACGGAGTTGGAAATGTTCGAAAGCGACTAGAAAAAGTTCTTCCGGTTCTTGCAGAACTTGATCAATGCGGCATTGATCGGTAGTGAAATCACGATAGCGTTTGTGAATTTCCGCAACTCGCGCAGTCCATTGGAACGGATTGAAACGGGAGCGGTGTTGCAGGTTTTTCAGGTTGAGATCGATAACCAGTTCGGAGCTGGCAGTATGACGGCATCGGCAGTGGCTGTAAATCGGAATGGCCATGCTGATAGCCGGGCAGCCGTAGAGAACGGCATGTTCGCCCGAAAGAATTAACTTTGCGGGGGCGGAGCACAGGCTGTCCATAGTCGAAACCTAGGCCGGCTCTACTTTCTGGTAATAGCGTTTGTGATCTTGAATTCCGGCAAGACGGAAAGGGCCGCGATTCAAGGTTGCAAACTCGATATTATCAACTGCACAATCGACTTCATGATAATACTTCAGATAGTCTGCGTAGCTTAGAGGGGTGCGCTGATCGATCTGTGTTTGATGCGACTCGGTCATCATCACTTTTTGATAGCCGGGCTGGACGATGCCGGTAAAGAACTCGGCCACACAACCTGAGCCGTAGCTGAAGAAACTGACTCGCTTATTCTCCAGATTCTGTTTCAGATTGTCCAACAGGGAGATGAAGCCGACAAACAACGAGGCACTGTAGCTGTTACCGACTACGCGGTTATAGATCTGGCTTGGAATGGTCTGCTCTTCGAATTCCTGTTCGCTGATTTCGGCTCCGGTCAGCTTGACCAAGGTCTGATGAGCCTTCTCCGCCATTTTGGTAAAAGGGATGTGGTAGCAGAAATAGTCGATGTCGTCAAAGGTGCGTCCGGTCTGTTCGGTGAAATGCTGCCACGCCTGTTTCAAACTGTTGAGGTAAACCTTGGTCGAATATTTACCGTCGACTAACGCGGTGGTGCGGTGGTTCGGGCGCCAGAAATCCATTACGTCGTCGGTGAAATAACCTGAACCCGGTTCGATTTCCAATACACGCGGTTCACTGCTGATTAACATGGCGACAGCGCCACAGCCCTGTGTCGCTTCACCGGAAGTGTCGACGTCGTATTTAGCGATGTCGGCGGCAATGACAAGGATTTTTTCTTTCGGATTGCTGCGTACCATCGCCGTGGCCATTTGTACTGCGGCGGCACCGGCATAGCAGGCATGTTTGAATTCAACTACGCGGCAATTTTTGCTGAGGCCGAGCAGGCCGTGCAGGAAGACACCGGCCGATTTCGACTGATCGACACCGGTTTCTGTGGCAAATAAAACGGCAGAAATCTGATCCGCTCCAACTTGCTCGATAATCGGGGCAGAGGCTTTGGCAGCCAAGCTGACGATATCTTCATCCGGCGGAGCAATGGACATCTTCTCTTGACCAATACCAATATAGTATTTGTTGACGTCGATATTCTTTTCGGCCGCGAAGGTATCCAACCCTAAATAATAATCGGCAGTGGAAAAATGCAGTAAATCTATACCTACTTTCATCATTAAAGCGGATTCTTATGTGTTCTTGTAATTCATTGCCCTGATTAAAACGCCGTTTTCGGCAGAATTAAAGAGGTGTTTAAGTGTAAGTCTTCGGCACTCTTGATGCCCAGTAAAAATTGCGCGGTGCGGAATTCGCGCTCAAAGCGGCGGATTATCTCGATAACTTCGGCACTTGAATTCATGGCTGCAGACAGTAAAGGGGCAGCGATCCCGCATAAGCGACCGCCCATTATAACAGCTTTTACCATGTCTATGCCGTTTCGAATTCCGCCGCTGGCGATAAATGTCGCCTGTGACTGATATGGAGCGCTCAGTTGCAGGGCCTCCAGAGTCGTCAGTCCCCAATCTTCAAACAGGAAACCAAGGTCGTCATTCGAACGATGCGCTTCGATTCGGCTCCATGAAGTGCCGCCGCGACCCGCCAGATCAAAATAACGAATACCGGCTTGTAAACCAAGTTCAATATCCTGCGGAGACAAGCCGCAGCCGACTTCCTTGAGTATGATTGGAATGTCCAGTTTTTCGTTTAACCGGTGAATTTTTTCCATCAATGCTGAGAAGTCGGTATCGCCTTCCGGTTGGATGACTTCCTGTAACGGATTGAGGTGCAGGTAGAGGGCATCTGCTTGCAGGGCTTCAACGGCACGCTGCGCCTCATCAATTCCGAAACCGTAATTAAGCTGTACCGCTCCCAGATTGGCGATCAGAGGCACAGTCGGCGCATAGCTGCGCAGTTGGAAACTTTTTCTGGCGTTGGTATCTTGAATCATCGCTCTTTGCGAGCCGACTGCCATAGGCACCTGGCACGCTTCGGCGGCTTCAGCCAGATTGCGGTTGATCTGCGACAGATTGTCAGCCGCTCCGCCGGTCATGGAGGCGATGAGAAAAGGAAAGGCGATCGGTTTGCCTAGAAAACAGCTTGAGGTTTTGAGGTCTGCCAGATTGCATTCCGGCATAGCGCGGTGCATTAATCTTAGCGAATCGAAAGCAGCCTGATTGCGATCCACTTTAGGGTCTTCAAGTACCGCTTGAATGTGATCTTGTTTGCGCTGGTTCAATAACAGCGTCTCTTGCGGCGATACAGGGCGAGTCATAAATCCGACACGCCTCAGCGGGAACGTTCGAGTTTCAGGTGAGCCGCCATCAGCTCGCCTGGATTGGTCTGTGCCGCCAGCAAGGAAAGTTCTCCGCAGAAGGCAGTTGCACCGGCAATACACGCCAGGCGGCGGGCATTGGCTCCGGGTTCCTTATCACGATCGGCACAACCCAGTTGTTCAAGATTCTCCAACACGAAATCCAGACCTTTGCCGTTACCGACGGTACCGACAATCAGATTCGGCAAGGTCGTAGAAAAATACAGGTCGCCGTCGGGCGTGACCTCGGCATGATTGATCGCCTGTGAGCCTTCCACAATATTGGCGGCATCCTGTCCCGTCGCCAGATAGAAGCCGAGCAGCATATTGGCTACATGTGCGTTGGCCGTTCTCAGACCTCCGGAAACGATACTGCCGATCAGATCCTTTTTAATATGCAGATCGACCAATGCTTCGGGCGTGGTTTTCAGAAAGCGTTTGCAGTATTTACGCGGAATGGTACATTCACAGACCACATACTTGCCGCGGCCGAGGATACCGTTGACCGCAGAAACTTTTTTGTCTGTACAGTAGTTGGCGGAGATGGAGACATATTCCAGATCGGAATATTTTTGCAGAATCCACGGAATCAAATGGTCGGCGGCATTGGTCGCCATATTGTGCCCGGAAGCGTCACCGGTCAGAAACTCCAGTCGCAGATAAATCAGATTGCCGACGACTTGATGATGCATGGCGTCGAGTTTGGCAAAGCGGCTGCTTTGAGAAATAACTTCCTGCATCGCGTCTTTATCGTTTTCAATTTGGCGCAGGCGCTGCAGAGCGGTTCCTGCATTCGGTGCTTGCAGTAGAATCGAGCGCGTCATTCGCTCGTCTATAACGGTAACGCGGATACCGCCGGAGTGGGCAGCAACTCGAGCTCCTCGCGCAACCGATGGCCATAATGGTGTTTCGTAGGTCGCCATCGGAACCATAAGATCGTCGACAGTGACATCGCCGATAAGCTTAAAGGGGCCGACCGATTGCATCGGAATAGAGGCGAAAAGAGTCTGCTGTGAAGGTGTCTGATTTTCCATAGGCGATATTATAATGGAGCACCGCAAACGATGATAAAAAAAGTACGGAATTTATCGGTTTAAGTACATCAGTGCACGTTTGTGATTTAAAAATGTGCTTTGCGAAGGCTTGAATATGAATGTCAAAGTCATTAATAAATCAATTCATGCCGCAGACAGGCGATGTGGTTTCGCCGATAATTTGGATGGAACTAATTAAAAACGATTGAAAAAGGAAACATTATGGCTCTAGCGACAGCGCGTCATATTTTGGTAGACAGTGAAGAGAAGTGTCTGGAATTAAAACAGCAGATTGCCGAAGGCGCAGACTTTGCCGAAGTGGCCAAGCAGAATTCACAGTGTCCTTCCGGGCGCAGTGGCGGTGATTTGGGACAGTTCGGACCGGGAATGATGGTTCCGGAATTCGACAAAGTAGTTTTCAGTGCCGATGTCGGTTCGGTTGAAGGTCCGGTTAAGACTCAGTTCGGCTATCACCTGGTTGAAGTAACCAGCCGTTCGTAACCGATTGGTTGTAAAAAAGTAAAAAGCCCGCTTGGAATATGTTTCAAAGCGGGCTTTTTTGTACGGGATTCGGTATTTGAAGTTATTTTGGATAAAAATTGAACTTCTGACCGCTGATCGCTGCTTCGTACATTAAACCGCCCTTGGCAATGGTGAAAGTCGCCATGCCTTTATAGTATTGGCCTTCGGCGGCAACATAGTCGTTACCGGCATTAGCGGTTGCTGACGTTCCTTTGGTTGAAGCTTCGGCAGCGACACCGGCAGTGATCGCGACGGCTGAAGCTTGAGCACCGAATTCAAAGTTACCGCTGGTGAATTCGTCATAGGCGCGCTTGTCCTGGAAAAAAATAATCTGGCTGAAAGCCTGACCGCCAAGCTGGAAACCGATCGAACCTTGTGTCATTTCGGTCATGCCAGCGTATTGTCCTTGCTTGTATACACGGCCTTGACCGTAGGCACCGCCTATGACAAAGCCGACTTTACCGATAGTAGGAAAGACGGCATAACCGTATGAGTGCTTGAAGAAGGCGGCTGATTTCGACGCATTACGAAAGGCATCGATGGTTTTGACATAGTCTTTATCGTGGTTTTGCTGTTCCATTTGCGGTGCGTTATCCGCTTCAGCCGCTTGAACGCTTGGTGCCGTCCATGCTAAAGCCAAACATAAAATTGAGGCGATACGAGTCGACTGTTTCATGGCTCCTCCTTAAGTATCTGGTTGTGAGGTTATGTATCCAACTTTTGGCTTCATTGTACCTAGAAAGTTTGTAGCATTCCGAAATAAATCCTGACTATAGCTTGAATAAACCGATGAGGGGGAACGCTTCTCCGTCGTTGTCACATATCCTTCATGTATTCGGTATACGAATCTTTTACCCTAAGCGACATAACAGGCATGCAAATAAATTGTCAGCCGATAAATTGAGGAGAGATCAAAGGAATGAGTAAGGTGATTGTGGTCGAAAAAGCCAGTTCGATGGAATCTTCGCGCTCCTTTCAAACTAAGCCTGAACCTGCCAAGGTGGTTAGCGAGACCCGAGGGAACTCGATTCGACGCCTGACTCTGGTCAGCGATGCATGGCAACCGCAGGTAAACGGCGTTGTGACGACTTTGAACCACCTGGTTAAAGAGCTTACCGCCCAAGGGGTTGAGGTGGATGTCATTCAGCCGCAGCCTTATCCATGCTTCCCTTTGCCGACCTATCCGGAAATTCGTCTGGTTCGTCGAGCACCCGCTCTTGAAGAACGTCTGCTTAATTTCCGCCCTGATGCGATCCATATCGCCACCGAAGGTACCTTGGGCTGGGCCGTCCGCAAATTGGCACTCAAGCACGGTTTACCTTTTACCAGCGGCTATCACACCAAGTACCCGGAATATATTCATAAACGTTTTCCGTGGATTCCCGAATCCTGGGTTTATAAATTTCTAAAACGCTTCCATTCACCGGCACAACGCACGCTTGTGCCTGGCGAGTCGATTCAGCAAGAGTTGCAAGGTAAGGGGTTCAAGGATTTACGCTTGATGAGCCGTGGCGTCGATACCGACCTGTTTAATCCCGAGCGGCGTAGTGATCTGGGCTTGCCGAGACCGATTATGTTGTATGTTGGTCGAGTGGCACCGGAAAAAAACCTACGGGAATTCCTCGATCTGGATTTACCGGGAAGCAAACTGATCGTCGGTAAGGGGCCGGAACTTGATGTTTTGCAGAATGCCTATCCGGAAGCGGTTTTTGTCGGAGCCAAGCGTGGTGAAGAGCTGGCTAAATATTACGCCAGTGCCGATGTGTTTGTTTTTCCTTCCAAAACCGATACCTTCGGGGTGGTAAATCTGGAAGCGATTGCCAGTGGAACGCCGGTTGCCGCCTTTCCCGTTACCGGTCCGAAAGACATTCTTAAAGAGGGTGTCAACGGTTGTCTGAATGAGGATTTGGGCGTCGCCATTACACAGGCGTTGAAATTGGATCGCGAACCGATTGCCGAGTCGATTCCTGAATTTCGCTGGCCGCATGCCGCCAAGCAGTTCTTACAGAATCTGGCGCCAATCAAAAAGTAACGCCAAGGTTTATTCGTTTGTCTTCCGGAAAATATCCCTCATGATTGGCGATTCATTCCCTGAATAGAGTAGGATAAGCTCGATTGTACGGAATTCGAGAGAGCAGATTATGAGGTTTTATCTTTACGCTTTACTGGGCGGATTGCTGAGTTTTCAGCTGAGCATCGTCCATGCCGGTCAAGCTGCGCTTGCCATGCCGGATTCTTACAGTGCCGAAGCGGTCGAGAAGGTGTTGCGGTCAGGGGGGAATGCAGTTGATGCGGCGGTGGCCGGAGGCTTTGTGCTGGCAGTCACCTATCCGGAGGCGGGGAATTTAGGCGGCGGCGGTTTTATGACCCTGTTTATGCAGGAACAAAACCGTTCGGCTGCACAGGCGTATTTTCTGGATTATCGAGAAACCGCACCGGGTTCCGCTTCGCGGGATATGTATCTTGATGGAAAAGGAGAAGTGATTCCGTTTGCTTCTCTGGTCGGGGCGAAAGCCAGCGGGGTTCCCGGAACGGTGATGGGTTTATGGCAGGCGCATCGGCGTTTCGGAAAGTTGTCTTGGAAGCAATTGTTACAACCGGCAATCGACTTGGCGCAAAACGGTTTTATCGTCGATCCTGCTCTGCAGGAGCACAGCCTGTGGTACCAGTCCTGGGTGGCAGATAAAAGCGATGAAGAACTGAATTTTGACCACTATTTCGGGAATCTGCAAAGCGGAGAACGTTTTCGGCAGCCGGAACTGGCGCAGACCTTGCGACGAATTGCCGAGTCCGGCGCGGACGATTTTTATCGCGGGCGCACTGCTGAACTGATCGTGCAAAGCATGCGCGCTCGTAACGGTCTGATTGATAGCAAGGATTTGGCCGGATACCAGGTCAAGTGGCGGCAACCGATCCGTTTTGACTGGAACGGTTATCAAGTGATTTCCGCTCCGCCGCCGAGTTCCGGCGGGATCGCTCTCGGTCAGCTGTTGCAAATGTATAGCATCTTGAAGCCGCAATATCTGAAAGCGCAGGAAACCGCGCGAAGGAATTTGCAAGACCTTGTTGCTTTAAAGACGCACTTTTTTGCAGAAATGGAAAAGCGCGTCTATGCCGATCGCGCCGAATACCTGGGTGACAGCGACTTTGTTGCAGTGCCTGTAAAGAGTTTATTGAGTAGTGCATACTTGCAGAAGCGTGCGGCAGAGGTGAATCTTCAGAAGATCTCTGACAGTGAAGCTGTTAAACCCGGTCTGGCGGAGTCGCCGGAGACCACACATTTTTCGATTGTCGATAGCGACGGTAACGCGGTTTCCAATACCTACACTTTGAATATGCCGTTCGGTAATGGGGTGGTTATTGAAGGCGGTGGTTTTCTGATGAATGACGAAATGGACGACTTTTCGACCAAGCCGGGAGTCGCGAATGTATTTGGCGTAACCGGCGGTCATGCCAATGAAATCGTTCCCGGCAAACGCATGTTGTCATCGATGTCGCCGACCTTGGTTCTGGATGGTGAGCGTGTTAAAGCGGTAGTCGGAACACCGGGCGGTTCAAGTATTATCACTTCGGTTTTTCAGGTATTGGTGAATAGCCTGGATTCGGCTGTGACAAAAGAGATGGATGGGGAAATGAGCGCCCAGCAAGCCGTCGATGCATTGCGTGTTCACCATCAGCTATGGCCGAAAGATCGCATTGACTACCATCCCGAGTTGTCGCCGCAAACCGAAGCGGCTTTAAAGGCGAAGGGGTATAAATTACGTTTGAATAATTATCTGGGCGATGTCCAGTTCTTATTGAGGAAAGATGACGAATGGCAGGCGGCTTCGGATTATCGAGGCCGAGGCCAGGCAAAAGTTTTCACGTTGCCCGCGAAGGTTCAAACTGAAAATTAAATAACTAAACAGGCAATTAATCGATGAGAGGATCAAGGATGAAATCGCCGCATAAAGGTTTAAAGCGGGTCGTATATGCCGCTGGCTATTCGTGGAAAGGATTCAAATCGACTTGGAAGCATGAAGCCGCGTTTCGTCAGGAAGTGTGGCTGTTTATTCTATTGCTTCCGGCTGCTTTCTGGATCGGTGAAAGCGCTTTCGAACGGGCGATACTGATTGCGGTTCTGATGATCGTGCTGTTGGTCGAACTATTGAATACGGCAGTTGAATCGGTGGTTGATCGTATCGGAGACGAATATCACAAGTTGTCCGGGCGAGCCAAGGATCAGGCTTCGGCGGCGGTGTTTCTGTCGTTTTTTATTGCGGCGGTCGTGTGGATCGGATTTATTATTTCCAAGCTGATGGGCAGTTTGTAAAAAACTGATCCAAATGCGAAAACCGCTCCAAAATCGGAGCGGTTTGCCTGCGTTTTTTAATCTAAAGCAGCCAGCGCTGCAGCATAGTCAGGTTCTTGGGCGATTTCAGGTACCTGTTCGGTGTAGATCACTTTTCCTTCCGAGTTGATCACCACTATGGCTCGCGACAAAAGTCCTTTAATTGGCCCGGTTACAATACTGACACCGTAGTCCTGGCCGAATTCAGGCGAGCGGAAAGCGGAAAGTGTCGTGACTTTATCCAAACCTTCAGCGCCGCAAAAGCGATCAAGAGCAAACGGCAGATCCATTGAAATACATAATACTTCGGCTCGTTCTGCACCATCGGCATTAAAGGCACGGGTCGATGCTGCGCATACGCCTGTATCGATGCTTGGGAAAATATTCATAATGACGTTTTTGCCTGCAAAATCCGCCAGACTTTTTTCGCTAAGGTCTTTTGCGGCCAATGTAAAATCTGGTGCCAGGCTTCCGACAGCCGGTAGTTGCCCGACGGTTTCGATCGGATCGCCGCCTAAAGTGATAGTAGCCATAGTTTCCTCCTTGATGAGTCTAAGTGCCCGATAGGGTTTTAACCGGGTTCAGTAGACACCAAGCTCGTACACTTGGCTAATCAAAAAACTTTATTCGCCATTAAACAATCGTGAGGCAGTCTTTAATCCGTATTTTAAACGGTACTGTTTAGATCAAATTGGTTAAGGTTGTTATCCGGCTCGGACCGAGAAGGTATCGGTAGATTTTAATTTCTGCACAAAGGGTGCATGGCACTGTTGTTCGCTTAACCAGCGGGTTTCCGCCTCAAGATCCGCCTGATCGATTACTTTCTGCCAGACTCGTTCCGAAGCATTCCAGCGATAGCCGCGGCTGCGCAGGGTATCCTTGACTTCAAATGGAGCTCCGACCGCTTTGACCAGCGATTTGCTGCTGCGTATCGCCTTAAGAAGGTAGAAAAAAGCCGGTTTCTGCTCGTCGCCGACGGATTGCGATAACAATTCGGTCAGGGCCTGAACGTCGTCTAAAGCCCGATGGGCTCCGTAGTAGAATTGGCCGACTTTCCAGCACAAAAATTCCTGGCTGCGAGAACCGACATCGGTCAGTTTCTGCCAGTCGATCTGTGCCACCGAACAACCCCAGATCTTATCGACAAATACTTCGGAATAGCGTTCCAGCACCGGGCGGTCGAAAGCGGCGTTGTGTGCGACGCATAGCTGAACCTGCTGAATATCTGCTTCGACCTCGTCCCACGGAATCGAGTGTCCCTTTACGTCTTCCATCGTCAAGCCGGTCACCTGGGTGACTTCTGCACCGATTTCGCCTTCCGGTTCGTTCAGAAAGTTTTTAGCGCTCAGAACACGGTAAAAAAGGCCGTGAGAGTCGAATTCGACCAGCTGGTAACCAAGTTCGATGATTTCACAGCTTTGGGTATCAAGCCCGGTGGTTTCGGTATCGATCAGGCAGACTCGATGGGTTGTTTCCGGGGAAGGTGCGTTGAAAGTCTCGCGCGGTGACAGTTTGCGTAAAACCTGATAGTCGCCGCTGGCTTGCAGTTGCTGGATGCATTGCTCAAGAGATTGCGCGGTAGCTTGTTCTGGGGAAGGCGTCATAATGTTTCGTCTTAGTTTTTAAAGCAAGGAAGTTGGATTTTAACACTAACGATCTTTTTCTGTCGGCAGGCTTCGTGAGGCGAGAGGGCTGGGCAATTTTAACCAGGTCGCCAGAAGCATGAGCCTCAGAGCCTTGGTCCAGGGTTGTTTCAGTTCGAGCCGGCAGCTCAGTTGCAGTCGATTCTCGCTGTGGCGAACCTCCTGCAAGTGAATCGAAGCGATACTTTGCAGATCATATTTGCTCGATAGGATGGCGGCAATTTGCCGTGGGAAATAGCCGAGCAGAGCCGCTGGCTGCGGTTTTTCCAAAGGGTAAAATAGTTGCACCGCATTACAGTCGTGAGGGTTGTCCGCTTCGCGTTTGGCAGTGAGTTTTGTGCCCGGATACAACTGTTTCTGCCGATATAAAGTTTCTGCCTGATAGTAGTAGCTGCCTTTGATAATCAGATCGAGTTTAAAGTGCATCTGCGGCCTCAAGTCGCCTGTTGAATCTGCGGATGCAGCAGATCCAGCTGCTTTTCGTCGAGTTTAAATTCCTGCATTTCGTCGCTAATCGGGCACTCGAATCGCAAACGATAAGCGGTCAACTGCAGATTGATGTCTGCGAAATGGCATTGATCGAGTACCTTATCACCGTGCAGACGGTCGCCGATCACAGGGTGACCGATGGCACTTAAATGCCGACGAATCTGGTGTTTGCGTCCGGTATCGATTTTGACTTCGACACGGGTACATTGACTGCCGTTACGCTCGAAGGTGTATAAGGGATGGATATGGCTGAGTGCTTGTCGATCATCGATAGGCGTGTCGATACTGATCGCTTCGGCCAGTAATCCGTGAACATTGGCTTGATAACGTTTTTCTATCCGGCGGTTTTCGAATAGTGAGGTCAGGGTTTGCGCCAGTTTTTTATTGTGAGCCAGCAGCATTAAGCCCTGAGTCGCGCGGTCGAGGCGATGAACGATCCAGCAGGGTCGGGTATTTTGCACTTCTACCCAACGATACAGAGTGCAAGCGTCACCATACTTGGAGCCTTGCGACATGACGCCGCGCGGTTTTAGCCATAGAGAGTAATCTTTAAAATCGGCAATTAAAAGCGGTTCATGAGTGCAAGGCCTATCCAGTTGAGGATGGTAGTAGAGGTCGAGCCGATCCTGTTGCCGTAATTCGTTTTTTAGTCGGCGCAGGCGTTCGGGCTTGCGGTAGGTGCCGCGTTTTGAATCGAAACGACTCAACCAGACGGCGCCGTTTTGCGCCAGTCGCTTTAAATCACTATTGCTGAAAACTTCAAGACCGGCCAAGGCTTGCAGCGCGGTTTGCGGAGCTGTGAGCTCGGTATGGAAGTGTTGTGGTTGTTGGCGGTCGGACATAAGTTGGCTTTGAATTCAGTTGATGAATGGCCGGGAATTTTCAACCGACTCTAAAGCGAATAGTATAAAGTATCTGTTCTTGAATGGAATTGGACCTATGTTTTTCGGTAGGCGAACGAATAAAAACCAACATGCCGAAGTGGCGGCAAGCGGTGCGGAAAGAGCGGTCATCTGGCCACTGAAAACGCCGGACGGAGAGCGTGAACTGCCGATAGTTTACAGCGCACGGAAATCGTCGATTGCCTTGAAAGTCCGCAAGGGTGAAGTGGTGCTGGAAATTCCGCAACGCCTTACCAATGGCGAGATCGAGCGTTTGCTGGGTTCAAGAAACGACTGGCTTCACAAACATTATCTGCGCTTGGCCGAACGTTTGCATGAAGATGAAATTCTGTGGCATTCTCACGGAGAGTTTGAATTCTTCGGAGAAAGGCAGAGATTTAAAGTCGTCGATGCCGATTCCGGCACGCTTAAAAAGAAAGCCGTATCGGTCCGCAGAGAAGGCGATATCTGGTGCTTGTCCTGCCACGCTTCGCTCAGTGATTGCGAGCGGAAACGACTGGTTCAAGCGTGGCTGGAACAATATTTACGCCAGGCTTTGCAGCTGCACTTGGACGCGCGACTGTCTCGATTCGCCCAGCAAATTGGAGTCGATTTCGGCAAAGTAGAAATCAAAGGCTATAAAGGGCGCTGGGGTAGCTGCCGGTCAAGTGGCGATCTGCAATTTAACTGGCGTCTGGCGCAGGCACCGGAGTGGGTGGTGGATTATGTGATGGTGCACGAACTCTGTCATCGCATCCACGCCAATCACTCGGCAGCTTTTTGGCAGTTGGTCGAAAGGCATTTCCCACACACCCGGCAAGCCAAGCAGCAGTTGCGGCTGCATGGGCATCGCTGGATCGATTTGTTACAAAAAACCTAATTAAGATGGCACGAGTCGAACGAGTCTATGAGTAAAACGCTATATATCACTGCTAACAGCCGTTTATCGATGAGTTTGAAACAGCAGATGTTTTTATCGACGGCGCAAACTGCGGTTGCCGAAACGCCGGCGGTTATGACCCTGTCGCAGTGGTGGGAACAGTGGTATGAAACCGCTTTGCTCAATGCCGATCTGGTTTTGGACGATCTGCCGGAGAAAGTGTTGGGGGCGTTTGAAGCACAGATGTTGTTGGAGCAGTGTTTGCAGGATGCGTTGCAGACAGAAGACGACGAACTGCAGGAAGGTTCGGCACTGCTCAACTGGAACGCGACCCTCAAACAGCTCTATCAGGCAAGACAGCTTGAAGCTGAATGGTTACAGGAATCCTGGCGGCAAGAAGTGTTTCTGTCGCAGGAGTCCAGGCTATTTATCCGTGTGGTTGATGCCTATAAAGCGATGCTTGCCGAGCGCGGCTGGATGGATGAAAGCATGCTTCAGGAACGGAGATTGATCTGGCTGGAACAGGGCGTCGGCAGCGTGCCTAAAGTTGTTCATTTGCGCGGCTTTGACGAAATCGTCCCTTTTATGCAGCGGTGGATTGGAGCGCTCAGGCAACGCGGTGTCGAAGTGGTTGCGGAAACTGTGAGTGAATCGCTTGCCGTCGATCGCAGTTATTTTCCGGCTCAACATAGCCGCGAAGAGTCGGCTCGTGCGGTGAATTGGGCGTTGCAGACCTGGCGGGATTTACAGCAGTACAAACCGAGTGCGCAGATTAAGATCGCTCTGGTTGCGCCGGATTTGAATGACTATAAGGCTTTATTACAGCAGCAACTCGACGAGCAGTTGTATGTCGCTACGGATTCGCTGCTTGCCTCGCAAAACCCGGATGCCGTCAAACCCTATAATATTTCTCTCGGCGAAGCCTTGTTTGATATTCCTCTGGTGCAACAAGCTTGGCTGAGCCTGCAGCTGTTTTTACAGCCGCAT
This sequence comes from Thiomicrorhabdus heinhorstiae, assembly GCF_013391765.2. Taxonomy (GTDB): domain Bacteria; phylum Pseudomonadota; class Gammaproteobacteria; order Thiomicrospirales; family Thiomicrospiraceae; genus Thiomicrorhabdus; species Thiomicrorhabdus heinhorstiae. The sequence goes on along the minus strand of NZ_JACBGI020000017.1, from coordinate 15,022 downwards.
AAGCCGGTGTCGTTCCAGGATTGGAGCCACTGGCTAACTTCGCCGTACAACAGCGCGACTTTGGAATCTCGTCATCAGGCCGATCTGGAAATCCGCCGTCTGCAGTGGTCGCAATTTCATTGGCCGCATCTCTTGGACGTTTTGCAAAAAGGTGCTTCGGAGGAAGAAGGGCGCTTTAATCCCCTGCCGAAAAGTCTGGTTAAGTCTCTGACTGTACTTGCCGATAGGCCCAAATCCGAGTCCCTGTCATTGGACGGGTTTATCGCCGCAGTGCGTTTCTGTCTTGACACTTTGCAGTGGCCTGGATCGCGTACACTGTCCAGCCGTGAATTCCAGCAGAAAAGCGCTTTTGAAAATGCCTTGCAGATGTTTGCATCTCTGCATCTGACCGGTCAATATCCGCTCAGTCGCTGGATGGGGATTCTCGGCCGTTATTTACGCGAACAGATTCACCAGCCGCAAACCGTCGGCCATGCGCCGATTCAGATAATGGGGATGCTTGAGGCTGGTGGTCAGGCGTTTGATGCGTTGTGGATTCTCGGGTTGCACCACGAAGCCTGGCCGCGGGCGGCGAATCCGAATCCGTTTTTGCCGATGCGTCTTCAGCACGAGTTCAAACTGCCGCGTTGCGATGCCCAGCGCGAGTTGAATTATGCTCAGACCCTTAGCATGCGTCTGCTCGGCAGTTGCCGGGAGGTTGTTTTCAGTTACCCGCAGTGGCAAGGTGATGCGCAGCTTCTGCCCAGCCCGCTCTTGAAGAATTGGCAGCCTTTTGAAAGCTTGCCGGGGCTCGACTCGTCGTCACTCGGCATTCTCAATCGTCGACATCGTTTAGGCTCCGTAGAGTGGGTGGAAGATAACCGCGGTTGCCAACTGGCTGAGGGAGCTCTTGCACCCGGCGGAAGCGGCATTCTGCAAGCTCAAAGCCAGTGTCCGTTAATGGCGTATATCGATTACCGTCTTGGGGCGAAGTATGGTTTATTGGATGTCGAAGAGAATCTCGGACAGACCAATCAGGGGATTCTGCTGCATCGAGTCATGGAGCTTTTCTGGCAGGAGACAGGGGATTTGCACGGGCTTCTGTCCCTGAGTGAAGAAGCGTTGCAGCAGCGTTTACAGGAATTGATTGCCGAGGTGTTTGCGGAATTTCAGGATACGCAAAGTGCAGTGTTGCTGGAACTGGAACAAGCGAGAATTCTGCAGCTCTGTCAGGCTTGGCTGGAGATCGAAAAAACACGCAATGCATTTAAAGTCGTTCAGACAGAAGCCAGGCACGAGCTGGAGTTGGGCGGATTGAAATTCAAGGTGGTGGTCGATCGGGTCGATGAGTCAGAGGGGCGTGCGATTATTATTGATTACAAAACCGGTCGCGCCAGTATTAAAGGCCTGTTGCAGGATGAAATCCAGGCACCGCAATTAGCTGTGTATCTGTTTGCTGTACCGGATGATCTGCCGGTGGCGGCGATCGGTTATGCGTTGCTGCATTCCGACGACGGCGTGAAATTGAGCGCCCTGACGGAAGACGACAGTGTTCTGCCGACATCACGTTCAATTACCCTGTTTTCACGTTTGGCCGAAAAAGAGGACGGCGAATTTTTTGACGTGCGTTGGGAGGATTTTTTGCAGAGCCTGCGCAATCAGGTTGAAGATTTAGCGGTCGGCATCCGTCAAGGCGATGCGCGCCTGCGTTTCCGCAAGCTGAGCGATATGGATTATGCTGCCGGACGATTGGCGTTACGTCTTCCTGAGGCTTTAGCACAGTTGGAAGCTTATGAAAACGGTGAGGACGAAGCATGAGTCGTGAAGTCATGATGCAGGCGAGCGAATTTTTGGCGCAGCGTTTTGGCGTTGCGACGGATCACGAGTTGGCTGATGGTCTGGAACGCTTGAGTGCTATTCACCCTTTAGCGTCGTTTATTGTTCAGGCCCCGGCCGGTTCAGGTAAGACTTCGCTGCTGGCCCAGCGTTTTCTGGTATTGCTGTCGCAAGTTGAAGCGCCGGAGCAGATTGTGGCGGTCACTTTCACTAAAAAGGCCGCCGCGGAGATGCGCGAACGGGTGTTTAAATTATTGAATGCCGCTTTGCAGCCGCTTGGACCTCAGGCGAAACTGGTCGAGCGCAATAACTGGTTGTTGGCGCAGAAGGCCTTGCAGCGTGATGCAGAAATGGGCTGGAACCTGCTCGATAATCCGAACCGATTGCGCATCAAAACCATCGATGGATTGAACGGCTACCTGGTCGGACAGATGCCGTTGTTATCGAAAATGGGGACTCAGTCGAGTATCGCCCAAACGCCGGATAAAGTCTATCGCGAGGCCGTCCGAGCCGTTTTGAAAAGTCCGCTGGCCGAAGAGTCGGTGGCGACGCTGTTGCAGTTGGTCAACGGGCGTTATAACCGTGCGGAAGTCCTGTTGATGTCGATGCTGGCCAAGCGCGATCAGTGGATGGCATCGCTATTACCCTACGGTCACGAAGAGACGGCTCTGGAAGCCAGAACGCATTTGGAAACGGCGCTGCAAGAGATCATCATCCAGGAATTGCAAGGTCATCTGCGAGTGTTAAGCGCGCAGTATCCACTGTTTGCCGAGATTTGTGAAATCGCCGCCTATGCGCAGGGGAACGATCAGCCGCAATTGCAAACGATCGCTTCGGCCTGGCCTTTGAGCGAGGAGGCCGACGGTATAGTGCAATGGCGTATTCTGGCCGATTGGATTTTGACGAAAGACAGTAAAGGTTTTCGCAAGCGTCTGACCAAAAACGAAGGATTCCCGAGTGGGAAAGGGGAAGCGAAACAGCGCAAGGATGAGATGAGTGAAATCCTAAAAGCGTTAGATGAAGCCGATGGCTTACAGGGGCGTTTGCGTGAGAGTTTGGCGGTTTTAAAAAGCTTGCCGCAACCGCATTATAGTGACGACCAGTGGCAAAATCTTCAGGCGTTATTGCAATTGTTGAAACTCAGCGCTGCGCATCTGAAGCTGGTTTTTCAGGCACACGGCGAGGCGGACTTTATCGAAATTGCTCAAGCAGCCTTGCAAGCGCTGGGAGACGATGAATCGCCGACCGATCTGGCCCAGCAGCTCGATTATCAGATTCAACATCTGCTGGTTGATGAATTTCAGGATACCAGCCGCGAACAGTTCCGCTTGCTGGAGAAGCTGCTTGCAGGTTGGCAGAGAGACGACGGTCGCAGTGTGTTTCTGGTCGGCGACCCCATGCAGTCGATCTATCGCTTCCGTGAAGCCGAAGTCGGTAACTTCCTCAAGGCATGGCAAGGCGAAATCGGCGGTGTTCCGCTGATTCCGTTGAAATTGCAGGTGAACTTCCGTTCCAGCGGTGGTGTGGTCGATTGGGTCAATCGGCACTTTAAACAGATTTTCCCGAACGAGAGCCTGATTGAGAAAGGGGCGGTGGCCTATAGCGATTCGCAAGCTTTTTCCGATGACTTCTCTGCGGCCGTGCAGACTCATTGGGCATTGAATCGAAGTGCCCGGCAGGAAGTGCTCGACATCGTTGAGGTGATTGACAAGGCTTTGAATGATCAACGGGATATAAAGGCACAGATTGCTGTTTTGGGGCGTTCGCGTTCGCATCTGATGCCGCTGGCGGTGGAGTTGAAAACACGCGGCATTCCTTTCCGTGCCGTCGAGTTGGAAGCACTCTCCGAGCGCCAGGAAATCCAGGACGTGCTTGCCCTGAGTCGCGCCTTATTGCATTTGGGCGATCGCGCTGCCTGGATCGCCCTGCTGCGTACACCGATGATCGGCTTTTCACTGGTAGAGCTGGATAATTTAATCGCCGCCAAGCCGTACAAGACCGTGTGGTCTTTATGGCAGGCTCAAAGCAATGATAGCGACTGGCAAAAAGCTCGCTGGCGACACGCTTTCACCGTCCTGGAAAATGCTTTGCAGCAATTGGGACGACTGCCGTTCTCGCAACTGGTTAGGGAAACCTGGCTGTTGCTGCAGGGGGCTTTGACCGTCGAAAACGATCTGGCGGTAGAGAATGTCGAAGCTTTCTGCCGCGCTTTGTCCGCACATGATCAAGAAACTCTCGACGGCAATGGTTTGCAGCAAATTACCGATGTGTTATATGCCGAAGCGGATGCCAGCGAGGCGAGTTCGGCCATCGAACTGATGACGATGCACAAGTCCAAAGGGCTGGAGTTCGATACGGTGATTCTGCCGTCGTTGGGACGTAAACCGCGTGGTGACGAAAGCTCGCTGATTTCCTGGTTCCAATTCCTGTCGGAAGAGGGAGAAGAGCGCCTGGTTTTTGCCCCGCTTGATCCGAAAGGTACGGATGCGTCCTATCTGAGTCAGTTATTGCGCGGTTTCGAGAAGCAGAAGCAACGTTACGAGCTGGCGCGTTTGTTATATGTCGCTTGTACACGGGCCAAACGGCATCTGCATCTGTTCGGACAGGTCGACTTCGCACTGCAATTCGATCGAGAGGATCGCATGAAAGTGCCGAAGCCTCAGCCTGATTCCCTGCTGGATGTGATGTGGCCCGAGGTCGGCAAAGCGTTTCAAACTCTGGCGGATACTCACGATGAAGCTGGAAATGAGATTCTTGAAACCGAGGCTGTTCTGCCTAAAGTCAGCCGTCTGGACGAGCGGGAAAGCTGTTCATTAGAGATTGTCAAAAATATGGAACGCCAAGCTTTTGCATGGCAGGTTGAGCAAACGCCATCCGAATCGGAAGCTTTTGATGCCAAACGCTTCGATGCCGGGGGGAAGGGGGCGTTTGGCGAGGAGGCGCAAAGCGCTTTGTTAAATACGGCGGTCGGTAATCTGGTACATCGTTTATTGGAACTGAGAGTCGAACAGGGTGTTGAAAATTGGACTCCGGTCTCGATTGAGACGGCGATGCCGTTGTATCGTCGCTGGCTGGCGCAGCAGGGATTGAAGGATCAGCTTCTGAGCAGTGCTGAACAGAGAGTGCAGCGTTGTCTGTTAAATGCATGCAATAATGATCATTTACGTCAGGCTCTTGATTCTTCGTTGGCGGAATCGGCAACCGAGTTAGCGTTGAGTTCGCTGGAAGCCGATCAAGCGGTGCGTAATCATATTATTGACCGGACTTTCGTCGATGAATCCGGGGTGCGCTGGATTGTCGATTACAAGACCAGTGTGTATGAAGGAGAAGATTTACCGGCGTTTCTGCAAGGTAAGGTCTTCGAGTATCAACCGCAGCTGCAAAGATATGGTGAGCTGTTTAAACAGATTGAGCAGCGGCCGCAAAAATGGGTGCTTTATTTCGCTTATGTTGACCAATGGCTTGAGGTGACTCAAGAATTGATGGAAGAAGTTGTGTCAGAATAGTTGCCAACCGTTTGGCAAAACCGTATCAGGAATTATCAAGATCTGATCGCGCAATACTGCACAAGCGTGAAGTTTTGATAATCTGTTGGTTTGTTACAGAGATTATTTCAATGAGGAGGCGGTTATGATCGAGAAAACTCAAGCGCAGATTCTAAAACATCACGGAGGCGATGGAGACTACGCCCGTGAAATGATTACCCGCAGTTATGATCGGCGTCATGATGTCGATTTCTGGGAGTTTTGGAATGCTCAGATGGGCAGTGTAATCGACCACGATGATCTGATTATGGATCTCGGGGCAGGAATCGGCCAGTTCGTCAATGATCTGGCCTTGAGGTATGCACAGAATACGGTGATTGGGATTGAAGCGGCAGAATATATGCTGGTGGCTCAGTTGCCCTTGCCGGAAAATGCGCGCATGCTGCTGGATGATTTGAATGATCCACGTAATTCGATTTCCGAAGGAAAGGTTGCAGCTGTGATGGCAAATATGCTGGTTCATGAATTGAATCAACCGGTAAAACTGTTTCAACGAGTTTTTTCCTGGTTGAAACCGGGCGGCCGCTTCTGTTTGATCGATTTAGTTCGCCAGCCGCTGGAATCCTATCTGGAACACAAGTTCCCGGAGGAAAGCTTGTGGAAAGAACAGGTTGATAAGGCAGCCATTGAAGATGTGTTCCAACATTTTCTTGAACATAACCGTTATCACACCGAAGACTTGATCTATATGTTAAAAGCATGCGGATTCGAGGTGGTCGAAATTACACCGGGCAGTCGAACCGTCCGTTTGGTTGTCGAGAAGCCTTTGCCGCTACGTCAATAGAGTTTATTTCCGGAAGGAGTCATTCCTGTTTTGCGTTTCATTAGCACGCAGCGGGGCTCCTTTCCGGGAGCATTACCGAAAAAGGGACTACAGCTCAAAGCCGGGAGGCGCTATGTCGCATGAAACTTTTCGTTACATTAAAAATTTTTCCGCCTTAACTCTTCAAGATATCCCGCTGGTTGGTGGGAAAAACGCCTCCCTTGGCGAGATGTTCAGTAATTTAACTCCGCTCGGTGTACCCGTTCCCCGCGGTTTTGCCATTACCGCCGACGCCTACCGTTATCTATTGGAAGAAAATGCGCTTTGGCCGCGTCTGCACGAATTACTGGATGCACTTGACCCTGATGATGCTGCCGATTTGCAAAGACGCGGCGCTCAGATTCGTGAATTGATCTATCGTGCCGATTTGCCGCTAGTTTTGCAGGAAGAGATGAGGCTGGCGTATGACGAGTTGATGAACGAGATTGGCAGCGGTTCTTCTTTAGCGATTCGCAGCTCCGCCACAGCCGAAGATTTGCCGAATGCCAGTTTTGCCGGACAGCAGGACACTTACCTGAATATCTCAGGATATGCGGAATTCACCGATGCTTGTCGACGCTGTTTTGCCAGTCTGTTTACCGATCGTGCGATTCACTACCGTATCGACCAGGGGTTTGATCATTTTGAAGTCGCTCTATCGATCGGCGTGCAGGAGATGGTGCGCTCCGATTTGTCCGCGTCCGGCGTCATGTTTACCATCGACACCGAAAGCGGTTTCGACCAGGTGGTGCTGATTACCGGTGCTTACGGATTAGGGGAAAACGTCGTTCAGGGGGCGGTGGATCCGGACGAATTTATGGTACACAAGCCGACCTTTAAGCTGGGGCATCGCTGCGTATTGAAGCGTCACCTCGGCAGTAAAAAAATCAAAATGGTCTATTCTTCGGATCAGAATCGACGTGAGGCGGTAAAAAATATCCCGACTTCGCCAATAGATCGCAAGAAATTCTGTTTAAACGATCAGGAAGTAATGAAGCTGACTGAATATGCGCTGATTATCGAAGACTACTACAGTGAGCAGGCCGGAAGCAACCGCCCGATGGATATCGAATGGGCCAAGGACGGTGTCAGCGGTGAATTGTTTATTGTTCAGGCGCGGCCGGAAACGGTTGTGTCGCAGAAACAGGCTCATCAGTTGGAGCAGTTCCGTTTGTGCCGTACTCCCGATCAGGCCTTGGTATACGGTCGTGCGGTAGGGACTAAAATTGCTGCCGGCCGTGCTCGAGTCATTGAGTCGGTTGAAGAACTGTCGACCTTCAAGGCCGGTGAAGTTTTGGTATCCGATATGACCACTCCGGATTGGGAGCCGGTTATGAAAATGGCCTCCGCTCTGGTAACCAACCGTGGGGGGCGAACTTGTCATGCGGCGATTATCGCGCGCGAACTGGGAATCCCGGCAGTAGTCGGAACGGTCGACGCCACGGCGAAAATCGATAACGGCAGTTGGATTACTGTGTCCTGCGCTCAAGGCGATCAGGGAAATGTCTATGCCGGGCAGGTCGAGTATGAAGTTATTCATACCGACTTGAGCGATCTGCCGAAACCGAAAACGCATTTGATGATGAATATCGCGGATCCTCAGTCGGCCTTTAACATCAATCGATTGCCGAATGACGGTGTTGGCCTGGCGCGGATGGAATTCATTATTAATAATCAGATCAAGGCGCATCCGATGGCGTTGCTCTATCCGCAAAAAGTAATGTCGGAACAGACGCGTGCCGAGTTGGAGGGTTTAATCGCAGGTTATGAATCCGGCGCTCGTTTTTTTACGCAGACTTTGTCGGAAGGGATTGGGCAGCTGGCAGCGGCATTTTATCCGAAACCGGTAGTAATCCGTCTTTCGGACTTCAAATCCAACGAATATGCCAATCTGCTCGGCGGTAAATATTTCGAGCTGCATGAAGAGAACCCGATGATCGGTTTTCGCGGCGCGGTTCGTTATAACGATCCCGACTTTGCCGAAGCCTTTGAACTGGAATGCCAGGCGTTGCAGCGTGTGCGTCAGCAGATGGGTCTGAAAAACGTCATTATCATGGTGCCTTTCTGTCGACGTGTTCAGGAAGCTAAGCAGGTTCTGGAGAATCTAGCAGCAAACGGTCTGGTACGCGGTCAGGATGGCTTGCAGGTTTATATGATGTGTGAAATTCCGAATAATGTGCTGCTGATCGACGAATTTTCCGAGTATTTCGACGGCTTCTCGATCGGTACCAACGACCTCACTCAGCTGGTGCTGGGGGTGGATCGTGATTCGCAGAAAGTGGCCGCCGATTATGACGAGAGGGATCCCGGCGTTAAAAAAATGGTTGCCATGGCGATCGAAGGTGCCAAACGCAACCATCGACATATCGGTTTATGCGGGCAGGCGCCGTCGGATTTTCCCGACTATACCGAATTTCTGGTCGAGCAGGGAATTGATGCGATCAGTCTGAATCCGGATTCGATTTTAAAAACCCAGAAGCTGGTGTTGAGCGCCGAAGCGAGCAAATAACGGCGATTGTTGCGAAAAGGGTGTGAAGAACCTAAAAGGCGTTTTGAATCCATTCGGGTTGAGTGTCATTTCCGCTGAAAGTTATGACATCGAAACGCATCGGGCAGCTTTGGTATTCGGCATGTGATTGCAGAAAAACCTCGGCGCAATGACGTATTTTGCCTTGCTTTCCCGCGGTGACGAATTCGCTAGGATGGCCGTGATCGAGGTTTTTACGGTATTTCACTTCGATAAACACCAGATAATCGTCATGTCGGCAGATCAGGTCGATCTCCCCGCCTCTACAACGAAAGTTTTCTTCCACGCATTTTACCCCTTGTTTACTGAGCCATTTTTGCGCCTGGTTTTCTTTGCGTTTGCCGATTGCGAACATTTTAGTTTCTAATCCTGAAACGCCTACTGCGCTTGAATTTTCCCTTCATCGTCGTAGGTTGCCCAGATCAGGGTTTGCTCAATCTGATTGGTTTGCGGATTCAGGCGCAGTTTTCCGGTTTTACCGTTGGATATCTGTCCGCCGGCACGCAAAACCGATAGGTGCGTTGCCGCCAGATAGCTGTCCCAGCCGAAAGCTTCAAACAACGTTTCCAAACTGTCCGGGGTAACCGAAGCCGGAGCTGCCAAAAATTGCAGCCCTTTTAAATCATGCAGTGATTGCGTGTTGGTTAAAACCTTTGGCGCCGCTTCCGATGAAGAGAAGACCGGAATTTTTAACTGATAGTAGGCAAACTGCGGTTTGAAGACGGCGATTCGCTGCGGTTCGTCAAAAATCACTACCGCGTTTAAATCTTCGCGAATCCGCGGGAAGAATTCGATTTTCTCGCCGCTGATCCGTCTCAAAATCTGATAGCGTTCACTGCTGGAGGTTTCGTTGATCAGGTCGCTTAAAGCGTTTCTCAAGCGCGGATTATCATCCGGATAGGTTTGCAGAACCGCTTGGTGGCCGTTTTCCAGTTCCCACTGGTTTTTCAACTCTTGCGCCTGTTTCAATTGGGCAGCGGAGTCTGGGGTGAGGATACCGAGGTTTTTATAACCGTAAGCGTTAAGGCGTTGAATCAGCTGCCCGATTTCGTGAGCCGATTTAAAACTGAATTCGGTAAAAGGCGCGTTATCGACCCGGTTCAGCGCAATAATGTCGGCATCGTTTAACGGAATCAGCTGTTGAATGGATTCTTTTAGCAATGGCCCGATAATCATGTCGGCACCATCCTGCTTAGCCTGGTAGTAGGTATTCTCGATACGGCTTGGATCGGAGGTGTCGTAAAATTGAATGCGACCGCTGCGCTCGGAAGCGAAATAGGCTTTTAGAATGCCTTCTTTAATCTGTTCTCCGACCTGCTGATAACGGCCTTGAAGAGGCAGAAGTACCGCGATATTGTTGTAACTGGTCAGATCGCTGAAATTATCGATCAGCTGTGGCAAGAGGTGCGCCTGATAGATGGCAAACGGCTCTTCCTGTCGGACCTGTTGCAGACGGTTTTCCAGTTTATCGGCACTGCTGCGCGAGGCTTTTAATAGGCGAATCCAGCTTTGTACGATGCGCGAAGGTTCCTGTTCGAGCTGGGCGACGTTGCTGTCGGAAAGCAGCTGGAGTTTTTGCCAGACGGCATATTCTATTTTTTCACGGCCTTCGTCATCCGATGCCTGCCAGAATTGCTGGTTCAGTTCGAGATAGCTTACCCAGTCGCCGTTCAGATCCGCTGTATTGATTCGCTGCTGCAAATCGGATTCGCCACCGATCGGCAAGGCTTGCGGTTGCAGATCAAATCCAGGTTGCTGGATGCCAATGGTTTCTAGCACCTGCTCCGGCTGTTTAGGTGGTTGCGGTTCGGGAGGCGTTACCGGTTTGTGTCTTTCGACCGGTGGAACCTTAGGTGGGATCGAACAGGCGGATAAGGCCAGAATCATCGCGACGGAGAAAGTTTTGCCAAGGGATAGGGCGCGGGAAAAAACGGTCTTGTCAGTCATTTTTCTATAGAATAGTTGTCTGTTATTAGAAAGCGATTATAGCCGATTCCTACAGGCGAAGTGTTATTGAAGCGCGTTTACGGAAAATTCTTTTTATTCCGTTATCAGTCAGGGTTTTGTTTTAATTAAATGTGAGCGATTTATGCGGCCTTAGCGGCTGGAAACGGGAGTTAGATGGAAACAGTTAATCACAGCGGCAGCCTATTTATCGTAGCGACGCCAATCGGCAATCTTAAGGACTTTACTCAGCGGGCGATCGAGACGCTTTCTTCGGTTGACTGGATCGCAGCCGAAGATACTCGCCACAGTAAGCCGTTGTTGCAGCATTTTGCCATTAACAAGCCGCTGATCAGTTTGCATGACCATAATGAGCAGGAGCGTATTGAAGGGGTTAAACAGCGACTGCGTCAGGGTGAAAACGGTGCTTTGATTTCCGATGCCGGCACGCCTTTGATTAACGACCCCGGTTATCATCTGGTCAAGGCGTTACGGGATGAGGGGTTTAGTGTGGTTCCGATTCCCGGGCCAAGTGCGGTGATTACCGCCTTATGCGCCGCAGGTATGCCGACCGACCGTTTCAGCTACGAAGGATTTTTGCCTGCCAAAGCCGCCAAGCGTTTGCAGGTTTTGCAGACGTTGACGCAAGAGGGCCGAACGATGGTGTTTTATGAGTCTCCGCATCGCTTGCAGGCAACTCTGGAGGCGATGTTGGAGGTTTTCGGTGCCGAAAGGCAGGCGGTAGTGGCCAAGGAGTTGACCAAACAGTTCGAGCAGTTCGTCGGCAGCGATCTTGGTGAAATTGTCGAGTACTTCAAACAGAACCCGGATCGAGTGCGTGGCGAATTCGTCATCATGCTGCAAGGGGCCGACGAGCAGCCTGAGCGTGAAGAGAATGCTGACGATGTGCTGATTTTATTGTTGTTGAAGCAGTCTTTGCCGGTAAAGCAGATCGCTGAAATCGTCAGTGAGTACGGTGGTCGTAAAAAGAAAGCGGTCTATCAAAGAGCGCAGGAGCTAAAAGATATGCAAATGGATAATGGCTAGCGCTGCTTATTCGCTTAATTGCCCTGAGGCTTTCAACGCTTTGATCGAATAGATGTCGTAGCGGGTATTCGGGCTGCTGATATTGGTACTGGGCTGAATGGTCGGATGAAAAACCGGTTCAGCGCCTTTCGGACGTTTAACCACTACGCGGTAAGTCGCTTTGTGCAGAGCGGCATCCAACAAATTTTCACTGTCGGTATCGGCGCCGAGCATTTTTTGCAACATGGCCATCTCTTTTTTAACCGCGGCCTTTTTCTTTTTATGTGGATACATCGGATCCATATAGACGACATCGACTTGATCTGCGGTTTGCCGTAAATACTGCGCGCTATCGGAGTGAACTAATCGCATATGTTGCAAAGTTTGCAGAATCTCCGAGTCTTCACTCAATCGTGCACGCTGCAAGGCGTCGAACAGCAAGGCGGCGACTGCCTGACTACGCTCGATCAGTGTTACCTCAAATCCCTGTGATGCCAGAACATAACTGTCTCCGCCCATACCGGCGGTTGCGTCGACAACGTTCGGCAAAGTATTTTCCAGTTGTCCCATCGCTCTGACCAGCGGTTGTCCTTTACCGCCGCCGAACTGGCGACGATGAGCTTTTTTTCCGGCCAGGAAGTCGATCGAAATCGGTGATTTGCCGCCGTCATTCAGCTCGAGAATATGGCCCTCATCCGTCTCCTTCCAACTAAGTAAAAAGTCAGGTATCTCCGACAATTGAGATAGCAGGGGGATGGTGAATGTCTCTGCGATCAAATGGCTTGATTCGGGACAGAATTTGTCGTCTATAGCGATCACAGATGGCCGCCCCTCAGACTGATAATAATACTAAAACCAAGCGCAGCATTAATGAATCCATAGAGCGAAAATGTCAGCCATAGCCATTTTGATTGTTCGCCGCTCAGGCGGAAATAGAAATAGGGGGTGAACAGAATGGTGGCGTTAACTATTGCACTGGCGATTTGGGTTGTCGTATTTTGCAGATTAAATAGATCCCACAGCAAGGTAGACGGCACCGATCCGAGCAAAATGCTGTACTGCCAGGCGGCAATTTTTCCCAATGGAATAAAGGCTGCAAAAATCAAGCTCCATGCAAATCCGTAGAGGAAGGTTTTGCAAAGCGGTTGGCACAGGATTGGTTTCGAGGAGGATAAGGATTTTCTGGGTGTCACAAGGGTTCCGGTTCTGTTTTTGAGCAATTGGAAGGTTGCGTCATTCTGATTTGTCGTTGCTCGACGACTTGTGCGTATAATAACATCTTCTTGGAAAAGCCAAAACTACAGGGAAACATGCGGGGGAGAGAGTTTGGATTATCGTATTTGTAAAGGCCGACAACGCTTGTCGGTTCCATTGCTATCTGTTTTCCTGGTCTTGTTGCTGCTATTGAAAGTCGCTTGGGTTGAGGCGGGGACGCAACCTCCCCAGGCCGTTCTGAAGAAGGTAGCCGATAACTCTCAGGCAGGATTGTTGTGGCGTGACGAGAAGGGCAAAGCTTTACGGGAGATTCGCGCCGATCAATCTTTTATTCCCGCTTCGACAACCAAATTGGTGACCGCTCTGATGGCGCTCGATCATTGGGGCGAAGATTATCGTTTTAAGACCGAATTTTATCTGTTGCAAAATGAGGATGGTGCGCCGGCTCTGTTGATCAAAGGCTATGGTGATCCATTTCTGGTTTCCGAAGAGTTAAGCATGATGGCTGAAGAAGTGGTCGCTAATTTGCAGCAACGTGGTGTTCCCCGTATTCAGCGTCTTCTGCTGGATGACGGCTATTATCGTGATGGCACGGTTCTTCCGGGGACAGGAGACTCTTCCAATCCGTATGATGCTGTGCCGTCGGCCTTGGCAGCCAATTTCAACAGTATCTATATTCGTCGAAATTCGAAACAGTGGATGAGTGCCGAACCTCAAACGCCTCTGACCGAGTTATCGAAAAAGGTTGCTCAGACTCAGTGGGATCAACATCCATTCAAAGGCGCCGAGCGCTTCAATCTTGGCGCGGAAACACAAGCCGGTAGCCGTTATTTCGGCGAGCTTTTTTCACTGTTCTTACAGCAGAAAGGGCTGCAAATCGAACAAGCGCCTGTCGGACGAAAAATATCCGCTGCAGAGCATCGCGACGATTTGTTAATGACCTATCGTAACACTCGTACTCTCGGTGAGATGATTCGTTCGATGCTGGCTTTTTCGACCAATTTTATTGCCAACCAACTTGCCCTGAATCTGGCGGCAGATGCTTCTGGCAAACCAGCAGATGGCGATAAGGTGAGTCGTTACTACCAGCAGTGGTTGAAAAGCCGTTTTGGCTGGACTTCCTTTCATTTGGAAGACGGTGCCGGTTTATCTAAGGAGAATCGGCTGACGCCTCAGCAGCTGTCGGAAGTGCTCAAAGCGTTTTATCCGTGGCGTTATCTGTTACCCGAAATTGAACCAGGGATCTATGCAAAAACCGGTACTTTGAAAGGTGTCAGTTGTCTGGCAGGCTACATCGTCAAAGAAGGTCATTGGCAGCCGTTTGCTTTAATGGTGAATTCTCCGGTCGCTTATCATTTCCGAATTCAGGTGGCGCAAGCACTGCAGTCGGCCGGTGCAAAATGAGCGTGTCGGAATGGATGCGATGTTTCTCTGCGGCGGCCGGTTTTTCCTGCTGGTGTTTGCAGGGGGTTTGCTGTACTATAGCGCCACAAAAGTGGGTCGGACAACCGCGGAGGTTTTAGCCTCGGAGGAAAGTCCGGGCACCGCAGAGCAGGATGCCAGCTAACCGCTGGGCGGCGTGAGCCGACGGCCAGTGCAGCAGAGAGTAAACCGCCGATGTTCGTTTAGGCGAGCAGGTAAGGGTGAAAGGGTGCGGTAAGAGCGCACCGCGGATCTGGTAACAGAGACGGCATGGTAAACCCCATCCGGTGCAAGACCAAATAGGGAAACATAGTCGCTGCTTGCAGCGGCGCTCTGCTGCTCGTAGAGGTTTCCGGGTAGGTCGCTTGAGTGAAGCAGTGATGCTTTTTCCAGATGAATGGTTGTCACTCCTTTGGAGTACAGAACCCGGCTTATAGACCCACTTTTCTTTTTTCTAGCAAGTTTTTGTCTGTGTTTTATTGATTTTTCTTCCCAGAGAGTGGATGTTTTTTGCCGTTTTTGGAAGTCAGATCTGTTTTTAGGGAAAATTCCCCACCTTTTCTCCTGTCAGTCTTTTTCGTTCCCTTTTTATCTTGAATTTGCCGTTCTAAAGCCTGTTCGCTTTCTGACGTTTCCTGCTTCACGCAAGTTTTTTTATGCCGGATAAATTTAAATTTTTCTCAATTTAAAAAAATATTTTCATTTTATTGAAACCACCTTGTTACT
>NZ_JACBGI020000016.1 GCF_013391765.2 Thiomicrorhabdus heinhorstiae | reverse complement strand
CGATTGCCGCGATTGACCAGGATTTGTCGAACATCAACCTGCAACGTGCGAAATGGGGTGCTTTGCAAAACCGTCTGGAATCAACGGTATCGAACTTGAGCAATGTAAATGAAAACATCAGTGCTGCACGTTCACGTATCGAAGATGCGGACTTTGCGAAAGAAAGTGCCAACCTGGCGAGAACTCAAGTGTTGCAACAAGCCGGTATGAGCATGTTGAGCCAAGCGAACCAGCAGTCACAGAACGTACTTTCTCTGGTTCAGTAATTTGCAAGTTATTCAGCTTTAGGAGGAGAGGAGAATGGATATTAACGGTTTCCCTCCCATGACTAATTCGGCGATGTCTCAGGTTGGTAATGAGGTTAATAACCAAGTTGCCAAACCTTCGGTCCTCGCTGATAAGCCTGAGCCTGAAGTTTCCGAAATCAAAGAGCCGGTCACAATCGGCCGGCTCGGTAAGGAAGCGGAAAAGCTCAATGAGCTTTTAGGCAAAATGGGGCATTCTTTGAGCTTCAAAGTTGATGCAGATACTCAGTCTTCAGTTGTTGAAGTCATTGATAGCGGCACTCAAGAGGTAATTCGACAATTGCCTACCGAGGATTCGCTGAAAATTATGAAAAATATTCAAGATTATTTAAACGCCGTGCAGCAGCGTGGCGGGGATTCTAACGAATCCATAACCGGAGTCTTGCTCGACAAAATTGTGTAAGCTGCGGTTTTGCTTCCCGGTTGATCCAGAAGCATATTTAAACCTTTTTAAAACGGATTCTGTCTGATTTATTGTTTCCCTTGTGTGTTTAGCGGCCTTTATGGCCGCTTTTTTTATTTGCAATTTCCCCCTCCTTTCTATTAAATAAAATCAATATTTTGCCGATATAAAGGTTATCAAACGGAGCGAACGGCACTTTATGTGCTTGTAAAGCGACAGGAAAAGTATATATAGCGTCTCGGGAGAGAAAAATGGCAAACGAAATCGGTACCACACTCCTAAATTCATTAACCGGCAGCACTTTTGACATCGGCAATATGGCCAAGGTGTTGGCAGAGGCTGAGGTGGCCGGACCGAAAGCAATCCTTGAAAATAATCAGGAAAAGGTAACCACCGAATTAGATGCATTGAAATATCTGCAGTCGAACCTGAACGCTTTCAACACCTATGTAAATGCCTTATCATCCCCGGATCTGTTTAGTCAGAAAACCGCGAGTTCGTCAAACAGCGACATTGTTTCGGTAACTGCGAGCAGCAGTGCGAATCTGGCTTCTTTCCAAATCGAATCGAAGCAGTTGGCGCAGGCGCATACCCAAGTTGCGAATAAAGTTTACTCCTCCGCGTCGGATACCGTGTCCAGCGGAACCCTGCAGCTGTCCGTTGGTGGGCAAACCCACGATATTACCGTTGATAGTTCCAACAACACGCTGGAAGGTTTGCAGAAAGTTATCAATAATGGCGATTATGGTGTAACCGCATCGATTATCAACAACGGCAGCGGTTACCAGATGATGTTTACTTCCAAACAGACCGGTTTGGCGAGTGAAGTCAGTGTGTCCGGTTTGAGTGATTTCGATACCGATGGTTTAACAACCACTGCGAATGCACAGGATGCGGTGATGGTTTTGAACGGTTTGACCGTAACCAGCAGCACCAACCAATTCGACGAAGTAATTGAAGGGGTGAGTTTTCAGTTGAATTCCGCTTCTCCAGGCACGCCGCAAAGTATTTCTATCGGGCAGGATAGCGAAAATATCATGGACTCCGTTAAGAGTTTTGTCGATGTTTATAACCAATTGGATACCATTCTGGACGAATTGGGCAGTTATAACACGGACGACTTAACCCAGGCAGAACTGGATTCTGAGGAGTATCAATATTACGGAGATCTTGCCGGCAGCAGTTTGCTGCGTTCGGTGCGTTCGCAGATTTCTGAAGCAATGAGCGGGACTATCGGTGAATTGAGCGGTAACTATAACTCTCTGGCGACCATCGGTTTAAGCTTGAATCGTGACGGCAGCATGTCTTTGGATGAAGAAACTCTGAGTGCGGTGATGAACTCCAATATGAGCGCGGTTTCCAGTTTGTTCTCCAAAGGCGGTACCAGCGACGATCCATTAATTAATGTCTTGTCGGGCAACGAACGTACCGAAACCGGCAGTTATGATTTGGATATCACTCAATTGGCGGAAAGAGCGACCGTCAGCGGTGGCGCTGTAACAACCACTGGTGATCAGAAAGTTGCCGGCAGCGGTTTAACCGATGTTAATGCCGCTCTGGAAATTGCCGCCGGAGCCAGTTTTGATCTGACTTTAGGCGCTGGCCCGACAACGACAATCGATTTAAGTTCGATTGCCGGAACCTATTCGACTAAGGAAGATGTTGCGGCGGCTATTCAGGCCCAGATCGATGTCAACAGCATGAATGCCACTATCGCTTACGACACCGCTCAAGGGCGTTTTGAGATCAGCTCCAATACCGGAGAAGGCGCTTTAACTTTAAGTAATGTAAGCGGTCTGTCCAACCAAGGTTTTTCGACGACCGATTACGCTGGTGAAGACTTGATTGATCTAACTTCCGGTGCGAGCTTCGATGTCAGTATCGATGGTTCAACCTCCACCAGTTTGAGTCTGGCTGCCGGGCGTTATACTCTGAGCGAACTGGCCAGCGGTATGACAAACAGTATCAACAGTAGTACCGACGTGCAGGCCGCAGGTGGTTCTGTGAGCATCTCCACCGACGGCGGTATTTTGAGTATCAGTTCGAATCGTTACGGTTCTTCTTCGGATGTCACGCTGACCAATTTCTCCGGTTTGGCTAACGGCGGTTTAAGTGCCGACTTGACCGATGTCGGTCAGAATGTCGACGGAACCATTACCACCTCTAGCGGAACCCTGAATATCGGAGCCTATGCCGATGCAACTGACGGTCGTAAAGTCAAAATCAGCGACTTTGCGGTTATCAGCGGTAACGATGCGGAGGTTCGCGGTTTGGAATTTGAAGTGCTTGGCGGTGTAACCGGAGCGCGTGGAACCATTACCTATGCGCAGGGCTTTGCCAGTACGGTTGAAGAGACGATTAACAACCTGTTTGCCGACGATACCGGTTTGATCAGTCAGCGTATTTCTTCTCTGACCGACAAGAGCAGCGAATATGATGATCGCGCGACGGAGATCGATGCGAAATATGAGCAACTTTTATTGAAATATCAGCTTCAGTTTTCCGCCTTGCAGTCGATACTATCAAGTAGTGAGCAGACACGAGATTATTTGACGGCTACGTTTAGTAACAACAACAATAATTAATCGGGTCTATCCGCTTTAAGACACAAGGGAGAGAAAGATGAATGCTTATACTCGAAATCGATTTGCCACTCAGTATGCAAAGAATTTTGCAGAGACGTCGGTATCTGAAGCGACGCCGCATAAGTTAGTATCCATGTTGTATGCCGCTTTGGTGAAGAATTTGAACTTGACTAAAGCATTTATGGCTCAGAAAAAATTCGCCGATAAGGCAAAGGTTTCCAACAAAGCCTTGGCGATTCTGTTATCGTTAAAAACCGGGTTGGATATGGAAAAAGGCGAAGAGGTTGCCGACAACCTTTTCCAGCTTTATGATTATTGTTATCGCCGTCTGGTTGAAGCATCTGCCAAAAACGATCCTGCAATGATCGACGAACTTCTGTTGCATGTTAAAGGCCTGCAGGAAGCATGGGACGATATGCCTGATCAGATTAAATATGCCGAAAAGCATCAATTGGAGACTCACGTCTCGCGTAAAAGTGCCTAATCTATGAGTCAAGACGCCTTACAGAGAACGCGTTTAATTTTACTGTCGCATTCGAAGAATATGCTTAACGCCGCCCAGTCGCAAGATTGGGAGGCGTTTTTGCCGTTGGAGTCGGTGTGGCAGGAAAAACTAGAACAAGCGGTTGAACAGTGGGGCCAACAATTAAATGAAATTATTCCCAGCCTGCTGGAAGATAATCGCCAGATTCAACAGGCGATTAAAAGCTATCAGCAGGATTTAGCCGGCGATTTGAAACAGAGCCGTTACGTTCATAAAGCTCTCAAAGAGTATTTGGCGTAGAAGAGTGGCGAAGCAAGCAAATCAATTTCCCTGCCAAATTTTTGACATTCGGAAAAAAGCCCGCTATAAAAGTCGTGTAATCGATTAATAAGCGGTGAGACGAACCTGTGGATTCCGAAGCGATTTTCTCCTCCCTCATTGGGCATAGTCCCGCCATGCAAGAAGTGAAGCAGTTGATTCGTCAAGTTGCTTTGACCGATGCGACCGTATTAGTTCTCGGCGAATCCGGAACCGGTAAAGAAGTTGTCGCACAAACCCTCCATCAACTATCGCAACGCGGTGACTATTCCTTTGTACCGATCAATTGCGGAGCCATACCGGCGGAGCTGCTGGAAAGCGAACTGTTCGGGCACGAGAAAGGCGCTTTTACCGGCGCTATCAGCGCTCGTAAAGGACGTTTTGAACTGGCAGAAAAAGGCACTATTTTTCTTGATGAAATCGGCGATATGCCATTGGCAATGCAAGTCAAATTACTGCGCGTTCTGCAGGAGAGATGTTATGAACGTGTCGGCGGAAATAAGACCTTTGAATGCGATGTTCGCGTAATTGCCGCGACGCACCGCGATCTGGAACGCAGTATCGAAGACGGTAAGTTTCGCGAAGACTTATTCTACCGCTTAAATGTATTTCCGATTGAATTGCCGGCGTTGCGCGAGCGTCCGGAAGACATCGAACCACTTTTGAGCTTCCTGTTTGACCGACTGGCTGAATCCGGGAGAGCCGTCCCGAATCTGAAAGCCGATGCTCTGAAATCCTTGCAGGCTTACCACTGGCCGGGAAATGTTCGCGAATTGAGCAATCTGGCCGAACGTCTGTCGATTCTTTTTCAGGATCGGGAAATTGCGTTTGCCGATTTGCCGGAAAAATACCGTATACAAGCGGCGCTTGAAATCGCAGAGTCGCAAGCCGATTGCGCTGTTGATTCAAGCGAAAACACAAGCCAAGAGACTAGTGATAATAAGCCTGTTCAATCCGAGCAGCCGTTGAATACTGAACCTGAGCAGCAAAAAGCAAGTATTGTCGAAGAAGAGACTGAAGCACCTGGTTCAGCTCCTCAGAATGTTATTTCGGTGGATAACCTGGATACCGATTTGAAATCCTATTTGGTCAATATGGAAATGGCGCTGATTCGTCAGGCTTTGGATCAGACCGCGGGGAATGTGTCGCAGGCGGCAAAATTACTTCAGCTCAATCGTACGACTCTGGTTGAGAAAATTCGCAAGTACAACCTCAACTAGACGTGGACGGAGGCAGGGTGCTCAACTCGAAGGAACAGGCACGTTTACAGGAGTTGGAAGAGGCTTTTCAGCTTTTCAATCAGACTTCCGTACAGTTAAGCCATGCGTATGATGCTTTGCAGAAGCAGGTCGAGGCTCTGCAACTGCGTTTAGAAGCCAGTGACCGCGAAAAGCGTGAAGTAGCCGACCGTTTAGGCCGTCTGTTGAAACTGATGCCGGCGGGGGTCATCGTCTTGGACGAGGCCAATCGCATTATCGAAATGAATCCAAGTGCCGAACTGATTCTCGGTAGCGATGCCATTCACCGTGACTGGGATATAGTGGTGATGAACGCCTTCTTGAGTCGCAACGATGCAGGAGAGCTTTTGACGCATGATGAGAAAGTTTATCAGCTGGCGGATGCACATTTGGATCATGGTAACGGACGGATTCTGCTGATTCAGGATGTGACCGCGGCGCGTGACCTGCAATCACATGTCAGCCGCCATCAGCGTTTGGATTCAATGGGCGAAATGGCGGCTTCGCTGGCGCATCAGATTCGTACGCCTCTGGCATCGGCCCTGCTGTATGTTTCGCAGTTGAATGTGGTCCAGCTGGATGATGAGAGACGCGGCAAATTCGTCGGTAAGGCGTTGAACAGTCTAAATCACATCGAGAGCCTGATCAAGGATATGCTGCAGTACGCCAAAGGCGGCAAGGGCAGTAAAACGCCGCTTCAAGTCGACGAACTGCTACGACAGTTAAGCATCAATCTGGAAACACAAATCAAGCAGGCGGACGCCGAACTGATATTGAAATTACCGAAAGAACCGTTAAGCATCTGTGGTGATAAGGACGGGCTTTTGACCGCTTTGCAGAATCTGGTGGTAAACGCATTGGACGTCGTTGGCCAGGGTGCCAAAATCGAGGTTAGAGCGACGCAACTGGACGGGGCGCGGCTGGATTTGGTGGTGTCCGATAACGGTCCGGGCATTGAAGAAGACCGCCTACAGAAAATTTTCGAACCTTTTTACACCAGTCGAGCCAAAGGAACGGGTTTGGGTCTGGCGGTGGTGAGAGCGATTGCCGAAGCGCATGACGGACGCGCCTGGGTTAAATCGATTCCGGGCTACGGCTCTCAATTCGGGATTCGTCTGCCGATAAACTGATTGAATCATTTGTTAAACCGGTCTTGTTTGTTGTTTGAACACAGGCCCAGAGGGACCGCTTATGAGCATTGCTAAAATTTTGGTCGTAGAAGACGACGCCGAGCTGCAGGAAGCGTTGGTAGATACCCTGAGCCTGCATGAATTTGAAGTCATTGCGGTCAGCAGCGCCGAGCAGGCATTAAAGTCTCTGGATGACGAAATCGGCATGGTGTTTTCCGATATTCGCATGGACGGTATGGATGGCTATACTTTGATGACCAAAATCCGCGCCATGAAGCCGTATCTGCCGATTGTGCTGATGACTGCCTATGGCACCATCGAGCAGGCTGTAGATGCCATGAAAGCCGGAGCGGTTGATTATATTATCAAGCCTTTTCAGGCGAATCTGCTGGTGGAAAAAGCCCAGGCATATTTTAATCGCGATGCTTCCAGTGAAGACGATTTTATCGCTGCCGATCCGGCAACGATTCAGCTTAAGGCCATGGCGCAAAAGGTTGCGCAAAGCGATGCGAGCATCTTGATCAGTGGCCAGAGCGGAACCGGTAAAGAGGTTCTGGCACGCTATATTCATTCGCAATCTCCGCGCAATAAACAACCGTTTGTCGCCATCAACTGTGCGGCTATTCCAGAATCGATGCTTGAGGCCGTACTGTTCGGCTATGAAAAAGGCGCTTTTACCGGTGCAGCCAAGTCAATGCCCGGCAAATTCGAACAGGCGCAGGGCGGAACAATTTTTCTGGATGAAATCGGTGAGATGAAAGCCGACCTGCAGGCCAAACTGCTCCGCGTCCTGCAAGAGAAAGAGGTCGAGCGCATCGGCAGTACCAAGTTGATTCGGTTGGATGTTCGTGTGCTCAGCGCCACCAATATCGATATGAAAAAATCCATTGCCGACGGCGAGTTCAGGGAGGACCTGTTCTATCGTCTGAATGTTTTTCCGATGCGTCTGCCCGCTTTGCGGCAAAGAACCCGCGATATTGCCGCGATTGCCGAGCGGCTGATTCAACGGCATTGCGGACTCGGTCGGGTGATGCCGATGATAACCGCGCCGGCGATGAAGCGCTTGTTAAGTTATCAATGGCCGGGTAATATCCGCGAGCTGGATAATGTGATCCAGCGGGCTTTGCTGCTGATGTCCGGAGATAGTATCCAGGAACAGGATATACTATTGGACAGTGCGATCGAAACCGCTCTCGAGACGCAACCGGCATTGGTGGTTGCCGTTCCGTCATCCAGTGAATTTTCCGAACCTGCGGAAACAGTTCGTGAGTTCGACCAGCCGCTTGACGACGGAATCGATCATGCCGCTCTGCCGACGGATTTGAAAGCTCGCGAGAACGAGTTGATTTTGCAGACCTTGAAACGCTTTGACGGTCACCGTCAAAAAACCGCCGAAGCGTTGAATATCAGCCCGCGAACCTTGCGCTACAAGTTAGCGCGCTTGAAGGAGCAGGGGTTTGAAGTGGCTTGACGGCAATTGGTATAAGAATTGCTATTTGACAATGTAAAGAAGTCGATTAAAATTTTTGAGTTTATTTACGGGCGCTTTCAGCCCCCGAGAACTAAGGTGTAACACATGGATCCAGTTGATACACAAAGTTTATTGCTACAGATGCGTGCGCTGGCTGCTCAGGCGGAAGCCAAGCCGGTAGCGGACAATTCTGCAGAAGCGGTGGCGTCGGCGGATAAAACCGCTTCGTTTTCCGATCTGCTGACCCAATCCATCGATGCGGTGAATGCCGAACAGCAAAAATCGGCCGAGATGAAGAATGCCTTCGAAAGAGGGGATCCGGATGCCGATTTAACCGAAGTCATGGTTCAGGTTCAGAAGGCAAGCTTGTCGTTTCAGGCAATGACGCAGGTACGTAATAAGTTGGTTGAAGCTTATAAAGAAGTCATTCAGATGCCGATCTGATCACTTCAGGTCGGCGCGTAATATTGGTTTTGTATAAAAATAACACAGGGTTAAACAGAGGCGTATATGGCCGAACCTCAAGCAACAATCGGTAATGCTGCAAACCGTCCGTTTAGCGACGATGCCAGCTTTATCAATAATCTGACCTCACTTTCGGTGGCGAAGCAAGTCGGCCTGGTGGTCGCCTTGGCGGCATCGATTGCGCTGGTGGTCGGAATGGTGATCTGGTCGCAGAGTACGCCTTATACCCTGTTGTTCGGCAGTGTCGATCCGCAAGAGATGAATGAAATCGTTCAAACTCTGGATCAGGAGGCGGTGCCTTACGAAATCGACCGCACCAGTGGCGGTATTCTAGTTCCGTCGGATCAGGTTCATGCTCTTCGCTTGAAGCTGGCGGCAGCCGGTTATCCGAAACAGGCGCCTACCGGCTATCAGTTACTCGATATCGATCAGGGCTTCGGTATCTCACAATTTAAAGAAACCACTCAATATCACCGGGCGCTGGAAGGCGAGCTGGCAAAATCAGTTGCTTCAATTAATGCGGTCAAGTCAGCACGCGTTATGCTCGGTTTGCCGAAGCGTTCGGTCTTTGTCCGTAAGCAGCAGAAGCCTTCCGCTTCGGTTGTTGTACAGCTCTATCCCGGACGCAGTCTTGACGAACAACAGGTTAATGCGATTGCCTATCTGGTTGCTTCGAGCATTCCGAATATGGAAGCCAAGTCGGTCACGGTAGTCGATCAAAACGGCAATCTTTTGACAGCCGATACCGCCAGCAGTACCGGTGCTTTGCACATGAGCATGAAGCAGCTGGATTATACGCGTTCGGTTGAAGAGACCCTTTCCAGTCGCATCATTCGTCTTCTGGCGCCGGTAGTCGGTGGCGAGGGGAAAGTTCGCGCCCAGGTGACGGCCGAACTCGACTTCACCCAGCAGGAACAGACGCGCGAGAATTACGAACCGGACCCGGATGCCATTCGCTCGGAACAGGAAGTGCGTGAAATCAATCGCAACGAAGGGCCTGCCGGAATTCCCGGTGCTCTGACCAATCAACCGCCTCGTGCCGGTATTGCACCTGAGCAGGGTTATAACCCGCAGCAGGACCCGAATCTGAAAAGTTCCAGCGAAAAGAGCACTAAAAATTACGAGCTGGATCGCACTATCAGCCATATCAAGAATGCGGTCGGTAACGTCAGACGCCTGTCGGTTGCGGTGGTTCTGGACGATAAAATCAGCGTGAACGAGCAGGGTGAAACCGTTCGCGAATCGCTCAGCGACGAAGATTTACAGCGTTACCGTCAGCTGGTCAGCGACACCGTTGGCCTGGACGAAGCGCGTGGCGATACCCTGAGTGTAGTGAATGCTTCGTTTGTTGCCGCTCCGCAGGAAGAGATGCCCTCTCTGCCAATGTGGCAGGAACCGTGGTTCTGGAATCTGATCAAACAGGTTGTTGCCGGTATTGCCGTATTGATTATTATCTTCGGTGTCATTCGACCTCTATTGCGTGATCTGACCAAACGCGAGACTCTGGAACCTGAATATCCGCTGGACGAAAGCGAAGAGGGTATGCAATCGGTCGATGAAATCTCCAAAGCACTCGACCAGATGAGCACCGAAGTAGAAGATACTGCGGCTGAAGTGGAATCCGAATCTGCCGAAGAGCGTCAGCTGCTGGAAAAAGTTCGTGCCATCGTCGAGGCTGAACCTAAGTTGGCAGCACATGTAATTAAACAGTGGCTATCGGGAGCTTGATGTATGGCTGTAAAAGAGCGAAGCAACCTGGATAAAGCGGCGATTCTGCTGTTAGCCTTAGGCAAGGAAAATGCCGCGGAAGTGCTTAAATATCTGAATCCGCGCGAAGTGCAAAAAATCGGTTCGGCGATGACCGAAGTCGATAATGTCAGTCATGACGATATCCATATGGTGATGCAGTCCTTTATGGACGAACTTGGCGAAGATGCTTTGGGTATTGATCCGAGCGAATTTGCGCAGTCTTTGATGGCGGATGCGCTTGGCGATTCCGGAGGCCATTTGATGGATGCCGCCCTGCTCGGCGATCAAGTCAAAGGGCTGGAAGCACTCAAGTGGATGCATCCTTCGACGATTGCCAATATGCTGCGTAACGAACACCCTCAGGTCATCGCTATTATTCTTTCCTACTTTGATTCCGATCAGGCTGCAGAAGTTCTTAAAGGGATTCCGGAACGCTTTCAGGCAGACGTTATTTACCGGATTGCAACCCTGACAACCATCCAGCCGCGTGCGTTATTTGATTTGAACGACGTTCTTGAACGTGCTTCCAGTGACGGAGAGGGCGGTAAGCTGGCGACCATCGGTGGCGAAAAACGTGCTGCGGAAATTCTGAACTATGTCGGCGGCGGAGTCGACAGCCGAATTCTGGATTCGATTGCCGAAGAGCATGAAGATGTCAGTCGCGCTATTCAGGACAAAATGTTCGTCTTCGAAGATATTGCCGGTATTGACGATCGCGGAATTCAGACTCTGGTCAGTGAAGTGCCGAACGATGTACTGATTGTCGCCTTGAAAGGCGCCGATACCGATCTCAAGGAAAAATTCCTTTCAAACGTTTCCAAGCGTCAGGCGGATATTATGCGTGACGATCTGGAAACCGGCGGACCGGTCAAGTTAAGTGCGGTTGAAGAAGCGCAGCGCACGATTATTCAGATTGTGCGCCGTTTGGCGGATGAAGAGAAAATTATGATGCCTGGAGCGGGCGAGGAGTTTGTCTAAGATGAACGATTCCAGCTTTACCGCTTTCGATCTGCAACGCAAACAAGACGATAAGGTTGTACCCTTAAAAACACGATTATTGCGTCAGGAAGACCTTGAGCAGGATGTAGCAGCATGGCGTCCGAAAAATTTTGCTTCGAAACCCAAAGCTTCGGCGGTGGAAAAAGTTCCACCGTCTGCGATCGATCCGCAAGTGGAAGCGGAGTTGAGAGCCGAACTGGAAAAAGAGTATGCAGCCAGACAGGAAGCGTGGCAGAAGCAAGTGTACGAAGAAGCTTTCCAGCAGGGGTTTCAGCAAGGATTGCAAAAAGGCGAGGAGGAAGGCCGCCAGCAGGGTGAAGACCGTGCTATGCAGAGTGTTCGGCAAGCGGCAGAAGTAGACTTGCAGCGGTTGCAAAAACTGGTTGAATCCCTTCTGGCTCCGTACGAAGTGCTGAAAGAGGGGCTCCTCGGAGAATTAACCGAATTTTCATTTCACATTGCCGAAGCGGTCGTCAAACAGCAGATTGAACAACATCCGCAATGGATTGTGGATGCGATCGAAAAAGCGGTCGAAGCTTTGCCGGAAAATGAGGATGATTCCTTAAAAATTTTTCTTAATCCCGAAGATCTGGCCTTTTTGCAGAAAATGCAATATGAAGCCTTACAAAACTGGCAGCTGGAACAGAATGCCGAACTGAACCGCGGCGAATGTCTGGTTAAGCAGGTGCACTCGCAGGTGGCAAATTTGTGGAGCACGCGTCTGGACGAAATAATGCAAAATTATCGTCGTCCGGTAGCGGTTGAGGGTTTAGCCGAAAAGAATGCGGCGCTTAATGCCGGTGATTTGGCTGACAACTTAGCCGATGAGCCGTCTTAGGAGGTAATATGGCCTCGAATGAATCTTCTCTTTTAGGCGAGCAGCTTCGCCGACATTTCAATGATTTAAACAAAACCCCACTGCAAACCTCTTCCCTTAAAGCAAGCGGCCGTTTGGTGCGTATGATCGGCATGACCCTTGAAGCGATCGGTACCTATGCGCCCCTTGGATCAAGATGCCAGATAGTGCAACCCGATCAGGAACCGATTGAAGCCGAAGTGGTCGGATTTCACGATGATCGTCTGTATTTGATGCCGATCGGCGATACGCACGGATTATCGGCCAATGCGCGGGTTGTACCGATGGATGGGGGGATTAAGGTTGGTGTCGGCCCGAAAATGCTTGGTCGGGTCATCGACGGCAACGGCAAGCCGCTGGACGGCCTCGGTACGATTGAAGTCGAAGATTATGTCTCTCTGGCTGGAGAGCGAATCAATCCTCTGGGACGTCGGCCGATTACCGAACCTCTGGATGTCGGGATTAAGGCGATTAACGGGCTTTTAACGCTCGGTCAGGGACAGCGTGTCGGTTTAATGGCCGGAACCGGGGTCGGAAAAAGCGTCCTTCTGGGAATGATGACGCGCTTTACCGATGCCGATATCGTCGTGGTCGGTTTGATCGGCGAGCGTGGTCGTGAGGTAAATGATTTCGTGCATCATAACTTGGGGCCGGAAGGTTTGAAGCGTTCGGTTGTGGTTGCGACTCCGGCGGATGACCCGCCGCTGATGCGTTTGCATGGTGCCATGCTGGCAACCGCCATTGCCGAATACTTCCGCGACAAAGGCATGAAAGTCCTGCTGTTGATGGATTCTCTGACACGTTTTGCTCAGGCGCAACGCGAAATTGCGCTTTCCGTCGGCGAACCGCCGGCGAGTAAAGGCTATCCGCCTTCTGTGTTCTCTAAATTGCCGCAATTGGTCGAGCGCGCCGGAAACAGCGATTCTCCGACCGGTTCAATTACCGCCATCTATACGGTGCTGGCCGAGGGGGACGATCAGAGTGACCCGGTGGTCGATTCGGCGCGTGGTGTGTTGGACGGCCATATAGTGCTATCGCGGAGAATTGCCGACAGCGGGCGTTATCCGGCGATTGATATCGAGTCTTCGGTGAGTCGGGTGATGGTCGAAATAGTCCCGGACGAACAGCTGAAGACGGCGCGGCAATTTAAACAGCTGTATTCGCTTTATCAGCAGAATCAGGATTTGATTACTCTGGGAGCCTACAAAAAAGGCAGTGATCCGAATCTAGATCTTGCTATTCAAAAATATCCGCAGCTTAACGCCTTTCTGGCTCAGGAAATTCGCGAGCAGGCAGGTGTGGAAGCCAGTTTACAGGCACTGCAGTCGGCGATGAGCTAGGAAGCGGTTCTGTTGAATCGTCGGTATGTTTATTCCCAAGGCGGGAGTTGAAAGATGAAAGAAGAAATTCAGCGCTGGGAAAAAATCGTCGAATTAGCTCAACAAGAGGTCGACCGCGCCGCCCAGGTTTTTGCATCACTGCAAGCGCAGTGGCAAGAGGCACAAAACCAACTCTTGTCCTTACGCAATTATCAACAGGAATATCAGCAAGCCACGCCGCTTAATACCGCACTGCAGATTCAGCAATTGCAAAGCAAGGCACTGTTCATGCATAAAGTCAATCAAGCGGTACAGGCGCAAAGCCAGCAGGTAGACACTTTGAATGAAAGGGTGCAAAAGGGACGGGAGATATGGGTGGAGAAGCGCGCACGTTTAAAAGCCTTGCAGACCTTGCTGGATAATAAGCGCCGCTCATGGCAGGAAAAACTCGACAAGCGCGAGCAGAAAATGCTGGATGAGCTGGCGGCAAAAAATGCTCATAAGCGGCAAGGCTTTCCATAACATCTATAATCCATACGATTATCCTCCTGTTTCCGAGTGCAGACCGCTTTGATCGGCTCCGCCCGGGTGCAAAATCCAGTTGGTTTTTTGTTGTGAAGAGCCTTTAAACGGCATGGTGGTTGCTTAATTCTTGAATATATCCGTATAGGGCAGTTAAATTCTGCCGTTGCTGCGTTATCTGTTTTAAGGAGCTTGGATTTTATGTCCGAACAATCGATGGGTTCAATTCTTCCGGATTTCTCTACTAAATCAACAATTAAGAGTGCCTTGCCGGAAATGGATTTTGTTTCGGTTTCGAATCCGGAAGCAGCCGCATTGTCATTTTTTCAAGTATTGCAAAATCTGAATGCGGCAACTACTTCCTTATCACCGGCGGAAACTCCAAAAAACAGTGTATTTACAAGCAATCCATTAACAGGCAATTCATTGAGCAACGGCACTGAAGCGTCGATTTTGTCTCTTCCGATGGCGCCAAACCAAATTGCGGGTGAGTCGTTTCAGGAATCGGGAATCGATTTCAAGCTGGATAGGGCATTTTCGCAGAGTATGCCTGAGACTCCGGATCAGTTTTCAAGTGGCCGGGTTGAAACCCTGCGTTCAGAAGACTTGCCTGCCATATTAGGTTCTGAAACCCCGGTTACGATAGATGTTCGGAAAATGCCTGAGCTTGCCGTTCCGGGAATTAATCTGCCCATTTCAGGAAAATCCTTTGCGAATACTGTCGATGACAAAACGCTTGCAGAGCCCGACTCTACCACTATGGCATCGGCGGCGAACATCCTTGCCGAAGAGGCCGATAGAGGTTTGCCGCAGAATAAACAGTTCACTCCGCTTCTTGAACAAAATCTCGTCTCACTGGATGATCAATCCGGCCTTGCAAGTACGGTCAATTCTTTGCTGATAACAGATCCCGATTCGGAAATTGCCGGATACGACGAAGTGTTATTGGAGGATTCAGACGTATTGAACGGGGTGTTTCAGGCTGTAATCAGTCAATCAGCAGTCAATCCAGAAGGTGATCCGTCTGCCGAGAACTCCAAGCTTGCCAGCCAACCGCTCCAGAGGGATGTCGTACTACAAGACGTCGAGAATCCTGATGCAATTGATTCGATCATTAATCCTCAAGCTGCAGCCGCTGCCATGCAAACTTCTCGGGAGGTTTTGCCCGATAGCGAATTACAGAATCAGGTTGGGTTAGTTGGCGCTGCCGTGTCGAATACATTGACGACTGCGCTCGGAGAACATAGTAAAAAACCGGCAACGAGTTTGGGGTATACCGGTCTGGCGTTCGGCGATAAAACGACTCCATCGTGGAGTCATCATGTTTCCTCTTCGACTACTCCGGCGAACACTTCGGCATTTCCTTCTATGGCTCAGCAGGCCACGACACAGCAAAATATGCAGTTTGCGCAAATGATGCAGGAATCGCTGATACAAAATGATGCCGATTTGGCGGATGAAAAAAGCACCATGTTGAAAGAACTTGGATTGGCAGAAAGCTCTACTGATCGCCGTTTGACAACGCAAATGAATTTGCCGCAGATTACAGCCGGCGTCAAACATCCTCAGTGGGGACAACAATTCAGTCAAAGAGTGGTTGTCATGGTAAATCAACAGGTGCAACAGGCCCAGATCGCTTTAAATCCGGAACAGTTGGGGCCTATGAAAATCCGCCTGCAGTTCGATAAAGATCAGCAATTGCAGATCAGCGTTTCCGCCCAGCATGGAATGACGCGCGATGCGGTTGAAAATGCTCTGCCGCGTCTGCGCGAAGTGCTGGCTCAGTCAGGAATCGATCTGGGTTCGGTCGATATACGCGACGATTCTCCGTCGGAAAATAAAAATAATCAGGCACAGGACGCTTATACCGCTTTAGTTTCTGCCGATTCGGCCGAAGAGATGGTTAGTGGGCCGGTGAATCGTGTAACACTTAATTTGTCGAAGAATCTGGTCGACTATTACGCTTAGGGGAGTTTGGGGTGAAGCAGTTTTTTGCCAGTTTGCTGTTGATCGGTTTGAGTTTGCCGGCGTTAGCGGCGCAAGAGAGCAGCACCGCCTTGCCGATGGCGTTGATGATCGGATTAAGCGTACTGTTAACCGTTGTGGTGATGGGTTTGATCGCTTACTGGTTATGCTTGCAGCCGCAAAATGACACCGAAGAGCTCGAGGAGCTGGTTAAGTATATCGAAGACAGTCGAAAATTCGACCAGCGTTTACCTGAATTGGCCAATCGCCCTAAATGGTTTACCTCCTGCAATCGTTTACTGGATGTAACGGAAGATTATATTCAGGAGCAGAGATCGGCGAGCAAGCATTCGCAATTGGATTATCAGGCGCGTATTGAGACTTTGGAGAGTGAGCGACGTAATTTAAACGAGACTTTACAGACCTGCACCGAGCAGCTGGAAGTATTGAATCTGCAGCTGCAGAAACCGGTTGAACCTCCGCCTGTGCAGACTGATCCTCAAGCCGAGCGTCTGATCGAGATCTGGGCGGCTCTGAACGAAGATTCCAACGAAGGCGTCCGTTCCGCTCAAGAAGTCATCGGTCACGTTTCCGCTCTGATCGATGAGGTTCAGAAGGTCTCGCAAGTTGTGTCACAGCTGGAAGCCGACAGCAGCAATATCGGCAGTGTGTTGGTCTTGATCCGCGATATTGCCGAACAGACCAACCTTTTGGCGTTGAATGCCGCTATCGAAGCGGCCCGCGCCGGCGAGCACGGCAGAGGGTTTGCCGTTGTTGCCGATGAAGTCAGGCTGCTGGCCGGTAAAACACAGCAGGCGACTAAAAATATTCAGTCAATTATCGAAGGGTTGCAGCATGGCGCGCGTAATGCGGTTCAGGCGATGGAATTCGGCCGAGAGAAAGTAGGGGAAACTCAGATTCACGCCAGTCGTGTGAGTCAGGTTTTTGACGATATGAATTCAAAGTTAAGCGCAATCCGTACTGAGAATGAGCTATGATCGTTATTTAACGACATGCAAAACATAATAAGAGAATAAAAAGGGAATAGGACTGGAGCATGAAGGCGATTGTCGGGACATTAGTGGTTATAGGAACGCTATTGGCGGGGTATTTGCCGCATGGTAGTCTTGGCGTTCTGATTCAGCCGCTGGAAGTGGTCATTATCTGCGGTGGTGCTCTCGGAGCTTACATCATCGCCAACCCGGGTTGGGTGGTAAAAGCAGGATTTTCAGGCGGTTTGGGTCTTCTGAAACCGTCGCCGTTCAACAAAGAACTTCATACCGAACTTCTCGGTTTAATGTTTAAACTCTTCAATAAGGCGCGTCGCGAAGGTCTGATGTCGATCGAAGCCGATGTCGAAGATCCGCACAGCAGCGAACTTTTCAACAGCGCTCCGAAAGTGGCGGCCGATCACCATGCCGTGGACTTTATCTGCGACTACCTTCGATTAATGATCAGCGGTGCCAGCAACCCCTATCAGCTGGAAGATTTGATGATCGTCGAAATCGATTCCCACCATCATGAATCCTTAATGCCGAGTGCCGCGATTGGTAAAGTGGCGGAATCTTTACCGGCTTTCGGTATCGTAGCGGCCGTTCTGGGGATCGTTATTACCATGAGTTATCTGGATGCGGGTCCTTTGGAAATTGCCCATCACATGTCGGTCGCTCTGGTCGGTACCTTTTTAGGGATTCTGGTCGCTTACGGTTTCGTAGCGCCGATCTCTTCCGAACTGGCAAATCGTGCCGAGTCGGAATCGGCTTTTTACAATGTTATCAAAACCTGTCTGATGGCAAATTTGAACGGTTACGCACCGCAGGTAGCGGTTGAATTCGGCCGAAAAGCCATCCCGAGTAAAGCGCGTCCAAGCTTCCAGGAATTGGATGAATTCATTCAGAGCATCAAATAACAAGGTGCCTGAAGCCATAAGGTAATATGCCATGAGCGATGAAGAATCCATAATCATAAAACGTCTTAAAAAGTGCCCGCACGAGGCGCACGGCGGAGCTTGGAAGATCGCTTTTGCCGATTTCATGACCGCGACTATGGCCTTCTTTCTGTTGCTATGGGTTTTGGGCGGAACCAATGACGAAGAGATGAAGATGATTGCCGAATATTTTCGTGATCCGACGGTAATTGAGGCAGCGCCGAGTACGCTGGTTGAATCCAGTGAAGCGGGACAGACTTCGGATGCAATGATCGATATGGGCGGTTTTCAGGATGCTCCGAAAGGTAAGGAGGGGCATGACGATGGTTCAGGTCAGGCCGATCAGGAGCAGATGGAGTTGCTGAAGTCTCAACTGGAAAAGAAAATCGAAGAGAGCCAGGTACTTAATCAGCTGAAAGACCAGTTGAAAATCGAAATTACTCCAAACGGTCTCCAGGTGCAGATTCTCGACGACCGCAAACGTCCGATGTTCAGTCCAGGGGTCGACCTGCCGAAAGATTATGCGGCTACCTTACTGAAAGCGGTCGGTTCCGTTTTGGCGGAGACACCGCGAAAAATCAGCATTGCCGGCCATACGGATGCTTCGGGTTATCACGCCAGTTCCGATTACACCAACTGGGAACTATCGGCGGACCGTGCCAATGCAGCACGACGTTTAATGATCGATGGCGGCGTAAAAGGCACGCAAATTGCTCAGGTAGTTGGTATGGCGGATACGGTGCCTTTTGATAAGGAAAACCCTTATAATCCGCGTAACCGTCGCATCAGTATTATCGTATTGAATAAAAAAGCCGAAGAAGCGCTGCGTAATATCAGTGACGCTCCGCAGGTTGAGGCGTTGCAGACGATCCGCAGCCAGCAGTAAATGGCGATTTTCAGGCTAGCTCGACAGTGGTTGTATCGCGACTGTCGATTTTTCGACAACTAAAGTTAAAAGGGAATCCACTATGGCTGAAGAGGTTCAAGAACCTAAAAAAAGCGGAAAAGGTTTGATGATCGTTTTGATCGTCATCGTGTTTCTTTTGCTGGTCGGTATCGGTGTACTGGTTTATCTGTTGATGGGCCCTAAAGACGATGGTGGTCATCAAGAAGATCAAGCCGTAGCGGAGCAGCATGTCGAAGAGGGACATGCTCTGTCTTACTCCCCGAAATACAAGCAGTTCGACCCGCCGGAAGCCGGTGCTCCGCCGCAGTATTTCACCATGGATAAGTTTGTCGTGAATTTTAACGGTGACGGTCAAGCCAAATATTTGGCGGTGGATTTGAAGTTTTTGTCTTATTATCCGCAGCTGGTCGGTCCGGAAGGCGACATGGAGCATTTAAGACCGATTTTGAAAAACGACATTCAGCGTCTGTTACGTAACCAGCACTATAATCAATTGAGCACTCCGGACGGCCCGGATAAGCTGCGTGAAGAAATTTTACAAGTGACGCGTCAGGTTTTGGAAAAGCACAATATCTATCCGGATCTGGTGGAAGATGTGTATATGACCCGCTTTGTGATGCAGTAGGATCAATGAATGGATGATATTTTAAGTCAAGATGAGGTAGACGCCCTTTTAAAAGGGGTCGGCGGTGGTGAAGTTGAAACCGAAAACGACTTCACCGGCATGCAGAATGCCAAAGTCTACGATTTCACTAATCAGGAACGCATCGTTCGCGGGCGTCTGCCTGCGCTGGATATTATCAATGAACGTTTCGCCCGGGGTTTTCAGCGTTATTTTAACGAGATGATTATGTCCAGCGTTGAAGTCACCGCCGGTGAAGTCAAAATCATTAAGATGATCGATTATCAGCGCAACTTGTTTGTGCCGACCAGTTTGAATATCTACCGTATCAATCCGTTAAATGGTGTTTCCTTGTTCACGTTGGATTCGAAACTGATTTTTACCGCTGTCGATATTTATTTCGGCGGTACAGGACTTCTGCCTTTCAAGATCGAAGGGCGCGAATATACGCCAGTCGAGATGAGTATGGTGCGCAGTATTTTGGATATGAGTTCGGAAAATTTGCGCAGTGCCTGGGCCCCGGTAATGGATATCGATATTGAGTATATGCACTCGGAAATGAATCCTAAATTTGCCGCGATTGTCGATCCGACCGACATGATTGTCGTTAGCCCGATCAATGTGCGTTTCGAAGGTGTCGAGGGACGTGTTGATATTGTGATGCCTTATGCCATGCTGGAACCGATTCGCGATAAGCTGGAAGAAGGATTGCAAAATCTGCAGGGCGAGAGCGATAACCGCTGGTCGAGAACGCTCAAAGAAGAAGCGAAAAACATCGAAATCAACTTGAGTGTCAATCTGCTAGAAATCGAAATGAGCATGGAAGATTTAATGGAGATGAAAACCGGCGATATTATTCCGATTGAAATGCCGGAAAAAGTCACGGTAAAAGCCGAAGATATTGCGTTTGTGCGTGGTAAGTTGGGTGAAAGTCACAATAAGAAAGCGGTCAAAATCGAAGAAATTTTGCACCATCCGGCCTATGCCGAACGCGCCAATGAATCAGTGAAGGAGTGGTATAAATGAGCGGACAGGACGATTTAAGCGCATGGGGCGATGCCATGGCTGAACAAGCCGCAGCGAGCGAAACCGGCGGTGTTGACGATTGGGCTCAAGCACTGAGCGAACAGGAAGCAGCGGCACTGGATTCACTGGAAGCCGATAAAGAGCCTTCAAAAAACAAAGTCGATCTGGATGTCCTTCTCGATATTCCGGTGACCTTGCAGCTGGAAATCGGGCGAGCCAAGGTGTCGATCCGTAATCTGCTGTCCTATACTCAGGGATCGGTGATTGAGATGGATCGTTTGGCGGGGGAGCCGTTGGATCTGTTGGCTAACGGCACTTTGATCGCCCACGGAGAAGTCGTGGTGATTAACGATAAATTCGGTGTGCGCCTGACCGATGTCGTCAGCCCTCAAGAACGGATTAAAAAGCTGAAATAACATGAACGGGCTAAAAACGAATTCGGCTCTAAAGAGACTGTTTGGTGGCCTGCTAATGCTGCTGGCTCTTCCCGTTTGGTCTGCGACCGGTGAGGGGGTGATGCAGCCGAGCGATTATTTCTTGCAGATTCTATTATCCCTGGTGTTGGTCATCGGGATTATTTTTGTTTCGGCGTGGCTTTTGCGCCGTTATGGACGTTTTCCCGGCGTCGCCAACGGTAAACTGAAGGTAGTCGGAGCCTTGTCGGTCGGGCAGAGAGAGCGTATCCTGTTGTTGCAAGTGGGTGAAGAGCAATTGCTGGTGGGTGTGACTTCAAGTCGAATCAGTACTTTACACCGTTTAGAACAGCCAATCGAGGTGGAGACTCCCGGAGAAAACTCCGAGGCTTTTGCACAGAACCTGCAAGGTTTTCTGCAGAAGTATAAACCCTCGCAAAAGGATCAGACCAAGTGAGTTTTTGGCTCAAATTATTGCCTTTGGGTGCAGTTTTAATGCCGAGTCTGGTGTGGGCGATGCCGGGTATTCCGGCTTTCACCGTTGAAACTGATGCCGCCGGTAATCAGGATTACACCCTGACTCTGCAAATCCTGCTGTTGATGACAGGATTGACGCTGCTTCCGGCCGCTTTAATTGCCACCACCTCTTTCTTGCGTTTGATCATTGTTTTTGCCCTGTTGAGACAGGCACTTGGGACGACTTCGACGCCGTCTAACCAGGTTTTGATCGGTTTGTCGCTTTTTTTGACGCTGTTTATCATGTCGCCGGTTCTGGATCAGATATACGACAAAGCGGTTGCTCCCTATCTCGAAGAGCAGATTCAGTTTAAAGAAGCCTTGGAAATCGGTGCCAAGCCGATGCATAAATTTATGCTTGAGCAGACGCGTGAAGACGATCTGGCGATGTTTGCCGAGATGGGCGATGTAACTTTGAACGATCCGGAGACGGTACCATTCAAAATACTGATTCCGGCGTTTATGACCAGTGAATTGAAAACCGCTTTTCAGATCGGTTTTATGCTGTTTATACCTTTCCTGATTATCGATCTGGTCGTGGCGAGTCTATTGATGTCGATGGGGATGATGATGCTGTCGCCGATGATTATTTCCATGCCGTTCAAGTTAATGTTATTTGTGCTGATTGACGGCTGGGCGCTGGTAGTCGGAACGATGGCGAACAGTTTTGTAGTGGCGGGGGCAACCTAGTATGGAACAGGAATTCGTGTTGACTCTTGGGCAGAGAATGCTTGAAGTGACCACTATGCTGACGGCGCCTTTGTTGATTCCGGCACTGTTAATCGGTCTTCTGGTCGGGATGTTTCAGGCTGCGACGCAGATCAACGAAATGACTTTGAGCTTTATCCCTAAACTGGCGATTGTTGGTATCGCTTTAGTCGTTGCCGGTCCGTGGATGTTGACGACTCTGATCTCCTTTACCAAAGAGCTTTATCAAAATATTCCCGCCTTAATCGGTTAGGGGGCGAAGTGAGTTATTCGGAGCTGTTGCAGTACCTGGGACTCTACTTTTACCCGTTCGTGCGCATCGGAGCCATGCTCTCGATTATTCCTCTCTACAGTCTCAGCTCGGTGCCTATCCGCGCCCGAGTCATCGTAACCGCTCTGATTACCCTGGCCGTCGCGCCTTCTCTGGCTTTGCCGCCGCCGGTTGACCCTTTTACCTGGCAAGGTGTGCTGTTTATTATCCAGCAGATGGTGATCGGTCTGGCGATGGGTTTGGTTTTTTTAATCGTTTTTCAGGCTTTTGTAGTAGCTGGCCAGATGATTGCTATGGGAATGGGACTGGCGTTTGCGATTATGGTCGATCCGGCCAGCGGGTCGCAATCGCCGATTATTTCGCGCTATTTCACGATCATCGTGACGCTGTTGTTTTTGGCGATGAACGGTCATGTTCTCGTGATTCAGTTGGTTGTGGACAGTTTTGAATATATGCCGGTCGGGGTGCATATTCTTGATCGCGAAAGCCTGCTGCGTCTGGTTGAATTCGGCAGCTATATGTTTTCTGCCGGGGTTCTGGTGGCTTTGCCGGCGATTACCGCTTTGTTGCTGATTAATGTGGCATTCGGTGTGGTAACGCGAGCGGCGCCGGCCTTGAATATTTTTGCAGTCGGTTTTCCGGTCACCTTGTTGACCGGTCTGGTGATGCTATCTTTGACAACCCCGCTGATCCTGCCGCATTTGCAGGAAATGATCCACCGCTCGATCGAGCTGATTAGTCAGTTCACCTTGAGTAAGTAGGGAGTTTATATGGCTGAAAACGAAGACGGAGCGGAAAAGACCGAAGAGCCCTCGCAGAAGAAACTGCAGGAAGCGAGGGATAAAGGGCAGATTCCGCGCTCGAGGGAATTGACGACGGTTTTAATGACCTTGTCGGCAGCGTTGTTTCTGTATGTTTTCGGTGGCACACTGCTAAGCAACTTTTCCGAACTGGTGACACAAGGGTTAAGTTTTGACCGGAATGTCGCCTTCGATACCCAAAAGCTGTTTGATCAGATTTTGTCAATCGTTATCGGTGCGATCTGGTTGGCTTTGCCCTTTATGCTTCTGATGGCTTTCATTGCCATTGTTTCGCCAATGTTATTGGGCGGCTGGGCCTTCAGTGCTCAGGCGATGGCGCCTTCTTTCTCCAAATTGAACCCGATATCCGGTTTGAAACGCATGTTTTCCGCCAAGGCGTTACTGGAACTGTTTAAGGCGCTGGCGAAATTTTCATTGGTTATCGCTATGGCGACCTTCTTTTTGTATGTCGTGTTTGCCGAGTTGCTGAATCTCGGGATTGAACCGCTGCATTACGCCCTCGGACATTCCGGTGAGCTGATTATCGAGGCGTTTATTTTCGTTAGTTTGTCGCTGTTGATCGTGGCGGCGATTGATGTGCCTTTCCAACTTTGGGATCACAACCGCCAGTTGAAAATGACCAAACAGGAAGTGAAAGAAGAGTTTAAACAGCAAGAAGGTAGCCCGGAAGTAAAAGGACGAATTCGCCAAGTGCAACGTGAAATGGCCCAGCGGCGCATGATGCAAAAGGTGCCTGAAGCAGATGTGGTCATCACTAACCCGACCCATTTTGCCGTCGCTTTGAAATACGATCCTGAGACAATGGGAGAACCGTTGGTGTTGGCGATGGGAGTCGACTTTATGGCGGCGCAGATCCGTACCATTGCCAGCGAGCACCAAATTCAGATTGTTGAAGCGCCGCCTTTGGCGCGCGCCTTATACTATAATGCCGAGTTGGATCGACCGATTCCGTACGACTTGTTTAAAGCGGTGGCGGCGATTTTGGCGTATGTGTTCCAGCTGGAAGAGGGCGGACGCGCCCGGGCGATGGATTTTTCCGATTTGCCGATTCCCGAAAACATGAAAACAGAGTAAAAACTCAAGTTAAAATGGCGATATATAGCAAGGGTCTGGCTGCAATGTTCATGTGCTGTACAGACCCAGAAATTTTAAAGCGAAGTGAATGAATTTTTCCGAATTGGTCAGCTTGATAAGGCAAAAGCTTAAAAGCGGTTTAGCGGTTCCGATTGCCGTCTTGGCGCTGTTGGGTATGGTGACCATTCCTATGCCGCCGTTCTTGCTGGATGTCTTTTTTACCTTCAACATCGTTTTATCGATGGTGGTGTTGATGGTCACGATCTATGCAAAACGTCCTCTCGACTTTGCTATTTTTCCAACGGTTATCCTGCTGGCGACGCTATTCCGGCTGTCGCTCAATATCGCTTCAACCCGAGTTATCTTGCTCGAAGGCCACGAAGGTGGCGCTGCGGCCGGTAAGGTCATCGAGGCTTTCGGTGAGTTCGTTATCGGCGGCAACTATGCGGTTGGTCTGGTGGTTTTCGCGATTCTGGTGGTCATTAACTTCGTGGTCATTACCAAAGGGGCCGGAAGGGTCGCAGAGGTCAGTGCGCGTTTCACTCTGGATTCGATGCCGGGGAAACAGATGGCGATCGATGCCGACTTGAATGCCGGATTGATTACTCAGCAGGAAGCGCAGCAACGTCGTTCCGAAATAGCGACAGAAGCGGAATTTTATGGTTCCATGGACGGTGCCAGTAAATTCGTACGTGGTGACGCCGTTGCCGGGATTCTTATTCTGTTTATCAACCTGATCGGCGGTTTTGCAATCGGTGTCGGGCAGCATGGAATGCCGTTTGGCGATGCCGCTCAGGTTTATACGATTTTGACATTGGGCGATGGGCTGGTAGCACAGATTCCTGCTCTGTTACTGTCGACGGCGACAGCGATTATTGTCACCAGGGTAACAGGCGCCGAAAGGAAAGATATGGGCGAACAGTTGCAGATGCAGATGTTCTCCAATCCGAAAGCCTTGGGAACAACCGCAGCAATTGTCGGTATCATGGGATTGATTCCGGGAATGCCGAATCTGGCATTTTTGAGCTTTGCGGCGATTGCCGGTACCGGAGCTTATTTGATTCATAGACAACAGCGTCTGCAGCCGCAACAGGCAGAAGTTGCCGCCGCACAGGAAATGGAAGAAGAGGTGCCGACTTCTTCTGAACTGAGTTGGGAGGATGTTCAGTCGGTGGATATTCTCGGCCTGGAAGTCGGCTATCGCTTGATTTCGATGGTGGATCAGTCGCAGAACGGCCAGTTGCTAAACCGTATTAAAGGGGTCAGGCGTAAAGTTTCTCAAGAGCTCGGCTTTCTGGTTCCGGCAGTACACATTCGCGATAACCTTGATCTTAAGCCGAATCAATATCGAATTTTATTGATGGGAGTCTCTTCCGGAGAAGGCGAGGTTTTTCCTGATCGCGAGTTGGCGATTAATCCGGGACAGGTGTTCGGCGAAGTTTCCGGTATGGCGACTAAGGATCCTACCTTCGGTCTGGATGCAGTCTGGATTGCGCCGAGTGACCAAGATCAGGCGCAAGCGCTTGGCTATACGGTGGTGGATGCCAGTACGGTGGTGGCAACCCATGTCAGTCAATTGATCCAGGATTACGCCTACGAACTGCTCGGACATGACGAAACCCAGCAGCTGCTTGATAAGCTGAAGCAGACTTCGCCTAAGCTGGTCGATGAACTGGTTCCGGATAAATTGTCTTTGGCGACACTGGTTAAAGTTCTGCAGAATCTTCTACGTGAAAAAGTCTCGATTCGTGATATGCGAACCATTATGGAGACCTTGACCGAACACGCATCCCGTACTCAACAGCCGGGCGAATTGACGATTGCGGTTCGTGCCGCGCTCGGGCGCTCGATTGTTCAGGAAATCGTCGGCGGAGATGGCGAACTGAAAGTTATCACCTTAGACCCTTCTTTGGAACAGATATTGCTCCAAGCTACTCAAGGAGCGCCGGAAGGCCAGTTGGCGGTTGAACCGAGCTTGGCCGAGCGGCTGCATAAGGCATTGAAGGAACAAGCCGAACAGGTGGAAATTAGCGGACAGCAGGCAGTTTTGCTGGTTGCGCCGCAGATTCGTGCTCAATTAGCGCGTCTGTTCCGTTTCAGTTTGCCGAATTTATGGGTTCTGGCTTATTCGGAAGTGCCGGAAAACCGTCAGATAAGTGTCGTGGCGAATATCGGTCAGGGAGGTTAAGGTGAAAATTAAGCGCTATGTCGCGCCGACCATGCGCCAGGCAATGAATCTGGTTCGTCAGGAATACGGCGATGATGCCGTCATTTTGTCGACGAAAGATATTGACGGTGGTGTCGAGATTGTTACCGCGCTTGACCCTGAAGCGGTGGAATACAAGAAAAATCATTCCGAAGTCGATTCTCTGTCCCCGGAACCGGAGAAAACTTCCGAGATAAAGGGAGCTCGACAAGTGGAGCAGCAGCCTGATTTGGCGGCAATGGCGTCGGAATTGCAGGCGATGCGTTCCATGCTGGAAAATCAGCTGTCCGGATTGGCTTGGAATCAGAATGAACAGCAGAATCCCCATCAGGTTGCACTGCTAAAGCGTTTGTTGCAATTAGGCATCGGTTGGGATTTGAGCCAGAAACTGTTGCAGGCAATCGATGCCGACAGTTCGAAGGCGTGGACGCTTCTGTTGCAGGCATTGGAAGAGCGAATTAGTGTTGCCGATCAAGATTTGATTGAGCGCGGTGGTATTTTTGCTCTGGTCGGTCCGACCGGTGTAGGTAAGACCACAACCATCGCCAAGCTGGCAAGCCGTTTTGTCATGCGCCACAGCACTAATGACATCGCGTTGATTACCACCGATTGCTACAAAATCGGTGCTCAGGCGCAGTTAAAGACCTTTGCCGATTTGATTCGCGTTCCGGTGCATGTGGCATCGACTCACGGCGAGCTGGTTGCTTTATTGAGTTCGTTACAGCATAAGAAAATGATCCTGATCGATACTGCCGGGATGAGCCAGCGAGATTTGCAATTAACGCAACAATTAACCTCAGGCCATGACGGTTTGAATTATGTGCGTAACTATCTGGTCATCTCCGCGGCGACTCAGTTATCGGCACTGGAAGACATAGTGCGCTCTTTCGGGCGTATGGTGTTAAAAGGCTGTATTTTGACCAAAATGGATGAGGCTTTGCAGTTAGGAAATGTGTTAACGGTCCTTGCCGAAGAGAATTTGCCGCTGGCGTATGTCTCGACCGGTCAGAGGGTGCCGGAAGATTTGGAGTCTTTAAAAGTGAGAGAGTTGATCGATCGCGCAATTCTATTGGGTCAACAGCGCCGTCAGACCGAAGATGCGGCCTTGCGTTTAGGCGTGGGCAGGGAGGTTAGTCATGCACAATGATCAAGCGGCAGGCTTGCGGGCAATGCACGGCTCCTCTTCTTCTCGCAGCACTGGCGGCGGCTCTAAACCTATCCGCGTAATCGCGGTTGCCAGCGGAAAAGGTGGTGTCGGCAAGACCAACGTATCGGTCAATCTGGGTGTTGCTTTAAGTAAGCTAGGCAACCGGGTGCTACTGATGGATGCCGATATGGGATTGGCGAACGTCGATATTATGCTCGGATTGCAAACCAGTTATAACCTGTCGCATGTGTTGAGCGGGGAAAAGACCTTAAAAGAAGTTATTGTCGAAGGCCCGGCAGGCTTGAAAGTGATTCCGGCCGCTTCGGGTATCAGAAGAATGGCGCAGCTGAGTCTGATGGAAAATGCCGGAATCGTCCACGCCTTTTCCGAGTTGGCGGACGAGTTGGATGTGTTGCTGGTCGATACTGCGGCGGGGATTGCCGAAAGTGTGGTCAACTTCTGCCGCGCCGCACAGGAAGTTATTGTCGTTGTTACTGATGAACCGGCTTCAATTACGGACGCGTACGCCTTAATTAAAGTATTGAGCAGGGATTATCAAGTGACGCGTTTTAGAATCCTTGCTAATATGAGTATATCCGCTCTGCAAGGGAAACAGCTGTATGATAAGCTTGCTAGAGTGGCGGAGCAATTTTTGGATATTCAGGTCGATTTCCTGGGCTCGGTTCCGCAGGACAATGCTTTGCGCGAAGCAGTGCAAAGACAGATTCCGGTAACGATCCATCGTCCGCAGAGTGCGGCGGCATCGGCTTTTTTCGATATCGCCGATAAAATCAATGCTTGGCCGATACCTCGGAACGTAACCGGACACTTACAGTTTTTTGTTGAGAATTTATTTCAAAAAGAGGCTTAAAGCCGGCTTCTAGCCTCTTTTTTAAAGGATGATTGTGGCAAATTTTATGAGCAGGACTAATCTTTATCAGCAGGTTCAGAAGCAGACCTCTCCACAGCAGACAATGGACGTCGAAGCCTATTTGCCGCTGGTGAAACGTATCGCCTACCACCTGAAGGGCCGCCTGCCGGATAGCGTGTTTGTCGAAGATTTGATTCAATCGGGAATTATCGGTCTGATTGAAGCGATGCAGAAATACAATGCCAATCAGGGTGCCAGTTTCGAAACCTATGCCGGAATCCGTATTCGTGGGGCGATGCTGGATGAAATCCGCAAAGGTGACTGGACCCCGAGATCGGTATATCGCAAGTCCCGTGAAGTCAGTGATGCCATCAATCAGGTTGAAGGAAAACTCGGCCGTGAAGCAAAAGATGAAGAAATTGCTAAGGAAATGGGCATTTCGATCGATGAATATCATAAGATCTTACAAGATACCAATTCGGTTCAGCTATTGTCGATCGATCAGCCGGATCACGACGAACTGGCTGAAGGTCGAATGGTCAGTAAGGGAGCAACCCCTTTAGCCGAATTAACGGAAAACGGGTTTCAAGGGGCCTTGGCGAAAGAGATTGATCGCCTGCCAGAAAAAGAAAAACTGGTGATGTCACTGTATTACGACGAAGAATTGAATTTGAAAGAGATCGGTCAGGTCCTTGACGTGAGCGAATCACGCGTCAGTCAGATTCACAGTCAGGCAATTAAGCGAATTCGTTCGCGCATGGCTGACTGGTTGTAACAGGGCATCGTCTAAAAAGGGATAATGCATGCAAATCAATAGAGATATGAACATTTTGGTGGTGGATGATTTTTCCACCATGCGTCGAATTGTTAAAAACCTGCTGAAAGAGCTCGGGTTTAATAATTTGGACGAAGCG
This sequence comes from Thiomicrorhabdus heinhorstiae, assembly GCF_013391765.2. Taxonomy (GTDB): domain Bacteria; phylum Pseudomonadota; class Gammaproteobacteria; order Thiomicrospirales; family Thiomicrospiraceae; genus Thiomicrorhabdus; species Thiomicrorhabdus heinhorstiae. Next base: position 21,359 of record NZ_JACBGI020000016.1, on the reverse strand, counting down.
GATGACGGAGATACCGCCTGGCCGATGATCCAGACCGGTAAATACGATTTTATCGTCAGCGACTGGAATATGCCTAAAATGACCGGCATTGAACTCCTGAAGCATGTACGCGCCGATCAGAACCTGAAAGATCTGCCGTTCCTGCTGATTACTGCCGAAGCGAAGCGTTCGCAGATCCTCGAAGCGGCCCAGGCCGGTGTGGACGGTTATATTGTCAAACCGTTTACCGCCGCGACGCTGAACGAGAAGATTCAAAAAATCTTCGAGCGCATGGCGCAGAAGCAAGTTGGTTAAACGGGGTTCTGTCGACAAACGATCACTTAATACAAAAAGCGCCTTTTCAGGCGCTTTTTTGTGAAGAAATAAAAAATATGGCCGATAGTTTTAAATAGCTTGGTAAAGAAGGTCGCATGACTGACCGCTTTTAAACTGTGTAATCGCGATCCGAAACGCCTTATACCGGCCAAGCCGCTATAGGGCGTTTTTGTTTACGCCTTCGCTGGGATTGGTCCGGGATCAGATTCTGGACGCTAAATGGGGTATCTATGAAGCAATTACAAGAGACGGTTTCCCAACTGCTGGAAGCTTTGCAGCAGCAAGACGAAATTCGCAGTACGACCTTGTTAAATGAACTGACCGGCCTGCAGGAGCATCGGTTATATCAGGAAATATCGGGTCTGGGGAATCGCCTTCATCAGGCGTTGAATGAATTGGGCAACGACGACCTTCTGATGCAGACCAAGCACGATATTCCGGATGTTACCGAGCGCTTGCACTATGTTTTGAACAGTATCGAAGAGGCCAGTCAGTTGACTTTGGATCAAGCCGAACAGGGGCTGGAAGTTATCACCAGAGTTTCCCAGGAACTGCCGGAAGGGAATGATTTAAATCAGTTACGTAGTATATTCAATCAGATTATTTTAGCGCAATCCTATCAGGATTTGACCGGTCAGGTTGTACATAAGGTTATTCATATTATCGGTGAGTTGGAAGGCAGTTTGCATCAGTTGATCGAAAAAGCGGGTCATGACCTGCAGGATTTGCCGGAGCGCTTAGACAATCGTGAGAATCTGTTAGCTGGAGTTGGTCCGCAGATCAAGGCGGATAAATCGGAGAGCGTGCGCCACCAGGATGATGTCGATGATCTGTTAAAAGATCTTGGGCTGTAAAAAGGTATTGGCGCCATTTTGTATGGCATAGCGGTTGCTTTAATCGCTAAGTAGACAACAACAAAATAATTTAGGTTCAAGCGATGCTTAAAAGCCGGGCACCGATGGGGAACGAGACGTGGATGAAGAGATTTTACAGGACTTTTTGATCGAAGCGACCGAATTGGTTGATCAGCTCAATGAGCAGCTGCTTGACCTGGAACAATCGCCGAAAGATCAGGAAATATTGAATGCGGTTTTCCGCGGGTTCCACACCCTTAAGGGTGGTGCCGGTTTCCTTGGTGTTACGCCTTTGGTGGAGCTGTGTCACAGAGCCGAAAATGTTTTCGATAAGATCCGTAACAACGTGATTGATTATGATTCGGTGGTTGCCGACGTTATTTTGCAGGCCTACGATGCCGTCCAAGAAGCCGTATCACGTTTGAACGACGGAGAGCGCGTATTACCAGAAAATGACTCTCAGCTGTTAAGCCGTTTGGATGCTTTGACCAAGCCCGATCATGTTGAACCTGTAATTATTCAAGCTGAAACGCCGGTATTGAGTCTGGCAGAAGGGGTTGATCCTGACGGTGATATCTCCGATGACGAGTTTGAAGCGCTTTTGAATCAACGCGACGCCTTGATGGGGCAGACCGAACCTCATACGGCAGTGACGAATGAGGTTAAGAATGTCGTCCTGTCGCTGGATGACGGTGCCGACCCTGACGGAGATATCTCCGACGAAGAATTTGAAGCTCTGTTGAATCAGCGTGACGCCTTGTCAGGCGATCTTCCACGGAAAGAATCTCCTGTGGAATTGAGCCTGGCGGAAGGGGTTGATCCGGACGGAGATATCACCGATGAAGAGTTTGAAGCCTTGCTGAATCAGCGTGATAACTTAATCGTACCGCAAACAGTGGAAGCTCCGTCCGTGGCAACGCCTTCGACCCAATCACAAGCGGCAGTCATAGAAAGTGGTCAGCCTTCTAAAGCCGCAGTGAAAAGTTCTGAAGACAGCACAGCGCCCGCCAAAAATAAAGCTCAACAGGAAACTTCGGTTCGTGTCGATACCAAGCGCCTTGACGAAATTATGAATTTGGTCGGTGAACTGGTATTGGTTCGCAACCGCTTGCTGACCCTGCGCAATTCGGAAGTCAATAAGGAGAGTCTGTCGAATACCATCGGCAACCTGGATCATGTGACAACTGATCTGCAGGCGGCGGTAATGAAAACTCGAATGCAGCCGGTTAAGAAAGTATTTGGGCGCTTTCCGCGAGTTGTGCGCGACCTTTCTCGCAAGCTTGGCAAGGAAATTACCCTTGAATTGCGTGGCGAAGAGACTGATCTGGATAAAAATCTGGTGGAAGCTTTGGCCGATCCATTGGTGCATTTGGTACGTAACTCGGTCGACCATGGCATCGAGATGCCGGCGGATCGTCTGGCAGCCGGTAAAGAGAAACGCGGCACCGTTATTTTGGCAGCCGAGCAGGAGGGCGATCATATCCTCCTGTCGATTACCGACGACGGCAAAGGAATGGATGCCGATGTGCTGCGTCGCAAAGCGGTTGAAAAAGGCTTGATGGACGAAGTGACTGCCAACCAGTTGACCGATAAAGCGGCGTTTGAGTTGATTCTGTCGGCTGGCTTCTCGACGGCGGAAACCATCAGCGATATTTCCGGACGCGGTGTCGGTATGGACGTGGTCAAAAACATGATTACCCGTCTTAACGGCAGTATCGATATTCATTCGGAAACCGGCAGAGGGACGCAGATTCAGATTCGTGTGCCTTTGACATTGGCGATCCTGCCGACTTTGATGGTGTCGTTCGAAGAGGACAGCTATGCCATTCCGTTGACCAGCGTACAGGAAATTTTTGACTACGACGAATCGCAGACGAACGTGATTGACGGAGAACGTATGGTTCGCCTGCGTTCGAAAAGCATTCCGCTGTTTTTCCTCGATCACTGGCTGTTGCCGCAGGGACGTGAGCAGGCTGCGGCCAGTCCGAAAGTTGTGATTGTCTGTATCGGCAATCAGCGCGTCGGTCTGGTTGTCGACCAGGTCAACGGCCAGGAAGAAGTGGTGATCAAGCCTTTAGGCGCCACTTTACGTAGCGTGAAAGGCTATGCAGGCGCGACCATTACCGGCAATGGCAATATTGCCTTGATTCTGGATTTGCCGGGTGTGGTACAACGCTTTCAATATGCGTTTTAATGAATTTACGGCCAAGAGCCGAAAAGAATAACAGTGGGAGCGGGAAACGCTTATGAATATGATGTCGGATCAATCTGTTGTAGTCGGAAGTTCTTCTGAATTGATGAATGACGACGGCGCTTATTTAGGACCGAGTGTACGTTGCGTATTGTTTCGCCTGCAAAAAGAAGTCTACGGTATTCAGGTCAAAAAAATCCGCGAGGTTTTGAAGGTTGGAACCATTCGTCAGGTTCCCGGCTCCGATGCGCAAGTGCTGGGAGTAATCAACGTTCGCGGTGTGATTGTGACTGTCATCGATGCGCGACGCACTCTAGGGTTGGCACCGAAACCGATCGATCAGCACAGCCGGATTATTATTGTTGAGATTGACGCCGAGCATACACTGGGCTTTCTGGTGGATTTTGTGATGGAAGTCAAAGATATTCCGGAACAGAAGTTCGAACCTATGGTATCGGTCAAGGATACCGCATCCCGCTATATTCAAGGCATAGCGCATTTTCAGGATCAGGTGATTATTTTGATCGATGTGGAAAGTCTGTTTGCCGCATCCGATATTGAATTTTCCGACGAATTGCTCTGAGACGTTTTCCCAGCAGTAGCGGAATGGGAATTTCCTGATCCGGGATTCTATTTGTCACTCACGATAATGAGACTTTCTTCAGGGTCTTGGAATGGTTTTACCGCTTAATTGATAGACAAAGATCAGCAGCTGGGCGATCGCCTCATACAGTTCCGTCGGGATTTCCTGATCCAGTTCCACCTGACTCAGCAGGGAAACCAGTCCTTCGTCTTCCTGAATCGGGATATTGTGTTCCCGGGCGGTTTTTAAAATTTCTTCGGCAAGGTGACCACGGCCTTTCGCCGTCACTTTAGGAGCGCCTGTTCCTTCGTAGGCGAGGGAAACAGCGACTTTATCGGCAAGATTGTGCTTCGAGGGTGGTTTCATTTAAGGCTTTCCAACACGACTTCAGCCCCGTAAATTCGGGGCTGATAGGGCATTTCACAGAAATATCGATCTGCCTCTGATCTGCGTTTCTTAAACAGAGAGATTCAAAGGCTTTTGCAAATTCAGCTTCTCGCTCAGTTGCAGGAAGTTTTCTCCTACTCCCTGCCATTGTACCTGTTTACCGCTGTTTTCTGCATGTCGCTTCAAAGCCAGTAACATTTGAAAGCCGGATGTATCGATATTTTCGACTGCCGAGGCGTCCAGAAGGAGATTACTGTCCGCTTCGGCAAATTGCTGCTTAAGTTCGTCGAATTGCGCTTGGATATTATGTATTGTCAAACTGTCGTTTAACACGATCGGGTTGGCCATGGTTATACTCCTCGCGGGGTTATTGCACGGACGTCTTACAGTACACGGTTAATAACCGACAACAATTTTTCCGGGCTGAAAGGTTTGACGATCCAGCCGGTTGCGCCGGCTTCTTTACCTTTGGTTTTCATATCGCCGGAAGATTCGGTTGTCAGACATAGAATCGGTGTGAACTTGTAGTTCGGCATTGATCTCAGCGCACTGATCAACTCGATACCGTTCATGTTCGGCATATTGATGTCGGTGACAATGACATCGAATTGCTCTCTTTTAGCGATATCCAATGCAAGTCTGCCGTCTTCGGCCTCGGAAACATCGTGTCCGGCAGACTTTAAAGACATGGCGACCATTTGCCGCATGGATTTTGAATCATCAACTGCTAAAATTTTAGACATGGTTCTTCTCTCTTTGTGTGTGGCTAAAATAAGCCGATTCGATATTAATTCAAGGCGCTAATATCGCCTAAAATCCCTTCATTAATTAATTGATCGATATTCAGAACGATAACCATTTTATCGTCCAGCGTGGCCAGTCCTTTAAGATAAGAACTGTGTATTACGCCACTCATCTCCGGAGCGTTCTGCAAGTGATCGGTATGAATGGAATGCACGTCGGAAACACCGTCGACCACCAGTCCGATAATCTTTTGTGTTCCCAGACTGTCGAAGGCACGCACGATAATCACGACGGTCGATTCGTTATAGGTGATGTCATCGAGTTTAAAGCGCACGCGCAAATCGATAATCGGCACCACAGCGCCACGTAGATTGATTACCCCCATGACGTAGTCAGGAGTATTGGGAATCGGCGTGGTCTTCTCCCAGCCTTTGATCTCTTGAACGCGAAGAATGTCAACCGCGTACTCTTCACCTCCAAGACGGAAACTCAAGACTTGTTCGTCTTCATTGCCTTGTGCGCTACCGATGGTGTTTTCTAATTCTTGCATCGTTTCTCCGTTTGTCGTCAAAACTGTTTCAGCGATTATTTCATCTCTCTATGGTTAGGTATCGGCGCCTCGGCATATTCTTTACACCTGTAAATCAATTAATGTCATTTTTGTGGCGATATTTTCCTCGATCGGTTCCTGGGGAATCAGACGGATCGATTGCAATTTCAAAGCGTTGTCGAGAAATTGTGTTTCCAGTTCAGGCAGAGCGTTTTCGATCTTTTCTCTCAATTCACTGTCGTCGCTCCATAAACCGATCTGGAAAGAGTGATCTTTCTGCATGCGGATTTTGGCGTTTAATTCGGCTTCATCAAGATTTAATTGCAGCTGAACTTCCCATTGGTAAACAGGGTGTTGCGGCGTTTTTTTAAACGCCATGCGCTGTTTGACCGCTTGTCTGTCGGCCAGATAGGGCAGTTCAAAAGGGGTGATGTGCGGTTGTTCGTAAAGTTGCAATTGTTGCAGTGTAATCCGCGCGACTGCCTGATTAAGTGCCTGACTTAGCTGGCTGGTGATGCGCTCGCCGCCGGACTGACTTTCGAGAGTCTGTTTAGCCTGCAGTAATTGGGCTTTAAGATCCTGTTGAAGGTTCGCTTGGTCTTTATTGGCTAGTTTGCTTTCCAAAAATAGCCCGCTGTTCTGCAAGTGCTGCTTGAGTGCTTCGCCGCTCAAGCGTTCCTGTGGTTTGAGGAGCTGGTCGAGAATCGGCTGTAGTGCACTTTGCAAAGTAGCCGGTAACTGAGGTTGCATCAGATTCAGTTGTTGAAAGCTGTTAATCAGAGGCATTTGTTGCGGCAAAAATTGCCGATAGGCGGTTTGTAAATTGGCGGTGAGGTTTTGCGTGTTAGGAGCTTTATCCGTATTAGCCGTCGTCAGACGAAGTTCGATCTGTGGTTGAAGGCTTTGTACGGTTAAATTGACTTTGCTGCCGACATTCAATGTTTGAGAACTTTGCGCCCAAAGAGTCTGGTTGCCGATTGACAGTTGAACCTGATTTCCCTGAGTTTGCAGGACTTCCGCTTTCAATGTCTGGCCGATTTGCAACAGATTGGCCAAGCCGTCGCGCCCGGTAAGGCGTAACAGCGTATTTGAATTCAGAGCGGAAATATCCATATACCCTCCATTTTTTATCGTAAATAAAGCTTCAACTTTTATCCTGATGGTCGATAAATCTAACTGATTGAAGCTTAGAGGATGGGTTAATCATACTATGAACGATAAAGAATTCGCCTTTACCGATCGGGATTTTAGTCGGGTGCGTAAAATGGTTTACGACTTCGCGGGAATAAACTTAAATGAGTCGAAGCGGAATTTGGTGTATAACCGCCTGGTCAAGCGCATTCGTTTTTTGAACTTGCCTTCGTTTAATGATTATCTGGGTTACGTCGAACGAAACCCCGACGAGGAGTTCGTTCATCTGATTAATGCCATCACCACCAATTTGACCTTTTTTTTCCGCGAGAACCACCATTTCGAATATTTGGCGAACACGGTTATTCCACAGCTGTTGATCGATAAGGCGCAAACGCGCAAGATCCGCATCTGGTCGGCCGGCTGTTCAACCGGCGAAGAACCCTATTCTCTGGCAATGGTGTTAAAAGAAAATGTACCTGCCGACTGGGATGCCAAGGTGATCGCCACCGATCTGGATACCAATGTAATCGAAACCGGCAGAAAAGGGGTTTATCCGCTTGACCGTCTCAAGGGTGTCGAGCTGGCCCGAAAACGCCGCTGGTTTTTAAAGGGAAAGGGGGCTCAGGCCGGTATGGTCAAGGCTCGTTCCGAACTGCAAAGTATCATCGAATTTTCTCAGCTGAATCTGATGGATTCGAGCTGGGCAATCGAATCTCAAGTTGATGTGATTTTCTGTCGAAATGTTGTGATCTATTTCGATGCGCCGACTCAGAAACGATTATTCGATCGCTTTGCAGATCGTCTGCCGATGAATGGAAAACTGTTTGTCGGCCATTCCGAATCCCTGCACGGTATCAGCGACCGGTTTAGTCTTCTGGGAAAAACGGTTTATCAAAAGAGTTATTAAGCGCTTAAAAAAGCTTTGAAGAGGAAGAACATAGTGGCCACAGCGATTAAGGTATTGATAGTTGACGATTCGGCTCTGGTGAGAACCATGCTAAGCGAAATGCTGTCGTCCGACCCGCAGATCGAAGTGATCGGTACGGCAACCGACCCTTATGATGCGCGCGAGAAAATCAAGCGTCTGCATCCAGACGTCGTGACTTTGGATGTCGAAATGCCGAAGATGGATGGCGTGACCTTTCTGAAGAATCTCATGCGGTTGCATCCACTGCCGGTGGTGATGGTCTCCACGCTGACGGAAAAAGGCGCGGACGTCACTTTCGATGCTTTGGACGTCGGGGCGATTGATTTCGTTACCAAACCGAAGATCGATTTCAAGCACACTTTCGAAGACTATACTCTGGAAATCTGCAGCAAGATCAAAATGGCATCCAAAGTAAGCCGAACGCGTTTGGAATTGCAGTATCAGCGTTTTTTGAATCAGCAAAGCAGACAAACCTCGGCCGAGAAGAAGAAGGCGACCGGTGAAGTGCCGGTGAAATTGAGCACCGACTCGGTTTTGCCGAAAAAAGCGTTTAATCCCAAAATGCAGCGCGGTCAGCAAAAGATTATTGCCATAGGCGCTTCGACCGGTGGAACCGAAGCGATTAAAGAAATCTTGATGCAGCTGCCGGCTGAAACACCTCCGGTTGTGATTACTCAACATATTCCGGCCTCTTTCAGTAAACCGTTTGCGCAGAGAATGAACGGAATTTGCGACATGCAGGTCTGGGAGGCGAGTGACGGACAATTGATCGAGGCCGGTAATGTATATATTGCGCCGGGTGATCGCCATCTGATTCTAGAACGTGTCGGCATGAACTGGGTTTGTCGACTAAACGACGGCCCTGCTGTGAATCGCCATAAACCTTCGGTGGACGTGATGTTTCGTTCGGTGGTGCAGTCGTTCGGTCCGAAAGCGGTTGGTGTATTGCTGACAGGAATGGGGGCGGACGGCGCCCAGGGATTGAAAGAGTTGCAGGATGTCGGTGCCCCAACCATCGCTCAGGACGAAAAATCCAGTGTTGTTTGGGGGATGCCGGGAGAGGCGGTCAAGCTGGGCGCGGCAGATTCGGTTTTACCTTTGGAGAAAATTGCCGATAAGGTATTAAGAGAACTGCAGAAATAGTCGAGTTCATTAGTGATGGCCGGCGGATTTCTGAATAAGAATGGTATGTATCCTGCTTTAAATCAGGAAGAATAAGCTCTATCCGAAGATAGATTCAAAGATAGAAAAGAGTGTCTGCAACCTTTGGCAGCATAGGGCACTTAGATAAGGTAAATTTTATGCACACACAGTCGTATCCATCTGTTTTTATGCTTTTTTTGCAGCGATTCTGGCCGCTGTGGATTCTTTCACTGGCCGCGGTTGCGGCAAGTATTGCATTCGCCCATTATTGGGAGGCGGCGTTTATTGTCATACTTTCATTGCTGTGGAGCTTGGCGACAACCAGAGTATTGCAGGGTCAAGGCGCCATTGCTCAGCAGAGCGTTAGTACCAGTGTACAAGCTGCACCGGCTATGCGTGCTTCCGATGAAGCCTTGTCATTGGCGCTGAATGACATCGATACGGTTATCGAGCAGGAAGTCTCGATTGTGCATGAAGAATTGTCACAGGTTAAATCTCTGGTTGCAGAGGCGATTGAAACACTGAATCAGAGTTTTTCCGGTCTGCATATGCAGACTCAAGCAGAATATCAGCTGGTTAGCGGTCTGATCGATAACCTTGGAAGTGAAGGTCAGAACGACGAAGGCATGAGCATTCAGAAGTTCTCTACCGAGATTAAGGTGGTATTGCAGTATTTGATCGATCTGTTGACGAATGCCAGCCAGCGAAGTAACGAGACGGTTGCCAAAATCGACGATATGGTCGGACAGATCGAAGCGATTTTTAACCTGTTGGAAGACGTTAAAGGTATTGCCGATCAGACAAACTTATTAGCCTTGAATGCTGCGATCGAGGCGGCGCGTGCCGGAGAAGCCGGACGAGGTTTCGCCGTGGTAGCCGATGAAGTCCGCAAACTTTCGTTGAATTCGAACATGTTGAATGAACAGATTCGCAGTCAGGCCGAAAAAGCCCGTCTTACGGTAGATCAGGTGCGCAGCATCGTAAGCGAAACCGCAAGCAAAGATATGGAACATGCCGTTTCTTCGCAACAGAAAGTTGGAGTGATGCTGACCGATCTGGAATCGATGAACAGCGGTATTTCTGATAAATTGGGTGATGTTTCCGGCATGATTTCCGAAATTGAGAGCAGTGTTTCCAATGCCGTACGCTCATTGCAGTTTGAAGATATCGTCCGCCAGCTGGTCGACCAGATTATGAATCACTTGCTGAACCTGAACCAGTTTTCGAACGAGATTCGCCAGTTCGTCGATGCAAATCATAATGAACCGGCAGAATCGGAAGAAGCGTATCGTCAGAAAATGGAATATTTCCGTCGGATGTTACATAGTAAACGTCAGGATATTGAAGCTTCACGTATGAAGAGAGTCAGTATGGAAACGATGGACGAAGGGGACATTGAGCTTTTTTAGCGAACTCTTATAATTTCTTGAAGGTTCATACATGATAAAAAGGCCGGTTTAAACCGGCCTTTTTCGTTTGGATACTGGTCATCGGTTACGGCGCCATATTGCCCATTTGATCGTTCCAGAAACTGCCGAAAAGCATGCTGAAGAAAATGCCGATGGCAAAGACGATATACCAGTTGCGGCGCTTGCGTTTGTCCGCTTCGCTCTCGTTTTCTGGACGGTCTTTGAAAAAGACCAGCATGAAACCGATGGCGGAAATAAAGCCGCCGATATTGGCGAAATAGTGAATGCCGGTTGCCAGAGAGAGGACAGCCAGTGTCAAAATCGCCGCAAAGGTTATTAAAAGATTTCTCATCGGTTTTGTACCCTTTGTTTGAATTATTCGCTATTGTAGTGAATTTGGGTTTAAAACGGTCAATAAAATTCGGAATCGGTTATGTTGAAGCTTTGTGTATATATTCCAGAAACACATCTTGAAAGCGTTAAACAAGCACTATTTTCCGCCGGGGCAGGGAAGATCGGTGATTATGACAGCTGTGCCTGGCAGGTATTGGGGCAGGGGCAGTTCCGTCCTCTGGTCGGTAGTCAACCTTACATCGGTCAGAAAGGTCAGATCGAGATGGTAGATGAATATCGGGTTGAGATGGTTTTACAAGAGAATTGTTTGCTCGATGTCATCGATGCTTTGATCGATTCGCATCCGTATGAGACGCCGGCATACGATGTTGTGCAAGTTTTGGATGTGCACGCCTATTTAGATTCAAAGCCAAAGCGCTGATCCCATCAGAAAAAAAATATATTAGAAGTTATTGATATGGGAGCGGCTATGAATTAATATGAGTGTCAGTTGTATTATTACGACACTCCTCTAAAGAGCTAAGATTGTTTCCGATTTATGGATCACCCCGCACAGATTATGTCTCTGCGGGGTTTTTTATTTCTGCTCAAGACTCGTCTTTATTAAAAGAGACCAGCTCGATAGTGAAGATTAAGGTTTTATCCGGTCCGATTACATCCCCTGCGCCTCTGGCACCGTAAGCCATTTCAGGTGGAATAACCACTTCCCATTTATCGCCCGGCTTCATCATTTTAAGTACTTCGCCCCAGCCTTTGATCACGTTGGCTGTTTTCAACTTTAAAGCCGTACCGCGCTGGTAAGAACTGTCAAAGACCTTGCCGTCGATGAATCGTCCTTCATAGTGAGCAAAGATCGTATCGCTGTCGCTTGGTGAACTGCCTTTGGCATCGCCAGACTGCAAAATTTTGTAGAGTAAGCCGTTGTCGGTTTTCTTCACGCCGTCTTCTTTAGCGTATTTTTCGATAAATGCCTTACTTTCCGCCTGATTGTTTTTGATCTGAGCTTCTTTCTCGGCAGCCTGCTTTTCCAGCATCATTTTTTTGGTTTCGGTAACCGCCTGCATCATTTCCTGCTCGCTAAGAGACAGAGGGCGATCGTTTAAAGCGTCGTCAAGCCCCATGGAAAAAGCTTTAACATCGATATTCAAACCTTGTTTTTTCAGGTTTTGCGCCAGATTAGTCCCGAGAGTGTAGCTGGCTTTTTGTTCCAAAGTCGTTAACTCGGCTTTGCCGGCCGGTTTTTCACTTGCTACGCTTAAGGTGCTGGAGGTGGCAAGTGCAATCGCCAGAAGCGATGTTGAAGCTAAACGCATATAGATTCCTTATTTGATTTTAGGTTCCCGGTATTAAAAAACCACCTCACGGTGGCTTTTTAACAGATTGGAGTGTTATAGGTTATCCAAGAATTTCTCGGCATCCAGAGCGGCCATACAGCCAGCTCCGGCAGACGTGATCGCTTGTTTGTAGTGCTGATCCATGACATCACCGGCGGCGAAAATGCCAGGGATTGAGGTTTGCGTTGCATTCCCCTGCAAACCACTTTGAACTTTCAAATAGCCGTTTGCCATTTCCAGCTGGCCGTCGAAAATGCCGGTATTCGGCGTGTGTCCGATGGCGATAAACACACCGGCTACATCAATGTCTTTGCTTTCACCGGTCTGGTTGTTTTTCAATCGCAGGCCGGTAACCCCCATATTATCGCCAAGAACTTCTTCCAGCTCGCTATGGAATTCGATTTTAATATTGCCGTTTTCGGCTTTTTCCATCAGGTGGTCGGCAAGGATTTTTTCCGAAGAGAAGTGGTCGCGACGGTGGACAATGGTGACTTCGGCAGCGATATTTGACAGGTAAAGCGCTTCTTCAACCGCAGTGTTACCACCACCGATTACCGCTACTTTCTGGTTACGGTAGAAGAAACCGTCACAGGTCGCACAGGCGGAAACCCCTTTACCTTTGAAAGCCTCTTCCGATTCCAACCCTAAATATTTAGCGGAAGCGCCGGTAGCGATAATCAGGGCGTCGCAGGTGTATTCACCTGAATCGCCGATCAGTTTGAAAGGCTTAGAGGTTAATTCGGCGGTGTGAATATGGTCAAACAGAATTTCGGTTCCGAAACGTTCCGCGTGCTGTTGCATACGTTGCATCAGATCCGGGCCGGTCAAACCTTCCGGATCGCCGGGCCAGTTATCGACTTCGGTTGTGGTGGTTAATTGACCGCCTTGTTGCATACCGGTGATGATGACTGGATTTAAGTTGGCACGTGCTGCATACACAGCGGCGGTGTAACCGGCAGGGCCGGAACCTAGAATCAATAATTTGCAATGTTTTGCGGCCATATAACTTCCTTTGATCTTATCGTTTTCTTGCAAGGAGTCTCTGTAACTGGAATTCGTCGATTCAAGTCGGCTTGTAACTCGAGTGTCGGTTGTAGGCTCACTAATCTGGCGACCGGAGCTTCCCTGCTTGTCTATTTCGAATTCTTTGTCAGAACTGTGCTAAAATTTTAGCAGTTTTTTTTAGGCGAACGGGACTAATATAGCAAATGAGTCTCTGACTACCGCGCCTTTACCTTGTCTGAGTTTCGTAAAGATTTCGACATAGGAAAGTCTAAAAAATCCGCTTGTGATTTTCACCTGAATTATCGATATTGTAAGCTTTGATTCACGATTCCCGATTTTCAGTATTAACGATATTCTGTTATTTTTCTGGGCTATGGATACAGTAAAACAACCTCAGACAGCTTCTTCATTGCATCGCTTCGCGTGGATTCTTAAGGACGGCGTCGTTCTTAGCTGCATCGGCTTGGCGTTTTTCCTCTTTATCGTTCTGTTCAGTTACCATCCTCAGGACCCGGGGTTTGATACTGCCGGTTCGGTGCATTCGGTCGCCAATTACGGTGGCAAGACCGGCGCGTGGATCGCTTCGATGATTTTATATATCTTCGGGGTTTTCGGCTTTTTGATTCCGTTTGGAATTCTGCTCGCCGGCTGGGTGACTCTGAAAATCCGCAACGGTAACGAGCTTGATTACATCCGTTTCGTCATGAGTTTGTTCGGTCTGTTGGTTCTACTGAGTGCCGGTGCCGGTCTGGCAAACTTATATATGAATCCGGATACGTTGCTCGGCAACCTGCCTTATTCGGCCGGCGGGGTTTGGGGGTATGAATTAAGTCGCTGGCTGGTTTCTTCGGTCGATCTGCTCGGCACGACTCTGATTTTATTGGTTTTGTTCGCTCTGGCGGTCAGTATGCTCAGCAGTTGTTCCTGGTTGACGATCGTCGAATCCACCGGACGTATCACATGGCAGGTAATCGATTGGGGACAAGCGCGTTATCAATCGTTCTTGAACGGCGCTCCGGAATTAAATAATAAAGTGAATAACTTAAAGGCCCGAGTGCAGGTAATTTCTGCAAAGCTGAAATTCTCCAGAAAGCGTGTAAAAGAAGAGAGCAGTCAGGAAGAAAACCTCAGGGTAAATAAAGACAAAGGTTTTGCTCTGGATGATGATCTTTCGCAATCGCTGCAGGTGGCTGATAAACATTTTGATTTCAGCGATCAGCAGCTGAACGACTTGGGTCAGGAAAAAGCGCCAAAAATCGTCTCCGATGAAAAAGTGGAAATCGCCGCTTCGCCGAGTCTGAGTGATGATGTCGAGCAGATTGAAATCGCACCGGTTACGCAGAGTCTGAAGTTTGACGAAGAGGAAGAAGCCAAGCCGCATGCGAGTGAAGTGAAAGTCGGTAAGAAAAGCGTGCCGCAAACCGCGAACGTCAAACCGAGAATTCCGCAGTTGCCGTCGATTGAGCTTCTCGACCCGCCTCCGTCCCAAGCCGAAGGTTTTTCCGAGGAGCAGCTAAAAGGATTGTCGGCTTTGCTGGAACAGAGTCTGAAGGAGTTCGGTGTGACGGTCACTGTCGAATCGGTTCAGCCGGGACCGGTGGTTACGCGTTTCGAAGTCTTGCCGGCGCCTGGCGTCAAGGTCAGTCAGATCAATAACCTTGCCAAGGATTTGGCACGTGTTCTGTCGGTTAAATCGGTACGGGTCGTAGATATTATTCCGGGCAAGGCGGTAGTCGGTATTGAGATACCTAACGAGACTCGCGAGATTGTCAGTTTCCGCGAAGTCTTGTCGTCGCATGAATTCCAGGCGGCGAAATCGCCTCTGAGTATCGCGCTTGGTAAAGATATTTCCGGCAAGCCGGTGGTGGCGGATATCGCTAAAATGCCGCATTTGCTGGTCGCCGGGACGACCGGGGCCGGTAAATCGGTCGGAGTCAACAGCATGATTCTGAGCCTGTTGTATAAAAGTACACCGGACGAAGTGCGTTTGATCATGGTCGATCCGAAAATGCTCGAGTTGTCGATCTACGAAGATATTCCGCATCTGCTTACTCCGGTGGTCACCGATATGAGCGATGCCGCCAATGCCTTGCGCTGGTGTGTATTCGAGATGGATCGCCGTTACCAGTTGATGGCGAAAATGGGTGTGCGTAATATCGCCGGTTTCAATATGAAGGTACAGGCGGCGATCGACAAAGGCGAGCCGATCATCGATCCGTTATATCAGCAAGCTGCCAGTTACGGACATGAGTTTGCCGAAGCACCGCCGACTCTGACAACTCTGCCTTATATCGTGGTGGTGGTCGACGAATTTGCCGACATGATTATGGTGGTCGGTAAAGAAGTGGAACAGTTGATCGCACGAATCGCACAGAAAGCACGTGCCGCCGGTATTCATTTGATTCTGGCGACTCAGCGTCCGTCGGTTAACGTTATTACCGGTTTGATCAAAGCCAATATTCCGACGCGAATTTCATTCATGGTCAATACCAAAATCGATTCGCGTACCATTCTTGATCAGGGCGGTGCCGAGCAGCTGTTGGGGATGGGGGATATGCTGTTTCTGCCGCCTGGTTCCGGTTCTCCGCGCCGTGTGCACGGTGCTTTTATGACCGATGACGAGGTGCACCGCGTGGCGGAATTCGTTAAGAGTCAGGGCGAGCCGCAATATCTGCAATCCATTACCCAGAGCGTTTCCGAACAGAGTGGTGAAGGTGCCGGTGGAAGCAACGATGCGGAACAAGATCCGTTGTATGATGAGATCGTGCAGTTTGTAATTGAAGGTCGTCGGGTATCGACATCCTTTATTCAGCGTAATTTCAGTATTGGCTACAACCGTGCGGCTAGAATTGTCGAAGCGATGGAAGCCGCAGGAGTGGTTTCTACCGCCGGGGCTAACGGTAACCGCGAAGTTTTGGCGCCAAAGCCGGAATAAGGCAAGTTCGCCACAGATCCAAAGTAGAGTATTAATTGATTATGTCATTTTTAATTCGAAAAAAAGCCTGCACAAAATGGGCAATCGCTTCGCTGTTCAGTCTGGCATTTTTTAGTCAGTCCGCTTGGGCGAATGCACAGGTATTGCAGGATTATGTGAATCAACTGAAAACGTTCAGCGCGGACTTCGAGCAGATTCAGCCGAATGAAGAGCTGTTTCAATTGAATCAGTCTTTCGGACATTTTAAATTACAGCGTCCGGGTAAATTGATGTGGGAATACAAGCGTCCTCAAGAACAGCGCATCGTCGTCGACGGTAAAAACTTGTGGGTGTTTGATAAAGACTTGGAACAGGTAACAGTGCGTCCGATTGAGGACGTAAAATCGGAAATCCCTCTGAGCTGGTTGTTGTATAGCGAACGCATCGAAGACAAATTTACCATTGTCGATGCAGGACAGCGCAAAGGCATGCAGTGGTATAACCTGGCACCGAAGGAAGCGACCTATTTTCAGAGTATCGAAGTCGGTTTGAAAGACGGCCATATGCAGGAAGTCTGGCTCTATCAGGGACCGGATAATATTACCAAGGTGCGTTTTAAAAATATTGAAGAAAATACGCCGTTGTCACCGGAGCAATTCCGCTTCAAGGTGCCTTACGGCGTTGATGTGATCGGGCAGCCAAGTTAATTTATGAGTGTCTATCAGCCGCTTTCCGACCGACTCAGACCGCAGACTCTCGAAGAGTTTGTCGGTCAGACGCATCTGTTGGGTCCGAAACGCGCTCTGACGCGAATGCTGGAAGCGGGTAATCTGTACTCGATGATTTTCTGGGGGCCGCCGGGGGTAGGTAAAACCACTCTGGCAAGGCTGTTGGCAAAGCGTTCCGACCTGTTGTTTATCAGTCTGTCGGCGGTGTTGGACGGTGTGAAGGAAGTACGGGCGGCGGTCGAAAGTGCCAAGCGTCATCGAGAACTCTTCGGCCAGGGAACCTTGCTGTTTGTCGATGAAGTGCACCGTTTTAACAAAGCTCAGCAGGACGCTTTCCTGCCGTATGTAGAGGACGGCACTTTTATTTTCATCGGTGCCACAACCGAAAACCCGTCTTTTGAATTGAACAACGCTCTGCTGTCGCGTGCCAAAGTTTTTGTGCTGCGCAGCCTGGATGAAGAGGAATTGCAGGATGTGTTGGAACGCGGTTTGGCGTTGCTTGCACAAGAGCTGAACAATCACGGCGATGAAGAAGGCGATCTGCAGCTGGAGGAGGGGGCGAATGGCTTACTGATTGCCCACGCCGACGGCGATGCGCGTCGTCTCCTTAATAGTCTGGAACAGGTAATTGATTTCGTTGAATATGACGAAATGCAGAAAAAATGGATATTAAGCGTCCAAGCTTGTCAGGAAGTGGTGCAAGGCGGCCTGAGACGTTTTGATAAGGGTGGAGAGGCCTTTTACGATCAGATATCCGCTTTGCATAAATCGGTACGCGGTTCGGATGCCAATGCGGCTTTGTACTGGTTGGTACGTATGCTGGATGGCGGTGTCGATCCGCGTTATCTGGCTAGGCGCTTGATTCGCATGGCCAGTGAAGAGATTGGCAATGCTGATCCGAAAGCCTTGCAGCTGGCAATGAATGCCGCGCAAGCCTATGAACGTCTCGGATCTCCGGAAGGGGATCTTGCTCTGGCACATGCTACCAGCTATTTGGCGGTTGCACCGAAATCGAATGCCGTCTATATGGCATACAAAGCGGTGCTGGCAGATATTCGCGAGCATGGTTCTTATGAAGTGCCTTTGCATCTTCGCAATGCGCCGACCAAATTGATGAGTGAACTGGATTACGGTAAAGGCTACCGTTATGCGCACGACGAACCGGACGCCTTTGCTGCCGGTGAGTGCTATTTCCCTGAAGAGATGGCCGAGCGCGATTACTATCAACCGGTGGAGCGCGGTTTGGAAATTAAAATCGCCGCGAAAATGCGTCATTTACAGCAGCAGAATGAGCAGGCGATTTTTAAACGAAGACCCGAGGAGGGGGGGTGATGACAGCTTGGGGTTGGTTTGCGGTAGCGTCCGGCGGTGCTTTAGGCGCGATGGCAAGGTTTTTTGTATCTCACCATACTTATGAATGGTTAGGCCGGGATTTTGCTTGGGGAACCTTGGCCGTAAATGTCGTCGGTTCCTTTATTATGGGATTTATGGCAATCCTGCTAGTAGATAAGCTGGAAGCTTCGCCGGAAATCCGCTCCTTTATTATGGTCGGATTTTTAGGTGCCTTCACAACCTTCTCGACCTTTTCGTTTGAAACCGTACAATATCTCCAGCTTGGAGAATTTATCAAAGCGGCGGCGAATATCGTCGTCAGCGTACTGACCTGTCTGCTTGCCGTTTGGGCAGGTCTGGCACTAGGGCGTCAACTGCTGACGCCTTGAATGTTGCATATAAGAATTTCTAATTATTTTTAAAATTAATAGGTTAATGACTCAATGTTAGACCCAAAGTTGCTGAGATCGGAGTTGGCCGAAGTGGCCGCAAAACTGAAACACCGCGGATTTGAATTGGATGTCGAGAAAATCGAATCCCTTGAAGCGCAACGTAAAGAGCTGCAAACACGTGCACAAGATTTGCAGGCTGAGCGTAACAGCCGCTCTAAAGGGATCGGTAAAGCGAAAGCGCAAGGTGAAGATATCGCTCCGCTACTGGCTGAAGTGGAATCGCTTAAGTCTCAGTTGGAAGAAGCCGAAGCGGCATCTACAGCCGTTCAGGCGGAAATTGAAGAGATTTATGCCGGTATTCCGAATCTTCCGCATGAATCGGTTCCGGTTGGAAGCTCGGAAGATGACAATATCGAAATTCGTAAGTGGGGCGAACCGGCTCAATTGGATTTTGAAGCCAAAGATCATGTCGATCTGGCGGAACAGAATGGCTGGTATGATAATGATGCGGCAGTAAAAATTACTTCAGCGCGTTTCTCGGTATTGAAAGGGCCTTTGGCTCGAATGCAGCGTGCTTTGACGCAGTTTATGCTGGACACACATGCCGAGCACGGCTACTCGGAAGTTTATGTACCTTATATCGTCAATCAGGACAGTTTGCGCGGAACCGGTCAATTACCTAAGTTCGAAGCCGATCTGTACAAGTTGGGCAAAAACGACGAGCACGATACAAATGATCGTGATCTGTATCTGATTCCGACAGCCGAAGTACCGATTACCAACCTGGTTCGCGACGAGATTATCGACGAAGCGGATCTGCCGTTGATGATGGTTGGGCATACCCCGTGTTTCCGTTCCGAAGCCGGCTCTTATGGTAAAGATACCCGCGGTCTGATCCGCCAGCATCAGTTTGAAAAAGTCGAAATGGTTCAGGTTGTACATCCCGAGAAGTCTTACGAGGCCTTAGAAGCTTTGACTGGTCATGCCGAAGCGATTTTGCAAAAGTTGGAATTGCCGTATCGTGTCGTTACTTTGTGTACAGGCGATATCGGTTTCTCGTCGGCGAAAACTTACGACTTGGAAGTCTGGTTGCCGGGCCAAGCGGCGTATCGGGAAATTTCTTCCTGTTCCAACTTCGAGGATTTTCAGGCTCGCCGTTTGAAAGCGCGTTTCCGTTCGGGACAGGATAAGCCGCAGTTAGTACATACTTTGAACGGCTCCGGTCTGGCGGTAGGCCGAACACTGGTCGCGGTACTGGAAAACTACCAAAATGCCGACGGCACGATTCGTGTACCGAAAGCTTTGCAACCGTATTTAGGCGGGATTGAAACCTTGTAAGAAAATCTGTTCGATTTTCCTATCGGTGATCTCTTGATGAGCGCTGCTGTTCAAAAGCGGTAGCGCACTTCCTCGAAATGCTCAATCTTATTGTCATGTATGACAATGCCTTCTTTCTCCAATAGCGTTTTTTTCGCTTCAATGCCAAAAGCATAGTTTCCGATTTCACCATTTGATTTGACGACTCTGTGACACGGCGTTGTAATCGGGTGAGGGTTATTGGCCATCGCATTGCCGACAGCCTGATAAGCCTTACCACCGAGGGCGTGAGCAACATCGGAATAGGTGCAAATTTTGCCGGGAGGGACCCGTTCAATTAAGCGGTAACAACGTTGGTTAAAGCTTTCGATATCAGTCTTCATGGCGTTTTCCAAGGGTAAAAATTTAGCTTACTAAAAATTGACAGAAAAATTACAAAAAAGCGATAAAACGTCTTGCAAAAATCCGCAAGCCCTCTATAATACGCCCCATCAAACAAAGGTGGACTGGCTGAGTGGTTGAAGGCGGCGGTCTTGAAAACCGTTGTAGGTTTGTAGCCTACCTGGGGTTCGAATCCCTAGTCCACCGCCATATTCTAAAAACACCCGCTATCATGGCGGGTTTTTTTATGCCTGACAGAAACTTCTACGTTTTCCTTCCTTCGTGAATTCCCTTACTTATTTTTACTTAATTCGTTTTAATGTCATTTATATTAAATAAGTTGGTTTACGAAGATTCTTATTTATCAGAGGCAAGTAAAAAGCGCCAAAGATACGATGCTCCAAGTTTATAAGAAGAAGGAGGGTATCGAATATTCATGGATCTATTCATTCTAAAGATCTGCATCTGGATTAAAGCGGACAATTTAATGTTTCGATTGAGAAAAAGGCTTTCGCACCTGCGATGCTGAAAATGCTTTTAACTTCTTGAAAAGAATCTGTTCGGAGCTTTGTCTTTTATTTAATACTTCCGCTGGAAAAGTTTATAGGATTGATTTAATCTTAGATAACCTTTTTACGATCATGGAAATGGTTGAATAAAACTAAGTTCATAGAGGAACGGAACCATGAAACAAATGAATTTTTTAATTGGATTACTGATGTTGAGTGCCGTGTCACTATCATCAGGTTGCAGTCATTTCATCGACGAAGAGCCTCCTAAGGACTGCCATTTGCAATCCAGCCAAGCCGATAAAAATGCCAAACTGTATGACTGTAAGACTGGGCCGGGTGTGATTCGTTACGAAGGCTATTACGAGTAGATTTCTTTCAGCCTAGCCTCTGAAGGCTAGGTAACGCTTTCTCGAATGATGCACTTGTGATCGTTTTACTTTAGGTGAACGATCCAAGTGGTGAAGTCCAACGAGAAGTTAAAAAACTTGTGGTCTTTCCCCGCTTTTACGAAGACGACTTCTCCTTTTTCAACGGGATGTTGTTTGCCGTTGTTGAAAACATATCCATCTCCTGATGTAACGAAAAACAAAGTATCGTGTTTGTTCTTCTTCATTTCATCTACCTCTCCGGGTTTGTAGAAATCAACGCTGACTCGGCCTTTCTCAAAAAAGTTTTCCGTATGTGGTCCGAATTCCGGAGCATTGCCTAAGGCTTTAAATAGATTGTTTCTCGACATAATCCTCTCTCCCCTAAGATTATTTTTAAATTGTTTGATTTTGTTTAAATCTTAAGAGTTAAATTTTGCTGGGTAAAGAAAAATAGACTTTACACTGTGTTGCAACTGTCTCTTAT
>NZ_JACBGI020000015.1 GCF_013391765.2 Thiomicrorhabdus heinhorstiae | reverse complement strand
TTTGCGGGCTGATTTGTTTAAGGTTGTTTTGCAGCTGCAATAAATTTAGTGGTTACGGTTCACCGCCAGCTCGGCTAAAGAGAACAGAGCGGTTTTCAGTTCGCTCTCTTCCAAAGCTTGTATGGCTTGTTTTGCCAGCTCGGCCTGCTCTTGAGCAACTTCTTGCGTATAGCGAATAGCTCCCGAATTCTGGATGATTTCGGTGACTTCGTTCAAGAGGTTAATCCCCTCCGATTCGATCGCGCGTCGGATAATGTCTTTTTCCGCTTCTTTGCCGTTTTGCAGTACATAGATCAAAGGCAGGGTTGGTTTGCCTTCCGCTAAATCGTCACCGATATTTTTCCCTAACTCTTCGGCATCGGCCATATAGTCCAGCGCATCATCGATCAGTTGGAAGGCGGCACCCAGATGGCGGCCGTAAGCGATAAACGCTTCTTCAAGCTGTGGTTTATCGGCCAGAATCGGACCCATTTGCGTGGCAGCTTCGAATAGCTTGGCGGTTTTGCGGTGGATGACTTCCATGTAGCGCTCGACGGTCGTGTCGGCATCGTGACAGTTCAAAAGCTGCAGAACTTCGCCCTCGGCAATGACATTGGTCGCCTGCGACATGACTTCCATAATACGCAGATTGTTCGGCTCGACCATCATTTCGAAAGAGCGGGAGTAGAGAAAATCGCCGACCAGGACGCTGGCGGCGTTGCCCCAGACTTCGTTGGCGGTTTTGTTGCCGCGACGGGTGTCCGACTCATCGACGACATCGTCATGTAGCAGTGTAGATGTGTGGATGAATTCGATGACGGCTGCCATCAACTGGTGGTTGGTGCCTTGATAGCCGCATGCGCGGGCACACAGTAGAACCAGCAGCGGACGAAGACGTTTGCCGCCGCTATTGATAATGTAATGTCCGATCTGGTTAATCAATACTACGTCGGAAGCGAGGCGGTCGAGAATTAATTGGTCAACGGCTTGAATGTCGTCTGAAATTAGAGCTCGGATTTCGGATAGGGTCATGCTGGCTTCAGGCACTGGGCCACTCTAGTCAAAATTAAAGGCGTTATTTTAGTATGAATGGGGGCTCTGCGCCAGTCTTTGCGAACAGGGTTTTGCGCTTTCTTTGCATGTATGAAATATGCCTATTTTAATCGTTAATTGATACCTAAAATAGCCTATAGAATTCAAATGTTTACTGTAAAATGACTGGATTAACGGTTCTTTCTGCGTGAAAACCTTTTCAGATGAAAATTTATTTTGACCTGAGGCGGAAAAGTGATTATAATTCCGCCTTCGCTAAATAGCGGCTTATTAAAAAGAATTTTAGATATCCGGGAGAGATATATGTACGCAGTTATTAAAACCGGTGGTAAGCAGTATCGAGTTCGTGAAGGTCAAATCCTACGCATTGAGTCTTTGAATGCAGAAGCAGGTGATGCGGTTGAGTTTGACGAAGTATTGATGGTTGGTGAAGGTGCAGACGTTAAAGTTGGTGCGCCTTTTGTTGAAGGTGCTAAAGTTGCAGCGACTGTAGAATCAAACGGTCGTGGTAAGAAAGTAACCATCATCAAATTCCGTCGTCGTAAGAACCGTTCGAAAACTAAGCAAGGCCACCGCCAAAACTATACTGAAGTTAAAATCGGTCAGATTTCAGCTTAATTTGATGAATCTAAAACAGGAGCTGTTTCTGAGTAGGGGACAGCACACTGTTAACTAAAGGATAATACCATGGCTCATAAGAAGGCAGCAGGTAGTACTAAAAACGGTCGCGACTCCAATGCTAAACGCCTGGGCGTTAAAGTTTTCGGTGGTCAAACTGTATCTGCAGGTAGCATCATCGTTCGTCAGCGCGGAACTAAGTTCCACGCAGGTGAAAACGTTGGGCGCGGTAAGGATGATACCTTGTTTGCAAAAGCTGACGGTCAAGTTGCTTTTGTTTCTAAAGGTAAGCCAGTACGTACCTTCGTGACGATTGTTTCTGAATAATTTATTCAAAACGTATCGCATAGAGAACGCCCCGCTTTGTCGGGGCGTTTTTGTATGTAAAGAAAATGGTTTGGAGCGGTTTTATCACACCGACTTTTGATTCGACGTTTTCAGGCCTCTGTTAAAATAGTGCAAACTCAAGAGATTCTAAGGAAAAGGGTGCTATGCAATTTGTAGATGAAGCAATCATTCGTGTTGCGGCCGGTCGCGGGGGGAACGGGATTGTCAGTTTCCGTCGCGAAAAATATATTCCGTTCGGCGGCCCGAACGGTGGTGACGGCGGTGATGGCGGCAGCGTCTATTTGCTGGCAGACCGAAACCTGAATACCCTAGTGGATTTTCGCTATACCAAAGACTATAAGGCACAGAACGGTCAATCCGGAATGGGGCAGCAGAAGACCGGCGCAGCCGGTGATGACCTGACGATCCGTGTTCCGGTCGGAACAACGGTAATCGATGTCGATGAAGACCGCGTTTTAGGCGATTTGACCGAACACGATCAAAAGCTGTTGGTGGCACAAGGCGGTTTGCATGGTCTGGGGAATGTGCACTTCAAAAGCTCGCGTAACCGTACCCCGCGCCAATGTACTCCGGGCGAGGATGGCGAAGAGCGTAATCTGCGACTTGAGTTGAAGGTTTTGGCGGACGTCGGTCTGCTTGGATTGCCGAATGCCGGAAAATCGAGTTTGATTTCCGCCGTGTCGGCCGCTCGCCCTAAGGTGGCCAATTATCCGTTTACCACTCTGTACCCGAATTTGGGAGTCGTCGCCGTATCGCCGGAAACCAGTTTTGTTATGGCGGATATTCCCGGGTTGATCGAAGGTGCGGCGGAAGGTGCCGGTCTGGGTATTCAGTTCTTGAAACATTTGTCGCGTACCGGTTTGCTGTTGCATGTGGTCGATATCGGGCCGTTGGATGAGTCCGATCCGGTTGAAAGTATCCATGTCATCGAAAAAGAGCTGGAAAAGTATAGCGATGAGCTGGTCGGTAAAGAGCGTTGGCTGGTTTTGAATAAAATCGATCTTTTCTTGGATGAAGAGGCCGAAGAAGTATGTGATCGTATTCTTTCCGAGATCGACTGGCAGGGGCCGGTATACAAAATTTCCGCAGCGGACCGTCGCGGTACCGAAAAACTGGTACAGGATATCGCACATGCTCTCGAGCGAAACCGTCAGGCGGAGCGTGACGAGGAAGATGCCAGACAAGCGGCGGCCTTGAGGGCGCCTGTTGATGAAGATTTTGATTTTTAAGTGTGGTAGTAAATGCATCGTTCGGATTTAAAACAGACACGACGTTGGGTGGTTAAGATCGGCAGTGCGCTGCTGACGAATGACGGTAAGGGATTGAATCGTGAAGCGTTGTCGCACTGGGTCGAGCAGATTGTTGCTTTGAAACAGCAAGGCATCGAGGTGGTGATCGTTTCCTCTGGTTCGGTTGCCGAGGGGATGAAGCGTCTTGGTTGGAGTAGTCGTCCTTCGGCGCTGAATGAGTTGCAGGCGGCGGCCTCGGTCGGTCAGATGGGCTTGATTCAGGCGTATGAATCCAAGTTTGCCAAGTACGATATTCGTACCGCACAAATTCTGATGACACATGACGATCTTTCCAATCGTAAGCGTTATCTGAATGTACGTAATACCATTCAGACATTGCTGCAATACAATGCAGTGCCGATTATCAATGAAAACGACACGGTGGTAACTGACGAAATTCGTTTCGGCGATAATGATACTCTGGCGGCTTTGACCGCCAATCTGATTTCCGCCGATGTGCTGGTGATTATGACCGACCAGCAAGGTTTGTATGACGATAATCCGCGTGAAAATCCGAACGCTAAATTAATCACCGAAGCCAAAGTCAGCCGCAAGGATATCGAAGCCATGGCTTCTCCGGAAGGCGGTGCTTTGGGTAAAGGCGGCATGTATACCAAAGTCATGGCGGCCAAGCGTGCGGCGCGTTCAGGGACGGCGACTTTGATCGCTTCCGGGCGTGAACCGGATATTCTTACCAAGCTGTTTGAAGGGCAACAATTCGGCACGCTGCTGGTACCTGATCTGGAGCCTTTAACCGCACGTCAGCAGTGGCTGGCCGGCCATTTGCAGGCAAAAGGCAAACTGGTTTTGGATGAAGGCGCGGTGGCGATGCTGAAAAATTCCGGTAAGAGTTTGTTGCCGATCGGGGTGAAATCTCTACAGGGTCAGTTTCAGCGTGGTGAAATGGTGGTTTGCTATGACCTGCAAGGAAAAGAAGTTGCCCGCGGATTGACTAATTATGCTGCTGCGGAAGCGCAAAAAATTCTTGGTAAGCCAAGCCATCAAATCGAATCCATTCTCGGCTATATCGAGGATGAATCTTTGGTTCATCGCGATAATCTGGTGTTATCCGACTAAGGACGCTTATTAAATTAATTAAAAAATCGGGCTTGTCCCGATTTTTTTATGCCTGACTCTTGAAATGCAAATATTCAACCTTATATTCAGTTGACACCGTTATGGTGATGAATACAATGGTTAGCACTCTTGATTCAAGAGTGCTAATTTTGAAAAGCCCGGCAAATTTTTAATCGAATTTGTCGGTTTTTTGTAGTTAATTCAGTCGTTTCGTGGAATTTGAGTATTCGGCTGACACTCTGAAAACCTGTTAATTTGTGAAACTTTTAGGAGAAACCTATGAACATTAAACCTTTACAAGACCGCGTTGTTATTCGCCGCGTTGAGGAGAAGAAAGAGTCTGCAGGCGGAATTCTTCTTCCTGGTTCTGCTCAAGAGCAGCAGAACACGGGTGAAGTTGTCGCAGTGGGGCCAGGTAAAGCGTCTGATTCGGGAGCCATCGTTGCGATGACAGTTAAAGTCGGTGACCAAGTTATGTTCGGTCAGTACTCTGGCCAGGAAGTCAAAGATGACTCTGGTGAGCCGCTATTGATCATGCGCGAAGATGACATCATCGCGATCATCGCGTAATGAATTTTTATCAGATTGTTTAATCGGTTTTTTAAATTTTAAGGAATGAACAAATGGCAAAAGACGTTAAATTCGGTTTAGACGCCCGCGAAAAAATGGTTGACGGGATCAACATTCTGGCGGATGCAGTAAAAGTAACTTTGGGGCCTAAAGGTCGTAACGTAGTTTTGGAAAAATCATTCGGTGCACCGACGGTAACTAAGGATGGTGTTTCCGTTGCGCGTGAAATCGAGCTTGAAGACAAGTTCATGAACATGGGCGCGCAGATGGTTAAAGAAGTTTCTTCCCAGACCAATGACGTTGCCGGTGACGGTACGACGACTGCAACGGTTCTTGCTCAGGCGATCGTTCGTGAAGGGATGAAGTCGGTTGCAGCCGGTATGAACCCGATGGATTTGAACCGTGGTATCCATAAAGCGGTTGAAGCGGTTGTTTTGGAAATTCAGAAAATGGCTAAGCCATGTGATACCAAGGCTTCTTGGGCACAGGTTGGTACCATCTCTGCAAACTCTGACTCTAAAGTCGGTGAAATGATTGCAGAAGCGATGGAAAAAGTTTCTACCGAAGGTGTTATTACCGTTGAGGAAGGTTCTTCTTTGGAAGACGAGTTGGTTGTGGTTGAAGGGATGGAATTCGATCGTGGATACCTGTCTCCATATTTCGTTACCAACCAGGAAAAAATGGTTGCTGAATTGGAACAGCCCTTCATTCTTCTTTACGACAAGAAAATTTCTAACATCCGTGACTTGCTGCCTACGTTGGAAGCAGTTTCCAAGTCAGGTCGTCCTCTATTGATTATTTCTGAAGATGTTGACGGTGAAGCTTTGGCAACTTTGGTTATCAACAATATGCGTGGTATCGTTAAGGTTGCAGCGGTTAAGGCGCCTGGTTTCGGTGAGCGTCGCAAAGCCATGCTGCAAGATATGGCGATTCTGACTGGCGGTACGGTTATTTCCGAAGAAGTGGGCCTAAGCCTGGAAAGCGTTACTTTGGATCTGTTGGGTGAAACTAAGTCTGCAGTCGTTGGCAAAGACTCAACTAAACTGATCGATGGTGCCGGTTCTAAGGAAGATATCGAAGGGCGTTGTGCACAGATCAAATCACAAGTTGCGTCCACCACTTCCGAATATGACAAAGAGAAACTTCAAGAGCGTCTGGCTAAATTGTCTGGCGGTGTTGCCGTATTGAAACTGGGTGCCGCAACCGAAGTGGAAATGAAAGAGAAAAAAGACCGTGTTGACGATGCGTTGCACGCGACTCGTGCGGCTGTTCAAGAAGGTATCGTCCCTGGTGGTGGTGTTGCTCTGGTTCGCGCTAAGTCTCTAATTGATGTTGAAGGTGAAAACGACGATCAAAACGTCGGTATCCAGATCGCTCTGCGTGCGATGGAAGAGCCGATGCGTCAAATCGCTGCCAACTGTGGTCTTGAAGGTTCGGTTATCGTCAGCAAAGTGATGGAAGGCGAGGGTAACTTCGGTTTCGACGCGGCAAAAGAAGTTTATTGCGATATGCTTGAAGCCGGTATTATCGACCCTGCCAAGGTAACTCGTTCTGCACTGCAAAATGCTGCTTCCGTTGCCGGTCTGGTATTGACTACCGGTGCGGCGATTGCTGATCTGCCTAAGAAAGGTGGTGACGATGCTGGTGCAGCAGGCATGGGAGGAATGGGCGGCATGATGTAATTTCCGTCTAGAGCGTTCAAATTTAAGCGAGAGCTTCGTTGTAATTTGAACATTCCGGTGCTCATGTGCTGATATGCACACTGCGCGCCGGTTTTAAATTCGCCTCGCTCTCATCTTAAATTTGTACCGCCTAGTTTGGAAATTCGGAAATGAATTCCGTCTGTTTTTCTTGAAAGCCCGCGTTTGCGGGCTTTTTTGTATATGTACGTTTTGTATTAAATTGATTGAAATAAATAGCTGTTTTTCGGTTGTTTATTTCAATCCGTTTTATAGGTTTTTTGTATGAATTCTGAATCACATCCGATTTTGTATTCTTACCGTCGTTGTCCGTATGCGATGCGGGCGCGGATGGGAATTTATCTGGCAGGGTTGCAGGTGGAGCAGCGGGAGATCGTGTTTTGGGATAAGCCTGAGTCGATGCTGACGGCGTCACCGAAAGGAACCGTACCGGTACTGGTGTTACCTGATGGTCGAGTAATCGACGAAAGTTTGGATATTTTGCTGTGGGCATTGCGTCAGAGTGCTTCGGGCTTAGTTCCAAGCGATCTTCAGGTTGCCGCCGAGGTGGCTGCTTGGATTGAATTGAATGACGGTGAATTTAAAACTCATCTGGATGTCTATAAATATTCGCAAGACGAGGTCGAAAAGCAGCAAGTGCGAGCTGGCGGAGAAGCTTTCTTGCGAAAGATCGAAAAAGTTTTGTTGCAACAGTCATTTCTAGTCGGTGACAAATTGAGTGTGGCGGATATTGCAATATTTCCGTTTGTTCGACAATTTGCCCATGTAGATAAGTTGTGGTTTTCCGAAAGTGGTTATGCTGGCGTCAGGAACTGGTTGGATCGGCATTTGCAGAGTGATTATTTCATCAACGTTATGCGTAATCGGCCAGTATGGCAAGATGGACATAAGCCTTTATGGGTGTCGGAAAAGGCTTTAACCACTCGTAATCAATTTGTCGCTAAGGCAGAAGGTTGGCAGGCCGATTGTTAGTTTCTTTTTAATCCCTTTAGTTGGCGTGCGAGCATAAGCGCTGCAAACAGGGAGAGGTAAGCTAACGGTTGGAAAAGATCCGCTTTGACCAGCAATGCGTAGTGGAGAATTCCGAGAAAGGTCAAAAGATAGATAAGTTTGTGAAGCTGGCTCCAGCGCCGTTTCAGGCGTCTTTGCCACCCGGAAGTCGAAGTGACCGCCAGTGGTATCAGTATTAAAAACGCCAGCATGCCGATTAAAATAAATGGCCGTTCGGCAATGTCGACAAGTGTATCGTTAAAAGACAGTCCCATGTCGAAGGCAAAGTAGACGCTTAAATGAATCAGGGCGTAAGCGAAGGCGCTAAGGCCGAGCACACGGCGAACCAGATGCATGGGGATCGGCCAACGTGGGCGGAAGTAATATTGTAAGGGGCTGATGCTCAGTGTCAGCAGAAGGAAATAGATGGTCCAGTCGCCGCTGAAGTGTTCAAGCGTTTCGACCGGATTGGCCCCAAGTTGATCTGTGAACAGCCTGTGGATAAGTGAAATGGCCGGTACACTGCAGATCAGGCTGAGAAGAGTGATTTTAAGCGCTTGGGACATGAGAAATCCTTCGGTTCTTTAAAAGTATTTTTTTAAATCCATACCTTTATAAAGATGGGCGACTTCTTCGGCGTAGCCGTTGAACATCAGGGTTTTCTGCTTGAGAAATGAACCTAAAGGGCGCTCTTTGGCCTGCGACCAGCGCGGGTGTGAGACATTCGGGTTAACGTTCGAGTAGAAACCGTATTCACGCGGTGCCGCTTCCATCCAGGTGGAGATAGGTTGTTTTTCAAGCAAACGGATTTTAACGATCGATTTGCTGCTTTTGAAGCCGTATTTCCAAGGAACAATCAAGCGAATCGGCGCGCCGTTCTGGTTGGCCAACTCCTTGCCGTAAAGACCGGTTGCCATTAAAGTCAGGGGGTGCATGGCTTCGTCCATTCTCAGTCCTTCCTTGTACGGCCAATCCAACAGGTTGAATCTTTGTCCGGGAAGGTTTTTACGGTCCAGTACACTGACGAACTCGACATAGTGTGCCTTGGATGTCGGTTGCACTTTTTCCAGAAGTTTGCTCAAGGGAAAACCGATCCACGGTACGACCATCGACCAGCCTTCGACACAACGGAAACGGTAGATACGTTCTTCCTGATCGATCCTCAGCAGGTCGTCCATATCGAATGTCTGCGGTTTGGTGCATTCGCCTTCGACGACAACTTTCCAGTCGTCGGTGTGCAAGGCCTCGGCATTCTGAAAAGGATCGGATTTAGCGGTTCCGAGCTCGTAAAAGTTGTTGTAGTGCAAAGCGTGTTCCGGGTCGGTTAGTTCCAAAGCAGGCTTGTATTCGGGGTTGCTTTTAAATTGCAGGGCGTGGCCGATCAAGGGTGTCGACATCAAGCCGACACCGGCCATGCCTTGAATAAA
Organism: Thiomicrorhabdus heinhorstiae; assembly: GCF_013391765.2. Taxonomy (GTDB): domain Bacteria; phylum Pseudomonadota; class Gammaproteobacteria; order Thiomicrospirales; family Thiomicrospiraceae; genus Thiomicrorhabdus; species Thiomicrorhabdus heinhorstiae. Next base: position 42,220 of record NZ_JACBGI020000015.1, on the reverse strand, counting down.
GCGTCTGCGGTTGAGAAAAATCGATTCTGGGGTGATTTTTGAGCTGGGGATCATGGTCGTTTCTCCAATGTAGCCTAGAGTCACTATAACAGACCTGCTATAACGAATTTTATTTCAAGCAGGGTTGTTTTTGTCGCCTACAATCTGGGGAAAAGACTTTTGTCGGGGAAAATTTCCTTTAATTCGAAGCTCATATTACAATAGAATTTTCATACCTCATTAAATAATTAAAAGAGATCATAAATGAAACGGATTCAAGTCGGGATTGTTGGCGGAACCGGTTACACCGGGGTCGAATTACTGCGTCTTTTAGCAAACCATCCAGCTGTCGAGGTCAAGGCAATCACCTCGCGAAGTGAAGCTGGTTTGGCGGTAGCAGATATGTTTCCGAACCTGCGCGGTATTTATGATCTTGCTTTTAGTGAACCGAAACTGGACGTTTTATCGAAATGCGATGTGGTCTTTTTTGCAACGCCGCATGGGGTGGCGATGAATATGACGCCGGAATTGATTGAAGCAGGTGTCAAGGTAATCGATTTGGCAGCCGACTTCCGTATCGAGGATATGGATGTATGGGAGTCGTGGTACGGCATGCCGCACGCCTGTCCGGAAATTATGGATGAGGTGGTCTACGGTCTTCCTGAATTGAATCGCGAGAAAATTCGTGGTGCCAGAGTGATTGCCAACCCCGGCTGTTATCCAACGGCGGTGCAGCTTGGTTTTTATCCTTTGTTGAAGGAAGGTCTGGTCGATATCGATCACCTGATCGCCGACGCCAAGTCGGGTATCAGTGGTGCTGGACGCGGCGCGAAAGTAGGTTCTCTTGCGGCGGAAACCAGCGAAGGCTTTAAAGCTTACGGCATCAGCGGTCATCGTCACCTGCCGGAAATTCGTCAGGGATTGGAAATTATGGCTGATGCCCAGGTTAATCTGACTTTTGTACCGCATTTGTTGCCGATGATTCGGGGTATCGAGGCGACGCTCTACGGTAAATTGAAAAGCAATATTTCTCAGGAAGACCTGCAAAAACTGTACGAAGAGACCTATGCTCAGGAGTGTTTTGTTGACGTGATGCCGGCAAACTCACTACCGGATACCCGAATGGTGAAAGGCTCGAATATGTGCCGGATGGCTGTCTACCGCCCTGAAGGTGGCGATGTCGTTGTGGTGACCTCGGTCATTGATAATCTGGTAAAAGGTGCCGCCGGGCAAGCGGTGCAGAACATGAATTTGATGTTCGACCTGGAAGAAGATGCCGGTTTGACGCAAGTTGCGCTCATGCCATAAAACGGTCAGTTTAAAAGCGGTTTTGTTATAATGAAAGAGCCGATTTAAACGCTTTTTGTTTGAAGCGGCTATTTAAAATAAATAAAAGGAAACGGATATGTCTGATATTCCAACTCCACTTAATTTTACCGAGGCAGCAGCAGCTAAGGTAAGCGGGCTAATTGAAGATGAACAGAACCCTAACCTGAAACTACGCGTCTATATCACGGGCGGCGGTTGTTCAGGTTTCTCTTACGGTTTTACCTTTGACGAAGCACAAGCGGGTGACGACACCGTAGTGGAAAAAGACGGTGTAACTCTATTGGTTGATCCTATGAGCTTTCAATATCTGGTCGGCGCTAAAATCGACTATTTGGAAGATCTTCAGGGAGCGCGTTTCGTTATTGAAAATCCGAATGCGACCACTACCTGCGGTTGCGGATCGTCCTTTAGCGTGTAATCCAGTTTTATTTTTCATTAATTAAACGGTAAGAGTTTCTATATGCAGTATGTTCCAGGTTTAGCGGGGGTTCCGGCCACGGAATCGCAAATTTCTTATATTGACGGTATTAAAGGGGTTTTAACCTATCGAGGTTACGACATACAGGAACTGGCTGAATATTCTTCATTCGAAGAGACAACTCTACTGTTATTGTTCGGTGAATTGCCGACATCGGAAGAACTAGCGAATTTTGATCGTAAATTGCGTGAGAATCGCCGTGTTAAATACAATATCCGCGAAATTATGAAAAACTTGCCGCCGACAACCCATCCGATGCACATGTTGCAGGTGGTGGTTGCCAGTTTGGCAAGCTTCTACCCAAGTACCGAGTATATGAAAGGTGGTACGGAAAATCAGGATTATATCAACGATGTAACCGTGAAGATCATCGCGCACATGGGGACTCTGGTCGCGATGTGGGAGCATATGCGCAACGGTTACGACCCAATTGAACCACGCAAGGATTTGACCTATGCGGAAAATTTCTTGTATATGGTGACGGGAGAGGAACCGGATAAGGATTGGGCGCGACTACTGGATGCAATTCTGATTCTGCACGCTGAACACACTATTAATGCTTCCACCTTTACAACGATGGTGACCGGCTCGACTTTGGCAAATCCTTGTTCGGTTATCTCTTCCGCGATTGCATCTCTATCCGGCCCTTTGCATGGCGGTGCCAACCAGAAAGTTATTGAGATGCTGGATGATATTGGTACGCCGGATCGTGCCAGGCCATATATTGAAGAGCGTTTGGCCAGCAAGAAGGTGATCTGGGGAATGGGGCACCGCGAATATAAAACCAAGGATCCGCGCGCCAATATTTTGCAAAAACTGTCGGTCAATCTGTTGAAAGACAAGTCGGATAAGCTGAGTGTCTCTTTCGAGACCGCTCTGGAAGTCGAAAAAGTCTGTGAAGAGCTTCTTGGGCATAAAGGGGTTTACCCAAATGTCGATTTCTACTCGGGTATTTTGTATAAAGAAATGGGCTTCGATCCAGGCTTGTTTACACCGATCTTCGCGGTTGCCCGTTCTGCCGGATGGATGGCTCACTGGCGCGAACAGTTACAGAACAACAAAATTTTCCGTCCGACTCAGGTCTACAAAGGAAAAGGATCTGCCTGTTACCTGCCTGTCGATCAGCGCGGTTAAGAGGTAATCGGAATCAAAAAAAACCGGCTTAATGCCGGTTTTTTACTTTTAGGATTTAGTTGTTAAACTCATTCAGGGCTGCCAGATGCCGCCGAGGATAACATCTCGTTCGGCGCCGGTCACGTCTTTAAGAGGAACGGTTAAATTGTGGATGCGCTGGTAAGCCAGCCAGGCAAATAATACCGCTTCTACTGCATCCGGTTCGATGCCGGCTTCACGACTGCTGATTACCCTGGCTTGTGGGAGATGGTTTTGCAAGCGTCCCATTAAATAGGGATTGTAGGCGCCGCCTCCGCAAACCCATAGAGGCGCTGAATAATCAGTCTGGATTTTATTGACCTCATTGGCGATGCTGACAGCGGTTAATTCGGTGACGGTTGCCAGCAAATCAAGATCGTCGAGGTTAGGGAAAGCCTGCAGGCAGGAATTTAGCCAGCTGAGGTTAAAGTAATCACGGCCACTGCTTTTGGGTGCCGGTTTTAGGAAATAAGGGTCGGAAATAAGGCTTTGTAGCAGCGCTGAATGAACGTTGCCCTGTGAGGCCAATTGACCGTTTCGGTCGTATTCTTGATTGAATTTCTGCAGACAAACTTCATCGATTAAGCAGTTTCCCGGTCCGGTATCAAAGCCGGATAAAGGCGAAGTCGAATTTGTTTTTCCGGGAATGACACTGATGTTGGCAATACCGCCTATATTGACTGCCAGTACGGTTTCGTCCGTTTGAAAAAGCCTTTGGTGAAAAGCGGGAGCAAAGGGCGCTCCTTGTCCCCCAACAGCCAAATCGTCTATCCGAAAATCTGCTGCTGTTTGAATGCCGGTTTGTTTGGCGATAATTGCCGGGTGGCCGATTTGCAGACTCATCTGAACTTCAGGGGCGTGATAGAGAGTCTGACCATGACTGCCGATCGCAGTAATTTGCTGTGCTTCTACCGAGGATTCCTCCAGCAAGGCCAAGCTCGCTGCAGCGAACATTTGACCGAGTTCGTTCTGTAGAGAGCACAATTCTTTAAGCTCGACTTCCTGATCAATATTAAGCTTAAGAAGACGCTGTTTTAATGATGGCTGTATAGGATAGGTAAGGAAATGGCGGAGTCTGAAAGTGCTGGAAGAGATTTCGACAAGAGCGACATCAATGCCGTCGGCGCTGGTACCGGACATTAAGCCGATATAGAGTGACGACACTTTTAATTACTGCTCCGCGCAACTTTAACCAGATTGGCACTATCCAGCTGAGCCATGAGAAGGTTGGCTTGCTTCAAGAAGCCTTTACGGTATTTTGACGCAATCGGTCCGGCACTGATGGTTTTCACTTTCAGCGGGTCAACATGTTCGCCTTTGATTCGGAATTCGTAGTGCAGGTGAGGGCCTGTAGCCAAGCCTGACTGGCCGATATAACCGATGATTTGCCCCTGTTTGACATAGCTGCCTTTTTTATATTTGCCAAATTTTGAGAAATGGCCATATACGGTCATGCGCTGGTTGGCATGTTGAATTTTAATGTAACGTCCGTAGCCGTGTCCCCAGCCGCGGAAGACAATCTTACCGTCAGCCGTTGCTCGGACAGGTGTACCGATTGGACCGCCGTAGTCAACGCCGCGATGCGAACGCCATTTTTTCAAAATCGGGTGGTAGCGTCGTGGAGTAAATTTTGAAGTGATGCGTACGGTGTCGACAGGGCTACGCAGGAACTCGGCTCTCAGGCTGTTGCCTTTTTCGTCGTAGTAACCTTCAAGTTCTCCGTCTTGGATGAACGCAAAGGCGCGATGCTTGTCTTTTCCGTTATTGGTATTGAATTCTGCGGCTAGGATCTCGCCTTCACCAATGTATTTACCGTCGATGTATTTGCTTTCGTAAACCACTTTGAAGGTGTCGCCTTTGCGAATTTCACGTTCAAAGTCGATTTCCCAGGCGAAAATGTCCGCCAGATTCATGGTGTTACGCGCGCTCAAACCGGCACGTTTAGCGGCAACAAAGAAAGAGTTCTGAATGACGCCGTAGACGGTTGTGTGACGAATTTCCGGTTTTTTGACTTCTTTAAGAATTTTGAAGCCGGTGTCGTCTTTCGAAAGTTCGTAATGCGTGTTTACGCTTGCAGGGTACAAAATACGCTGCAGTTGATCCTGCTGATCAATCCATACCGTGATTTCGCTTCCGTAGCGAAGGTTGGTCAGGTTACGGCCGTTTCGCAGCTTGCTGATGGTGTAAACGGTTTCCGGAGAAACGTGCAGGCGATCAAGAATCAGGCTCAGAGAGTCGTTTTTGTCGATTTTGACGGTGAACTTATTCCATTGCGGGTGTTGTTCGTCAATTTCGACAGGATAATAGCTGGCTTCGGCAGGTTCTTGCGGCGTTTCAACAGTCTCAATAGCGTCAACTTTCGGTTGGTCGCTCATTGCTTGCATCGGCTCTTCGTGTTGATGTAACACGGCTTCAGGTTTTTCTGCGGCCGGGACAGGAATGAGCGCTTGTTCCAATTGATTATCGATATTGTCGCTTTCGATTGGTGGCGAATCGATTTGATTACTGGCGATTTTGGCTGGAGGCAGGGGGAGCGCAACCTTGTCCGCTGGTAAGTTGGCAACGGATGAGCTGGGTGCCAGGAAAATCAGTAACAGGATCATTCCCAGACTAAGTTGTAATACGATTAGCGATATTTGCGCCGCGCTTCGACTTCTCATGTATTTGTAAGTTTCAGTTTGCAATTAAAGCATTGCAATGTAATCAAAAAATAATTTGGACGTGATTGGATCGCGTCAAGGTTTACTGTGAGTTACTTTGCGCTTTAAGTCCCTTTAAAGCGATCTTTGATATGCCGAATTCCGTTTCTAGCACTAGGATAATGACAGCATGCTAAATAATCAAGGTATTTAAGGTTAATCGGCCGGTTATTTGCGTTCTTTAACCTCAATTGTGATCGATAATTGATCGCTTTCCCGAAATATCTCAATAATTTCGTGTTTGTTGACTCTGCACCAGCTTTGAATGTCTTTTTCGGCACCTTTATCGGTACATACAATGCGAACCCTGTTACCAGGCTGGCTTTTTCGGATCTGTTGCTGCAATTTAATCACTGGCATCGGACATTTTAAGCCGCGGGCGTCGAGTTCGATTATTCCGTTGGATTGATTGGTCATGGGTTGTACTTGAACCTGTTTCTGTTGTTTCTAAACTGTTAAAAAGACTGCCTTAAAATACGGTATAATTTTGCGATTTTCAAATTTAAAGCTCTCGAGTCGGTTTTTAGGCATTAAAAATTGCCTCGTGAAGAATTTTGAGTCCTGAAGTAGGGGCGTAAAAAGTAGAGGTTTATTAAGGGTGGCGGCACAAGCAGCAACAGATATCGGTACTTTTCAAGGGTTAATCCAGACTTTGCAAGCCTTCTGGGCAGAGCAGGGGTGTGTGGTAATGCAACCGTACGACAACGAGATGGGGGCGGGGACTTTTCATCCGTCTACATTCTTGCGTGCAATCGGGCCGGAGCCTTGGCGTGCAGCTTACGTACAGCCCTGCCGCAGACCGACCGACGGCCGTTACGGCGAAAACCCGAACCGCTTGCAGCACTACTATCAATTCCAGGTGATGTTGAAGCCGTCGCCGGACAATATTCAGGAATTGTATCTGGAATCGTTGAAAATGCTCGGTATCGACCCGCTTGAGCATGATATCCGCTTTGTTGAAGATAACTGGGAATCACCGACTTTGGGAGCCTGGGGGCTTGGTTGGGAAGTCTGGTTGAACGGTATGGAAGTCACCCAGTTTACTTATTTTCAGCAGGTTGGGGGTCTGGAGTGTCGTCCGGTAACCGGTGAAATCACTTACGGTCTTGAGCGCATCGCCATGTATCTGCAAGGGGTTAACAGCGTATACGATCTGACCTGGGTGGATGGTCCGGAAGGTAAAGTCACCTACGGCGATGTTTTTCATCAAAACGAGGTTGAGATGTCGACTTATAACTTTGAAAAAGCCGATACCGATAAATTGTTCCGTACTTTTGATGAATGCGAAGAAATTTTTGCCAAGCTGGTTGAAGATAAATTACCTTTGCCGGCTTACGAACAGGTGTTGAAAGCTTCTCACGCCTTTAACCTGCTGGATGCACGCCACGCGATCAGCGTGACCGAGCGCGCCCGTTTTATCGGTCGTGTACGCGCTATGGCCCGTCAGATTGCCGAGGCCTATTATGAAGGTCGCGAAGCGCTTGGGTTCCCGTTGGTTAAATCGCAGAAGGAGGCAAAATAATGAGTCAGATGAAACAAGCTTTTTTAGTTGAAATCGGAACCGAAGAACTGCCGCCTAAAGCTTTGAAAGGACTGAGTCAGGCGTTTGCCGACGGTATTCTTTCCGGTCTGCGGGAAGCCGAGTTGGAATTTGACGGTTTGAAAGTTTATGCCGCCCCGCGCCGTTTGGCAGTGATGCTGGAAAGTCTGCAATGCCAGCAGGCAGATAAGGTAGTCGAGAAAAAAGGACCGGCAAAGAAAGCAGCATTTGATGCCGAGGGGAATCCTACCAAAGCACTGTTGGGCTTCATGCGCGGTAGTGGTGCCGAATTAAGCGACTTGGTCGAAGTCGAGACCGATAAAGGCGCGTGGATGGCCTTTAACCAGGAAGTAAAAGGACAAGCGGCAGAAGAATTATTGCCGGAGATCGTTCGTCAATCCCTGGCGAAGTTGCCTATTCCGAAACGTATGCGTTGGGGAAGCTCGGATGTAGAGTTCGTCCGTCCGGTGCATTGGGTCTTGATGTTGTTAGGGAATGACGTCGTACCGGCTGAGATTCTTGGACATCAGACATCCAACACAACACGAGGTCACCGTTTCCACGCGCCGCAGGCAATTGAAATTGCCAAGCCGTCAGATTACATCAATACCTTGTGTACACAAGGTTATGTGCAGGCGGATTTTGCTACGCGCGCCGATATGATTCGTTTACAGGTTGAAGCTGCGGCGAAAGCGGAAGGTGGTGTTGCACAGATCGATGAAGACCTGCTGGAAGAAGTGACTGCTCTAAACGAATGGCCACAGGCGATTGTCGGTGATTTCGATGACTTATTCCTGAGCGTGCCTCAGGAAGCCTTGGTTTCAGCAATGAAAGGGCATCAGAAATACTTCCATATGCTGGATGCCGACGGTAAGCTGATGGCGAAGTTCATTACGATCTCGAATATCGAAAGCTCGAATCCTGCCTCGGTTAAGTCAGGTAACGAGCGAGTAATTCGCCCACGTTTGTCGGATGCGAAATTCTTTTGGGATCAGGATTTGAAGAATCCGCTGGATGATTTCTTGCCGCGTCTGAAGACGGTGGTTTTCCAACAGCAGTTGGGAACCCTGCTGGACAAGGTCGATCGTATGGAGAATCTTAGCGTTAAGATCGGTCGACTGTTGGGTGAAGATGCCGCTCTTTGCGAGCGCGCGGCGCATTTGAGTAAATGCGACCTGATGTCGGAAATGGTCGGCGAGTTTCCAGAGCTGCAAGGAGTGATGGGACGTTACTACGCTGAAGCGCAAAATGAAAATCCAGCGGTTTCAGAAGCCCTGGATGCTCAGTATCAACCGCGTTTTGCCGGTGACGAACTGCCGGCTTCCGGAGTGGCTCAGGCGTTAGCGATCGCCGATAAATTGGATACTATTACCGGGATTTACGGTATCGGTCAGGTGCCTACCGGTGACAAAGATCCGTTTGCTCTACGTCGTGCGGCGTTGGGTATGTTGCGTATTATGATCGAGAAATCTTTGGATTTGGACCTGGTCGAATTGATCGAAGCCGGCTTGCAACAGCACGATGGCGTCAAGATGACCGATGAGTTGGTCATGGATATTTACGATTTTATCGTATCGCGTCTGAAAGCTTATTTTGCCGATCAGGGCATCAGTGCCGAACAGTTTGAAGCGGTACGTTTCTGTCAGCCGCGTCAGCCGTTGGATTTTGCCAAGCGTATTGAAGCCGTCCAGCGTTTCAGCTCAATGGAAGAGGCTGAGAGCCTGAGTGCGGCCAATAAGCGTATCAGCAATTTGTTGAAAAAAGTCGAAGGCGACGTTTCTGCTGACGTAAATGTCGGGCTGTTTGTTGAAGCAGCAGAGGAAAACCTGTATCAAGAATTGCAGGCGCTGCAAGACAAAGTTGCCGGTTTGATCGAGAACCGTGACTATATCGCTGCCATCGGTGAAATGTCCTCAATCCGTAATACGGTCGACCGTTTCTTCGATGAAGTAATGGTTATGGCCGAGGACGAGGCGGTTCGTAATAACCGTTTGGCGCTGTTGCAGCAGATTTACCAGCTGTTCTTGCAGGTTGCAGATATTTCCCGACTGTAACAGGCTGATAATACTCGTAAGAAATTCCCGCTTCGGCGGGATTTTTTTCATTAGTGGTCGAATAACTAAGATTAAACTATGCACAAAATAATTGTTTTGGATCGGGATGGCGTCATTAACGAAGACTCGGATGCCTTTATTAAATCGGCGGAAGAGTGGATTCCGGTCGAAGGAAGCATGGAGGCGATCCGTGCTTTAAAACAAGCCGGGTGGACAGTCGCGATTGCGACCAACCAGTCAGGAATTAAACGCGGTTATTACGACCGTGCGACCTTGAGCTCGATGCATCAGAAGATGAATGATCTCTTGGAGGACTGTAAACCGGATTGGATCAGTTATTCGCCTTACCTAAGCGGCGATAATTCGCCGTCGCGAAAGCCGCAAACCGGTATGATGCAAGCGATAGAGAAGGCATTGAATGTCGATTTGAAAGGCGCTCCGTTTGTCGGAGATACGCTGGCGGACATTCAGGCGGCCCGCTCTATGTCCATGCAACCCTACCTGGTGCGCAGCGGAAAGGGAGAGCGTACGCTGGCGACGCAAGATCCAATGCTGCAGGGGGTTGAGGTTTTCGATAATTTGCAAGCGTTGGTTGAATACCTCTTGGCTCATGGAGCCTGATTGAAAGGAAAAAATATGCAGCTTATTTGGTTTTTACGTTCCTGTCTGTTTGCGGTCGGTCAGCTGACCAGTCTGGTATTTTTCTCGGTGTTGGGGCAGTTTACCCGTCCGTTCTCGTTTAAAGTTCGCTATGACGTAATGCACTACTGGGCAGTGTTCTGTGTCTGGTGGTTAAAATTAACCTGCGGTTTGCGTTATCAGGTACATGGCGCCGAACATATTAATAAAAATCAGGCAGCGGTTATTATGGCTCGCCATGAATCGGCTTGGGAGACCTTGGTTTTCCAACAAATTTTTCCGCGTCAGGCGTATGTGTTGAAAAGAGAGTTGTTGAGAATTCCGTTTTTCGGTTGGGGAATGGCGTTGCTACATCCGATTGCAATCGACCGTGGGGCAGGGCGACAGGCCTTGAAACAGCTGGTAAGCGAAGGGTCGGCACGAATTAAGAGCGGTGACTGGGTTGTGGTTTTTCCGGAAGGAACGCGCATGGCGCCGAATGAACTCGGTAAGATCAATGTCGGTGGCGCAATGATGGCGAGTCAGGCAAAGGCAACAGTTTATCTGGTGGCGCATAATGCCGGTTCTTATTGGCCGAAAAACAGTTTTATTAAGCGTCCGGGAAGTATTGATGTTTATATCAGCGAACCGCTGAATGCGGGTGAAATGAGCGTCGCCGAGTTAAATAGGGCAACGGAAGAGTGGTTTAAGAAGCACTTGTAATGATGAATCCTGTGGCGCTGCTCGTGGCTTCACCGCAGATTTCTACGGCAATTGCCAGTTTATAGGGGCTTTATTGTTCGCTTGCAGATAAGCGTTGCAGTGCGAAAAAGGTCGGCTGCCGAAAAATCCTCTATAGGCCGACAGCGGTGACGGATGCGGGCTTTCAATCACGAAATGCCGGTTCCGGTCGATCATTCGCCCTTTCTTCTGTGCATAGGCTCCCCATAATATGAACACCGTATGTTCCGTGTCGCGATTTATTTCGTCGACTATGGCGTCGGTAAACTGTTCCCAGCCTCGGTTCTGGTGAGCGTTAGGCTTGCCTGCTTCGACCGTGAGTACCGCATTGAGCAATAGAACGCCTTGATCGGTCCAAGGCTGCAAAAAACCGCTGTGTCGGTTATCCACGCCGAGATCGTCATACAGTTCCTGATTGATATTCAACAGTGATTTGGGCAAGGGGGAAACGCCGGGCTGAACCGAAAAGCACAAGCCGTGGGCGTGTCCCGGAGTCGGGTATGGGTCCTGACCCAGAATGACGACTTTCACCTTGTCGAACGGCGTACTGTTCAGGGCGTTAAACCACTGGTTTCCTTTCGGCAGGATCAATTTACCCTGCTGTTTTTCCTTCAGCAGAAAAGCTTTTAAATTCTGCATGTACGGCTGTTCGAATTGCGGTTTCAGTCTTTCCAGCCAGCTCGCTTCCAGTTGAATATCGCTCATGAAGTTCTCTATCCGTGATGACTCTGTATGCTCGTTAATCCGACTCAAGGAGCCAGTCTCTGGATTTTCCATGCGCTATTGGCACGGTAATAGCACAGTCGGTCATGCAGTCGGTTGGCTCTTCCCTGCCAGAATTCAAACAGCTGGGCTTGCAGTCGGTAACCGCCCCAGTGTTGCGGATAGGGTACTTCGATATCCCGATACTTTTCTTCAAGCTCGCTAAAGCGTGCTTCCAGCGTCTGGCGATTGTCTACCGGCGTGCTTTGCACCGAGCTGGCAGCGGCAACCTGGCTGTCATGCGGGCGCGAGTGGAAATAGTTTTCCGAATCTTGCGGGTCGATTTTCTGCAGCTCGCCTTCAATGCGGATCTGGCGATCCAGTTCAGGCCAGAAAAACAGTAGAGCGCCTTTGGAATTGTGTTCGATTTGGAACCCTTTGGCACTTTGATAGTGGGTGTAAAACACGAAGCCTTCACTGTCGAAGGATTTCAACAGTACCACGCGGCTGTGAGGCTGGCCGTTAGCATCGACAGTAGATACCGACATGGCGGTCGGATCATAAGGGATTTTTTCGACGGCTTGATCCATCCACAGGCCGAATTGACGGTAAGGGTCGGATTGCACTTGGTCTTCGTTCAGCTCGGAAGCCAGGTATTCTCTGCGCGATTGGCGGTAATCTCGATTTGGCATAATAATATGATATGATTCCGGTAGTTTTATAGAACGGCAAGCCCGGTTTCGTCAGCCTTTAAACCTCGGTTGACAGTATTTTTTACACGGTTTGAATTCCGTGCTTTTTATGTGCTCATTCTATCATTAGGAGTCTTCACTGTGAGTGAAAACTACAACGCTTCGGAAATTGAAGTTCTGACCGGTTTGGATCCGGTTCGAAAACGCCCCGGAATGTACACCGACACCACCCGCCCCAATCATTTGGCCCAAGAAGTTATCGATAACAGCGTTGACGAAGCCTTGGCCGGTTATGCCGATGAAATTCGTGTCACTCACCATGCAGACGGTTCGATGAGTATCTGGGATAACGGACGTGGTATGCCGGTCGATATCCATCCGGAAGAGGGGGTTCCCGGAGTCGAAGTGATTATGACGCGTCTGCATGCCGGCGGAAAGTTTTCCAATAAAGCCTATCAGTTTTCCGGGGGGTTGCACGGTGTCGGGATTTCGGTGGTCAACGCCCTGTCGACCAAAGTGGAAATTCAGATTCGTCGCGATGCTCAACTGTACGAGATTTATTTTGAAAACGGTGCTTTAAGTAAGCCGTTGGAAGTGATCGGCAAGGTCGGTAAAAAGAACACCGGTACCTATGTGCGTTTCTGGCCGGATGGGCACTTTTTCGATACTCCGAAGTATGCATTAAACAAGCTGAAGCATCTGCTGCGGGCAAAAGCAGTATTGAGTCCGGGTTTGAAAATCACCTTCAATGACGAAACCAATCAGGAAGCGGTGGAATGGTTTTATCAACAAGGCCTGAAAGACTATTTAAGTGACGCCTTAAGTGAAGTTGAAGCCTTTCCGCAGGAAGGGTTTATCGGCGAGGCGACCGGTGAAAATGAGGCGGTTTCCTGGGCGATGTCCTGGGTGGAAGAACCCGGCGCCGAAATGTTGATGGAGAGTTACGTCAATCTGATTCCTACTCCGCAAGGTGGAACTCACGTCAACGGTTTGCGTGCCGGAACCACCGATGCCGTTCGTGAATATTGCGAATTCCGTAACTTGATTCCGCGCGGAGTCAAAATTACTCCGGAAGATGCCTGGAACAATGTGGCCTTTGTGTTGTCGTCCAAATTGCGCGACCCTCAATTTGCCGGACAAACCAAAGAACGCCTGTCGTCGCGAGAGTGTGTGCCGTTTATTTCCGGTGTGGTTAAAGATGCCTTGAGTTTGTGGCTGAATCAGCATACTGACGTTGCAGACAGAATCGCCGATTTGGTGATTCAGAATGCCAGTCAGCGCAGTAAAAAAGCCAAGAAAATTGCGCGTAAAAAAATCACTTCCGGTCCGGCTTTGCCCGGTAAATTGGCGGATTGTGTCGATAACGACCTTAGTTTGACCGAGCTGTTTCTGGTTGAGGGAGATTCCGCCGGAGGTTCGGCCAAGCAAGCACGCGACAAAAATTATCAGGCGATTATGCCGCTGCGTGGGAAAATTCTGAATACTTGGGAAGTCGATTCTGCTCAGGTATTGGCCTCGCAGGAAATTCACGATATCAGTGTCGCGATCGGTGTCGATCCTGGCAGCGAAGATCTTAGCGGTCTGCGCTACGGCAAGGTCTGCATTCTGGCCGATGCCGACTCCGACGGTTTGCATATCGCGACCTTGATATGCGCGCTGTTTGTAAAGCATTTTCCGAAACTGGTCTCGGCCGGGCATATTTATGTTGCCATGCCGCCGCTGTACCGAATCGATGTCGGTAAACAGGTGTTTTACGCTTTGGATGAGGCGGAGCGTCAAGGGGTGCTTGATCGAATTGAAGCGGAGAAAATGACCGGGAAAATCAGTGTTACCCGCTTTAAAGGATTGGGAGAAATGAATCCGATGCAATTGCGCGAAACGACCATGTTGCCGGATACCCGGCGCCTGGTGCAGCTGCAGTTGGACGAACCGAAAGTGGTTGAGGAAATGATGGATAAATTGCTGGCGAAGAAACGTTCGTCGGATCGTAAGGTCTGGTTGGAAGATAAAGGTGATCTGGCGCAGGTATGACGAAATTAATTAGCTATATTGTGCTTGCGGCGTTCTATCTGTTCAGTCATGTAACCCACGCCGAAGTTGTCGGGGATTTTGATTTAAAGACCTATCCGGATTATCAGGGTGGCGTGCTGGAATTTGAAGCCTTTACCAAAAAGTCAGACGGCGAAGCGTTTCTGGGGATCGGCTGTTCTTCAATGTCGCCTTTTCCGCAACTGCAGCTGTTATTGTTTAATGAAAAAGAGATTATTAGCGAAACGCCGAAGCTCCTGAACGTTACCTACCGGACTTTGCCGGCGAGCTCGCCGAGAAATTCAAGTCTCTATCCTATGCAGGGTGTTTTGCAGGTGGTGGATACTGTGGACGAGCTTTCCAATAAGATTCGTTTGCAGGTTTTAACCAATCCGCAAAGAAAAACCATGGCACAAATGCAGCAGAATTACCGCGCGGTATTGGAGCAATGGTCGGCGGGAAAAGAAGTTGAGATAACTCTTTCGCATCGAACTCTGCAGAGTAAATCCTATCGTTTTTCTACCGCCGGTCTCAAGCAGATATTACTGCGCTTTCCCGAGTTGTGTTATTGAACCTTGGTTTTCTTGCCGAACTCTTTCAGGCGCTTTTTGTAGTTGAGAAAATCGTCAATCGCGTCGGAGTTTTCCGGACTGATGTTTTCGAAACTCAATTTCAGGTAAGTCCCGTGATTGGTATTGTGGCGGTAGGTGACCTTGGAAAGGATTTTTAGCGTTACAAATCGCTGATGGGCCGGGATTTCAAAAACCAGTTCTAATTCGGTACCGGGTTGTGCGCCCCGCGTGGCAATGATTCCGGCCTCGGTCGCCGATAATTCAATCAGTTTCCCTTGTGCATGGCCGTTCTTACCGATAAGTAAGGCTTTTCGATCTGTTTTAATCATTGTGTTTTTATTATCCAGATAGCTCTAAATAGAGATATTAAGTCCGCGGCAGGAGGATGGCAAGCACAGCGATTAAAAATCGCCGTCTTGTATCCGTTTACGGTGCGCAAACTTTATGATCGCCTGCGCTGGTATTTTTCAGGATGAACAGCTTAATGCAAAGCCTTTTTGGTTATTTGGCGGTGGTTGCATATAGCGATGCAGTTTCTCGGTCAATGACTCCGGGACTTGATAAGGTGTTTGTAGATATTGCATCCAGTCGGCTAGCATCTGGTGGCGTCCTTGTTGTGCTTCTTCGATGATTTCCTGCGCGATATAGTTGCGTAACACCAGTTGCGGATTGTGGCGGCTGCGAATGGAATGCGGGTCTTCCTCATCCAGCATTAATTCGGCATATTGGCCCAGCCACTTGTGCCACGCTTTGGAGTCCGGCAGATAACCGGTAAACTTCTCGTGTTCTTCACTGTCAAAATAATTGAGCAGCCGGAAAAAGTAATGAAAATCCAGTGCTGACTGATCAAGCAGAATCAGAGTGTCGGCGATAAAACCTTTATTGAGCTTTTGCGGATCACGGATGCCGAATTTCGCTGCCATCAATTCGTGATAGTGGGCGTTATAAGTTTCGATGTAACGGTCGAGTACCTTCTGCTGGATGCTTTCGCCGGCAATCGCTTCAAAAGCGCCGGCAAGTACCTGGCAGTTCCATAAACCGATATTCGGTTGCTGGCTGTAGGCGTAGCGTCCCTGAGTGTCGGTGTGGTTGCAGATATAGTGGATTTTAAAGTCATCCATAAAAGCGAAAGGTCCGAAGTCGAAAGTTTCCGCCGCTACCGACATGTTATCGGTGTTCATGACGCCGTGGCAGAAGCCGACTGCCTGCCATTTCGCCATTAATTGAGCGGTGCCTTCGATAATTTCGCTCAGCAATTGCTGGTAACGCTCTTCACCTTGCATTGTTTGCAAATGGGAATAATTATGGCGGATAACGTAATCGGCCAGCTTCTGCATACCGGCTTTGTCCTGACGTTGCGCCAGCCATTCGAAATGGCCGAAACGGATATGAGTTTTGGCGACACGAATATAGCTGGCACGGGTTTCCGGTTGTTCGCGATAAACGGTTTCCGGGCTGTGGCAAATGCTCAGACAGCGGCTGGTCGGTACTCCGAGGTGGTGCAAGGCTTCGCCAACCAGGTATTCGCGAATTGCCGAACGTAAAACGGCGCGACCGTCTCCGCGGCGGGAGAAAGGCGTCTGGCCTGAACCTTTCAGATGCAGATCCCAGCTCTGGCCTGTGGAGTCGTAAACTTGTCCTAGCAATAAGCCGCGACCGTCGCCAAGGTCGGGGTTGTAGTAGCCGAACTGATGGCCGGTGTATTTCTGGGCGACACTCTGCAGTTCGGGACTGTTTCCCGAAGTGATTTTCAGCAGGAGTTCGTCACTGAAATTTTTATCAAGCTGCTGTTGCAGTTGCCGGTTGGAGTGAAGCAGCTCGGCATGCGGTAGAGGCTCCGGAGAAATCGTTCGGTAAAAATCTTCTGGAAGATCCAGATAGTGGTTATCGATAGCTGTCATATGGTTTGTAAACATTCGGGAAATCGAAAATTTCTATTGTAGAAGAAAAATGTTTAATTCCCTAGTATTTTAGTCAGGAATTCTTTGTGGCTGTACGTTTAATTTCGGTCTAATGCCGGCGGTTTCGCTATCTCGATAAGGTGATGTTAATTCCATACGACTAAAATGTGGTAGATTAAGGTCTGCAAATTAGCTTGAGAACAGGCTCTGATCAAAGGAGGGCAGTATGATCAACTTAGCAGTCGAAAATATTAAATGCGGCGGTTGTGCCAGCCGAATTACCTCGAAGTTGCAGGAAATCGAAGGTGTCGAAAAAGTTGAAATCCATGTTGAAGAAGGCAGCGTTGCTCTACTGTTGAAAGACGAGTGCGATGACGTTGTACTGGATGAAGTTAAGGGACAGTTGAAAGTGATGGGCTATCCTTTGGCGGGAACGGTTCATGGTCTGGAATCGGCCGGTGCCAAGGCAAAATCGTTTGTCTCATGTGCCATCGGTCGTATGAGCGATGATTAGTTTCAGATTTTTATTAGGTTAAATTGAGCGTCTGATAAGGAGGCTTTGGTGTCGCAAACCACTTTAAATTACGATGGTGTCGAGCAGCGCAGTGTTGCCGAATTTACTGAAAGCGCCTATCTGGATTATGCCATGTACGTCATTCTGGATAGGGCTTTGCCGCACATCGGAGATGGCCTCAAGCCGGTTCAAAGACGGATTATCTATGCCATGTCCGAGCTCGGTTTGAAAGCCAGCTCCAAGCATAAGAAATCCGCGCGTACCGTCGGGGATGTACTCGGTAAATTTCATCCGCACGGCGACAGCGCCTGCTATGAAGCGATGGTTTTGATGGCGCAGGATTTCTCGTTCCGTTATCCGCTGGTCGACGGCCAGGGGAACTGGGGATCGATGGATGATCCGAAATCTTTCGCCGCCATGCGTTACACCGAAGCCAGACTGTCAAAATTCAGTCAGCTATTGCTCGACGAGATCGGTCAGGGGACGGTCGACTGGGCGCCGAACTTTGACGGCACTCTCGATGAACCGCGCGTTTTGCCGGCGCGAGTCCCGCATGTATTGTTAAATGGTACTTCCGGTATTGCCGTTGGTATGGCAACGGATATTCCGCCGCATAATGTCACTGAAATTATCAACGGCTGCGTTGCACTGTTGGCCAAGCCATCGACAACGACCGAAGAGTTGCTGGAATTTATTCCCGGTCCGGATTATCCGACCGATGCGCAGATTATCACTCCGCGTGACGAGTTGCTCAAACTGTACGATAGCGGTCAGGGATCGATTCGTCAACGCGCTGCTTATGAAGTCGAAGATGGCATTAATGTCGTCATTAAGGCGCTGCCTTTCCAGGTCTCCGGCGGCAAGGTATTGGAGCAGATTGCCGCGCAGATGCGTAACAAGAAGTTGCCGATGGTCGTTGATTTGCGGGATGAATCCGATCACGAAAATGCGGTTCGCTTCGTGATCGAAATGCGTTCCAAGCGCATCGATATAGACACGGTCATGAAGCACTTGTTTGCGACGACCGATCTGGAGCGTAGTTATAGAGCCAACTTCAATGTAATCGGTTTGAATGGCCGCCCGCAGGTGAAAGGCCTGAGAGCGATGCTGAGCGAGTGGTTGCTGTACCGAGTGGAAACCGTGCGTCGGCGTTTGCAGTACCGTCTTGATAAGGTATTGGCGCGCCTGCATATTCTTGAAGGGATGCTGATCGCATTTTTGAACATCGACGAAGTCATTGCCATTATTCGTGAAGAAGATAAGCCGAAACCGGCTTTAATGGCGCGCTTTGGTTTGAGCGATCTGCAGGCCGAAGCGGTTCTGGAATTGAAATTACGCCACTTGGCGCGTTTGGAAGAGATGAAAATTCGCACCGAACAGGCCGAATTGGAAGCCGAGCGTCAAAAGCTCGAAAAGATTCTGGGCAGCGAAACCCGTCTGAAAACTCAAGTGAAGAAAGAGCTGCTTAAGGATGCCGAACTGTTTGGCGACGAGCGTCGTTCTCCTCTGGTTGAGGCGGACTCGGCGCAGGCGATGAGTGAACAGGATCTGTTGCCTTCTGAGGCGGTTACTGTCGTGTTATCGGAAAACGGTTGGATTCGTGCCGCCAAAGGACATGATGTGGATGGTGAATCCTTAAGCTACAAGTCCGGCGATGCTTTCCTGGCTCAAGACAGCGGTCAAACGAGGCAGAATGCGGTATTTTTCGATAATAGCGGGCGCAGCTATTCTCTACCGGCGCACAGCCTGCCATCGGCGAGATCGCATGGCGAACCTCTGACCGGACGTTTGAGTCCGCCGACCGGTAGCAGCTTCACACAAGTATTGCTTGGCAATCCGAACGATCAAGTTATCCTCGCATCAAGTGTCGGTTACGGTTTCAAGACCAGGTTGGAGAATCTGTACTCTAAAAACAAAGCCGGTAAGGCCTCCTTAAGTCTGCCGAACGGTGCTGAAGTCTTAACGCCTGCGAAATTAAAGTCGCAGCAATGGGTATTGGTGGTGACTTCGGAACCGAGAATGCTTGTTTTCAACGAGGAGGAGTTGCCGGAATTGGCCAAAGGAAAGGGGAATAAATTAATTCAATTACCGAAAGGAGAGCGGGTGCAGGCGGTGTTTGCATTCGAGCCCGGACAGAAGCTGGCCTTGAAGTCCGGAGATTATGAAAAAGTCTTCGGGCCGGCCGCTTTGGAAGAAGCTTTTGCAAATAGAGCTAAAAAAGGCGTAAATCTGCCGAGAACCTTAAAGAGAGTTAATCAAGTCAGAGTCGTAGATTAGGCTGTGTAGTCGATGTAGTAATTGGCTGGTATGTGTTTTGCTTCTAGTGTTTTCAGCTTTTGATTGCGGCAAAAACCGCCGAAAGCGAGAAGTAATCAAGATATCAGATACGTTCGATTGATGTCTCCATTGAGGATTAGTTACGCGAAATTAGCGTCTCCACTGGCAGAAGCCGTCGGCTTCTGCCAAATAGAAGAGAAAATATATGTTAGCGAAGCCTTTCGGGATTCTGGTTATTACCCTGAGCTTTTTCGGCGGTTTTTTATTAATGGGCGGCAATTTATGGTCGCTGTGGCATCCATCGGAGCTGGTGGTTATTTTAGGCGTTGCTTTCGGGGCTTTTCTCGCCTCGACACCGGTTCATGTCTGGAAGCGGACAATCGGTTTCTTGGGGCGTTATTTCAGCGGAGAAAAAGTCAGCGCCCGTCTGTATGCAGATACGCTTGGTTTGTTGTCTGATCTGGCACGTCTGTCGCGTTCTTCGGGTGTATTGGCATTGGAAAAGCATCTGATCGAGCCGGATGAAAGCGAGATATTTCAAGAGCATAATCTGGTTCTGAAGCATCCCGACCTCAAGAAATTCATCGTCGATAATTTTAGCTATTTATTGCTTAACCCGCCGCAGAGTCAGGATTTTGACCATCATATGGATCAGCAGATCCAGGGAATCTACGGTTCCATGATGGAAGTGCCTAAATCGGTCGGCAAGCTCTCCGACTGGTTACCCGGTTTCGGGATTGTCGCCGCGGTCATGGGGGTGATTCTCACGATGGAACTGCTCGGTGGCGAAATGGATGTCGCCAAGATCGGAACGGCAATCGGTGCGGCTCTGGTTGGAACCTTGACCGGGGTATTTGTTGCTTTTGCGGTAGTGGCGCCGTTTGTGCATGCAGTGGAAGTGATGATCCGTCAGGATCGTTCTCTGTTTGAGATGTCGGCGGCATTTTTATCCGCCTATGCGAAAGGTGTTTCACCGAATCTGGCGGTCGAAATCGGTCGCCAACGCGTTCCTCCCGAATTCGAAATTCCCCGTTAGTTCAGCTGTAAACTGGTGAAGATGTAATGCGACATAGTGATCACGAAGACGGTGGAGCTCACGGAGGTTCCTGGAAAATCGCCCTTGCCGATCTGATGACCGTGCTGATGGTGTTTTTTCTGGTTCTGTGGCTGGTTTCGGTCATAGACCCCGAAGACCGCAAGGCTTTTATTAACAGTATTACCGGCGATCCGCCGATCGGTGCGGATATTGCCGACGATAAGTTGCACCCGCGACAAGACACGATCAACCCTCTCGATTTGCAGCCTCCAGCCTCGCGCGAAGAGGTTGAAGAAGTATTGCGCGAAATCGATCCGAAAGACATTTCGGTGGAAGATACTGCGGACTTTCTGAAAATCACTCTGCGTTCCGACAGCTTCTTTGAAAGCGGGCGTGCCACAATCAATGATAAAACCCGTGAAAAAGTCGAAGAGCTGGGGATTACCCTTTCGAAAGGACGGCAGCTGATTACGATTACCGGTTATACCGATAATATTCCAATCAATAATCTGCAATTTCCGTCCAACTGGGAGTTGTCGGCAGCGCGTGCTGCGACCATCGCGCGAACCTTTATCTATATGGGAATCAATCAGGGGCGCGTGACCATCGAAGGCAAGGCGGATAATGAATCGGTAGCATCGAACGACAGCGCTTACGGCCGCTCCTTAAATCGCCGGGTGGTCATTTTCGTCGACAAGAACAAGAATTTTGACGGCGACCAGCTTCAGCCGTGATCGCAACCGCATTGCCGACAATTCGGGTCGGCTTTTAAATTCAGTGTTCGAATCATCATCGAATAGGCATCGACAATCATCAGTTTGCCGTGCAGGGTCGGCAAATCCAACAGGGCTTTGATCGCTTCGATCGCTTGGATCGAGCCGACCATGCCGACTACCGGCGACAAGACGCCGCTCTGGCTGCAAGTCAGCTCCTGGCCACCATCATTCGGGTATAGACATTGATAACACGGACCGCCCGGTTTGCGGAAGTCGTAGGTGCTCAGCTGTCCTTCCCAGCGGATTGCCGCGCCGGATATCAACGGAACCTTGTTCTGTAGACAGGCGCGATTAAGTGCAAAACGTGAGGTGAAGTTATCGGTACAGTCAAGAACGACATCGGCCTGCGCAACCAGTTTCTGGATCTGTTTTTCGTCCGCTCGGCTGTTGATTGCTTCAATTTCGATAAATCGATTCAGTTGTGTCAGATTGGACTGCGCCGAAGCGACCTTCGCCTGACCGATATTGGCTTCGCGGTGGACGATTTGGCGTTGAAGATTGGAATCGTCTACTTCGTCGAAATCGACCAGCGTCAATTTACCGATTCCGGCCGCTGCCAGGTAGAGGGAGACCGGAGAGCCCAAACCGCCTAGACCGAAAATAACCGCATGCGCCTGAGCCAGTTTCAGTTGGCCGCTGTAGTCGATTTCCGGCAACAGAATCTGGCGACTGTAGCGGGATAGTTCTTCATCGTTTAATTCATTTTTTTCGAAGTTCAAGCTTGGACTCCTTAATTCTTACGGTTTTGCTGCGGTTATTCCGACATTTGTTCCGGTGCTTGACCCAGGGTAACCCGGGGATTATCACCGTAATCGCGAACCGATTGTATTTTCTCGAATCCCGCCAGCTCAAATAGTTCGGCAACCGCTTCCGCCTGATTGTAGCCGTGCTCAATCATTAACCAGCCGTGCGGTTTCAGAAAGTCTCGACTCTGTCGAGTTAGTAAGCGAATGTCGTCCAAGCCATCGGTTCCGGACGTCAGAGCGGTGATCGGTTCGAAACGCACGTCGCCTTGCTGCAGGTGCGGGTCGTTTTCTTCAATATACGGCGGGTTGGAGACGATCACATCGAATGCTTGTTCCGGCGACAGAGCGCTGAACCAGTCGCTATGAAGAAATTCTATCTCGAGCGCATGCCGTTGTGCATTGCTGAGCGCAACCTGCAGAGCATCCTTGCTGAAATCCAGAGCAGTTACTTGAGCGGCAGGGCACTCTTTTTTCAGAGCCAAAGCGATGGCTCCGCTGCCGGTTCCCATGTCGAGAAGGTGTTTTCCGCTGCCGGGAGTGAGACATTTTTGTAAAACACTTTCGACCAGCGTTTCGGTATCAGGGCGCGGAATCAAGGTAGCGGCCGTGACGTTTAACTCCATGCCCCAGAATTCGCGTGAGCCGGTTAAATGTGCGATCGGCTCTCCCGACAGTCGTTGTCGACAGAGAGCGTTGAATTCGTTCAGTTGCGCTGAATTCAGCTCTTTATCGTTCCAGGTGAATAGATAGGTGCGATTCTGCTTGAGAACGTGTGCCAGAAGGATTTCCGCATCCAACTGCGGCGAATCGGTTAACCCCAGGTCGATGAACGCCTGTTTGGCAGATCGTAGCGCACTCTCGATAGTCGGCATGGTAGCTTAATCGGATTCGCTCAGTGCGGCAAGCTGCTCGGCTTGATACTCCTGAACCAGTGGGTCGATAACCTGTTCCAGAGCACCGTTCATCACGTCTTCCAGTTTGTAGAGCGTCAGGTTGATTCGGTGATCGGTGACGCGTCCCTGAGGATAGTTATAGGTACGGATTCGATCCGAGCGATCTCCTGTTCCGACCAGACTTTTACGCTCCTTAGCGATTTCCGCATCGTGCACCTGCTGTCTGGCATCCATAATTCGCGCGGCAAGGAGTGACATGGCACGGGCACGGTTTTTGTGCTGTGAACGCTCGTCCTGACATTCAACCACGGTTCCGGTCGGCAAGTGAGTAATTCGGATTGCCGAATCGGTTTTGTTAACGTGCTGACCGCCGGCACCGGAAGCACGGAAAGTGTCGACTTTCAGGTCGGCTGGATTCAGCTCAACCTGCTCGACGTCAGGCGCTTCAGCCATAATGACCACCGTTGCCGCCGAAGTGTGGACACGGCCCTGGGTTTCGGTGGCCGGTACGCGTTGAACGCGGTGGGCGCCGGATTCAAATTTCAAACGCGAGTAAGCTCCGTCACCGATAACGCGGGCGATAATTTCTTTATAGCCGCCGTGTTCGCCTTCATTACTGTTGATGACTTCAACCTGCCAGCGCATTTTCTCGGCATAACGGCTGTACATTTTAAACAGATCCCCAGCGAAGATGGCCGCTTCGTCGCCGCCGGTTCCGGCGCGGATTTCCAGAAAGATATTGGATTCGTCCTTCGGGTCTTTCGGCAACATCATTTTTTGCAGTTCGGCTTCCAGATTCTCGATCTGCTCGTTCAGGCTTGGGATTTCTTCCTTAGCCATTTCAATCAGGTCGGCATCACCGGAGTTCAGCATCTCTTTGGCTTCTTCCAAATCGCCTTCGGTAGTTTCAAACTCGTTAAAAGTGTTAACCACCGGCGTCAGCTGCGCGTGTTCTTTCGTCAGGGCGGTAAATTTTTTCTGATCGGAAATGATTTCCGGATCGGAAATTAAGGCATTGACTTCGTCAAGGCGTTCTACCAGATGTTGCAGTTTGGTACGAATAGATGGTTTCACGGTGATAACACTCTTAAATCATATTGTGGCCGGGCACGTCTATTTATCGGACGGAGCCTGGTGGATTAATAGGGTTTCGGCGGCATCGATTAAAGAGCTGTTGCCTTCGATGCCGGCTTTGTGCAGTTGTGCAGAAGGGGTGTGAAGCAGTTTGTTGGTCAACTGATTAGCCAGTCTGGTGATGATCTGCTGTGGATCTTGACCTTGCTCCAGATGGTTCAGCGCTTGGGCCAAAGCTTCTTCTTTGATCTCGTTAGCCTGTTGGCGGTAAGTCTGAATCAGCGGCTTGACCTGGGTAAGCGCATTTTGCTGGGCGATGAAGTTATCGGCCTGAAGATCGATGATCTCTTCGGCTTCCAGTGCTGCAGTCTGACGCGATTGTTTGTTGGTTTCGATGATTTCCTGCAGGTCGTCCACGGTATACAGATAGACGTTTTCCAGCTGGCCGACCTGAGCTTCAATGTCGCGTGGAACCGCGATGTCGACCATCAGCATCGGGCTGTTCTTACGCTGTTTCAATGCTTGTGCAACTTGTGACGCGCTGAGGATGGCATTCGGGCTGCCTGTCGAACCGATTACAATATCGGCTTCGTGCAAGTGGTTGTCGATTTCGTCCAGTCGAATGGCATAGCCGGTCACGTTCTCGGCCAATTGATGAGCGCGCTCGAAAGTGCGGTTGGCAATAATCAAGTTGCCGATATTGCTCTCTTTAAGATGGCGTGCTACCAGTTCAACGGTTTCTCCGGCACCAAGCAGCATAGCGGTTTGTGAAGAAAGATCGCCGAAAAACTGCTTCGAAAGGGCAACAGCAGAGAAGGCGACCGAGACCGGGCTGTTACCGATCGCAGTGTCGGTACGAACCTGTTTGACGGTTTTGAAAATATGTTGGAACAGCGAATCCATGGTTTGGCGGACGCTTTTGTTCTGCTGTGCCAGATTGTAGGCATCTTTCATCTGTCCGAAAATTTGCGGTTCACCCAATACCAGGGAGTTCAGCCCGCTGGCAACGCGCATAATGTGTTTAACCGCTTCGATATTATCGTGACGGTACAGATACGGAGAGAGAGAGTCTTCGTTCAGTTTGAAAAAATCGTGCAGCCAGTTTTGTACCTGATCGGCCTGATTCTCGGCAGAGCAGATACCGTAAATTTCTGTTCGGTTACAGGTCGATAAAATGATACACTCGGACAGTAACTGGTGTTCCTTCAGCTCCTGAAAGGCCTGCTTGGCTAGATCTGGAGAAAATGAAACTGTCTCGCGAATATCAACCGGGGCTGTTTCGTGATTAACACCAAGTGTAAAAAGTTTCATAAATTCAAAAGCTTCGACCTGTATCGGAAATAAACGGCTTGATTCCCTTAACTAAAAGGGCTTGTCACCATGGACGGGTTCGATATCGGATTTCCCCGAAGAGCCGAATCATACAAATCGGCTACTAAAGAGGCGTAATTCTGCTAAATTATACTTTCAATTGCAAGTTTTTCTGTCTCATCTCCGGAGCCAGATGGTTGAAATTGGTGTGTTTTTGTTTGTCTAAGTTGGACAAAGCCGGTTACTTGCAATATAAATCCGTATTCAGGATGGATTCAAAAGGAATTTTATTAAGTGTTAGGGCTTCAAAAGATTACCCAAGCCGGTAGTAAATCTCGAACCGTTATTCTTGCCCTTGCGGCTTTATTATTCGGCGGATGCAGCGCAGACGGGCTGTTGCGCACGGAATCGTCGCCTTCAGCGGCAATTTTATCCAGTAAAGAAGTCAAGCAGCCTTTACCTGAGCTGACCGAAGAGCAGAAGGAGCGGCAAAAGCGTGCCGCCGCTATGTATCAGGTGATGTTGGCCGAGATGCTGATCAGACGCGGAGAACCCGCGACGGCCTATGAAGTAATGCATCATGCCGCGGAACAGACTGCGATTCCTGAGTTGGCTCAGCGTGCTTTTCAGTTTTCGATGGCCAGTTACGATATCGATAAAATTCAAGAGTCGATAGCATTATGGCGCAAACTGGACCCGAATAACGCCGCCGTCTGGCGAGCGTCGTTTTTACTCTCCCTGCAACAGGACAAAGTAGAACCTGCTTTTGAACAGTGGCAAAAGTTCCGCGAGTTAAGCGATCTTGAACTTGAAAAACTGCTGTTACTGACTTCGCAGAGAGTTGTGGCTTCGGTGGCAACCGATGCCGGCGTGGCTTTTATGCAGAAGCTGGCCGAAGAATATCCGAAAGAGTGGAGTGTCTGGGTAGGCCTGGGGCTGGTTGCCAAAAGTGCCGGTCGCTTGGAGTTATCGCTGGATGCGTTGCTCTACGCGCGTAATAAGGTGCCGCAGGATTCCGAAGCCGAGTTATATCGTTTGCTGGCAACCGTATACCTGGAAGGCGAGCATGCCAAACAAGGTGTGGATACTATTGCGCCTTATTTGAAAAAGCACCCTAAAGACTGGGAGCTGCAAGAACAGATGGCGCGTCTTGAGGTTAAGGCGAATCTTCTGCAGTCGGCAGAGGTGCGTTATCAGAAAATTATCAAAGCAAACCCGTCGCTGATTACGCCGCGATTGTCTCTGGCTCTTTTATTAATAGAAAGAGAGGATTACGGCAGAGCGGAAGCGCAATTGAAAAAAACGCTGACCTTTCCTCAGTATCGCGATGTTTCCAATTATTATCTGGGTGTGATCTATCAGGCGCAGGCCAAATATGACGAAGCGCTAAAAGCGTTTTCCAAAGTTCTGCATCCGAACTACCGCCTGGATGCCGATCTTCACCGCTCCGAAATTTTGTTCTCGCAAGGACAAGTCGAGAAAGCGAACGAGCTGTTAGACAGTTTGGATGTCAAACAGGTTGAAGATCGTATTAAGGTGCTGCGCGCCAAAGCGATTTTTGCCACCCAGCAGGAACAGTTCGATCAAGCGGTCGATTTGTATAATCAGGTTTTGAAGATCGATCCCAACCACGAGCAGGCACTGGCTTCCCAGGCGATGGTGTTTTATCGCACCGAGCGCTTTGACGATTATGTAGATAATATGCACCGTTTGTTGAAGCTTGACCCGGAAAATGTCGACGCCTTAAACGGTCTTGGCTATTTTTACGTCGAACAAAACAAAAATCTGAATCAGGCGCGCACCTTATTAGATAAAGCGTTGCAACTAGAGCCGGATAATTATTATGTATTGGACAGTATGGGCTGGCTGCTCTACCGCCATAAAGATTTCAAGCAAGCCAGGTCTTATCTTGAAAAGTCATTTGCCATCCAGCAGGACGAAGAGGTCTTAATCCATTTGATCAGGGTTTATTGGCAATTGGGCGATTACAGCAAAGCGGAGCGTCTTTGGAAGAAGTTCCACAAACAATACGGCGATAACGAGACCTTCCAGAAGCTGATCGACAGCTTGAAAGCCGGGCTGACAATTGACTAATCACCGCCGTGCGGTTAGTCTGAAATATCGATTACTTTAACTTTTTAAATAGATTCAGGAGCTTAGGATGGGGGCGTTTGCCCGTGAAAGTCGGGCTCTGATGAAACTGAAATTTTTTTGTAAAAAATACTTGAAAACGGCGGTAATACGTGGATAATACGCACCTGTCTTCAATGACAGCGATATTATAGGACTGTGGCCAAGTGGTAAGGCATCTGGTTTTGATCCAGTGTACCGCAGGTTCGAATCCTGCCAGTCCTGCCAATATCCTTTCCCGAATTCCCCAAATCATTTTTTCCTCGAACAGGAGCGCCTTTAATGGCTAATAAAAATGTTATGATTTTTGCGGGAAACGCAAACGTCAGTCTCGCTGAAAAAATCTCCCAATATCTTGATATCCCCCTAGGAAAAGCCGATGTAGGCCGTTTTAGCGACGGTGAAATCATGGTTGAGATTAAAGAATCTGTTCGTGGTCAAGATGTTTATGTCTTGCAACCAACCTGTACGCCGGAACCAGCCGTCAACCTGATGGAAATGCTGGTTATGATCGATGCACTCAAACGTGCTTCCGCGGCTCGTATCACTGCGGTTATTCCTTATTACGGTTTTGCCCGCCAAGATCGTCGACCTCACTCTGCTCGTGTTCCGATTACTGCCCGTTTGTCGGCTGATATGATTACCGCTGCCGGTGCCAACCGTGTAGTAACGGTGGATCTGCACTCAGACCAGATTCAAGGTTTCTTCGATATTCCGGTGGATAACATCTATGGTTCTCCGCTATTGGTCGAAGATATGAACAAGACCCAGGATCTGGAAAACGTCACCATCGTCTCCCCGGATATGGGTGGTGTTGTCCGTGCTCGTGCGGTTGCTAAGGCAATTGACGCCGATATGGCGATTATCGATAAGCGTCGTCCGAAAGCGAATGTCGCGCAAATTATGAATATCATCGGTGATATCGAAGGTCGCGACTGTATCATTATCGATGACATGGTCGATACAGCAGGCACTTTGTGTAAAGCGGCGCAGGCCTTGATGGATCGTGGCGCCAAAAGTGTTTCAGCTTATGTTGTGCATGCGGTTCTATCCGGTCCGGCAGTAGAAAACATCCAGAACTCGGTATTGAAAGAGCTGGTAGTAACCGACTCGATTCCTGAAAGCGATGCGGCACGAAAATGTGCAAAAATCCGTCGCGTTTCGGTTGCCGATCTACTTGGCGAAACGATTCGTCGTGTTAACTTGGAAGAATCCGTTACGGCACTGATGCCTCGATAGTTGCATTGCCGAATGTTTTAAAAAGCGCCTTTTAACGGCGCTTTTTTGTTTTACGGGTATTTATTTTTTCAGTAGGTTTTTTGCAGCCGGTTATTTGAAGCAAGCGAAGTGCTTGATTCAAATAAGAAAGTCTCGAATAAAAGACTGGAAAAAAATCAAAATTTGAGTATAATTCGCCCTTTGCTTACGTTTGGTCGCGGACGTAAGTTTTGTTAATCGGCCTTATTCCACTTGAAATGAAGGTTTTGAGGGAAAGGCCGCTATTTGGAGAAATAAAATGAGCCAATCATGGAAAGCAGTTATCCGTAAAGAAGAAGGGAAAGGTGCGAGCCGCCGCCTTCGTAATGCGGGTCAAGTTCCTGCTATCATCTACGGTGACAACAAAGACGCAGTTTCTGTTGCGTTTGGTGGTCACTTCATTAAGCACGCTTTTGAAAACGTTGACGTATTCAACACGATTCTTGATGTTGATGTTGAAGGTCAAGCCGAGTCTTGCGTTGTTAAGGATGTTCAACGTCACCCAGCTACTGGTGCAGTCGCTCACATCGACTTGCAACGTGCCGGAAGCAACCGTTTGACTAAGAAAATTCCTTTGAACTTTGTTGGTAAAAACGTTGCGCCTGGTGTTAAAGCCGGTGGTTTGATGTCATTCTTGCAAGCAACGGTTGAAGTTCGTTGTTTGGCAAAAGATCTGCCTACTGCGATCAAAGTTGACGTTTCTAAAATGCAAGCTGGCGAAAGTATGCGTTTGTCTGAGCTGTCTATGCCTGAAGGTGTAATCTTGACTGCTCTTTCACACGGTAACTCTGACTACGACCAATCGGTTGTAAACATCAGTAAGCCTAAGCGTAAAGGTTAATCGATCGGCTTTAAGCCATCGATGAAACAAGAGCCGGCGTTATGTCATCTGTTCGATTAATTGTTGGTCTGGGAAATCCGGGCGATAAATACGATCAGACCCGACATAACGCCGGTTTTTGGTTTGTGGACGAAGTAGCGCGACAATTCGGTGCGGTATTTCGTCCAGAGACCAAATTTCTTGGTGAGGCGACGCGAATTCAGCAAAACGGTATCGATGTCTGGTTATTAAAACCGGCAACGTTTATGAATCGCAGCGGTCAATCGATCCAGGCAATCGCCAAATTCTACAAGATTCCGGCGGAATCGATTTTAGTCGTTCACGATGAACTGGATCTGCCACCAGGCACGGTCAAGCTCAAAAAAGGCGGTGGCCACGGCGGTCATAACGGCCTGCGTGACACTATTGCCGCGATGGGTAATGAATTTCTGCGTTTGCGCATCGGGATCGGACATCCTGGACATCGTGATCAGGTGGTGGATTATGTTCTCAAAACTCCATCTAAAATTGACCGTCAATTGATCGATGACGCCAGTTATCAAGCGACAAAAATACTAGAAGATTTAATGCATGGTCGGCTTGAGAAAGCCATGATGACCCTGCATACCAAATAAGCCTTAAGTTTCAGTTTCATCCCTTTTGTTGATTAGGAGAAGCCCGAATGGGAATTAAATGCGGTATCGTCGGTTTGCCGAATGTCGGAAAATCCACGCTTTTCAATGCTTTGACCAACGCCGGAATCGAGTCCGCAAACTACCCGTTCTGTACTATCGAACCGAATGTCGGTGTGGTTCCTGTTCCTGATCTGCGTGAAGATGCATTGGCGGAAATCGTCAAGCCGGAACGGGTATTGTCGGCGACGGTGGATTTTATGGATATTGCCGGCTTGGTTGAAGGGGCTTCTAAAGGGGAAGGCTTGGGGAACAAATTCCTGGCAAACATCCGTGAAACCGACGCGATTGTGCAAGTTGTGCGTTGTTTCGAAAATGACGATATCGTCCATGTTGCCGGTAAAGTTGACCCGATTTCCGATATCGAAATCATCAATATGGAATTGATCTTTGCCGATATGGAATCTCTGGAAAAAGCCGCAGTCAAAGCGCAAAAGCTTGGTAAAAGCGGCAACAAAGATGCGCAGGCCAAGCAAGCCTTGTACGAGCGTGTTCTGAAAGAAATTGAAGAGGGCAAGCTGGTGCGTCTGGTTGAGATGACCGATGACGAGCGTCTGATGTTGCGTGATCTGCATCTGTTGACTATCAAGCCGATGATGTATATTGCCAACGTCAATGAAGATGGTTTCGAAAATAATCCACTGTTGGAAAAGGTTGAAGCTTTGGCTGCGGAGCAAGGTGCGGTAGTCGTTCCTGTTTGTGCGGCGATCGAAGCGGAAATCGCGGAATTGGATGCCGAAGACAAAGCGGATTTCCTGGAAGAAATGGGGCAGGAAGAACCGGGGCTGAATCGTGTTATTCGCGCCGCTTATGATTTGTTAGGTCTGCAAACTTACTTCACGGCCGGTGTAAAAGAAGTTCGCGCTTGGACAGTGAAAAAAGGCGCCACCGCGCCACAAGCGGCCGGCGTCATCCATACCGACTTCGAAAAAGGCTTTATCCGTGCCGAAGTTACGGCTTACGAAGACTTTGTCGAATATAAGGGTGATGCAGGCGCGAAAGCAGCCGGTAAACAACGCTTGGAAGGTAAAGAATACATCGTTCAAGACGGCGATGTAATGCACTTCCGTTTTAACGTCTGATTGTGATTTCAGCGCTTGTCACAAAAGTGACACTTTTTTAAAAATAGTCCCTTGACAAGCGCGCCAATCAAACTATAATACGCGCTATTCTTTTTGGCTACATAGCTCAGCTGGTTAGAGCACATCACTCATAATGATGGGGTCCCAAGTTCGAATCTCGGTGTAGCCACCATATTGCAAAGCCCGGTAAACGTTTTCGTCTACCGGGCTTTTTTGTTTCTATCTGATTCTGAATTGTTCTTAATGGCATCGATTTTTTGCCGAATTTTTATTCTCCAATAGTGCTTTTTCTTACAAAACTTCCCATAAATGGTTGTAGAAAATGCAAAATATGTTTCTAACGACTTGTTAGTATTTACACTAAGTAAGGACGCCCGAAATGGCTTAGGTATTTAGTTCAAGATGTTGTTCGGTGGTGATTCAAATATTTTAGTGAACGAAAGCTATAATGGAATGTGCATATTGTTGTTAAGGTTTGATAATGAATAAAAAGCAGTTAACTGAAACCGATATCATCACAAAGTACATCCTTCCTGCGGTAATCGACAAGGGCTGGGATTCAATGACCCAAATTCGCCAGGAGGTCAAACTTCGAGATGGTAAAGTAATTGTCCGAGGTCAAGTAGCAGTTCGTAAAAAAGTGAAGTCGGCCGACATTGTTCTCTATCACAAACCAAATCTTCCTCTAGCTGTTATCGAAGCCAAAGCCAACAAGCATGAAATTGGAAAAGGGATGCAACAGGCATTGGATTACGCCAATTTGTTAGAAACGCCTTTTGTATTTGCATCAAACGGTGATGGTTTTATTTTCCACGATAAAACGGCAAAGACTACACCAATAGAAACCGAAATCACCCTCGACCAATTTCCAACTCCAGAAGAGCTTTGGCAGAAATATTGTGCTTGGAAGGGCTATTCCGAAAGCCAACTTCCAATCATTACCCAAGCATATCATGATGACGGTTCAGGCAAATCGCCTCGCTATTATCAACTGCAGGCCATTAACAAAACCATTGAAGCGATTTCCGCAGGGCAAGACCGTATTCTTCTGGTGATGGCAACGGGTACAGGGAAAACCTATACCGCCTTTCAGATTATCTGGCGGCTATGGAAGTCTAAAACCAAAAAGCGCATTCTGTTTTTAGCCGACCGCAATGTCTTAGTGGATCAAACTCGCATCAATGACTTTCAACCGTTTGACACCGCCATGACCAAAGTGGAAAAGCGCACGGTTGATCCCGCCTATGAAATCCACCTTGCTTTGTATCAAGCCTTAACTGGCCCAGAAGAACATCAAAAAGCTTACAAGCAAGTTGACCCTGACTTCTTTGATTTAATCGTGATTGATGAGTGTCATCGAGGCAGTGCGGCAGAAGACTCCGCTTGGCGAGAGATTTTGGAATACTTTAATTCCGCCACGCAGATTGGTTTGACGGCGACACCGAAAGAAACCGAAGAAGTTTCAAACATCGACTATTTTGGCGAGCCGGTTTATACCTACTCGTTAAAGCAAGGTATCGAAGACGGTTTCTTGGCACCTTATAAAGTAATTCGTGTTGATTTGGATATTGATGCGCTTGGCTGGCGACCAACCAAAGGGCAAACCGATAAACACGGTGAAGTTATTCAAGACCGCATCTATAACGCCAAAGATTTCGATCGCACGCTGGTGATTGACGAGCGCACGCAATTGGTTGCTGAAACCATTACTGCTTACCTGAAACGCACCGATCCAATGGCTAAGACCATTGTGTTCTGTAATGACATTGACCATGCTGAACGTATGCGTCGAGCTTTAGTAAACCTGAATCCTGAACAGGTTAAGAAAAACGAAAAGTATGTCATGAAAATCACGGGTGACGATGAACTCGGCAAAGCGCAGTTAGATAATTTCATTAATCCCAAAAAAGCCTACCCCGTTATTGCAACCACCTCGGAGCTTATGACCACAGGAGTTGATGCGAAAACTTGTAAATTGGTGGTACTTGATCAATCTATCCAATCCATGACTAAATTCAAACAGATCATCGGTCGTGGCACCCGTATTGATGACCGTTACGGTAAGCTTTGGTTTACCATTCTCGATTTCAAAAAAGCCACTGAACTGTTTGCCGATGAGCGTTTTGACGGCATTCCTGAAAAAGTCATGGTGACTAACCCCGGCACGATTATTGATGAAGAAAATCCTGACTTTGATGAACAGTTAAACAATCCCGAAAATCATAATGAAGATGCTGATGGCGTTGAAGATTCACGAGGTGAATATAACGTAGGTTCAGAAGATGAATGGACTGATACAGGTGAAGACACTGGCGGAGAGAAAGAGCCATTTATTAAATATCATGTTTCAGGCGTTACGGTTAAAAAGATCGCCGAGCGAGTTCAGTATTACGATGCGGATGGCAAGCTGGTCACTGAGTCATTCAAGGACTACACCAAAAAGACCATCGCAAAACAGTACACCTCAATGGATGAATTTGTCAAAAAATGGCAATCTTCAGAGCGCAAGCAGGCCATTATTGATGAGCTTGAAGAGCAAGGTGTAATTTGGCAGGCTTTGGAAGATGATGTCAGTCGTGATATGGATCCATTTGATTTAATCTGCCACGTTGCCTTTGACCAACCACCGCTCACTCGTAAAGAGCGTGCTGAAAACGTCAAAAAGCGCAACTACTTCACCAAATATTCCGAAGCCGCTCAACAGGTATTAAATGCCTTGTTGGATAAATATGCCGACCAGGGTGTAACGGAAATTGAATCTATTCAAGTGCTTAAAGTCACCCCATTTGATCAAATGGGGCAACCTAAAGAGATTGTTAAAAATGCCTTTGGCAATAAACAAGCTTATGAGCAAGCTCTTAGTGAATTAGAAGCGCTATTATATGCGCCCAATTAGCAGATTTAACAAACCGTCTAATTTCAAATAATCAAAATAATTAAAAATAACAAAGAGTGTTCATGTCTATTTCAACCGTTATTAAATCCATTCAAGACATTATGCGTAAGGACGCCGGCGTAGATGGAGATGCCCAGCGTTTAGGCCAGCTTTCTTGGATGCTGTTTCTTAAAATCTTTGATGCCCAAGAAGAAGAGTTAGAATTTGAACAAGACAATTACCAAGCCCCAATTCCGGAAAAATTTTTATGGCGTAACTGGGCGAGCAATTCGCAAGGGTTAACCGGTGATGATTTACTGGATTTTGTGAATACTAAGCTATTTCCTGAACTCAAAAATTTATACGCACCCATCGATATTAATCCGCGCGGGCTAGTCGCTAAAGAAGCCTTTAGCGATGCATTCAACTACATGAAAAACGGTACGCTCCTACGCCAGGTGATTAACAAACTGAACGAAATTGATTTTGGAAACTCACAAGAACGCCATCTATTTGGCGATATGTATGAGCAAATCCTCAAAGACCTGCAAGCGGCAGGCAATGCCGGTGAGTTTTATACGCCAAGAGCGGTCACGGAATTTATGGTTAATCGCATTAACCCACAACTGGGTGAAAAGGTATTTGACCCTGCTTGCGGTACAGGCGGTTTCTTAGCCTCATCCGTTGAACATCTTAAAAAACAAGTCAAAACGGTTGATGACCAAAAACAACTGCAAAGCCAAATTCACGGGGTAGAGAAGAAGCAATTACCGCATCTACTGTGTACCACCAATATGCTGCTACACGGTATTGAAGTGCCAGTGCAAATTCGCCATGACAATACCCTTAGCAAACCGCTATCCAGTTGGGATGCAGATACCGATGTCATTATCACCAATCCACCGTTTGGCGGCACCGAAGAAGACGGCATTGAGAAAAACTTCCCAGCTGAGTTCCGTACCCGTGAAACAGCTGATTTGTTTATGCAGTTGATTGTTGAAGTGCTTAAGGACGGTGGTCGTGCGGCGGTCGTTTTGCCAGACGGCACACTGTTTGGCGAAGGTGTCAAAACCAAACTCAAAAAGATGCTGGTCGAAGAATGCAATCTTCACACCATTGTGCGTTTACCGAATGGTGTTTTTAACCCTTACACGGGCATTAAAACCAATATCCTGTTTTTCACCAAAGGGCAAAAAACCGAAAAGGTTTGGTACTACGAGCACCCTTATCCAGAAGGTGTGAAAAACTACTCCAAAACCAAACCGATGAAGTTTGAAGAATTCCAAACGGAAATCGACTGGTGGGGCAATGAAGCCGATGGCTTTGCCAGCCGAACGGAAACCGAGCAGGCCTGGTCAGTTTCGATTGAAGAAATTATCGAGCGCAACTATAACCTCGACATTAAAAACCCGCACCAGGCCGAAGAAGTGGTGCATGACCCACAAGAACTGCTTAAAACCTATGCCGAACAGCAACAAAGCATTCAAGCGATTCGTGACCAACTCAAAATCATTTTAGGTAATGCATTAGAGGGTAAGACTGAATGAGTGCGGAACTGTCTGTGAACAATCTAATTACCGGACATCTCGACACATGGACGCAAGCGATTGAAACCAAATCCACTGCGGGAAGAGGTTCGGGCAATAAGCTCAATCTCGTTGGTATTCAAAAACTGCGTGAATTGATTTTAGAAATGGCAGTGCGAGGGTTATTGGTGCCGCAAGACCCCAATGATGAACCAGCCAGTGTCTTGCTGGAAAAGATTGCCGCCGAAAAAGCGCAATTGATTAAAGACAAAAAAATCAAAAAGAGCAAAGCACTGCCTGAAATTGCAGAGGATGAAAAACCATTTGATTTGCCGAATGGTTGGGAGTTCAAAAGATTACCTGACATTTATTTCAATATTTCGCCAAGTGGGAAAAAGTTAAAAACCTCAGATATTTTAGAAGAAGGTAAGTTTCCAGTTGT
Source organism: Thiomicrorhabdus heinhorstiae (assembly GCF_013391765.2). Taxonomy (GTDB): domain Bacteria; phylum Pseudomonadota; class Gammaproteobacteria; order Thiomicrospirales; family Thiomicrospiraceae; genus Thiomicrorhabdus; species Thiomicrorhabdus heinhorstiae. The sequence continues at coordinate 6,284 of NZ_JACBGI020000015.1, read as the reverse complement.
TGATCAGGGGCAAAATTATATTTCTGGATATTTTGATGATGAAAGCTTACTTATACATATCCCAAGAAAGGTTGTAATTTTTGGAGACCATACTACTAACCTAAAACTGATTGATTTTGATTTTATTGCAGGTGCAGATGGCACAAAAATTATGTGTCCAATTGTTATTGATGAGCAATATTTTTATCGGTTTTTAACCAGTTTGACACTGGAAAATCGAGGATATGGGCGCCACTTTAAAATTCTAAATGATAATCTGATATCAATTCCGCCACTTGAAGAACAAAAACGCATTGTGACGAAAGTGGATGAACTGATGGCGTTATGTGACCAGTTGGAAAGCGAAACGCTGAATCACATCGACATTCATCAAACCTTGGTCAGCACGCTATTAGGTAATTTGGTTAATCCAGAAAATACCGCCAATTTTCAAGATGCTTGGGCATTGATTGCCGAAAACTTCGATGTGCTTTTCACCACCGAAAACAGCATCGACCAACTCAAACAAACCATTCTACAACTAGCTGTCATGGGCAAACTCGTCCCTCAAAACCCAAACGACGAACCCGCCAGCGAACTACTAAAAAAAATCGCCACCGAAAAAACGCAACTCATCAAAGACGGCAAACTCAAAAAATCCAAACCCCTCCCAGAAATCACCGAAGCCGAAAAACCATTTGATTTACCGAATGGCTGGGAGTGGGTGAAGCTGAATGAAATTATTTCAATGATGGATGCTGGTTGGAGTCCTGCGTGTCCTCCGGAACCATCACCAGATAATGAGACTTGGGGAGTGTTAAAAACAACTTCAGTTCAAATTCTCCAGTTTCTGCCCGAAGAAAATAAGTTGTTGCCATCTAACAAAGAGCCAAGACCTCAATATGAAGTTAAATCAGGCGATATTCTTGTAACAAGAGCGGGGCCGTGGAATCGTGTCGGAATATCTTGTCTAGTAAAAGAAACAAGACCTAAATTAATGACCTCTGATAAGTTAATTCGGTTTCATTTAGTTGATGTAGGGATGTCAGAAGAGTATATGGTGTTAGCTTTGCAGGCTGGTGTAACTGCCGAATACTTAGAGTCTTGTAAATCAGGAATGGCTTCAAGCCAAGTTAATATTTCTCAAGACAAGTTGAAAGCTGCACCTATACCGCTTCCTGCATTAGAAGAGCAAAAACTTATAGTTACCAAAGTCAATGAGTTAATAGCCCTCTGCGACCAACTCAAAACCCAACTGCAAACCGCCCAACAAACCCAAATCCACCTCGCCCAATCCATCGCACAGGAGGCGTTGGCTTAATGAGTTTGATTAATCATCCAAAAGATTGGTTGTCTTATGAGCAGCAACTAGACCGTTTAGTTGAACGGGGAATGCTAGTATCGAATAGAGCAAAAGCGCTTGATTACCTTCAACGCTTGGGCTATTACCGGCTAAGTGGTTATTGGTTTGATTTTCGGCAACGCAGTGAAATTTGCTGTCCTGTTCCCAAACAGAAAACCAAAAAGGGAAAAGCCAAAACTGACCGTTTGGCGTTAGATGATTTTAAAAACGGTGCCTGTTTTAAAGACGTTATCGCACTTTATGTTTTTGATAAAAAATTACGTTTATTGGTAATGGATGCCATTGAGCGAATTGAGATAGCATTGCGTGTAGATATTGCCCATCTACTGGGAAAATATAGTCCAACAGCTTATTTAGACAGAGCTAACTTTCATGAAGGATTTTCCCTTCATTTAGATGTTTCTAAGGGGGTGACTAAACACCATGAATGGTTAAGCAAGCACGCTCAATTAATTAATCGTTCGCGTGAAGCGTTTATTGTGCATAACAAACAAAAGTATGGCCTGCCATTGCCGATTTGGGTGGCTTGTGAAATCTGGGACTTTGGGACTTTATCAACGCTCTATGCGGGCATGAAAGCTGATGACCAAGACAAGATTTCAAAAAAATATGGCATTTCAAATGGTCATGACTTTTCTACTTGGCTACGAGCGCTCAATAACCTCAGGAATATCTGTGCGCACCATTCGCGCTTATGGAATCGAAATATTGCGGATCAGCCAAAGCTCCCATCGAAAGAGGAATTTCCTTTAGCGGACAATTTTAGGGAAAATAATCACCGATTAGCGCGACCATTTTTATTGATTTGCATTTGTCAGCACTTGGTTAAGGTGATTAATCCGAACTCGACTTGGGGTGAAAGAGTATTACGATTGTTAAAGGATGAGTTTCCTGATTTACGTCATCTTGGATTAACGCTTCAAGGTATGGGGATTATTGAAAACTGGCGAGATTTGAATTGGTCGAATGAACCTTATCAAAGCCGTTTTCAGTATAGGTTGGATAGCCGTAAGTAAAAGCCAGAAACGAAAAACCCCCGAGCATTATCCGAGCGAACTCTTCAAACCTCAGGGGCCGTGTTGATAAAGATTGTAAGTTTTCTTACATTAAATGTAAACACATTTAATTAAAAGCAGCCGTTGGCTACTCTAAAAATAGTCATCAACTGAATGGTCGTTTTGAGTAAGCAAAACCAGTAATTTAGAGTGAATAAATAACTTCTCTCGCCCCACTTCGGTTTCAATCAACACACCAATTTCACATAGTTGTTTGAGGTAAACAGAGGCGGTTTGGCGTTTGGCAATATCTCTTTCCACCAGATTGCTGATTCGGCAATAGGGCTGTTCAAAGATTAAATCCACCAATTCATAGCTATACACCTTAGGTAGGGATTCTTTGATGTATTCTCGGGTATGCTCTGCCAATTGGGTTATAGCCTGAATTTTATTGGTTGTCCAATGCGAGGTTTGCTCGATACCTTTGAGGATAAAAATAATCCAGTCTTCCCAAGCTTGTTCTTGTGTCACTTTTAGCAGCAGTTGATAGTAGTCTTGCTTGTTTTGGATGATATAGCGGCTGAGATAGAGAATCGGCAAAGTCAGCAGTTCTTCTTGAATTAAATACAAGCTATTGACCACACGACCTGTTCTACCGTTACCATCGGTAAAAGGGTGAATGGCTTCAAACTGATAGTGAACCACTGCCAAGCGAATCAATGGGTCTAAATCCGTTTCATTGTGAATAAACTGTTCCCAGTTTCCTAATAATCCACGAATAATGTCTTCACCTTCTGGTGGGGTATAAATCACTGTGCCAGATTTATCACTTGCCAATGCGGTTCCCGGCACTTTTCGGATTTGCATCTGCTGACCTTTTATCTGACTGCAAATCGCTATACAAGTATTGGTGTTCAGCGGTTTTTTGGCAAGTTCCTGATAACCTGTAAATAGAGCTGTTCGATAACGCAGTGCTTCCTTAGTCGCAGTGTCTGCATTTTGCTCTTCTTGCGCGTACTGAAATAACTTGTCGGTGGTCGTGACAATATTTTCAATTTCAGAAGATGACTGAGCTTCTAGTAACGGTAAAGTATTTATCAGAATGCTTTGGTAGGGAATCAACTTGGCAGATTGGTTTAACTCAGCCAAAGCTGCACGAGCTGAAATACACGCTTTCAAAATTGCCTTTGTTTCCAGTTCCTGCTCAGGAGGCAAATAGGGTAAATCATTATAAGGCTTGCTTGGATTCCAGCTCATCGTCTTATCCTAATGGCGTATTGCCAATATGTTTATATTTTTCAGTTTTATCGACAGGTTGTAGTGATATGTCGATGAAGTGAACAATGACGATGTGGCAAGTTAAAGGCATTAAGGTGTCTGGAGTCGCCACCATATTTTAAAAGCCAGGCAGAAATGTCTGGCTTTTTTCGTTTTTAAGTTCTGTGTTGAGTGATTAGGTTACAAATTCACTGCTGATTGTATTTGCTTGAGTTGTCAGGTTTTATGGCGATAGTGACCACCATATTTCTTTATTTTCAAATGATATGAGGCAGTTTTCATCCGCAGGGGTTGTGTTTGTACCGCTGTATATCTCTTCGCAGGTTGGTTTGATATCGAAATAGTAGTAATTAGTTAAAGAGCTCGGTGGGATTCCTTCGGAGGAATCGGTGGTGCCGGAGGTGTAGCTTTTTTCCTGGGTAATCAGACCATTGTCATTAATGCTTTTTACGTTTCTATATTCGTTCTTATCATCCTCGATCAGACCATCGCCGTTAGAGTCATAAGAATAGACGGTGGGTAAATCTTTAAACACTGGGTTGATGTCTTCGTCGTAAGTGTTGGCATAAACATATAGAGGAACTCCGGGATTGGCTTTTTCTTCTATCCAGTTGCGGATTTTTCTGGCCAGAGCGTTATAGACACTGACATTGAAATAAAGTGAGGTGTCGATATTGGTATAGATGGTGAGATTACCTGTATCGGCATCAACCGTATTTGTGTATTCGGTAACATTGTCGACAATGCCATCCCCGTCATTGTCATATTCGATTTTAGTGGTTCGGTTATTGGCATCGTATTCATAGGTAATGGTTTTCAAACCATCGTAATTTTCGTCATCTAGCGTGGAATAGTGAACGGTCGTTTTAATGGTATTGCCATTCGCATCATATTCGTGGATGGCATAGGTATCGATCAGGTCATCACCATCATCATCGGTATTGGTTCTGACGATTTGATTGTCGCTGTTATAAACGTAAGATTCGGTATATAGGTAGACCGGTTCCTCATAGCCGTCATCTTCCCCGTATTGTTCCACTTTTATGGTGAGCAGATTATTGTCAGAGTCATAACTGTAGGTCGTATCTTGAAGAAACGATGGTTGTTTCAGTTGGCTCTTACTCAAAAGACCGTTTTCAATGGTATTGGTTTCTTCACTGAAATAGCCAGAGGATAGCGCATACTTTTCTGTGGTGTTGGGTGTCGTCTCCGTTGCATCGGCGCTTGATTCATACAGATATTCCGCATAACCATCCGCATTGCTATCGGACATTTGATAGCCGAGAACATTGTTAGAGTACTGCTTCACTTCCACGGAATCGTAAACACCGTCTACATTGGTATCTGATTTTTGCACTGTCCAGCTAATGGCATCACCAGGGGTATTGGGAATTCCGTCACCATCTACATCACCTATGTCTGCTTGTTCTTCAAGAGTGGAAGAGCTGCAGGCAGAAACGGCTAATGAAAATAAAAGAATTCCGATAGGGTTTGTGAGTTTTAAATTGCATTCCATATCCTTCTCCAATGCCAAAAAATGGTTGATCTTGAAATGATTTAAAAAGAATCCGAGAAATGTAGTAAGAACAGATGTAGCGGGTTGATTGCAATATTATTGTTTTATTCGCACGAATATATGGGCAAACGGTTTTGTGCAACTGGATGAAGTTTTCCGGGCGAAGTCGCCAAGCAATAAAACCAAACGAAACAGGGAGTCTTTTAACTCATTTTAATGAATATTTATTATTTTTCAATTAGTTAGAGTTTTTCTGCTATAGGAGGGGATGCGATTGAATTGCGGCAAAGCCCGAGGATAGGCGTTTTTTGCGGTTTTTTCTATAATTTTCTACGGTAATTTTAAGTCGAAGCGTATCAGCAGATTATTTATTATGGTGAAATATCGAAAATGCGATGAATAAATAGTGTTAAGTAAAAGCACAGTTAGAATTTTGTGATTAACCTCGTCACAAAAAGGAATATGAAAATTGAAAATGAAATCTTTATTGGCTTTTGTCTTTTCGGCAACCTTCGTTGCCATGTGTTCGGCCGGTGAATCCGATATCCGCAATCAGCAGATTGAAGTCGGTAAGCGTTATTATCAGAATATTCTGGATAATAAGCCTGAAAAAAGTTATGAACTGCTTTCCGCCAAAGACAAGGAGTCTTTTAGTAAAGAACAGTTTTCTCGTTTTATTAATATGAGAACCGCTGTTTTGGATAAAAATAGAATCGTTACGGTCAAAGATGCAACCGTCGAAGAGTCGGATGGCAGTATGGCGCTGGTTAAAGTTTCTGCCGAACTCGTTTCTCCAGGTTCGGGCGAAGTTAAAAAGCTGAGTGCCACGCAGGTGTTGCTAAATGAAAATGGTGAGTGGCGAATTTATTCCGCCCATTCAATTTTGTCGGCATTAATGCAGACAAAGTCTGTATGTGATTCAGACCGTCCTATGCCGGCAGGTCAAAAAGAGATGGCCTGCTTTGTTTTCTATGGAACTGAAACGTCCCCTGAAAAAACCTCCGCAGAGGCTCATTAGAGCAGTCAATACTATGACTGCGGTGTTGCCGCAGCATCAGCTCTCAGAAGCCCGGTAAACGATTTTTCGTTTATCGGGTTTTTTATTTTCTCTCGAATGAATTTGTTTTATTTAAATTAAAAAAAAGTTCTTGAT
>NZ_JACBGI020000014.1 GCF_013391765.2 Thiomicrorhabdus heinhorstiae | reverse complement strand
TTCTAATACTAAAAACCTTCTTGTCTTTGCGGCCCTACTATCAAAAAGACCAAATACTGAAGATCGAAACAAATTTCACTACAGCATAGATCTTTTCTTGATAATGAAATAAAGCTCGTCAGGTCAGATCAGGAGTTTCTGTCAAATAGGACAACTTTTGACAAAACCTCCAACAAACAGCTAACGAGCCTTAGACGTTTCTAGCCAACCCACTTACGCGCGTTGCGGAATAGTCTCATCCACGGTGCATCTTCCTGCCATTCGTCAGGGTGCCAAGAGTTCTGCACTGCACGGAATACACGTTCAGGGTGCGGCATCATAATCGTGACTCGGCCGTCAGGGGTGGTCAGTCCCGTCATACCGTTTGCCGTACCGTTCGGGTTGAATGGATATGCTTCGGTCGGATTTCCTTGCGCATCCACGTAACGTACACCAACCAGACCCTCAACTTGTGATGCATCACCTGTACCAAAGTCCATACGTCCTTCACCATGTGCAACTGCAACAGGGATACGGGTACCCGCCATACCTTTTAATAAGATAGATGGTGACTCTTCGATTTGAACTTGCGAGAAACGCGCTTCAAACTGCTCGGAAGTGTTACGCACAAATGTCGGCCAATTTTCCGCACCCGGGATAATCTCTTTTAGGTTTGACAGCATCTGACAACCGTTACAAACACCTAGAGAGAAGGTATCTTCACGCTGGAAGAAATTCTCAAAAGTCGTACGTGCAGTGTCGTTGAACAAGATTGAGTTCGCCCAACCGCGACCGGCACCCAGTACGTCACCATATGAGAAACCACCACAAGCAACCAGACCACGGAAGTCTGCAAAGTCGACTTCACCGGACAGCACATCGCTCATATGAACGTCAATTGCATCGAAACCGGCTTTAGTAAATGCCGCCGCCATCTCTTGCTGACCATTCACGCCCTGTTCGCGCAGAATCGCCACTTTTGGACGAGGCGCATCAGCAAACTCAGCGGTAATGTCATCATTAATATCGAAAGTAACCACCGGGTTGATTTCAGTATTGGCATCATTATCGATGGCATTGAATTCCTGCTTCGCACAATCTTCGTTGTCACGAATCGCCTGCATACGGTAAGAAGTTTCGGTCCACCACTTCTGTAATTGCTTACGCGGCATATTGAAGATTTCCGCACCGTTTGCAGAAATCGAGATTGCATCGTCAGAAGAAACCGAACCGATAAAGTGTGACATCTCAGACAAGTTATTTGCCGCAAGCACGGCTTCTACCGCTGCTTTGTCTGCAGACTTAACCTGCAAAACCACACCGACTTCTTCGGCACACAGAGCCGCAACCGGTTCCGAACCCAGAGCAGAAATATCTACCTTAATACCGGTGTGACCGGCAAATGCCATTTCCGCCAGAGTGACCAACAGGCCACCATCAGCACGGTCATGGTAAGCAACAATTTTATCGTCAGCCATTAGTCCTTGTGTTGCATTGAACAGGTTTAGTAGGTCGTCAGCAGAATCCAGATCAGCAGTATTTTCACCGACCTGACCATAAACCTGTGCCAAGCAGCTTGCACCAATACGGTTTTGCCCTTTACCCAGGTCGATAACCAATAGTTCAGTATCACCCAGATCAGTGCGCAACTGAGGCGTTACCGTTTTACGCACATCTTCTACTGGCGCGAAAGTCGTAATGTTCAGTGACATTGGCGAGATAACCGCTTTGTCTTCGTCACCTTCTTTCCAAACCGTCTTCATCGACATGGAGTCTTTACCAACTGGAACCGCGATACCCAGAGCCGGACATAACTCTAGACCAACGGTTTCAACCGCATCGTAAAGCGCGGAGTCTTCACCCGGATGGCCCGCTGCGGCCATCCAGTTCGCAGAAATCTTAATATCCGACATTTTGCCGATTTTCGCACAGGCAATATTGGTAATCGCTTCGGCAATCGACAGACGTGCAGATGCTTTAGGGTTAATTAGTGCCACCGGAGGACGCTCACCGGATGCCATCGCTTCACCAGTGTAACCATTGTAGTCAGATGCGGTAATACCCGCGTTGGCTACCGGAACCTGCCAAGGGCCAACCATCTGATCACGCGTTACCATACCCGTGATGGTACGGTCACCAATCGTGATAAGGAAGCTCTTCGATGCAATCGTCGGCAATTTCATTAGACGCTCGGCAACTTCGTTCAAATCCAGATTAGCGGTTTCAAAACCAGCCTGTGGGATAGAACGCGTTTCTGCGGTACGGTGCATCTTAGGCGGCTTACCAAGCAGTACGTTTAGCGGCATATCCACCGGATTGTTTTCGAATACGGTATCGTTAACAACCAATTCTTGTTCTTTAGTCGCTTCGCCGACGATGGCATAGATCGCACGCTCACGCTTACAGATTTCGACAAACTGATCAATCTTGTCCGGGTAAACGGCAATGACATAGCGCTCCTGCGATTCGTTCGACCAGATTTCCATCGGCGACATACCCGGTTCGTCATTTGGCACCGAACGTAGATCAATTTTCCCACCTTTACCGGCATCATTTACCAACTCAGGGAACGCATTCGAGATACCACCTGCTCCCACGTCATGAATAGATGCGATTGGTGAATCTTCACCAAGGTAAGTACAACGGTCGATAACTTCTTGTGCGCGACGTTCCATTTCCGGGTTTTCACGTTGTACCGAAGCAAAATCCAGCGCTTCCGAACCGGAACCGGTCTCAACCGATGATGCGGCACCGCCGCCAAGACCGATCAACATTGCAGGGCCACCCAGAATCACCAGCTTAGCGCCAACCGGAATATCACCTTTTTGGATATGCATTTCACGAATACTACCCAGACCACCGGCCAACATAATCGGCTTGTGATAACCGCGAATCTCTTCTCCATCGTGGGTGATTAGCGCGTTTTCATAGGTACGGAAGTAACCGTTGATCGCAGGGCGACCGAATTCGTTGTTAAACGCCGCCGCACCCAAAGGACCTTCAATCATAATGTCCATAGGCGTAACGATACGACCCGGCTTGCCATATGGCTTTTCCCAAGGCTGTTCAAAACCAGGGATGTTCAGGTTGGAAACCGTGAAACCGGTCAGACCGGCTTTTGGCTTGGAACCACGACCTGTCGCACCTTCGTCACGGATTTCACCTCCGGAACCGGTAGCCGCACCCGGCCATGGTGAGATGGCCGTCGGGTGGTTATGGGTTTCAACCTTAATTTGGAAGTGGACCGGTTCTTCGGAGAATTCGTACTTGCGAGTTTTCGGATTCGGGAAGAAACGCGTTGCCTGCGCACCTTCGACTACCGCTGCGTTATCGCTGTATGCGGAAAGAACTCCTTCCGGGCTCTTCTGATAAGTGTTGCGGATCATACCGAACAGTGAATTTGGCTTATCTTCGCCGTCAATCGTCCAGTCGGCGTTAAAAATTTTGTGGCGGCAGTGCTCCGAGTTTGCCTGTGCAAACATCATCAGTTCGGCATCAACCGGATTACGGCCAAGGCCGTTGAAAGCATCAATCAGGTAGTCAATTTCATCATCCGAAAGCGCCAGCCCCATCTCTTTGTTGGCCAGAGCTAAAGCGTCACGACCACCACCTAGCACATCTACGGTTGTCATCGGCTTAGGCGACTGATGCGAGAACAGGTTTTCCAGTGAATCAAAATCATGACTCACCGTTTCCATCATACGGTCGTGGACGACAGCTTCTAATGCAGATTTATCTTCGGCTTTAGCACCTGAAAAGTGGTAAACAATCCCGCGTTCGATACGCAATACGGTGTCGATACCGCAGGTATGAGTGATGTCTGTCGCTTTAGACGACCAAGGAGAAATCGTTCCGATACGAGGGGTAACAATACAGCTGTCGGCACCTAATTCACCACTCTTATCGGCGGCGTCTTTGTTCAACAAAGTATTCAGTCGAGCGATTTCATCGGCGTTTAAATCAGCAGAAGTGTCGACAAAATAAACAAACTGAGACTGAACATCGCTAATAGTCGCAACAGCTTGCAGTTTGTTTAATAACTGATTTAGACGGTACGCAGAATGCGCGGGATTTCCCCAAATAATTTGCATAGTTTTTTGTCCTTTCGAAAAAAACAAAGCCCTCAATCAAGGAGGGCAATTTTAAGCCGGTTTAGCGTTTTCCTAATAATCCCAGACTTTCAAATACATAACGGCGTTGTTCGACGGTTAAAGGTGTCACACCCTCCGGTACATCGACTTCCAACAGAGTTTTTTGCGCGTCGTCTTTATAGTCGTTCAATCGCAATAACAGCTGTTTCGGCAACGCTTTTTTAGAAGATGATTTCCAGAAAGCCAGTTTAGAAAGCAGTCCTTCGGACTCGCGCAAGGTTTCAGGTACATTCACCCACAAAGTTTTCTTATTGGTATCCAGCTTTTCGATCGTCCAATCCGCACGGTACACGGTCGATTGCAGATAGTTCCAGCTCTGTTCCATTCCGGCCAAAAGAATCAAACCGTCGAACTCGTGACCGCCTTCAATTTCAACCATGTTTTCGGTTGATTCAATCTGGCTCATCGCCTGCTCTTTACTGCTGCCGAAGAACACCATCGCCTGATACAGCTCTTCTGCCTCCATCACCGGGCTATATGGCAGAACACGGTAAGTATCGGTACTCGCCTCGTCTTCGGAACCGGTAACCTGCTTCGCAGCATTAGTGAACATCATATGGTGATTGATATAGATGCGAACCTGACCGTTTTCCGCTTCCATACGAGCGATAAATTTGTCCAAAGCACCATCGGCCACTTCCGGACGCCAGGCATTCAACATACGGGTAATCGGACCGAATTCCGATTTAGGTACGATCTCGGCACGTTTTTTATAGGTCGTTTTAATGACACCGATGTCTTTACGCTGTTCAGCGATATCAAAACCTTGGCTTTCGAAGAAATGCAACAATGCATCCCATGCCTTATCGGCTTCCATCGAATCGATTTGCAACCATCGCTCCGACAAGTTGGAACCGATTGAAATGCCTTGGGCGGCGTAGGAAGGAATTTTATTCGCTTGCGCCTGCATAATTTCCGCATTGCGCTCCGCTTTTGCCAAAGCCATCGACATTTTGCTCTGCTCTTTAGCAGGGCTGAAAAGATTTGGCGGCATTTCCAAATTTTCTACGATCTGGCCTTGAGTATCGCGGTAGTTCTCATCTCCGCCACCGAAAAGGCCGGAGATTGTTGAACAACCACTTAAATTGACGAGGATAAGAGAGGAAGAAATCAGTAATGCTTTTGATTGGAGGCGCATAAACGCTAAACCTTTGTTAAAAAATTAAATTGGAAGGCGCTCAAATTATTACAGTTTGATACCCGCTTGTTCCATAGCTTGTCTGACAACCGGTTGAGCCGCTTCGGAAAGAGGCGTCAACGGCAGGCGAATCGCTTCGCCGCAGAATCCCATTTGGGAAACAGCCCATTTCACAGGAATCGGATTCGACTCGACGAACAAATCTTTGTGCAATGCCTGTAATGGAGCATCCAGTTCACGGGCGGTTTTTTCATCACCCGCCAAGGCTGCGGCATAAACTTCGTGCAATATTCTCGGAGTAACATTCGCCGTCACCGAAATTCCACCGTGACCGCCTGCGAGAATAAAGTCGACCGCCGACGCATCATCACCGGTATAAAGATCGAAATCTTCCCCGGCTCCAGCCTTGATTTTCGCTACCCGGCTAATATCACCGGTCGCTTCTTTAATCCCGATAATATTCGGGATTTCGGACAAACGAATCACCGTTTCAGGAAGAAGGTCGCAAGCGGTACGTCCCGGCACATTGTATAGGATTTGCGGAATATCGACCGTTTCGGCAATTTTCTTGTAGTGACGATACAAGCCTTCTTGCGTCGGCTTATTATAGTAAGGGGTTACCAGCAAACAGGCATCCGCACCGGCATCCTTGGCGCACTGAGTCAACTCTATCGCTTCCTGAGTCGAATTAGCCCCGGTTCCGGCAATCACCGGAACGCGTCCGTTCACCTTTTCAACCACGAAGCGTACGACTTCGCAGTGCTCTTCAAAATCCAGAGTAGCCGATTCACCGGTCGTACCTACCGCGACGATTGCATCGGTCTTTTCCGCAATATGGAACTCCAGCAACTTTTCCAGCGAAGTGAAATCAACGGATTCATCCTCTAACATCGGCGTAACCAAAGCCACCATACTGCCTTTAAACACAGCGCAAATCTCCAGAATTTTAACGAAATTTCAAAAAGAGTAATCTTAACCGTTCCCCCTGCACACTTCAACCAAATAATCGGCTTATTCAAGACGCATAAATGCTTTGAGTTTAAAAGAGTAATTACGCCCAATCTACTATTGCGATGTTTTGCAAAAATCGTCATACTGGAAACTAAAAGATGATAAAAAAACGACAAAATACGTCTAACAGGAACCACCCCTATGACCCAATCAACCGACGGACTTTTATCGTCCGTTCAACTGGAATCCACTAACCAACAGCCTTTTAGTCAACAAACTCTACTTGGTCACTATAGCGTTCTCTACTTCTACCCCAAAGACAGCACCCCCGGCTGCACCACCGAAGGCCTAGACTTTCAGCGACTACTTCCCGAGTTCGAGCAACTCAATGCCAAGATTTACGGCATATCAATGGATTCGATGAAACGCCACGAGAATTTCAAAAGCAAACAAGGTTTCGAGTTCGATCTGATATCGGATCCGCAAGCCGAATTATGCTCCTCTTTCGGCATCTACCAGTTAAAGAAAAACTTCGGCAAAGAATATATGGGGATCGTCCGCAGTACTTTTCTGCTTGATCCGCAGGGCGAGACTTTGCATGCATGGCGCAAAGTAAAAGTCAAAGGACACGCCGAGGAAGTTCTAGAAACTTTAAAAGAGATCATCGCTGCCTAATAAGCAGCCATTCTATTCAAGCAAGGAGCTTGTTATGACCAATGAACACCGCCGCCTATTTATTCTCGACACCAACGTTTTAATGCACGACCCTATGGCGCTCTTCAATTTTGAAGAGCACGATATTTTTATCTCCATGACGGTCTTGGAAGAGTTGGATGCCGGGAAAAAAGGGATGTCGGAAGTTTCCCGTAACGTTCGTGAAACCAACCGCTTGATCGACCAGATTATCAGCGATGCCAGCTTTGAAGACATCAAAAACGGTCTGTCTCTGGAAAGAATTCACCCCAACCCGAATCAGGACGAACTCCACCTAGGAAAACTATATTTCGAAACCGAACCTTTGATCGCTGAATTGCCGGCTTCTCTACCAAGCCACAAAGCCGACAACCATATTCTGCAAACCGGCTTGGCTTTAAAAGAGAAATACAACAAGCGCAATGTAACCCTGGTCACCAAAGACATTAACATGCGCATCAAATCTTCCGCCGTCGGTCTGCACTCGGAAGATTATTATAATGACCGTGTACTGGAAGATGCCGACTTGCTGTATACCGGCTGGGAATACCTGCCGGAACATTTCTTTGAGGAACACGGCAAAAACATGAAGTCCTGGCAGGAAGAAGGTCGTACCTTCTACGAACTTGAAGTGGATGAGCATTGCCGCTGGTATCCTAATCAATGCTTGATCAGCCAAAACGATGCCGGATTCAACGCCATTGTCCGTGAAGTCCATCACAATAAAGCGACTCTTGAATACTTGCAGGATTTTACGCAACCGAACCACAGCGTTTGGGGCATCAACGCGCGCAATGCCGAACAGAATATCGCCTTGAACTATCTGATGGATCCGGATATCGATTTCGTATCGCTTCTGGGTGTAGCCGGTACCGGTAAAACATTACTGGCCCTTGCCGCCGCATTGGAACAGACTCTGGATCGCAATATCTACAGCGAAATTATTATGACCCGTGCCACTATTCCGGTCGGTGAAGACATCGGTTTCCTGCCTGGAACCGAAGAAGAAAAAATGACCCCTTGGATGGGCGCCCTAATGGATAACCTGGAAGTTTTAACCGAATCGGACGGCTATACGGATTGGGAGAAGGAGAGCACTCAGCAGCTGCTGAGCAAACGCATTAAAATCAAGTCGATGAACTTTATGCGCGGACGAACTTTCCAGCACAAATTCATTATTCTCGATGAAGCGCAGAACCTGACGCCTAAACAGATGAAAACACTGGTCACCCGTGCCGGTGAAGGTACCAAAGTGGTCTGTCTGGGTAACATCAGCCAGATCGACTCGCCTTACCTGACGGAGACCACCACCGGTTTGACCTATATCGTTGACCGCTTTAAATCCTGGGAACATAGTGCACACATTACCTTGCAACAGGGCGAGCGTTCGCGCTTGGCGGAATTCGCTTCCGACAACCTGTAGTCAAAAACATCAAAAATAAAAAAACCGAGCATTGCTCGGTTTTTTTATATCGATAGACCACGCTAAAAATTAGCGGCCCATGGTTTTTTGCTCTTCCTCAGTCGGAATACGGAATCCAAGCTCCTGAGCGCGAGCACGGCAATAATTGATTGCAAATTCCAGTAATTCACCAACGGCACGATGGCGGAATTTATGCTTTTGACGTACATGCGAGAAAGGACGCAAAATCGGCGGGTCCATAGGAATCGCTTTCAAGGTATGCAATTGCAATTCTTTCGCCAGAGTCGTACGGGAAACAATCGCCACACCGACATCCGACTCTACCGCCATTTTAACAGCCTCAGGACTTCCCAGTTCCATCACGACGTTCAAGTCGCTGTAGCTGAGTCCCTGTTCCCGGATATAGGTATCGATTACTGCACGCGAACCGGAACCTTCCTCTCGGGAAATATAGCCGTATTTACGGATATCATCGACCGTAACCTTGTCACGTTTCGACAGCGGATGGTCGTTTGGACAAATCAATTGCATTTCGTCGATACGACATACATCGACTTCGAGGTTTTTATTCTGAACCGGCGCTTCAACCAATCCCAAATCGATCATATTATTCTCAACCATCGAAACAATTGCGTCGGTGTTCCCGACCTGCAAACGGATATTAACGTCTTCAAACTGTTTCTTGAAAGCCCCTAGCAAACTAGGCAACATATACTCGGCAATCGTCGTACTGGCTCCGATCACCAGCGTTCCGGTAACTTCACCGGTTAGCTCGCGAACTTCGCTGTTCATTTTTTCGTAATGTTCGAGAATCTGGTCGGCGTAGTTATAAACGACCTTGCCGGCTTCTGTAAGGGTAATCTTATTGTGGGTTCGATCGAATAGGCGGGTATTGAAAAAATCTTCAAGTTGCTTAACCTGGAAGGTTACCGCCGGTTGAGTCATATGGAGCGTTTCTGCAGCCTTGGTAAAACTCATTACCTTTGCAACCGTATGGAATACCTGAAGACGTCTATCTGCCATCCGAAATTTCCTTTATGATTTTCTATAAAAAAGCTTTTGTGAAGTTAATGAATATAGGGGCTCGCCCAAAAAAAGTCAAATAACTTAATCGCCTCATTAAATTTTTATTACCAGGGCATTCTACGCCGAAATTACCGAAAAATCCTGACTTCTTTGCAGTTATTCACGCTTATCCTGGCGCAAACGCGAATTAACTTCATCTTTGCGTTCTTTTTTGCGCATTTCGGCCAACTCTTTCTTCAAAGACTCGATTTCCGCCGAGAAATGCGTCATCAAGTTTTCAACGTAGCGTTCGTTTTCCAGAGACTGTTTAGCCAAACGGCTTTCGGTTTGCTGCATATAAGTCAAAATATCTTTTTCTAAACGGCGCTGATCACTTCCGATCAAAAATGCGGAGATATTTGCCGTTACCAACGAGAAAAACAACACGCCGAACAGAATTAAAATCGAACCGAAAATTCGTCCGTGCTCGGATTGAGGAACCACATCGCCGTAACCGACGGTGGTAATGGTGACAATCGCATACCAGATGCCGTCGATAAAAGTGCGATCTTCCAGATAGGCAAACATTGAACCGGCGCCGACAATCAACAAAGCAAAGGCAATCAAAGTCTGGCCGAAACGATTACTCTTTAAAATAATAATCGCGTCTTTAAAAAAACTGGTGAAAAACCGAATCAACAGGATCAGTCGCAAAGAACGCATAATGAGTACCCAGCTACTGCCCCAGTTAATCAACGGAAAAGCCAACACTACAATTGCGACATTCAACCAATTCTGCCGCAAATAACGCCAGCGGTAGCGAACTAAAATCAGGTTAACCACCAGCTCTAGAGCAAATACAGCCCAAACCAGGTCATTAAACCAGGGTGGTTCAAATTCGTAACCGGCGTAGAACAGAACAATCTGCATAAATACTGCCAATAAAGCCAGTAGAACCAGAGACTCGAATACCCGTCCAACTTTATTCGCCCGATCACTTTCAGCGTGATGAACGCCAGCTACGCCTAATACCGCTTTGATATTCATCCGATTTTCCGTTCAGCAGCACTCTTGTCGATATAGGTCTTCGCCAGAGTCGGTAAAGCATCCCGACCGTTTAAAGCCTGCCCCATCAGCCAGTTTTTCATAAAACCGACCTTATTGGCTAATGGCAATAATCCTCGTCGCAAGGCAGTTTTCAATTCCATATCCTGCTTGAACATCCAATCAAAACCTTCCATTGATCTTTGCACCAGCGCATTATCTCCGCGTCGCCAACGCTCGTAGCGACGCAATACCGATTTTTTCCCAATCGGCTTTTGCTGCAACTTGGCTTCGATAATCACATCCAACAATGCCGCCATATCAAGGAATCCGAGATTAACCCCCTGCCCGGCTTGAGGATGAATAGTGTGTGCCGCATCACCGATCAACGCCAAATGCGCTTTGACATAATGTTCTGCATGACGTCGAATCAAAGGAAACGCCTGACGGTCGGCAACTTGAATCACTTTACCCAAACGACCTGCAGAAGCTTTTTCGATCTCCATCGCAAAATCGGCATCGTTCAACGACAACGCCCACTCTTTCTTCGCGTTCGGCAGATACCAGGCAATCGAACTAACGTTGTCAGTCATCGCCAGATAAGCAAAAGGCCCATCTTTTCGGTAGCGTTGCCAACAGGTGTCTTGATGGCTCAATTCGGTTTTAACGCAGCCGACGATCGCACACTGCTCATAATCATGCGTATCCAAGCCGATAAATGCCATATCTCTAATTTGCGAAAAAGCACCGTCGGCCGCGACAAGCAGATCCGCCCTAACCTTGCCTCGCTGTTCCAGAAGCAATTCGGCACACTGTATATTTTCATGTAAAGCCAGAATCGAATCCCCGATGCACAGCTCGACATGTTCGTTCTGTTCAATCCTCTCCCACAGGGCAGCTTGAATGATACTGTTTTCAACCGTGTAACCCAGATTATCCTCGTGCATTTCAGCAGCGGAAAACACCACTTCTCCCGGCGCACTTTCATCCCACACCCGCATAGCAACAAACGGGTGATATCTACGTCGTTGAATGCCTGACCAGGCTCCAAGATTTTTAAGAATATTCTCGGACGCCCGCGTCAAAGCACTGACTCGTACATCGAACGCCTGCCGGGGATCCCATTCAATTTTCGGACGGCGACGTTCAACCAGCAACACCTTAAAATCGGCTTGCGCCGCACCCAGAGCCATAGCGGCCCCGACCATTCCGCCGCCGACAACGATCAAGTCGAAATATTCTCTAACACTGCCTTTAACCATGCCGCTGATTCCCCATAGCAAAACGTGAAAAGCGCTGTTTCAATTTCGGCATTCTCTGCAGCGCCATTAAGCCAATACCTCTCAAATGCCCGACTAACGGCGAACCATGCTGGAAAATCTGAATTAAACCATCGGTCATGCCCATCACTTTACGGTGGTCCGGTTCACGCTTTCCGGCATATCCTTGCAGAAATTCCGTATTACCAAGATCATTCTGCTGCTCCGCAAGCCGTAAAAAATCCTCAATATCACGAATCCCCAGATTCAGCCCTTGGGCGGCGACCGGATGCTGAGTATGCGAAGCGTTCCCCATCAAGAGTTCTCGCCCTTGAGTCATGGTATCGACGTAGGTTTCCTTTAGCGGATAGGCTACACGCTCGCTGATCGTAGTGAAACCACCCAGACGCTCACCCATTTTATCGGCAAACAAAGCCATATAAGCTTCGTCATTCAACGCCATAATGGCGTCTTTTTGCTCTTCAGGACAGACCAGTACCGCTTTATGAAAATGGCCGTCCATCGGTAACAGCGCCACGGGTCCTTCTTCGGTAAAACGTTCAAAAGACCAACCTTCCGGATGAGCTTCAGTCTCGATTTTGGCCAGAATACCATAGGCGTGATAAGACTTTTCGTGCAGCGGCAAGCCCATCAACTGGCGAACCTTGGAATGAGTACCGTCAGCGCCGATCAATAGCTGCGCGGTACATTTAATCAACGAAGCTTCAACCGAATCATCGGAGACGGATAAATCCTCAATAATCACTTGCACACCATCTTGGGCATCCGTGAAATCAATCACTTTAGCCGGGCTAAGAATCTCGATTAATGGCTCCTGCTGCGCTTGTCTCCAAAGAACGTTGCCCAGATCGCTTGCCTGTACCGAATAACCCAAGGCAGGAACTCCTGTCTCTTCAGCATGTAAAGTCGTTAAACCCATATAACCTTTTTGCGAGACATGTACATGTAAAATAGGCGTGCAGTAATCAACTAATGCATCCCAAATGCCGAGTGCCTGCAATACCTGCTGTGAACCATAGGTCAATGCCAGAACCCTGCCGTCAAAAGAATTGGGCTGATTCGACTGTTGTGCCACCGGTTCCGCCAGCAACACCGAACGCCCCTGACGAGCCAACCCGATCGCCAGAATCAGACCAACCGGGCCGCCACCGGAAATCACCACTTCACAATTACGAGAAATTTTTGTCATCACGCTCATCCCGCCGTCTGTTTCATCTCTCTTTCAGCACCCGAAGACATCCAAGATTCGATCTCTTGCACGGTACGCGGCAGACCCAAAGTCAAAACTTCATGACCTTCGCCGGTTACCAGAACATCATCTTCAATTCGGATACCGATACCACGCCACTGTTCGTCCACTCCGATCTGAGTTTCGGAAATATACAACCCCGGTTCAATGGTCAATACCATCCCCGGCTCCAGAGGACGCCATTCTCCCTTAAGTTTGTAGCGACCGACATCATGTACATCCATGCCGAGCCAGTGCCCGGTTCCATGCATATAAAACGGTTTATAGGCGTCTTCGGCAATCAATGCATCCAGATCACCGTTCAGAATCCCCAAAGACAGCAACCCCTGTGTCAGAATCTTCACCGCTGCTTGATGAGGTGCAATATAAGGGACACCCGGTTGCACCGCAGCAATGGCCGCCTGCTGCGCTTCCAGCACAAGGGAGTAGAGCTGCGCTTGCTGCGGGCTAAAGCGCCCCCCAATCGGGAAAGTGGTCGTGATGTCACCGGCATAACCTCTATACTCGGCTCCGGCATCCACCAGAATCAAATCGTTTTTATTAAGAGTTGCGTTATTTTCCGTATAGTGCAAAATACAGGCATTTTCACCGCCTGCGGAAATGGTATTGAATGACTGTCTCGGCGATCCAAGACGTCGGCAGGTCGCTTCCAATTCTGCCTGAACCTGATATTCAAACTCTGCTTCCAATGCAGCCGACATCGCGGCCAAATGTCCTTGAACACTGATGTGCGCGGCTTTTCTAAGCAGAGCTATCTCGGCAGGATTTTTAACCAGTCTCTGCTCGTGCAACACTTCATCCAGGTCACATAAACGGGTAACTGTTTCAATCCCCTGCCGATGCTTGGCTTTTGATTCGGTCAGCCACTCGTCAACAAACGGTGCCCAATCGGTAAATTCACCGAAACTGAAATACAACTGCGTTTTATTTTCCAACAGCTGTAAAACCGTCTCATGCAACTCATCAATCTCATAAGCTGCGTCAATGCCTAAGGTTTCGCAAGCCGCGTCCACACCCAGTCGGCGTCCCTGCCAGGTCTCCTGCAGTGGATCCTTAGGTCGCAATAAAAGGTGTGTTTTCAAATCACCTTGGTTTTTTTCCAAAACCAGAACCGCTTCCGGCTCTTCAAAACCGCTTAAATACCAAAAGTCACTGTGAGCCCGGAACGGATAATCGACGTCTCGATTACGATACAATTCTTTTCCCGAAGAGACCAGAACCAAACTGTCATCCGGCAATTGCGCTGCTAAACGCTGCCTGTGTTCTGCATACAAAGCGTAAAAATCATTCATCATTTTGCAGTCAAAATCCTAATGAATCTGTGTATTCGGAGGCGTGTTTTCCATAATCGGCGCTGCTTGGGTCGGATTTAACTCTTCGTTGACCATTAACAGACTGACTTTGACATATTCGACCAGTTGCATCAGATCGTTTTCGCTAACATCGTCCGCCGAGGTTTCATCGTTCAAACCATCGATATCGATTCGGGCAATCTCGCCAAGATCGGATAAAGCATCTCTGACTTCATGAGACAGGCGCGCTTCAAAGTCACTAAGATGACTCACCAATCCCAGACCGTAAAGCACCCCTTCGCACAGCTGTCCGAGCATAAACGCTCGCGTTGCCAGATCGGTTTCATCATCCGGCAAACATAATTGCAATTCGAACCCCGAACCGTTTAAACCTTTATTGGTCTGTAAATACAACTCGTGCAAAACCTGTAAAAACGACTCTTTTACCGACTTGATTTCCGCCTCTTCAATCAGTCGTTTAATCCACACTGTCTCTTTTATATCGTTATCAGCGCACAGCAGACCAATTAAAATCCCTTGAATAAAGGATGGGGACTCCAATTCCGGAAATGCGGAAATAACCTCGTTGACTCGATCGAATTCCATAACCGTTCTCTCTTGTTTAAGCCTGTCAATTGATGAATAATAACACAATCAAAGCGGCGGGCTTTCCTGGAAAGAGAGCATAATTTACCGCCTGGTGTCGGACTGAAACGGCTTTATACAAGGTTCCCCGATGGGCGAATAGTGTAAAAATCTTTTTATTCCATCCGCTTATCATTCAAACTTCGCCTTTTAAGGAGTCAACATTGCTATCTTTAACGCTGATGAACCACACCTTCGAAATTCCCTGCGAACCGGAAGAGCGCGAACGTTTAATGGAAGCCGCTACACTTCTTGAAGACAAACTGGACCAGATTCCAAATCTTCGTGGCGAAAGCAAAGTTTTGATGACGGCGCTCAACCTGTGTTACGACTACCTGCAACTCAAACAGGAAACCCTTGATTACACCGAAACCTTGCAAGCGCGCATGGACGAACTAATGCAAGCCAGCGATAACGAATAAAACCGCTTCTTTCATTTCAACACAGAATTACCCACTATTTCAGCACTTAAATCGCCCCCCTGAACCAAGAATTATTTCGAATCAACTCTTCTCAATTTCTGTACACAACTTTGAAAATAGTTTTGGTATAATTCGAATTAAGGCATGCAGTTGCTGAGCATAAACCCCGTTCCGATAATTCCAATATTGGGGTCAGAAGCTTAAAGTGGTGAGCATCTCGTTAGCTAGCTAACCCGAGAAGCCTAAACTTTCTGCCTAGACTGCCACCTGAACTTCTCCGGTTCAGGGATTTTAGCTTAGCGGTTGCATGTCCCTCCCTTTACTTAAGACTTGCGGAACCTTTTTATGACGCCTTCAGAAATTCGACGTCAAATTCGCAACAGGCGCCAAGCCTTAAGCCACCAGAAACAAAACCTGCACTCGCAACAGGTACTTGATGTTCTAATCGAAACCCTCTTTCAGGAAGACGAATTTCAAACTCCTCTCAAAATAGCGCTTTTTCTATCTCAGGACGGCGAACTCGGAACCCACCCGACCATCGATTATCTTTGGCAACAAAGCCGGCACCAACTCTATCTACCTGTATTGGAAACACTGCCCGACTGGCACATGGGCTTTGCGACCTACACGCCACAGAGTCAAATGAAAGCGAACCGATTCGGCATCAACGAACCTGATTTACTGCCGGAGCAACATATTGCCGGCGAAGAATTGAATATAGTCTTTATGCCATTGGTGGCATTCGACGGTAACGGTCACCGTCTCGGCATGGGAGGGGGATTTTATGATAGAAGTTTCGCCTTCAAACTTAAAAGGCCGACGGCAAAACCCAAATTGATCGGCTGGGCACACAGCTGTCAATCAGTCGCAAAACTACCGAATGAGCCTTGGGATGTGCCCCTCGACGGAATTGTTACAGAAAACGGTTTTCGCTACTTTTAATCCAGCGAATTTTATATTTTCTCTTGGATTACAGCTTTGCCAACTGCTCTTCGACTGGAATCAGAATACGGGTGCCGACATACAAACGTCTTGGATCAACGCTACGATTAGCGTCCAGCAACCTTTGCACGGATAGGTTGTAGTCCGAGGCAATCGAGCTCAAAGTATCACCTTTCTTGACACGGTAATGAACAAACAAAGTCTCACCCCACGCAGGTTTGCGAACACGAGTTTGTACAAAACGGTTCAAACCGCCGGCGATGGACGATGCCATTTTGACCTGAAAATGCTGACTGGCGAGCTTTCGAGCCTCTTCAGGATTAGAAATAAAGGCAGTTTCGATTAGTAACGATGGCATATCGATCGACTTTAAGACCGCAAAATTCGCAGATTGAACCGAAGCCTTATGCATCGACACCTGTTTGCTCATCTCTTCCAGAACCGTATTGGCCAATGCTCGACTGGCGCGGATATTCGCTTCGCGGGAAAGGTCGCTTAAAGCATAAGCAACATCGTCATCACGTCCCTTTAAGCTTAAATCCTGTAAAAAGGCATTTTCACTTTTTGCCAGTACCCGTGCCATCACACTGCTGGCTCCACCGCGGGACAGAATATAGACCGATCCACCTTGTGCATTGCGGTCATGGAAAGAGTCGGCATGAATTGAAATAAAAATATCCGAATGGTTCTGCTTGGCGATCTTGACCCTTTCGTGCAAAGGGATAAAGACATCGCGATCACGGGTTAATACCGCTTTAATACCGGGATAGCGATTCAATTCCTTCTGTAAAGCTTTCGCCATCTGCAAAGTAACCTGTTTTTCATACAGGCCATTCGCGCCAACTGCCCCGGAATCCTTACCACCGTGTCCGGCATCGATCGCCACCACAAATTCGCTGCTATCCGCCGAGTGAGCAAAAACGTCACGTAGAGCCTGCTCTTCAACTTCATCGTATTGCGCCGGTTCAACAACTTTTTCGGACTCTTTCGGCATTTCGACCAGAGCTACGCTTTCCTTAGCCTGCTCGACTAAAGCAGTGTTTTCTTCAGCCGGAAGTTTTACACCCTGTTGTTTATCATCGATGCCGGCTACTTGCTGAGCCTCTTTCTTTGAAGGTGCAACTGCCTGCTCAATGGGAGCAGACGCCTTTGCTTTCGAAGCGGAATCCGTCCAAAGCTCTTGCGCCATCTGATCCAGTAAAGCACCATTCGGTTGTTGAGCATTGCTTGCAGATGCGATTTCTTGTAAAGGTTCGGTCGGAAGCGTTTTTTCAGATGGTTGTTTTGAAATAGTTTGAGCGGTAACCGAATCAACCTTCAGTTCTTTGACCGATGGGCTCGGCTTCATGCTCTCCGCTATAGAAACGGTCGTAGAAACAGAAGCTTTGCCAAGTTTGACCGGCGCAGACTCGGAGCTTTCCGCTTCGGACACTCTGTTCATATCTACAACCACACGATCGTGTTGACCTGGTTTACCAGGTAAAACAAACGCTTTGTAACGCGTGTTTTCCTGAAGCTCCAAGATCACCTGCAGATTATCTTTTTCCTGCTGAATCTGAACGGCATTCAGGCGTGAATCACCGAGAATTTTTTTAGAGAAATTTAAACCGTTTTCGGCATCATAGAAGTTTACGGCCAGACGTGAATCATCCAGCAGATTCACCTGATAACGCCCTGGCGCGTCAACATCAAATACGACACGCAGCCTTTCGCCGTTGTCTCCGATTCGCATCGAAGCAACCTTGCTGCTCGCCAAGGCATCCAATGTCGCACTGAAAGACAGCGTCGCCGCTAAAGCGGTCATTGAACATTTTTTGAATAGATAACGCTTAGATCTCATAACCGTTTCTCTTCCGGCAAAAAACACATTCCCTGCTTTGCCGAGTTCCCTTTCCTGTTACCTGTCTGAAAATTGACGCTCGAACGATCCGCATCGTTGGCAGGCGCCTTTTAAAAAATTTGAAAACAGATTTCATGCCATTTTTATTTATATTTAGTCCAGAGCGGAATGAAACCGGCGAATCTAAAGCCCTTGAGATTTATAAGTTCACTGCCAGGCGGCTAACAAAGCTTCTCCTTTCGGGCTCAAAGAACGGATGTGCATACGCCGCCCTTCACCGTCATATTGCAGCTCAATTTCCACATCTGCCGGCGCTAAAATCGGCTGACCTTTGGACGGCCACTCGATCAAAGCGATGAAATTCCCGCTAAAAAGCTCTCTAATGGCTAAATACTCTAACTCTTCAGGATCACAAAGTCTATATAAATCAAGGTGATGTATCATAAATTTAAAGTAACTATAACTCTCAATCAGGGTATAGGTCGGACTTTTGACCTTTTGCCCCGGCAAAAACGTTTGAATAAATGCTCGGGAAAAGCAGGATTTTCCAGCACCGAGCTCACCTTGCAAATAGAGCACCAAGCCTGATTCTATCAGGCTTTGAGACTCGCAAAGATGAGCAAATTCTTGCGCCAACGCTTCGGTTTCCTCACTTGTTCGAAGCACAAACTCTCTATTTTGCTTGTCCATATTCCACTTCCCTTACCGATAATCTGTTTTTTACGTTTTTACTCAATTCCAAGAGCCTAAATAGTTTTTCAACCATCATGACGGAGGGAAACCGAAGATTTTCAGATAGCAACCCACCGTTCAGCTGTACAATATTTGCATGATGACGCAAGACTCTTCAACAGCATCTCAGCTGGCCGAACGCATAAAGGATTGGGGGAAATCTCTCGGCTTTGCCGATGTCGGCATAACCCATACCGACCTCTCCGCTTACGAGGCGGACTATTTTAACTGGGTGGGCCTGGATTTTCACGGCGAGATGCACTATATGACCCATCACGGTCACAAACGTACACGACCGAACGAGCTGGTGCCGGGAACTTTGAGTATTATCTCGGTGCGCATGAACTATCTTGACAGCAATGCATCCGATCCGTTGCAACAGCTGCATAAGAGTGAAAACGCCTATATTTCGCGTTATGCCCTCGGCAAGGATTACCACAAATTACTGCGTAAGCGCCTACAGAAACTAGCGGAAAAAATTGCCTCTGAAGTACCGGAATTGCAATACCGCGCCTTCACCGACAGCGCTCCGGTTCTGGAACGACCGATTGCCAAAGAAGCCGGCCTCGGTTTTATCGGAAAAAACAGTTTAATCATCCACCCGCGCGCCGGTTCATGGTTTTTTCTCGGTGAACTCTATACCAATCTACAACTGCCGCCGGATCCACCCTTCGAAAAGCAGGCATGCGGTCCCTGCACCGCATGCATTCAGGAATGCCCGACAAATGCGATTATCGAAGACGGCCTGATCGATGCCCGACGCTGTATCTCTTATCTGACAATCGAATATCCCGGCTCCATTCCTGATGAATTACGCTCTTTAATGGGAAATCGTATCTACGGCTGCGACGACTGCCAACTGGTGTGCCCATGGAATCGCTATAGCTCGGCAACGACCGAAAGCGACTTCCAGCACCGACACCGTTTGGATAGCTCGACTTTATTGGAACTCTGGCAATGGAGTGAAGCGGACTTTCTGCATTTTCTCGAAGGTTCGCCGATCCGTCGCATCGGTTACACCCAATGGCTGAGAAATCTGGCGGTCGCCTTGGGCAATCTGGAAGGCGGCCACACTCAAATTCGTGACGCAATACAGCAACTATCCACACGCCGAGGGCTGTTCGGAGAACTGCTCGACGAACATATAGACTGGGCGCTTGAACGGCTTAAACATCAATTAACCCTCTCTTCCTCAAGCGAAAAAAACCAATCATCACCCTTAAAACCCTTTGCAGCGGCAAAATACTATATGCCGAAATCCATTAAATAGTCGGGCTACTAAAACCTCAGCAGTCGTAATCAATCACAGCATATCGAAAATTGACCCCTGCGATGGGGTAAACAGCTTGCTATACAATCTAGCAGCATAGGTATTGGTCATGCCGGCAATATAATCCGAAATCACTCTCTGCTTGGCTTGATCCGTGCCCGCCTGCAAGTAACGCTTATAAGCTTTCGACGGTAATAATGCACTCGGATTGGCTCTAAGCGACTTGAACAGTTCCAAAACCACCAGCTGCCCCTTGTACTCCATCTGCTTGACTTCGGGAATAGTAATGACATTTTTGTAAACGAAGGATTTCAGCAGTTCCAGAACAGCCTCTGCCGACGGGTGCAGGCGTGCTTGAAATCGCAATAGAGGATGTTCGAATTTCTCGTCTTCGTAAATATAGATCGCTTCAACCATCAGACCGACCATTTTACTGACTGCATGCTTACGTCCTTTGGAAGAATTACTGAACAAACGCTGCGTCATTTCGTCGCCCCACAACGCATGCTCGGCAAACACCGGACTACGCATCACTTCTTCTTCCCATAGATCACGGGCAACCATTTTCATCGCTACCGCATCTTCGAGGTCGTGAATTCCGTAGGCGATATCGTCAGCCAATTCCATGATTGTCGTATCCAGCGCTTTGTGCTCGGTACGGCGATGACAACCACTGCAATCGTTCAGCTGAGTAAACAGAATTCGGTCCTGTATCGAAAACGGTTCCAATACCCAGTTAAAAATCGCCTTCTCCTCCAGATACAGACTCTTCGGCGGCAGCCAGCGATGCATTGCCAAAGTCCGGAAATCGTCAACCTGCCGTTCTTGAAGCTGTGCCAGATAATCCGGATTGGAAGCGATCACGTCATTATAGATCGCCGGGTACTTCATTACGCCCAGGGCGGTACGACGCGACAGATCCAAACCGTTTTCCGGCGTATATTCGCCAAGCTTACTCAAAATACGCAAAGTCTGAGCATTGCCCTCGAAACCACCGTAATGACGCATCATATAGTTCAAAGCGACTTCGCCGCCGTGTCCGAACGGAGGATGCCCAAGATCGTGCGCAAGACAAATCGCTTCAATCAGATAAAACGACGGCAGCCAATCCAGATAATCGCATTCCGCTTTCCCATCCAAAGCCACAGTAATCAACTGTTCCACCAAACCGGAACCGATTTGCGCCACCTCCATCGAATGCGTCAAGCGAGTACGATAGAAGTCGGATTCGCTTAAACCGAAAATCTGCGTCTTAGCTTGCAGGCGACGGAAAGACGCCGAGTGAATTACCCGCGCCCGATCTCTTTGATAAACGATACGTGCCGGACGAGAATCCTGTTTTGCCAGATAATCGGTATAGCGTTGCGTCCAAATTTGTTCTTGCTCGGGAGTCATTCAGAAATACTCTTGTTCGCCAGTTGAAATATCAATTTGACCATAATACTGAAAAACCCCATATCTCCAAACTTTTAAGCACTTTAAAAGTGGCTTTCAGACAAAAATTCATCAAACTGAGGCTGGCAAGTCGGCAGGCATCTGTTACCATTTAGCTTTAGCTCTCACCTCTTAAATAAACTGGATTCCGGAGACTCATATGAAAGCCGTATCCCTGATTCTAAAAATCCTTGCCGCCACAATTATTGTGCTTATTGCTGCGATAGGCATCCTGATCGCTGTGGTTGATCCGAACGATTACCGTGGAGAAATCACCGAGCTGGTCGAAAAACAGACCGGTCGTGATCTGCAGATCGGCAATATGAGCCTCTCCTTTTATCCAAAACTTGGACTTCAACTGGATGAAGTTCAGCTGAGCAATGCCAAAGGATTCGGCGAAACTCCGTTCCTGCAGGCACAAAAAGTACAGGTCGGCGCGGCCATTCTCCCCTTGCTTAGCAAAGAATTGCAAATCGACGCACTTGCCCTGTACGGTCTAAAACTAAACCTGCAAAAAGATGCTGAAGGCCATACCAACTGGGATGATCTGGTTGCAAAGGGTCTGGGTGAAGAAGATAAAGATGAGAGCCATGATGAAAAATCGGACGGCGGAGAAAACCCGCTTGATCAACTGGCTGCTCTGAGCTTTGGCGGACTGGATATTCAAGACGGAGAACTGGTCTGGAAAGATGCTCAAGCGCAACAGGAAGTCCGTATCAGTGATTTGACTGCCAGTACCGGCAGCATCGAATTCGGCGAATTCTTCCCGATCCATTTCAGTGCCAAGACCCAATTGAAAAACCCGGATATCAACAACCAGCTGGCATTGGATATCGAAGCCAAACTTGAACGTGACGGTCAATATTCTGTGCGTAATCTGCAGCTGGAAACTCAAGCTGACGGCCAGGCTCTGCCGGTAAGCGGCTTACTGGCTTCCCTGAAAATTCCGACCCTGAATCTGGCATTGGAAAAACAGCAGATCGATTTACCGCAACTACAACTCAGCGTTCAAGCGCAAGGAAAATCCGACTTCCCGCTTAAGCAGCTGGATGTACAGGGCAACTTGCAAAATATCTCCGTCGACTTGAATAATCAGGTAGCGACTCTGCCTAAAATGGAGTTGAATGCCAAGGGTGACGGTCAAGGTGATTTTCCGTTGAAGCACTTCGACAATAAACTGGAAATCAACGGCCTGCAAGCGCAGATCGACCAGCAAGCCGTCAGTATGGACAGTTTGAAAATGCACTATGATCTTAAAGGCGACGTTTTACCGAACGGTGCATTGCAAGCCGACCTGACTGCCAAGCCGAGCCTGAATCTAAGCAAGCAGACCGCAGAGCTGTCAGCGGTACAATTAACAGCCGGCGACCTGAAGATCAATGCCGAAGTCAAAGCCCAGAAGATTATGGATAATCCGCAGGCACAGGCCAGCGTAAATCTGAATCCATTGAACCTGCGTAAATGGCTGGAAGCTCTGAAAATCACTTTACCGGAAATGAGCGACCCAGCCACTCTGAATCAAGTCGCGGCCAAGGTTAATGTCGAATACGACCAAGGAAAACAGGCGGTTAAAGTCAATAACCTTCAGGTTGATCTGGATCAGAGCAAACTGCAGGGATCGGCTCAGGTCAGCCAATTTGCCAAACCGAACATCCGCTATGATTTAACTCTGGATCAGATCGATCTGAATCGCTATCTTCCAAAAACTAAAACGGAAGAAGCAACGCAGCCTGCTTCCAAAGAAGATATTGAAATTCCGTTACCGGAAGAACTGTTGAAATCCATGACGGTGGACGGAACCGTGAAAGTAGGCAGTTTGAAAGTACAGAAGCTGCAACCTAAGAACATTCTGGTCACTCTGAAAGCCAAGAACGGTAAATGGCAACTGAGCCCGACTCGTGCCGATATATTCGGAACCCAGCTATCGGTGCAGGCCGGATTGGATGTCAGCGGTAAAACGCCGCAATACAGTGCCAAAGTCACCGCTCCGAAAGTTCCGGTCGGCGATGTTATGCTGGCGTTTACCGACAACGACATGTTGAGCGGTACGGGAAGCGTGAACACCGACTTGACCACTTCCGGCCGCAAGCTGTCCGAGCTGAAACAGAACTTGAACGGTAATGTATCGAGTGATCTGATTGATGGCGCAGTCAAAGGATTCAACCTCGCGCAATCGATCCGTGAAGCCAAAGCGAAACTAAGCGGCGAAACCCTGCCGGCAACCGATGAAGTACCACAAACCGATTTCAGTGAATTACTGGCTAAATTGAAAATCACTAACGGTGTTGCGAATATCGAATCCTTAAGTGCCCTGGCACCATTTATGCGCATTTCCGCAGAAGGTAAAGCCAACATTGTTACCGAGCAGATGAACGTGCTGGTCAATGCCAAAATCGTCGAATC
Organism: Thiomicrorhabdus heinhorstiae; assembly: GCF_013391765.2. Classification (GTDB taxonomy): domain Bacteria; phylum Pseudomonadota; class Gammaproteobacteria; order Thiomicrospirales; family Thiomicrospiraceae; genus Thiomicrorhabdus; species Thiomicrorhabdus heinhorstiae. The sequence goes on along the minus strand of NZ_JACBGI020000014.1, from coordinate 33,031 downwards.
CGACAAAGGACAAGGCGGTAAGGAATTCCAAGACCTGAGCGGTCTGACCATTCCGGTACGTCTGAAAGGCGCGATGGTCTCCCCAGCGGTTTCTCTGGATCTGGCTTCACTGTTTGAACAGAAGGCCAAAATGGAACTGGAGCAGAAAAAGCAAGAAGCCATAGATCAGGCTAAAAAGGCCGCCGAGGAGAAAAAAGAAGAAGTGATTGAGGACGTGAAAAAACAGGCAACCGACAAATTAAAAGATTTGTTTAAGTTCTAATTTACGCCTCATCACTAATAAAAACGGCCTAAGGTAAATTTTCTCTTAGGCCGTTTTTTATCCAGTTGTCTTGATCATCAGGCGTTGCATGAAAGATGCATTCGTCAACCCTTGGCATATTTGGTTAACTTCACAAACAGGGCATGTCGCAGGAACTTACTCTGTTTCTTAAGGCTGCGCACACCTTCCTCGTAGACCGATTCACTCACCTCACCTTGGAGTTTTTTCAACCATTTACGCCACTGACGTCGATCATTAATATCACCCAACAGAGTCTGCAGACGACGCAGGCGTTTTAACAACTTACGGTCTCGTTTATCACTTTCCTGCTGCAAATTGATACAGTGCTCAAAGTCATAACGCAGCTTCTTGATTTGCAGGCGAAATTTATGCAGCGCTGCATCGGAATGCGGTTCACGCAGTATACTCTTCACAAGCTTCGCAAACTCTTTATGGAACGGCCGAATTTTCTCTTCGACAGTTTTCTCTGACAAGATTGCCGTTCCCTCTGCAGACGTCCCGGCTTTTTGTACCGCAAGTTCGGGAACGCTCTCTTCGGGAAAGGAAATTAAAGCCTGTTCGAATTCAGGCAGAAAATTTTGTCTATAGCGCTCAACCGCATTGATTATCTGCAAACGATCCTCTTCCTGCTCGAACAGCTCCGCAATGCACTGATGCTCAAATACATCCAAATCGCGCAAAGGATTAGAGAGTTTAATTAAGGTTTTTAAAGCATCCAGATTAGTATTGCCTTCCTGCTGAAGCTCTTCAATACTGAGAATCTTACGCAACAGAACCCGCAAACTGTGCAGATTTTCAATCTCTCGGGGATCGGAAAAATAGGTCTGTTTTAAAACAGAGAAATCGTTACGCATTGTTTCACTCCTGACTGAAACGCTATGTACCTCTTCCTCCCGAGTATACGGATTTATTCACTTTCATCTATCGCGCTTGATTTAAATAAACCTGAAAAGCGCTTAAAACTGGTTTGAAATCAACTTCTTTCCCTCTATTTACATTTTTATGACAGATCGCATTCGTTACAGGCGAGAAATATGAGAATAAAAGAGGTGCTCAAGCTGGCAACACAACCGACCTTACTGTTCTAATGAACCTAAATTTAATGCCTCTCTTACTGAATCAGCGGCTCAAATACTCAACTAAGGCGAACCGTCATATTTCCTCAATGTAATGAACATATGGAAATTAAGGTTTTCTGATATGATTAGCCGATGCTGCGATATATCAAACTCAAGTTTCATCAGATTGCCCGAGCAACCAAGCGATCGGTCTTTCTAAACAAACACTTTCCGCGTTTTAAAGATCCTGTTTACTGGGTTGGAGATCGGAAGTCGTTTGCACGTGCCGGTTTTATCGGCGCCTTCTGTATGATGCTACCGGTTCCGTTCCAGATGGTGCTCGGTTCGATATTCGCTTATTACCTGCGGGCCAATATTCCACTGGCAACCGCATTGGCTTGGATCACCAATCCACTTACCATGTGGCCGATCTGGTACGGCGGTTATGTTTTCGGAACCTGGGTTCTAGGCTCGCCCGATCTGTTTGACCAGTTCGGCGATATTCCTTTAGGATCGTCACAGTGGTTTAACGAAGTTTTCCCGCATATCTGGCAGGCTTTTTTCCTCGGCAATATTATTCTCGGAATCATGATCGGCACGGTCTTTTATCTGCTGATTTCCCATTTCCACCTGATTCAGTGGATACACCGTTTAATGAAAAACGACAACTCCGGCGGCAATGCTTCCAGATAAATAGTTCCGCTGGCAAGAGCTACTTCAATCCCACCCGACTAATTGCGATTCTCCCTGCCACCAACGGCATGAACATGCTAAAATACGCGCTTATTTTTTGTCATATTTCCAAGGTTCCGCAACGTCCATGAAAACCTCCAACTTACTGTTGTCTACTACCCGTGAAACACCTGCGGATGCAGTTGTTATCAGCCATCAATTGATGATTCGAGCCGGCCTGATCCGTTCTCTGGCCGGCGGTCTTTACAACTGGCTACCGCTGGGCGTGCGCGTCTTGCGCAAAGTGGAAGCCATTGTGCGCGAAGAGATGAACCGTGCCGGCGCTCAGGAACTGTTGATGCCGGTCGTTCAGCCGATGGAATTATGGGAAGAATCCGGTCGCGGTATTGATTACGGCCCGGAATTACTACGTTTCAAGGATCGTCATCAGCGTGATTTCGTACTTGGCCCGACCCACGAAGAGATCATTACCGATCTGGTACGCCGCGAAATCCGCAGTTACAAACAATTACCGGCGAATTTCTATCAGATTCAGACCAAGTTCCGTGATGAAATCCGCCCACGCTTCGGCGTTATGCGCTCTCGCGAGTTCATTATGAAAGACGCCTACTCTTTCCATATGGATCGCGACTCTTTGCAACAGACTTACGACGATATGTATCAGGCCTATAACCGTATTTTCAGCCGTATCGGTCTGGATTTCCGTCCGGTACAGGCCGATACCGGTTCAATCGGTGGCGATGGTTCGCACGAATTCCACGTACTGGCCGACTCGGGCGAAGACGATATCGCCTTTTCCACAGGTTCGGATTTTGCCGCTAACGTGGAGCTGGCAGAAGCCTTGGCACCTCGCGGCGAACGTGCTGCTCCGAGTGCGGAATTGGATAAAGTTGCTACGCCGAACAAACACTCGATCGAAGAAGTGTGCGATTTCTTACAGCTGAAGAAAAAAGCCGTTGCCAAAACACTATTGGTTAAAGGCGCGAAAGAAGCAGCGCCGATTGTGGCTCTGGTGGTACGCGGTGATCACGAACTGAATGAAATTAAAGCGCAAAAACTGGAATGGGTTGCCGAACCTTTCGAAATGGCCGGCGACGAAGAAATTAAAGCCGCTGCCGGATGCAGTGCCGGCTCCATCGGGCCAGTCGGCCTAAGTATCCCGGTCATTGTCGACCGTAGCGCCGCGCATATGAGTGATTTCGTCTGCGGTGCCAATGAAGACGGTTATCACTTTACCGGTGCCAACTGGGACCGTGACGCGATTCCAACCCTGATTGCCGATATTCGTAATGTGGTTAAAGGTGATCCTAGCCCGTGCGGTCAAGGGAAAATTGAAATCCGTCGCGGTATCGAAGTCGGGCATATTTTCCAGCTGGGCAATAAATACTCCACCGCCTTGAATGCAACCGTTCAGAACGAAAGCAGCCGCTCTCAGGTTCTGGAAATGGGTTGTTACGGTATCGGGGTTACTCGCGTGGTCGCAGCGGCCATTGAACAGAACAATGACGAAAGAGGCATTATCTGGCCGGATTCGATCGCACCTTTCCAGGTGTGTATCGTTCCGATGCAGATGCATAAATCGCCTCGTGTTGCCGAAGCCACCGAAGCGCTTTACCAGCAGCTGGTCGGTCTAGGAGTCGATGTCTTGATGGATGACCGTGCGGAGCGTCCTGGCGTTATGTTCTCGGATATGGATTTGATCGGTATCCCGCACCGCATCGTCATCGGCGAGCGCGGCCTCGATAAAGGCGAAATCGAATACAAATATCGTCGCGATGAAAAAGCTCAGGATATTCCTGCCGAAGGTTTCATCGACTTTTTGATGACGAAATTAAAAGGGACGCAAGCGTAGCATTTTACGCTCCCTTTTAATTTAAGGCCGATTCGGAAATTCTCAGTCCGAATCGGTGTTCACCACCATCAAAATTGTTCCCAAACTATCGACTTGTTCCGACCGAAAACGACAAATCTTGTCCCATCTAATCCATAAACTGATAAAGTACTTATAATATTCTTCCCTTTAAAAACGACAAAAACAATTATCGAAGTTTAACGACGTCGGACAAGCTTTAAACAGCAAATTACCGTCGTAACTTTCAACAAATCGCTCATATCTCTCTTTGCTTTAACTTGAATAAACAGTAATCGTTATTTTGATAGCCCGTAACAAACTACGGAGGCGAATATGAAGAAAATCGTTATTGTCGGCGGCGGTGCCGGCGGCTTGGAACTTGCCACCCGTCTGGGTCAGAAACTCGGTAAATATGGACTGGCAGAAGTCACTCTGATCGACCGCAACCGTACCCATCTATGGAAACCCTTATTGCACGAAGTGGTATCCGGCAGCCTGGATACCGGTCTGGAAGCCATCAGTTATCGTGCCCACTCTTCGGAAAATCATTACTACTTTCGTATGGGATCTCTGTGCGGTCTGGACAAGGAGAAACGCCAGCTGATTCTCGCCCCACTCGAAGACCATCACGGCAAACAGATCTTGCAACAGCGTTTTATCGACTACGATTATCTGGTTCTCGCTATCGGAGCTTCCTCCAACGATTTCGGTAATGCCAGCGTTCATGAACATTGTTATCGTCTGGATTCGGCACAAGAGGCCGAAGATTTTCACCTGACCTTTTTAAACCGCTTCATGCAATATTCCGAAGAAAACTGTCTTAACATGGATCCGGAAACGCCGTGTGAAAACACCTCCGAAGACCTCTCGGACACCGTCACTATTTCAATCGTCGGAGCCGGAGCAACGGGTGTCGAACTGGCAGCCGAACTCTATCAGGCGGTCGACCAACTGGAACGTTTCGGTATCCGCGAAATTCACCATAGCAGCTTGGAAGTCAACTTGATTGAAGCCGCCGACAGAATTCTTCCTGCTCTATCGGAATCCGTATCCGGTAAAGCTGCACAAACCCTTGAAGAACAAGGCGTTAAAATCCTCTGCAACACCATGGTGCAGGAGGTGCACGCCAACAGCTTGCAAACCTCCAGCGGTGAGATTCATAGCGACCTGATCGTCTGGGCCGCCGGGATTAAAGCAGCAGAATTTTTATCCCGGCTTGGACTGCAAACCAACCGCATTCACCAGGTTGAAATCGAAGCGACTTTACTGGCGAAAGGTGAAGAGCGTATTTTTGCCATTGGCGACTGTTGCAGCTTCACTCCCGAAGGAGCGCAACGCCCGGTGCCCCCAACTGCACAAGCCGCCCATCAAATGGCAAAACTCTGTGCCGACAACCTGATTGCCATCGTAAAACGCAAACCACTACAGACTTTCGAATACTATGACCACGGTACGCTGGTTTCATTGGGTCCGTTTAAAACGCTAGGCCAGCTGTTGAATCAGATGATCAAACGCAAATGGCAGGTCGAAGGCAAACTCGCCTATTGGCTCTATGCCAGCTTGTATCGCCAGCATCAGCTGGCACTGTACGGCGGCCGTAAATTCTTCTGGATATGGCTCAGCAGTCTGCTGGAAAAGCGCATTAAACCGAAATTAAAGCTCTATTGAAAACGCATAGTCCCCAAACAGGATGCGAAGCCGCTATAATTTGGGCAATAAATTTAAGGGGTAAAATATGGCGATTCAATGGTATCCGGGACACATGCACAAAGCGCAAAAAGAAGTGCGCGAAATCTTTAATCAGGTTGATGTCTTCATCGAAGTTCTGGATGCCCGCATTCCTTTCAGCAGTGAAAACCCTCTTGTCGCGCAGATCCGTAAAGACAAACCAACCATCAAAATCCTCAACAAGACCGATCTGGCCGACCCGGAAAAAACCCGCGAGTGGCAGGATTTTCTGGAGCAACAGAAACAGGTAAAAACCTTGGCTTTCAACGCCCAGCAATCGGATAAGCGCGAACAGGTACTGCAATTAATCAAGAAAATGGTGCCGGAAAAAGCCGATAGCGTTAAAACCATTTATGCATTGATTATCGGAATTCCGAATGTCGGCAAATCGACACTGATCAATGCCATCACCGGACGCACCATTGCCAAAACCGGTAATGAACCGGCGGTCACCAAACAGCAGCAGCGTATTAAGCTCGAAGAGAATATTATCCTTATCGATACTCCCGGTATGCTGTGGCCGAATATCGAAAACGAAAACAGCGGCTATCGACTGGCGATTACCGGCGGAATCAAAGAGACCGCATTCGAGCTTCCCGACATCGCCTCCTATGCAGCGGAATATTTTCTCCAAGCTTATCCTGCAGCGGTCAAAGAGCGCTTTAAACTCACAGAATTACCGCATAGCGATATCGAACTTCTCGAAGATATCGGTCGGCAACGCGGCTGTTTACGCGGCGGCGGCATGGTCGATCTGGACAAGGTTTCCAGGCTGTTCATCATGGAATACCGCGATATGAAACTCGGCGCCATGACCTTGGAGACACCTGAGATGATCGAAGAGGAATGGAAAGAAGTCGAACGAATTCGGGCTGAAAAAGAAGCAAAAAAACAGGCCCGGGAAGAAGCCAAAAAAGAACGTCGCTCACGACATAAAAAAAACCGGCGTTAAAATAATTCAAACGGATGCCGATTAATATTCAATGAGTCAAGGTGTGCGACTGTCTGCGCACATCCCTGACCTTGATATTTACCCAAAAGATGATACGGAAACGGATAGGCATGCCATTAACCTACAGCAGTAAAAACGCTACCTTCACTCAAGATCTGCGAAGTCTGCATGACTATTTGCGCAAAGAGCATCCCTTTATCGAAAGAATCAGTGTTGCACTGTATGATGACGCTACCGACATGCTCAAAACTTACAGCAATAGCACTTACGGCGACAATCCACTGAAATTTTACGAGTTCCCTTTAGGCAAATCGGCTTCACTGAGCGAAAGCTACCGGACACGATCGCCGCGAATCATCGACGATCTGGAAAACCTGGCCGGCTCGGCAAAACAGACACACAGTCAAAAAATCTATCAATCCGGCTATCGTTCAAGCTATACCTATCCGATTTTTTTTCATGACAAGTTTTTCGGCTTTGTCTTTTTCAATGCCAAAGAACCTTCGGTTTTTTCCGAAGAGGTCGCCTACCGCTTGAATTACGTTGCCGACCTGATCGGCATCATGATCCAACTCGACCATCAGATGCACACCGTACTGGACGCGACCTTGAAATCGACGATCGAATTGACCGGATTGCGTGATAACGAAACCAAAGAGCACACTTACCGGGTAGCCCACTATGCAAGACTGATCGCGTTGGAAATTGCCGAAAGCCATCAACTTAACGACGAATTCATCGAGAATGTTTTTCAATTCGCACCGCTGCACGACGTCGGTAAAATCGCCATTCCGGACAGTATTCTTCTCAAACCCGGAAAACTGACAGTGGCCGAGTTCGACATTATGAAAAGCCACGTCTCGCATGGTGCGGCGCTGATTCGAAAACAGCTCGAAACCTTCCAGCTGGAAGAACTTCATCAGGCGCAAATTCTTCTCAATATCGTTCTCTACCATCACGAAGCCATGGATGGATCAGGTTATCAAGAGGGATTAAAAGGTGAGGAAATTCCGATTGAAGCGCGGATTACTTCGGTCGCTGACATTTTCGATGCCCTGACCACCGAACGCCCTTACAAACACGCTTGGAGCAACCAGGAAGCCTTCGACGAACTACATAAAATGAGCGGCTGGAAATTGGATCCGGCGTGCGTTGACGCCCTGTATAAGAGAAGTAGAGAAGTTGAAAGTATCCAGTCGCTGTTTGGACGTCTGTAAATAAACGCCCCTACTGGAGAGCAGGTTCAGGACATCGGACTGATACTCAGGCCAGCTTGTCTTCCAGATCCTGCTTGCTTTGCAACAGGGCTTCTTCGGCGCTCATTCCCTGGTGCATATAGTCATAGGCTATTTGCAGGGTTTTATTGACATAACGTGCTTCGAAGTCCGCCAGAAAGCCTTGCCACTCGAGCTTCTCATTCGGCGAATCGGGAGAATGGATCAATAATTTGGCCAAGGTAAGCAAAGCCAGAGATTGATTCTGTGAAGAAGCGTAAAAATCACAGAAGTGTTCAATCGATTCAACCAGGTCCGGCTCGACCAGGCTGATTACGCTCTTGAGATCTTTCAGTAGAAAATCACCTATTCTATGCTGCTCACTCCACTGCACCATTGCCAGATCCAGCGCCATGGCAGCATCTTCGATCTCCGACAGATCCTGTGTCAGCTGATTTAGAGGTGAGACCAGATTGAATTCATTAAAGGAGTCGATCGACACCTCCTTCGCTTTTTGATTCTGACTGCTGAGAAGACGGGAATGTGCAAGAAGCTGTTCACTGCCAACCTGGGCTATATGACAGCCACACAAATATAGATCGCCAACCTGACGCACCGAGATAACTTCGACGGCTTCCAGATTGTAGGTCTCATCGCTGACGGCATTTCTCAACCATAGATTGATTCTCTGCCCGGGCAGAAAGTGCTCCGCAGATTCCAGCCAAAAACTTAAACCGGTTAAGTTGACGTCATGTCCGAGAAACGGAATATCGAAACTCATGTCGTCTTCGCTGACCCAGAAACCTCTGCGCAATCGTTTGGATTGTCTTAACTCCTCAGCCGGTTTAACCTTTTCAGCCATTTCTTATGCTCTCCTAGAATCTTTATATTTATTATGCCTTAGGCTTAAAGCCCAGCGCGATGCATTCCGCTTCCGGCAACCATCCCAGGCAACTGCGCACTTTCATGGATTGGTAGTTGCGCCAGATCGGTACGACCGTGACAATTCCCAAGACAATCCGATACCAATGCCAGCCGATTGACGATGGCTGACTGGACCACCAGCGGTTATTCACTCCGAAATGTTTGGTTTTGAAAAGCAGATGGATCGCCAAGCGCCAATATTTCAAACCGTAACGCATTCGTGTCGCAAACATCAAAAAACCTCTTATTGACCGTCGTCTAACTCAATCAACGGCGTATTTTCTTTATACACCGTGGTGCCGACAGGTGCGTGAATCTTAACGACTTTGGCATTAACCGGTGCAGTGACATAGACATATTTTTTCCACGCCTGATGCATGGCCAGCTCGGCAACGGCACTTTCTTTAGTCGCCTGAGCAACATCATAAGCTAATTGAGCCGCATCCAGAGAACGTTTAGCGGTCACCGTACGATCAAAAAGATCCTGAGCCTGACTCAATTCAACCTGCGCATCTTTAAGCCGGGCTTCCGCCAAACGCAACTGTGCCTGCAGCATATTGTTTTTTGCCTGATAACGCGCCGAATCGATGTTCAACAGCGACTGACCTTTTTTAACGTTTTGCCCAACCTTGACGTATACCTTGCTGACCTGACCGGCAACCAGAGAACCGATCTGAACGGTCTGCGCCAAAGCGGCAGAGCTGCCTAATCCGTAAGCCAGCATCCCTACACACGCATATCCTAGTAATTTTTTCATCCTTGCGACCCCTTTAAATTCATTAACGGTTTACCTGATAAATAATCAAGCTGCGCCCATAGCAATGCCTGTTTAAAACGCCATGCCACCATATCGTAATTCGCTTGCGACAAACGCACCATCGCATCCCCGAAATCGGTCGATACTTCGTTTTCATACAGTGCACGGCTGTAATCCAGATAAAGATCGGCATAATCACCAAAGGTCTGGTGTTTTTTCTTCTCGGTTTCCAAGAGCTTAATCTGGAAATAAAGGTCGGCGACCTGCTCGCGCAACTGTTGAGCCAGCTGTTGATACAGGGCTTCATATTCTGCCAGTTTTGCCTGCGCCTGCGCCTTAGCCAGATCGCTTAAACCGCCGTCCATTATCGGAACGTTCAACGTCAAATCGGCACGCCAGCGCCCTTCACGAATTTCCGGGTAACTGGACAGCGAACCTACCCATGCATCGCCGCGAATCGTCGGCATCCCACTCTTGGCCGCCGAGGCTATCGCCGACTGCTGGGCCTGAATCTTAGCATTCAGAGCCACCAGTTGCGGATTCTGTTGTATCACCACCCCTTGCAGCGCCGTGAGTTCCAGATCTTTAGCGTCGCGCTGCAAATATAGCGCTAAATCCGGCATTTTCAATTCATCCGGACGGGCATTTGGCGCACCGATCACATTTGCCAGCTGAATACGGGTCTGTAACTGCTTCTGTTCGGCACGGCTGCGAGATAGCAAGATGGTTTGATAACGGTTTTCCGCTGCCAGCAAATCAACATCGGAAACCTGACCGACATCGTGGAAATCTTTAGCCTTGTCATAACTGACATATTCCACCGCCATCGCTTCGTTATCGATGCGGAACTGGAAATCCGCCAAAAGAACATTAAAGTAGGCTTGCATAACATCCAGTTTCTGACGTTCTTCGACCGACGCAGTCAAGGATTGCTCTGCACTTAATTGACCGGCAATCGCTTCCTGGCGCAAAGACTCCCGCCCAAAATCGTACAGCACCTTGCCGATATGCAGCGCCAGCAAATTATGCGGCTGATCTTCTTCGGCAAATTCTCTGCGTCCGAGACGTGCTTGCAGATCCGCTTGAAAAGCATTATTGGAGAGCAGTGTTTCGGCTTGCAGCTGAGCAATCCTTGCTTTTTGCAATGCCAGTTCCGGCCCGCTGATTGTAAAATCGTTTAGCAGATACTCTAGAGTCAGCGGATTAGGCAATGCAACCTTAACCGGCTGAGCAGTAACCGCCTGGTCCTGCGAAGCCTCTTCCGCACCGGCTACCGCCGGCACTAGGCCATTGGCTATTCCACCGGTTATTAGAAGCGGCAAAACAACTCGAAACCATGATTTCGACATGGATGATCTCCTCAGATAATATTATTGGCGGCTTTCTTTTTTCTTGGCTCGTTTATAAACGGTAAACGACTCTTTTTTGTAACTGCCGTCAATTACATATTCCGCCAACCACTTAAACTCTTCTTTAGTACGGGTCGGGCCGGTATAGCGGACGATCGGCTTGCCGTCCAAACCGAAAATAATCATGACCGGGGTTGCGCGTACTCGATAGACTTTTTCCGCCAGATCCTGTGCGGTCATACTTTTTCCGTCGAAGTTGACCACTTCGTTACTGCCTTCAATATCGTGCGTATACGTCAGGAAATTGTCTCGGTACAGCTTGATAACATCCGGTTCGGTCATGATCGTCGTGCGCATGCGGTGGCAGAACGGACATTCATCCATAAAGAAAAACATGAAAATGCCTTTCTTACCTTCCTCTTTGGCGGTCTCCAAATCTTCCTGATAGTTTCCGAAGGTTTCATCGAAAAAACCGTCGGCCGCGACCGCAGACCAACTTAAGCAAGCCAGAGAAAACGCCAATAAAATACGTTTCATCATGAGTATTCCATCCTTGTCTTTATCCAGCCGTAAACTCAAAACCGTTTAGACGACAATCTTATTTCGAGATCTGGCTGTAATTTTTAATAAAATCGTTCAACATTTTTTCGTCGACCATACCGGTACGTCCGGCAACAACAGTACCGTCCGGCGCGACCATATAAGTCGTCGGCAAGCCATTCAAAGGCCCAAACGGAGAAGTTCGTCCGTCAACCTTGCCTTCAAAACGCACCACCGGATAGTTGATCATTTGCGAATCTGCAAAGGCCTTGACCTTTTGCGGATCGGTATCTTCGTAATTCACTCCGATCACAATCGCATCCTTTTCATGGTGTTCTTCGTGGAACAGAACCAGATCGGGAATCTCTACCAGACAAGGCGGGCACCAGGTCGCCCAAAGGTTGACGACAACCCATTTTCCTTTGTAATCCGACAGATGCGTCACCTTGCCGTCCAGATCGATAAATTTAATATCTTCGGCCGGCGGTTTGGCTTGCGCGCCAAAGCTCAAGATTAACAAAAAAATGCCTAGTGCTGCGTATAACTTATTTAGTTTTTTCATAGAATTTTCAGATGCCCGTATTTTAATTTTTTACCTCCGGCGACCCCTGCCGTCCGAAGTTTTAATCAAGGTATTAAAGATCGTTTTCCAACACTTTTTTTACAAACCCGAGAGAAAGACGACGTTTTTCTACCAGAGACGCCTGCTCCAGTAACGTCAGAACCGCCAGCAATTCCTGCAGGTCGTAAGAATACTTTTTGAGCAGATAATCACCAACCTTCTCGGGTAATTCAAATCCAAGGCGCAGGCTGTGTCGCTGCAATGCAGAGATCAGCTCTTCCTTTTGCGTTAAAGGCGTCAACACGATCGGCAATACCGTCATCAATGCCTTAGCCAGTTCAGGAGTCGCGATTTTCCAATCAACAATCGAATCATCCCCGGCCAAGATCAAAATATGCCCTTGGACACTGGATTTGGTAATCAGATTCGCTAAAGCCAACTCCCATGATTTATTACCGACCTTGCAACCGATATCATCCAGGCAAACCAGAGGGGTTTGCTCAAGACCAACCAGGACATCCGGAATCAGCGGCAAACTCTCGTCGCTCATCGGAATGTAGACGCTGGCTTTGCCTTTCTCGGTAATATAGCGGCACGCCGCCTGCAATAAATGGGTCTTACCGACACCGCTTTGGCCGTACAGATAGAACGCATTTCCGCGCGGTTCTTTCAAAGCGTTCAGTAAAGAACTCAAAGCGACCGCCAGCGACTCCTGCTCGGTAATAAACGTCTCAAAACAGGCTTCATCCTTAAGGCCGATTTTTAACGGCATTTGTACAAACACTAAGGCGTTTCTCCCGTTGTCGTTCCCTGAGGTTCTTCACTCAATTCGGAACTTAATAAAATATCAATTTGGTTATAACTGCGTCGTTCGTGCAATGAACCCAACTCCGGCCACTGCTTGATCCAGTTGACCAGATTTTGGTAACTGCCGTTGTAATTCACCACCAAACGCGCACCTTCGGCATTCACCGATTGCAGTTGAATCGAAGTAATCTCCGACTGCTGAGAACTCAGACGTTTCTGCAGCAATTTAAGGGTGCGCTCGCTCTTGAGGTCGTGCACCACTATATTGAGGCTCCCCCATTCTTCGGTTTTTTTAGTTTGTGTCAACTGGCGATAACGATACGCCAGATGTTTAAACATTAAATTCAGCAAAGTCCTCGCATTATCGCCACGATGGCTTGAATGGGCGACCAACTGCCCGCTTTTTGAAAACAGCATCCATTCCAAAGCAAACAGACGACTGTTTTTTTCGACCAGTTTAAAACTTAGCAAATAAGACTGATCGGAAGCCAAAAGCGTCTCTTGAATAATGCGTGGCGGGTTGCCGTCTCTTATCGGCAGTATCCAGTTATTCTGGTTCGGCGGAAAACCGGCCGGCAAGCCGAACCATTGCGGATAGACGGTCAAAGGCAAATCTTCTCGGTAGCGCAGTGCCTGCTGGTCCAGCTTAAAGACATGGCCGGCCTGAACAAAGCTGCCCATAATCAAAGTACTTGGACGATTAAGCGGCGACCAGACCGCGGCCTTGTTTTGCTTCAACATGCGGAACAGACGCTCGCCATCAAAGACGAATTCGATATCCTGTCCGACGGTAACACCCTCTTCCTTGCGTGCTTTGAAGAAATAGGATTTCAGCCAAGTTTTACTGCCGGTAATCGTTTGTCGTCCTAATTCACTGTTCAGCAATGAATCATTCGCCGCCAGACGGCTCAATAAAATTTTCATCGCCTCCTGAGACAGGCTATCGACCGAGACGACGGCATTTACATCATGATTTTGCAGACCGAAAGGAACTTGTGCGAAAGCGCTTTTATCGTAAGGGAGGGTAACTTCGTAGAAAGAATCGATTTGCGTAGAGAGAGTTTGGGCTTGAACGTTTTGAACGACAAACAAAAAAACAAGAAACACAAATTGCTGAAAACTTCTCATATCCGGACCTAAAATTTTAGTTACAATATCATAATATTTTTTCATCGAACCGACACAACCTTTTATAAAGGGTCAGGCTATTTCAAGCATGTCGGATCGAAACAGCCCCTAGCCGATTTATTAAGAACACTGAACAATAAAATATGACAGCGAAAAACCCATCCATCAGTTATAAAGACGCCGGTGTCGACATTGATGCCGGAAATGCCTTAGTAGAAGCCATCAAACCAATTGCAAAAGCCACTTCAAGACCTGAAGTACCAGCCTCTTTAGGTGGATTCGGCGCTCTATTCGAACTGGATATGCAAAAATACAAGAACCCGCTTCTGGTATCCGGAACCGATGGTGTGGGAACCAAGCTTCGTCTGGCGATCGACAGCGGAAAACACGATCAAGTCGGGATCGATCTGGTCGCAATGTGCGTCAACGACCTGATCGTTCAGGGTGCTGAACCTCTATTCTTCCTGGACTACTATGCCACCGGCAAACTTGAGTTGGATGTAGCTACCGATGTAGTAAAAGGAATCGGTGACGGCTGCCTGCAAGCAGGCTGTGCTTTGATCGGCGGTGAAACGGCGGAAATGCCGGGCATGTATCCGAAAGGTGATTACGATCTGGCTGGTTTCTGCGTCGGGATCGTTGAAAAATCGGAACTGATCGACGGCTCTAAAGTAGCTGCCGGCGATGTCATGATCGGTTTAAGTTCCAGTGGCCCGCACTCAAACGGTTACTCGCTGATTCGTAAAATCATCGAAGTCAGCAATACCGACCTGCAAATGGATATGGACGGTCAGCCGCTCATCGATGCACTGATGGCCCCGACCCGCATCTATGTCAAGCCGCTTCTTGAATTGATGAAACACATTGAAATTCACGCTCTATCACACATTACCGGTGGTGGTCTGTTGGAAAACCTGCCTCGCGTTATGCCTAAAAACACTCAAGCTACGGTCAACACCAATGCTTGGAAACGCGCTGCTGTGTTCGACTGGATTCAGGAAGCCGGTAACGTTGAATACGAAGAAATGCACCGTACTTTGAACTGCGGTATCGGAATGGTCATCGTAATTAAGGAAGCCGATCTGGACAAGGCAACCGAATTACTGACTGCCGCCGGCGAAACCGTTTCGGTGATCGGCCGCATCGAAGCATCCGATCAAGTCGAGCCAAGCGTTAAGCTGATTCAAGCTTAAGCCAACCGACAAACCGCCGACCAGCTCGGCGGTTTTTAGTTATACACCTACTCCATCCAGCAATACCTTATGACTCAGAAAATCGCTGTTTTGATTTCCGGCAACGGCTCCAACTTACAGGCGCTTATCGACTATCAACGCCAACACCCGTCGGCCTACGAAATCGCTTTGGTGATTTCTAACAAGGCGGATGCATACGGGCTGCAAAGAGCGCAAAATGCCGATATTCGGACCGTAGCGCTGGATCACAAACAGTACCCATCTCGTCAGGAATTCGACCATGCCTTGAGTCTGGAACTCGATCGTGCCAGAGTCGATTTAATTGTATTAGCCGGTTTTATGCGCATTTTGACGCCGTGGTTCACCGAAAAATATCTCGGCAAAATGCTCAATATCCATCCGTCTTTGCTACCGAAATACACCGGTCTGCACACCCACCAGCGTGCTTTGGACGCCGGCGACACCGAACATGGGTTAAGCATTCATTTCGTTACACCGGAACTGGATGGCGGGCCGGTGATCCTGCAAGCCAAGGTCTTGATCGAAGCAAGCGACGATGCTGCAAGCCTGGCCAAAAAAGTACACACTCAGGAGCATATCGCCTATCCGCTGGTAGTGGACTGGTATTGTAAACACCGCATCGAATTACGCGATAATCTGGCTTATTTCGATCAACAACTTCTCAAGACCCCGCTCTTGTTAAATGCCGTTATTTAAGGGTATGCTAGCAGCATTAAATTACCAACCGACGAGCCGCTGTATGAAACTTGCGACGACATTCAAGGCAACCGTTTTCACTCTAAGCTTAACGCTGATCCCTGCTCTTGCTCAGGCGCAATCTATTCCGCCTTTCAACGCGGACTTTGCCGTCAATGCGTTCGGCTTTAATCTAGGTCTCGCTCACCAGAAGATGACTTGCGACAAAGAGTTGAACTGCACGATTGAAAGTATCGCCAAACCCAAAGGCTGGATCAGCAACTTCGTCGATGAATCTTCGGTTGAATCGATCGCTCTGCAGCAATCGGACGAGGGTTTTCAGTGGCTAAGCTACCAAAAAACCACTTTGAAAAACGACAAAGTTGCCAAGATTGAAACCCTGAAACTGGACAGTGACGAAGAACGCATCGAATATGTCGAAAAGCAGCGTTTCTGGCCACAACAGGATAATGCTTACGACGCCAGTTCCCTGGCGTATGCGATCCAGTACTGGAAGCTGAATAATAAACCGCTGGAAGATTTCTACCTGCAGGACAGCAAATTACAGCAGAAATTGACGTTTAACACCATCGATCAAGCCGTCAAACTTGAATTGCCGTTCCAAAAAAAGGACGTCAACGCTTTACGCTATGATTTCAGTAGCGAACAGGCAAACATTCAATTATGGCTGCTGCCGGATTACGACTATTTTCCGGGTAAAATTCGCATCGAAAATACCGAAGAAGACCGGGTAATAGTCTTAACCTTGGCGAAACCGCCTCAGTTCCAATAGACAAGAAAACAGTATGAAACTAAGTGATAGAGACATAATTCAACACCTGAAAATCGGCAAAATCAATATCGAACCTATGCCCGATACCGATAAAATCAAAGGGATCAGCGTCGACCTTCGATTAGACAAACGTTTCCGTGTTTTCAACGATCATACCGCGCCTTATATCGACCTGAGCGGACCGAAAGATGAAGTTCAGAAGATCATGGACAGCGTAATGGGCGACGAAATCTGCATCGAGGAAGGCGAAGCCTTTTTCCTGCATCCTGGCGAACTGGCTCTGGCAGCCACTCTGGAATCGGTAACCATTCCGGATGATCTGGTCGGCTGGCTCGACGGCCGTTCCAGTCTGGCACGCTTGGGACTAATGGTGCACGTAACCGCTCACCGTATCGATCCGGGTTGGCATGGCCAGATCGTGTTGGAAATCTTTAACAGCGGAAAACTTCCTCTGGCATTAAGACCGGGAATGGACATCTGTGCCATTAACTTCGAGACCCTTTCCAGCGCCAGCGACAAACCGTACAACAAACGCAGCGACGCAAAATATCGCAACCAGTCCGGTCCGACCGCAAGCCGGATTAACGAGGACAAAAAGCTCAACGATCGTCAGATGGATCTGTTGGGATAACCTGCGCAAACCTTTCTCATTTTCAGCCGGAAAAGCACCCGGCTGATTTACTTCTTCAACGCCTTTTTTACTTTACTTTTCGGCAAAAGCGCTGATAATTCAACTTTACAAGGCTGCCCCTCCATAAGACGGCCATCTACCCTTCTTTGTCGAGGATAAAAAACTATGCATATTGGCTTCATGATGGCCGACTGGTCGGAAATCACCCCAAGCAAAAACTCCACAATTCTGGTGATTCGCGAGTGTCTGAAACGCGGCCACAAGGTCTCTATTCTGTATCCGGAGAACCTGACGGTCCGCAATAACGTTGCTTACGGCAACCTCAAGCGCATCGAAGCGATGGATAAGATTCCGGATAACATCGTACAGTTCCATAAAAAAGTCGTTTTCAAAAATGTACTGAGTCCATTGCATAGTTTGGATAGTTTGATGATTCGCAAAGATCCGCCTATTGATGCGACCATCTACAACTTTTTGGATTCGATCAAGAACGAGTGCATTATCATCAACGATATCGACGGTATCCGTAAGGCGAACAATAAACTGTACACCACGACGTTCAATGATCCCGGTAACAGCTTCCTGCCGATCACTCACGTATCGAAGAATAAGGAATATATTCGCCAGATGATTGATGAAATGCCCGGCAACAAGGTCATTCTAAAGCCGCTGGTCGGTTCCGGCGGACATGGCGTGATCGTTCTGGAGAAAAACGCCCAGTCGAATATCAACTCGATTCTGGATTTTTATATTCATGGACAAGGTGAAGGCGACGCCAACTACATCATTATTCAGGAGTACATCGAAGGTGCGGAAGAAGGTGATGTGCGAGTATTGATGCTGAACGGGAAATTTCTTGGCGCATACAATCGTAAACCGCCGGAAGGCGATATTCGCGCCAATATTCAGATCGGCGGAACCGCTCATAAATACAAAATGACCGAATCGCAAATGGCGGTATGCCGAAAAATCGGTCCTCGTCTGGCAACAGACGGCTTGTATTTTGTGGGGGTCGATATGATCGGCGACAAGATACTTGAAGTCAATGTTCTTAACCCGGGCGGTATTAGCAACATCAATAAACTGGATAAATTGAAGTTGCAAATCCAGGTGGTCGACTTTATCGAAGAAAAGGTCCATGACAAACACGAAAAGCGTGCCGAGCTGGAATATCTGCTCAAACGTTTGAGCGATCTGAAACAAGGCGGCGAATACTAAAGCAGGCTTTCAGAATATAGTGCAAGAAAAACAAAAGGCCGGATAATTCCGGCCTTTTTTATAGGTTACTTGCTACTTTAGTCTGTCATTCTGTCGGACGTAAAAACAATCTGTAACCAGCATTTTCCTGTTCATTAACATACGGATAACCCAGAGACTGCAAATAGTTTTCAAAGTCCCCGTGCTGCTCCGGCGGTACCTGAACACCCACCAGTACACGACCGAAGGCCGCGCCATGATTACGATAATGGAACAAAGAGATATTCCACTCCTCGCTCATATGCGTCAGGAACTTCAATAAGGCCCCCGGTCTTTCCGGAAATTCGAAGCGATAGAGTAATTCATTGGAAATACCACTGGCATGGCCGCCGACCATATGACGCAGATGCAATTTTGCCATCTCGTTTTCACTCATATCCTCGACCGGCAAGCCCTGAGCATGCAGCTCTGAGAGAATTTTACGTCTTTCGCTATTACCGCCGTCGGTTCTTAAACCGACAAACACCACTGCCTTGTTGGCATCCGAATAGCGATAATTAAACTCGGTAATGGCACGCGTTCCAACCAATTCGCAAAACGCCTTGAAACTGCCCGGTACTTCATCAATAGTGACCGCAAAAATCGCTTCGCGTTTTTCACCGATCTCAGTTCGCTCGGAAATATGTCGCAAACGATCAAAATTCATATTCGCACCGCTGACAATCGCCGCCATGTTTTGGCCACTGATAGCTTGCTCCTCAACATATTTTTTCATTCCTGCCAAGGCTACCGCCCCGGCAGGCTCAGCAATCGCCCGGGTATCTTCGAAAATATCCTTAACCGATGCACAGATTTCATCGGTCGAAACCGTGATCATTTCGTCAACGCACTCTCGAGCGATACGGAACGGAATTTCACCGACCTGTGCCACGGCTACTCCATCGGCAAACAGTCCAACCTGCGGTAAAATCACTCTTTCTCCGGCTTTCAGAGCTTCTGTCAAACAAGCCGCATCATCCGGTTCAACACCGACGACTTTCGTATTCGGAGAAACCTGCTTAATCACCGCCGAGATTCCGGCAATCAAACCTCCGCCACCTACGGCAACAAAAATGACATCCAGCGGTTTGCTCTGCTGGCGCAGCAGCTCGAGAGCAATGGTTCCCTGTCCAGCAATCACATCCAGGTCGTCATAAGGATGAATAAAAGTCAGCCCGCACTCTTCGACCAGAGCTTTGGCATACCGCGAAGCCTCGTCGTAAGAATCGCCGTGCAAAACCACTTTTCCACCAAGACGTTCTACCGCATTGACCTTAATCGGCGGTGTCGTGGTCGGCATAACAATCGTCGCTTCCACACCCATTCTCGATGCCGACAAGGCAACACCCTGCGCATGATTTCCGGCTGAAGCGGCGATCACCCCGGCACGCTTTTGCTCGTCGCTAAGGCGAATCATCCGGTTATAGGCGCCACGCAATTTAAAAGAAAACACCGGCTGCAAATCTTCACGTTTTAACCAGACATGATTATTCAAACGCTCCGATAACAGCGGTGCTTTTTCGAGTGGGGTCTCTTGAGCCACGTCGTAAACGGGGACGGTCAAGACTCTGCGTAAAATCTCTGCGGGCATGAGGCTCCTAACGACTTCAATCTTGGAATTTAAAAACCGCCATAGTATAACATCGCGACTTGCAAACACCGAGAGATTGCGGGCTAAGAATCCGACCGGTAGATTTAACGTCAAAACCACCCTCTTAAGCTTTCCTTAATAATTGCTCAAGATTACATCCATACAAAAAAAGCATCACTCATACTATTTTCAATACTCATTAGCCATTTCTTATTTAAAATAGCGCCGATTCTCTATCAAATATTTAAGCGAGTGTTTGGGCATCTCTCCTTAAATAAAAAAATGACTTAAAAAAACAATAACAAAATCATTCTTATTTAAAGGTTTCTCTTTTTATGTTTATACGAAAACCCCTAAGCCTAGCGCTTCTAACTGCCTTAAGCCTACCGGTAATGGCTGATGAAACTCAGCTGCAACCTGTCGAAGTTCAGGAGCAAGCAGATAAAACCAATACGCAAACCGTCCCAGCTAAAGAAGTTCTAAACAGCAGCAACTCCGAAACCGGCAGCGCCATGCGTCAAATGGAAGGTGTCGATGCATCTCGAATGGGTGGTCATGGTGTCGATCTATTCATTCGCGGCCAAAAAACCTCGCAACTTAACGTTCTATTGGATGGCGCCAAAATCGAAGGTGGCTGTCCAAATCGCATGGACCCGCCGACCGCTTATACCGAAATCAGCAGCTATGATCAGATCACCGTTATCCGCGGCGTGCAAACTGTCACCGAAGGCAGCGGCGGAACCGGTGGAACGGTGCTCTTTGAGCGCAGCGCTCCGACTTTCACTGAAGGAAAACCTTATGAAGGTGAAATCAATCTGGGCACCAGCTCGAACGGTCTGCGCAAAGATTTGAATGCCACCGTTGCAGCCGGCGGCGATCAGGGGTATATCGTATTACAAGGTTCAAGAAAATCCGCTGAAAGCTATACCGACGGTAACGGCGATACGGTTAACTCCAGTTACGAAAGCCAACAGGGTCATGTCGATCTTGGCTGGACGCCAGACGATCACCAGGAACTGAAATTTTCTTACGAGCGCAGCGTCGTAGAAGATGCGCTTTTCCAAGGCGCCAGTATGGATGCACCACTTTCCGACGGCGATACCACCCGTCTGCAATACCGCAACACCAAGGTCAACGACGACATTCAGGAACTGAACTTTGACCTGTATTATTCCGACGTCGATCATGTGATGAACAACTTCGAATTGCGTACCCTGCCGGCTACCGGAATGCCGATGGAAACCCGCAGCAGCGTACAAACTCGCGGTGCAAAACTAAAACTGACCAGCCAGGTCGGGCACACCCGTCTGGATTACGGTCTACAGGTCGAAAACGTCGATAAGTCCGCTACTCTATACAATATGAACAGTGGCGCGGCGACTTTCTATATGTGGCCGGAAGTGGAAAGCGTCACCAAAAGCGCTTTTGTCGAAGCGACATCCTTCTTTAAAGACCGTCAAAAAGTCATTATGGGCTTGCGTTATGACGTCTTTGAAGCCAATGCACAAACGGCCGACATTGCCGGTGCCGGTGGAATGTCCGCTCAACAGCTTTACTCTACTTACGCAACCTATGCAGGTGAAACTCGCAATACAAGCGACAATCTGAATGCCTTGCTGCGTTATGAGCGTGAATACGACGGCAATCTGAAAGCCTTTGCCGGTTTAAGCCGCACCTACCGCTATCCTGACGCAACGGAACTGTTCATCGCTAAGGGCGGCAGCATGTCATGGATCGGTAACCCGAACCTGAAACCGGAAGAACACAATCAGTTTGATATCGGTTTAAGCCAACATGCAGGAAATTACAACTGGTCGGTGAATGCATACTATGACCGCGCCAACAACTACATCCTGAGAGACTTGGCCAAAAACCAAACTGAAAGCAACAAAACCGACAGTAGCTCAATCTATGTCAACATTGATGCGGAAATCTACGGTTTGGAAGCCAGCACTCAATGGAGACCAAGCAATATCTGGACTTTGGGAGCGCAAGCGTCTCTAACCAAAGGCCGTAACTTAACCGATGGTCGTAACCTATCGAATATCGCCCCTCTTAGCGGTAGTCTTTATGCAGAAATGCACGGCGGTAACTGGGATGCAGGAAGCCGTTTCAACTTCGCAACCGAGCAAACCGAAGTCAACTCCGAGTACGGCGAGCTGCAAACCGCTGCCTGGAGCACGGTTGACCTGTACGGAAACTACCGTCTGAACAAACAGACAACTCTATCCGGCGGTGTCGACAATGCGCTTGACCACGCTTATGAAAACTATCTGAACCGCGTAGACGTCACTTCCGGTAACACCTACAAGGTTTACGAACCAGGCCGCACTCTGTGGGCAAGATTGAATGTGAAGTTCTAATCTAAACCGGCCGCGCATTTTGCGCGGCTTGTGTTTATCGGTTTCTCTTAAAGGAGCTCCGGAAACACAAAAATTAAGGAGCACTCCTTACCATGAAATTACGAACACTTATCTATGTTCTGCTGGCTTTGGCTATCGGTGCCACAATTGTTTTTTGGCCCGGTTCGCAAAACAGCACTCACAAAATGCCGATCGTCACCTCGGAAAAACCGCAAGGTGGCGACTTCACTTTGCAAGCCGCCGACGGCTCTCATAAGTTGAGCGACTACCGCGGCAAGCTGGTATTGATCTATTTCGGTTATACCTTCTGTCCCGACATCTGTCCGACCAATCTGGGCAATCTGTCAGTCGCTTATCACCAACTGAGCGATGAACAGAAACGTAAGCTGCAAATCCTGTTTGTTTCGGTCGATCCACACAGAGATACACCGAAAAGACTACAACAGTATGCCGATTACTTCGAATCGAATATCGTCGGTTTAACCGGTGATCCGCAG
Organism: Thiomicrorhabdus heinhorstiae; assembly: GCF_013391765.2. Lineage (GTDB taxonomy): Bacteria > Pseudomonadota > Gammaproteobacteria > Thiomicrospirales > Thiomicrospiraceae > Thiomicrorhabdus > Thiomicrorhabdus heinhorstiae. The sequence goes on along the minus strand of NZ_JACBGI020000014.1, from coordinate 10,184 downwards.
ACCATTGCAGAAATTGCTCGTCGTTACGGCGTGGTTTATGCCAAGGTCGAGGATGATCGCAACCCGGAAAACTATGCGGTCGACCACTCGGCATTCACTTATGTTGTCGATGCAAACGGCAAATTACAGACTCAGCTGCCGCACGCCACTTCGCCGCAGCAATTTATTAATGCTATCGAACAATATCAAAAGGATATTCCATGATCTCTTTTAACTTTTTACGCAAAGCCGCTGCCATTCTGGCACTCTCAGCCGGAGCAGCTTTGGCTTCTTTTTCGGCCATGGCCAGCCAGGCCGAAGAAATTCAGGTCAGCAACCCGTTCGCACGAGAAATCCCTCCGGGAGCACCTGCCAGCGCCAGTTTTATGACATTGAAGAATCTAAGCGGTCAGGACATCAAATTGGTTAATGCCCATTCAAAAGCGGCACAGACGGTTGAACTGCATACCCATACCAACGACGGTGGTGTAATGCGCATGCGTCAAATTCCATTCATTGAAATCCCTGCGCATGGCGAAACCGTTCTGCAACCGGGCGGATTACACATCATGTTGATTCAACCGGTTGAAGCGCTTAAAGCCGGCAACGAAGTTCAGGTCGAACTGGAATTTGCCGACGGCAGCCGTAAGACCGTTACTATGCCGGTGAAATCCGTCAAACGCATGATGAAATGCGGTGCTCAGATGAAATGTGGCGGTCAAATGAAGTGCGGAGGTCAAATGAAGTGTGGCGGCGCGCAATAAACGCCTGACTTCCCGACTTGCATTTGATGCAGACAAGAATTTGAATTTACAGCATTTTTAATCTGATCCAAAAAGATACCGACTATCGATTCGATTAGATTTTTTTGCTAATCGGTGAAGAAAAGCTTGTTAAAATGCTGTGTTCAAAAAATACCTTCACCGGCCAAAATCGGTGAAGCATATTAATAAAAAAGAGAGACGTTATGAAAGCGACAACGAAAACAACAAAATATACTCTCGGTCTAATCGTGGGCGCCCTATTGTCGGCTCAAACCTTTACCGCTGCTGCGCAAGACCGTAATCCTGAAATGGCTCAAAAACGCACTTTGGATCTTTGCGTCGAGTACTATGGTCTTGATAACGATGCCGATCGCGGCAAATACTTGAAAGAGTTGAATCTGCGCGCACAGTTGAGCGAAAAAGACCATAAGTTGGTTCCGAAACATCAAGTCGAACCAAGCATGACGATGTGCGGCATGTATATGTCCCGCGGTAAACCGCTTGCCGAGCAAGGCAGACAACTGCGTCCGATGGTATTCAAAGTCGTACACGTCTACCCTGACATGTATTACGTAACCCAGTCAGGAATGGTCGTCGCTGCTTATGAACGGACAGAAGGTTCGATGCCACCGAAACTATACGAAGAAGTTCCGGAAGTTGCACCACCGCCGATGATGAAGCATTCGGCTCCGATGCCGCAATAAGTTCATTTAGAACAGGAACAGGCGTTGCTTTAATCGGCAGCGCCTTTTTTGAATTCGGCAGTGGGACACAGGCAAACCCGATGCAATAATTCAGTTTATGCGATTCGGGTCATGCAAAGTTTCACAAAAGTTTCCAAAATAGCCGTTGCTTAAGCTATACAATCCTTTGGCATTTCAGTAAAATTTCCGGTTATTTGCGAAAAAATTTAATAAGAAGAAGAGGTTTACCGATGACACAAGACGAACTAAAACAAAAAGTTGCGCAAGCTGCGATCGAATATGTGGTTCCAGACACCATTATCGGCGTAGGAACCGGCTCAACCGCCAACTTTTTCATCGATGAACTGGCAAAAATCAAAGGCCAAATCCAAGGAACTGTCGCCAGCTCGGAAGCAACAGCCGAACGTTTGAAATCACACGGCATTCCGGTTTTCGACCTGAACAGTGTGGCCGAAATTTCCGTTTATATCGACGGTGCCGATGAAGCCGATCCGGGTCTTCACCTGGTTAAAGGCGGCGGCGGCGCTCTGACGCGTGAAAAAATCGTTCTAGCGGTTGCCGACAAATTCGTTTGTATCGCCGACGACAGCAAAAAAGTCGATGTACTAGGCAAATTCCCGCTTCCGGTTGAAGTGATTCCAATGGCGCGCAGCTATGTGGCACGTGAAATCGTTAAACGTTTCGGCGGCGAACCGGTTCTTCGCGACGGTTTCACAACCGATAACGGCAACGTCATTCTGGACATTCACGGTTTGCAGATCGTTGACCCGGTTGCGATGGAAAACGAACTGAACAGCATCGTCGGCGTGGTGACTAACGGTCTGTTTGCTGCCCGTAATGCGGACGTTTTCCTATGCGGAACCGCGAACGGCGTTGAAACCATTACCGCTTAATCCCAGATTTAAGCACGCAAACCTAGAGCCGGATACATTCTATCCGGCTTTGTTTTCATCACTTTGATTCTAAGGTCGTTCGCCATGCAAAATATCGGCAGTAAGATTTTTACCGTTTTCATTATCGGACTTCTCGGAACGCTGCTCTACTTAACGGTTTTCTCCGACGGACTCGGCCAGGCGCCTAGCGTCAGTGTCAAAACCAGCCAAGGACAAACCATTCAGTTAGACAAGCCGCTAAAACCGGTTCTGGTCAATTTCTGGGCGACCTCTTGCCCTGGCTGCATTAAAGAGATGCCGGAAATGGCCAAGATGAAACAGGCTTTGGGAGACCGTTTCGAACTGGTTGCCATCTCGATGCAATACGATCCGAAAGAGCAGGTTGAGAAATTCATTGCCAACAATCCTTATCCGTTTACTTTCGTGATGGATAGCGACGGTAAACTGGCCAAAGCATTCGGTGACGTTTTGCTGACTCCAACCAGCTTCCTGATCGCACCGAACGGCCGTATCGTTTACCAGATCGTCGGCGAACTACAGTTCGAACAAGTTGCCGAACGGATTAAACGCATGAGCCCGCAGCTATAAACAAGGCGTCGCTTTGAACCCCAAAAGCATCAAAGGACTCTACGTCATTACCGACTCCGCCCTCTCAGCCCCCGACGAATTACAAAATCATGTCGAACAGGCGTTGCAGGGCGGAGCTCGCATACTGCAATACCGCGACAAGGTACTCTCTCCCGAATTACGCCGGCAACAAGCCAAGGCTCTGCGCACCTTGTGCGATCGCTATAACGCTGTTCTCATCATCAACGATGACATCGATTTGGCCGTGAGTTGTCTTGCAGACGGCATTCATCTCGGCAAAGACGACTCTGCCATTAGTGAAGCTCGCCGCCGTCTCGGTCCGCAAGCGCTGATTGGTATCTCCTGTTACAACAGTATCGAGCGTGCTTTGCAGATGCAGGCCCTCGGCGCCGATTATGTCGCTTTCGGACGTTTTTATCCGTCCAAAACCAAGCCGAACGCCCCGCAAGCCGAAATTCAAACACTGGTAAATGCCAGGCAGCAGCTTAAAATCCCTTTGGTCGCCATCGGAGGTATTGACGGGAACAACGCTCAACCTCTGATCGACGCAGGCGCAGATTCTCTGGCGGTCATTCAAGGCGTTTTCGCACAAGCGGATATTACCCGGGCAAGCCGACAAATTCAGAGTCGATTCACGGTATAATATTTGGCACTTTAAATTAGCGCTTTTTTCATTGGCACTTTTTCAGCATTTTTATTTAAACGGTTGATCCGATTCACATTAAAGGACACTCCATGAGCAAATCACACGATCTATTTGAAGCCGCGCAAATTCACATTCCCGGCGGCGTAAACTCGCCGGTTCGTGCATTTAAAGGCGTCGGCGGCGATCCGGTCTTTTTCAAAGCGGCCAAAGGCGCTTACCTGACCGATGCCGACGACCGTCAATACATCGATTACGTTGCCTCATGGGGTCCGGCCATTCTTGGTCACGCCCACCCGGAAGTCGTTGAAGTCGTTCAAAAACAAGCCACTATGGGTCTGAGTTTCGGCGCTCCGACTGAAATCGAAACCACTATGGCCGATCTGGTCTGTCAACTTATCCCATCTATGGAAATGGTACGAATGGTCAGCTCGGGAACCGAAGCGACCATGACCGCTATCCGCCTGGCGCGAGGCTACACCGGACGTGACAAGATCGTTAAATTCGAAGGTTGCTACCACGGTCATTCCGACTCACTGCTGGTAAAAGCCGGTTCCGGCGCATTGACGCTTGGTGTGCCGTCTTCTCCGGGTGTACCGGAAGGATTGGCTAAAGAGACCATTACTCTGACACACAATGACAGCGCGGAAGTCCGTCAGGTCTTCTCCGAAATCGGCGATCAGATCGCCTGTATTATCGTTGAACCGGTTGCCGGAAACATGAACTGCATTCCGCCTGAAGAAGGCTTTTTGGAAACCCTGCGCGAAGTCTGTGATCAATCCGGCGCGGTTTTGATTTTCGACGAAGTCATGTGCGGTTTCCGCGTCGGTCTGGACGGAGCGCAAGGTCGTTACGGCATTACTCCTGACTTGACCACTTTCGGTAAGGTCATCGGCGGCGGCATGCCGGTCGGTGCCTTCGGCGGTAAACGTGAAATCATGAATCACATTGCACCGCTTGGCCCGGTTTATCAAGCCGGTACATTGTCGGGTAACCCTCTGGCGATGGCTGCCGGTCTAAAAACGCTGCAACTGATTCAAGAACCGGGCTTCTATGAAAACCTGGATCAAAAAGCCGCCGCTTTGATGCAAGGCTTCCAGGCCGCTGCCGACGAGGCAGGGATTCCATTCACCACCAATCAGGTCGGAGGAATGTTCGGTTACTTCTTTAACGAGGAAAAACACATCCGTCGCTTCGCGCAGGTCGCCAAAGGCGATATGGAACGCTTTAAGAAGTTTTACCACGGTATGCTTGAAGAAGGTGTCTACCTGGCACCTTCCGCTTTCGAAGCCGGCTTCGTCTCCAGTCAGCACAGCGACGAAGACATTGCCGCAACCATCGAAGCCGCTCGTAAAGTGATGAAAACACTGTAATCCAATCAAAATTTTTACAGTCTTCAAAAAACAAAAAAGCCACTTTCTTCAATTGGGGGAAAGTGGCTTTTTCATTTACGACAAGATAGCCTGCTTTCAGGCTTTGAAAATCACTTTCTTTTAATCGAACTGCCAGCCTTTTCTTCCAACGGATTGTCCGGCCAGCGGTGTTTCGGATAGCGGCCACGCATCTCCTTGGCGACATCTTTGTAGCTGTTATCCCAGAAATAGGCTAAATCAGAGGTAATCTGAATCGGCCGTGCCGCCGGAGATAAGAGCTCAAACGCCAAGACCGTTTGCCCACCTGCCAGTTTCGGTGAAGCGGTTTCCCCAAATAATGCCTGCAGCGGCAAAGAAACCTTGGCCAATTCTCCGGAATAGGTAATCGGATAGGCTTTGCCATTCGGTGCCGAGTAGTTTTCCGGCGCGCCTTTTTGCAATCCTTGCTGCTCTTCACTGCTCATGCTGTAATACAGCGCATTAAACAGCTCGATCTTTTGCAGATCCGCCACCGAAGCAACGTGATTCCAGAAAGGTTCCAACCAATCCTCTAGCGTCTTGCTGAGATTTAGTTTGGAAAATCTTGTCAAAGCCTCATAGCCACTGAATTGTGCCAGCCACTGCACCCTGTCAATCAGATTCTCGCTGCGCTTATTCCAGGGCAACAGCGTCAAATCTTCACTCACCGCTTGCATTAAACAGTGTTTCAGGGCGGCTTCGTCAATTCTTTCAAGCGGCTTTTCCTGAATGACTAATTTCCCCAATAACGTAGTTTTCCGTGCCTGCAGACGACGCTCTTTCGGCAGATAGCGATAAACAGCTTCACTACGCAGCGGAAAATAATCCAGCAACTCAGATTCATCCACTGCCGCAGCCAGAAAAACCCGACCGGAACGGCGGTCACCATTCAGATCGGCAATGGTCAAATAGCTTTCGGTACGTAAGGAATCCGCTTCGCTCAGATTGCACGACTTGCCGTTACTCATCCGATATTCGCCGCTGCGCTGATCACGCTGTTTGGCAATTCGGTCAGGATAGGCAAACGCCAGCAGTAAACCGGCGGATGCATACTCGACATGACGCTCCCTGTTATCTTTATTCAGTTTCAACAAGACCCGCAAACGTCGACGCAATTTCACAACATTCTGCAAGACCGAAAAACGGACTTTAACCCCTTTAATGCCTTTATGGCCGTTGAGCAGAAAATCCTGCAACGCCTGCAAACGTACAGTAATATCGACCGAATCGGCATCGATCAGAAAATCCCGCTCCGAAAGACAGGCCGCCAGATCGCAGCCCAATTCACCTTTGCCTATGCGTTGCGCCTGTAACAGCATTTTTGCCAGACGCGGTTCAATCCCCATCTGCATGGCTTGCTGACCGTCTTCACTTAAGCTGCCCTGCTCGTCCAACAGCCCCAATTCGCTTAACAGCTCTTTCGCTGCGGCAAAATGTGCCTGAGGAGGCGGTGTCAGCCAACGCAGTTCATGCGGATTTTTAACGCCCCACAATGCCAACTCCATACATAGAGAAGTCAGATCGGCTTGCAGGATTTCTTCCTTATCCTGTGCAGCCAGACTGTTCTGCCGGGATTCGCTCCACAGCCGATAACAGATACCCGCCTGCAATCGACCTGCCCGTCCGGAGCGTTGAATGGCCGAAGCCTGCGAAATCCATCTCGTCTGCAAACGGGTCATGGCCGAGCTTGGATCGTATTCCATCGCCTTCATTCGTCCGCTATCGATAACGGCGCCGATTCCTTCGATCGTCAGCGAGGTTTCGGCAATATTGGTCGAGAAAATCACCTTGGTTTGTTGCGACGGTTGAAAAACTTTTTCCTGTTCTTCCGGCGGTAATTGACCATGTAACGGCAAAGCCAGCCAGTCGCCGGAAACATTTTCCCGACAGGATTCCATCGCCTCCTGAATCTCACGCACTCCGGGCAGAAAGATCAGGATATCGTCAAACTGGTCACCCTGAACGGTTTGCAAGGCTTCTTTCAATACAACCGTCAACGGCTGGTCCCGATAGTGCACTTCAACCGGATAAGTTCGTCCCGGACAAAATAGTGCCGCAGCGTGCGGCAGAAAAGCCTGCAAAGATTCGAGCTGCAAGGTTGCAGACATGATCAGGCACCTTAAATCTTCGCGCAAAGCTTCCTGAATATCCAATAATAGCGTCAGTCCCAAATCGGCATGAATCGAGCGCTCGTGAAACTCGTCAAAAATCACCAGCGCATAATCACTCAACTCCGGATCGGTTTGAATATAACGCGTCAGAATCCCTTCGGTAACAATCAGTAAACGTGTCTTATCGCCGGCTTTACGCTCGTTACGTAAATGGTAACCGACCGTCTCTCCCGCTTTTTCTCCCAGACAGGAAGCCAGATAGTTGGCAAGATTCTTTACCGCCAGACGCCGTGGTTCCAGCATGAGAATTTTCTGACCGGCAAACTGATCCGAAGCCAGAATTTCCAGCGGAACCCGCGTCGATTTCCCCGCTCCGGGTTCGGCTTGCAGGATCACTTGCGCAGAGGATTGCAGACTTTGCAAAAGCTCGGGAATTACAGCTTGAATCGGTAGAGAGGAAGTCGCCGTCATTGAACTGGTTTCATGTTTGCAGATTTATGTACAAATTAATTGCCGCCTATTTTACGCGACCCGCAATCTATTCACTATGCCAAAGCTCCTTTGAAATCGAACACTTTTAAAAATAAATGTGCTTTTTTTACATTTTGATTTGACAAACAATCGGTAAGGCGTAAAATGAGCATCAAGACTTAAATGTAAAAAAATCACATTTAAATAGAGAATCAAAAGAATGAAACCTTTTTTCCGTGCCCTTTCTCTTAGCGCTATCACCCTTTTAGGTTTGCAGGGCTGTGGAGAGTCGGAACTTAGTCATTGGAGCAGCGCTCATAGCAATATCGGTACGCTGCAATTGAAAGCTGAAGTTGGGCAGCAACCGAGAATCACGTCTAGCATGACGGGCAGCCCTCAACTGAAAGTGAGTTTAAAAATTTAGAATTTGGCATTCCGCCATTTCAGAGATGTTTCGACATTTCGAAAATCCGGCTTTTCGTGTTACGACAAGCGATTTATAAAAACTGGAGAACATAAGATATGAAATCTTTAGCTAAAATCACACTTCCTCTTGCCATTTTATTCGCAGCAATGCAACCGGTACATGCGGAAAGCGAAGGCCCACGAATGCAGCAACAGAGCCAGCAACAAACCAAACAACAGTTGCAGAACCAGAACATGTTTGCCACTCCTGGGACACATCAAGTGAAACAGCAGTCGCAAATCAAGAACCAGTATCAGTACCAGAACCAGTATAATAATTCGCACAGCTACCAAGGCAGCCAAGGTGGAATGGGTACCGGTGGCGGTTCTCAATTCAAAGGCTCTAAACGTTAACCATTAAGCAATCCAGAAAGATGTCCGAAAACACCTCCGATATACAAAATTCCTTAGCCAAAGCGGTACGCGCCATGTTGCTGCCGCTGGTTAAACTTCTTCTGCATAAGGGCATCGGTTACCCTGCGCTGACCGAACTCCTGAAACAGCTCTATGTAGAAGTCGCGGAGAAGGACTTTAAATTGGAAAACAAACGCTTGACCGACAGTCGAATCAGTCTTTTGACCGGTGTGCATCGAAAGGAAGTCAAGCGCCTGCGCGAAAGCGTGGAAGAATCCGCCACTCAGCCGGAAATTCGCGCCGGAATCAGCGCGGAGATGATGGCGCTTTGGTTTGGTGACCCTATCTATTTAAACGACGACCATACCCCGAAGGCTCTACCGAAAAACGGCCCCGAACCTTCGTTCGAGTCGTTGGTTTACAGTGTCTCTAAAGACAAACACCCCCGCTCAATTCTTGATGACTGGCTAAACCAGGAAATGGTCTTTGTGGATAGCGAAGATTTTGTCCATCTCAACAGTGCAGGATTTGTTCCGCGTCATGATGAGGCGGAAAAGCTGTTTTTTGCCGGTAAGAACATCGGAGCGCATCTTAATGTGGTCGCACATAACCTGAAAGCGGTCAGCGATCCACAGTTCGAACGAGCGGTTTATTACCACCAACTTTCCCAACAATCGGTCGAAACGCTGGAAATACTCGCTAAGCAGAAGTCGATGCAGCTATTAAGCGAAATCAACCAGGAAGCCCGACAATTGCAAAACAGCGAAGAAGAAACCGAGACAAACAGCGGTTTCCATCTAGGTATTTACTTCGAGAAAAATTCGGCCCAGGAAGAGAATAAATGAAATCGCTGCTGCGTGTATTAATCCTCCCTTCCCTATTGCTGATTCTCGGCGCTTGCGCCAGCTCTCAGACGATTGATCGGAACTATGCCGAAAACTCCGGATTCGGTGGAACCGGAAAAACCATGGCGGTCGCTGCCGTGGATGCGGAATGGGATCAGGTCGGACACTCCAGCTCCGGATTCGGCGGAACCGGTATTATCGGAACCGTAGAAGCCTTCGGCAGTATCTGGGTAAACGATATCGAAATTGCCTATCCGCAAGATGTCGCCCTAAGCTCGAAACTGCAAACGGCATTGCAGCTCAAGCTCGGTCAACAGGTTATCCTGAAAACACTGGATGCAAACGATCGCACCATGACTCGGGAAATAGAAATCTACTATCCTCTGGCCGGACGGATCGAGGAAGTGCAAAACGGTCGCATTAAAATCAACCGTCAGTGGGTTTATTGGCAGGCGGATACACCGAAAGACACCGGTATTCAGCTGGAAAGAGGTAGCTTCATCGCCGTCAATGCAATCCCGCAAAATGACGGTAGCTGGCAAGCGACTCGTTTAAATCTCAATCCGTCACAACAGAGATTTAATCAGCTGACTCCGGAAGTGCCTGAAGCATTGCGCTATGTTGTGCAAAGCGGATTTAAACGACTGTTTGAAGATCGATTGTCTTCCAAGGCGAAAATCGAGTACCGCGGACGCGAGAAAAATAAACAGAGCCAAAACGCTCTGCCGCAAAGACCGCAAGGGTCAATGACCATGCCGCGCGACAGCTTTGGCGGCGGAATGATGACGCCACGCAGCAGCGCTGCCGGCCGCCGTTAATATTCAGCCGATCTGTTAATACAAAAAAACCGCCTGTTCTGTGGCGGTTTTTAATTTAAGCGCTAAGTCTGTTTCTCTATGCTTTTTCGTATTCAAGCAACTATCCACACCGCGCCTGAAATCACTAAAGTTTTTTGCAGAAAGCGACTATATAAAAA
>NZ_JACBGI020000013.1 GCF_013391765.2 Thiomicrorhabdus heinhorstiae | reverse complement strand
TAATATGACTTTATAACCCGACGTAATGGGCTATATATTTGTTTAATTAGACAATAAATTTTTACTTTCTTACTCTTGGTTCTCGTCCGGATTAGCTATGTTGATTTGGATATTAAAAATAAATAAACCATAAATAATATTTATGATTATTGGTATACATGGGAAGTAGGAGAGTAGGGTATGAGTGAATCAATATCTCGTCGCGGATTATTAAAAATAGCTGCTGGAACTGCTGCAGCGGGTGCCGGTACAGCCGCTTTGAGTGGTTGTAGTACGATTGAATCTATGATGGGTAGCGACGAGGGAGGCAGTAGTGATGCGTTTTCAATCGTAAGTGGTAAAGCAAGTTTGCCCGCTGCGAAAGGTCCGCGTGTCGTTGTTGTCGGCGGTGGCTGGTCAGGACTGACAATGGCCAAATATTTAAAAAGATACTACGACAAGCTGGATATCGTACTGGTTGAAAAAAACAGCCTGTTTATGTCGTGCCCGATCAGTAATATCTGGCTGGCAGGAGCGGTTGATACCGATTTCCTTCTACACTCCTACGATGATGCTGCCAAAAATAACGGTTACATCTTCTTCAATGCAACCGTGATCAACGCCGACCGTGAAAACCGTGTCGTCTATACCGATCAGGGCAGTATCGATTACGATTACCTGATTGTTGCTCCAGGGATCGATTACAACTATGCATCGATCGGCGTGAACCCGGAACAGGAATTCATGTTACGCAAAAAATTCCCGGCCGGTTTTATGCCGGGTTCCGAACACTTAACTCTGAAAGGCAAGCTTGAAGATTTTGAAGGCGGCGTCTTTATTCAGACTGTGCCGAAAGGTAACTACCGCTGTTTGCCTGGGCCTTACGAGCGTACGTGCCTGATTGCCGAATATATGAAACGCGAGAAGATCAAAGGTAAGGTTATCTTGCTTGATCAGAACCCGGACATCACTATTAAGGCAGAAGGTTTCCACCACGCTTTTGATAATCTGTACAAGGATTACGTCCAGTATATTCCAGGTGTGAATATTACCGGTGTCGATCCTGAGAAACAGCAGGTTATTGCCGAAACCGACGGCTTCAAAGATACCTATGATTTCGCCGATGCGGCGATCTATCCTTCTGTTCGCGGTGCCAAGCTGATCGAGATCATGGGCTTGACCAAGGAAGGTTCGCAGATGGAAGCGGATATCGATCCGTTCACCTATCAGGCAAAAGGTGACGAGCACGTCTATGTCACCGGTGATGCACGTCCGATGGGATATTCAAAATCCGGTAACACTTCCAACTCCGAAGCGCACTATGTTGCGAAAGTGGTTGCTTATCACGCGCAAGGTAAAGAACTGCCGACCTGGGAAAGCCCGCAAACCATCTGCTTCTCGGCGGTCAAAACCGAACCGTTGGAATCGATTATGGTTGATGCCAAATATAAGTACGACGGACGCACTCTGGCCGGGTTCACCGATGTCACTCTTAAAGAAAAATGGACTCCGGCGATGGGTCAAGGAAACATCGCGTGGGCTGAAGGTATGTTTAACGACATGTTCCGTTAATCGGCCAGCCATGAGTTTAGACTTTTTCTCTTAATTGAAAACCTTTACAGGCTGTTTCTCGAAATGCGGATTCTGTAAAGGTTTCTTTTTATCTTTTTGGAGTTTTAAATGAATCGAAGAGAATTGCTTAAAGCATGCGGTATGGGTGTTGCCGCCTCATTCGTTCCACAATTTTTAGTGCACGCAAGCGAGATCGCTTTTCCGAAAAGCTTGCTGACCAAAGAAGACGGTAGTCCGCTTAGAAGCAAAGACATTCAAGTGAAAACCGAATATCAATTTCCGTATCCGTATAAAAGCACGCCGTGTTTTCTGATCGATATGGGCGCACCGCTCAAGCAAGCAGAACTAAGTGAAGAGAACGGCAGCAAATACAAATGGCTTGGCGGTAGTGGGCCGCACCAGTCGGTGGTCGCTTTTCTGGCGATCTGTCCGCATCAGCTGCAATATCCGAATAAGAATTTCAGCATGATCAATTTCAATCCGAAACACAGTGACGTTGCCGAGGGCCCGGGGATGATTACCTGCTGCGCACATAACTCGGTGTATGATCCGACCAAAGGCGGTAAGGTCATGAAAGGTCCTGCGACCAATCCGTTGACTGCGGTTAAACTGGAATACAATGCCGCTAAAGATGAATACTGGGCGGTAGCGCTTTACGGCCACGATTTGGTTGCCGATTTCTTTAAAGCCTATAAACGCGATCTGAAAAAAGAGTACGGACGTAGCGGTTATAAAGAGATGAGTTCAGATAAGACAGCGGTCGTTTTGGGTAAAAGCGTCAGCGCGATGAAAAATCTGTGTTAATTTGATATGATTTGATTTCCGGCAGCGTTTTTGGATTTGCGCTGTCGGGTTTCGCTTTGAACCGGATGGTCTATTTTCAGCTCCTCCTCAGTGTTGATTCTCAAAACGAGGTAGGTCGTTCGGTTCCTTTTTGTGGGAACAGACGAAACAATAATAACAAAATGCGGCCGCGCGAGGTTTTGCAGGTGAATTGGGGAATAGACCTGAAAATCGGGCATCGAGTTGTGGGCAATGAAAACTCGTTTGCTTAAAGGCGCAGGTCCTTAGAAGAAATCCAAATCGCTGAAGAGCGTTTCACTATCTGTTTTACTGCCGATTCATGTCGGAATGACTTTTGTCCGTTTTCTGCATGTGCATTTCTAAGTCAGACCGTTTCTTGGCTCTGTCTTTTCGTTACTTTATCTGTATTTTAAGGTTCTTGTTGACTGCTTGCCGAAGCGTTACGGCGTAATTTTCGCAGACGGTGTTGCAGCTGTAACAGACGGGTTTGCAGCTTCCATAACCGATAAGGCAGTTTTCCAGCACTGTTTGTTCGAGTATCCGAACTCTGGGGTTCGACTGGATGAGTCATGCAGATTTCTCCCGCTTTTTAAGCTGTTTCAAGGTTGGGCGCTAAGTAGATTCAACATTCTCATTGACGGATAGCCGTCGGCCGGCAACCCTTTGTCCATTTGATAAGCACGAAGCGCGCCACGCGTTTTGCTGCCGATGATGCCGTCCGGTTTACCGGCATCGTAACCGGCTTCGTTAAGCAGAGATTGAATTTGTTTAACTTCGGCCAGATCCAGGCCGGAATCGTCTTTCGGCTGCTGGTAAGTCAGTCCGGGTTTGCCGGAAATTTCATCGGCCAGTACACCGACGGCAATGGCGTATTTATCGGAACGATTCCAGCGTTTGATGACGTCGAAGTTCTTAAAGGTCAAAAACGCCGGGCCGCGGAAATCGCTGGCCAATACCAGTTTGGCCTGGCCGGGTATGACTTCGTCTTTACTGGTATGAACGAAGCGAACTCCCAGCCCCTGCCATTCCGTTATTGAGCGGCTGCTTTTGCCGTCGGCAAGTGAGAAGTCGAAGTTTTTCGGCAGAACGACTTCTTTCCCCCAGGGTTCACCGGCCTGCCAACCGAGTTCGTTGAGAAAATGCGCCGCGGAATTGAATACATCTGGGAGACTTTTCCAAAGGTTGATTTTGTTGTCGTCGTCACCGTCGACCGCGTAGCGTAGATAGTTGCTCGGCATAAACTGGCACTGTCCCATGGCTCCGGCCCAGGATCCGCGCATTTCGTCGAGTTGAACATGGCCTCTGTCAAGAATCTTCAGAGCACTGAGCAGTTCGCTGCTGAAAAATTCGCTGCGTCTCGGGTCATGCGCCAGAGTTGCCAAAGAACGGATAATCGAGAGATTGCCGGTATAGCCGCCGTAGTTGGTTTCCATTCCCCAAAAAGCGACCAGATATGGGCTTTGTACGCCGTATTTTTGCGTGACTTGTTCTAACAGCGTTCGTTGTTGAGCGAAATTCTTTTTTCCGTTGGCAATCCGTGTCGGACTGACTGCCCGTCGGAAGTAATCATAAAAGGTGCTGACGAATTCCGGTTGTCTGCGATCCAGTTCCAGTACTTGAGGATTCGGCGTAAGGTCTTTAAAAGCGAGCTTGAGGGTTTGTTCGCCGATGCCGGCCTGTTCCGCTTTCAATGTGAACTGATTCAGCCAATTTTTGAAATCGTCGCCCTGATCGTTAGTATTGGCGGATAGTGCACCGGCATGGAGCGCCACGGCGGTGATTAGCGGATAAAGGAACATACCTGGTTTCATAAGACGAGCTCGCTTGTGTTTTATCTTTGTCGGCAACCTTGTTGTAAGCATTTCCCAGCGCCGTTTGATTTCCTATTCTACTGAAACAGCGTATCGGTTTGCAGTAAAAGCGTTTAAAATGATAGCCCTATTTTCGGTTTGTGGCCTTTTGATTATTCGAAGGTTGGAAATCGCTGTTTTTTACGCTATTGGATGTTGTATGTTGAAATGTTTTGCCACCACCGCCGGCGGCTTAAGTGAATTGTGTCGTGAAGAACTGATGTCTCTCGGTGCGACAGAAGTCAAGGCGCAGCCGCGCGGCGTCAGTTTTGAAGCCGATCTGGAAACGCTTTATCGTTCTTGTCTGTGGTCGCGTCTGGCAAACCGGATTTTCTTGACGCTACTGGATGTCGAGCTCGACAACCAGGAAGACCTGACTCTTCAGGTTGCCGGAGTGGACTGGCAGCAGCATATGGACGCCTTTGGCACCTTTGCGGTTTCCTTTTCCGGTCAGGGGGTCGGTATCGATCACAGTCATTACGGCACCTTGAAAATCAAAGATGGCATCGTCGACTATTTTCGAGAGGTGTCCAATAGCCGCCCGAAAGTCGATACCCGTGATCCGGAACTACGAGTCCACGGCCACTTGAACCGCAATAAATTAACGCTGAGTATCGACTTGATCGGTTACAGCCTGCATCAGCGTGGCTATCGAGAAGGTCAGCAGGTAACTGCACCTTTAAAAGAGAACGTTGCCGCGGCGATTCTAATGCGTGCTGGTTGGCCGGAAATCGCCAAACAGGGCGGCTGTCTGTACGACCCTATGTGCGGTTCCGGAACCTTTCTGGTCGAAGCGGCCATGATGGCGTCCGACTTGGCGCCGGGGCTGGAAAAGGCCGAGCGTATGCTGCTGAATCGCTGGAAGCAGCACGATGCAAAATTATGGCGTTCTCTGGTAGAGGAAGCGGAAGTCCGCGAAGCCGAAGGGCTGCGACATTTACCGGATATTTACGGTTCGGATGCTTCGCACAAGTCGCTGGATATTGCGCATCAGGCGATCGCCAATGCAGGTTACGACGATTCGATTGAAATCAAACAGATGACGGTCGAGCAGGGACGCCGATGGGGCGACTGGCAACCGGGTCTGGTAATCTGTAACCCGCCTTACGGAGAACGACTGGGTGAGCTGGAAGAGGTGAAGGAGTTATACACTCACCTCGGCGATTATCTGAAAAATGAATTCGATGGTTGGCAGGCGGCGATTTTAACCTGTAACCCGGAATTGGGTATGTATCTGGGGATTAAAGCCAAGCGTTCACACGATTTTGCCAATGGTCCTATGAGCTGCAAGTTACTGCGTTTCGAATTGGATAAGGAATATCATCGTGAGCCGGCCATCAAAGGCGGCGCGGAACTGGCGCAGCAGATTCAGCAGTTTTTCCCGGAGCTGTCCGACAGCGAAGGGGCTCGGATGTTTGCCAACCGGTTGCGCAAAAATTTACGGGCGATCCGAAAATGGGCCGAAAAAGAGAAGGTTAACGCTTACCGCGTCTACGATGCCGACATGCCGGAATATGCCCTGTCGATCGACTATTACGATACTGAAGACAGCGGCGACTGGCTGGTGGTAAATGAGTATGCCGCGCCGAAATCGGTAGATCGTACCAAGGCGAAAAAGCGTCTGCATGAGGCCGTGTCGGTTCTACCTGAAGTGTTTGAAATGGATGCCGAACGAATTGTGTTCAAAGTCCGCCAGCGCCAGAAAGGCAGCAGTCAGTACGAACGCATGGATGAAAGCAAGCAGTTCCATACCGTGATTGAAAATGGCGTGCAACTGCGCGTTAATTTCCATGATTATCTGGATACCGGCGTGTTTCTCGACCATCGTGACGTGCGGGCCAAAGTTGCCGAGCTGGCACGCGGCAAATCCCTGTTGAACCTGTTCTGCTACACCGCGACTGCCAGTGCAATTGCTGCAGCGCAAGGGGCAAAATCCAGCCTCAGTGTCGATATGTCGAAAACTTATCTGTTCTGGGCGCAGAATAATTTCTGGGCCAATCGCATCGACGAGAAACAGCATCAGGTCGAGCGAGCCGACGTACTGGTGTGGCTTGCTGAACAGGCTGCTGCACCGAAACGCCGTTTCGATGTCGTTTTTATGGACCCGCCGTCGTTTTCCTCGTCGAAGAAGATGGAAGGGGTGCTGGATATTCAGCGCGATCACGCAATGCTGGTCGATCAGGCGATGGCGTTATTGAATCCGAACGGGGTATTGGTGTTTTCCAACAACCTGCGCAAATTCAGGCTTGATGCGGCTGTATCGGATAATTACGCCGTGGAGGACATTACCCGGGCGACCATGCCGAAAGATTTCGAGCGTAATGCAAAAATCCATCAGGTTTGGCTGATTCGCCGGAAGTCTTGAGATGAATTAACTTTTTTTGCCGGCGGATGGCGTATGCTTTTCAATTCAGAAGAGCAAAATGGAAGGCTGTGAAAATGGAACAGAAAATTCAGTTCGACGAGGCGCTGATCAAGCGATATAACCAGACAGGACCGCGTTATACCTCTTATCCGACCGCGGTGCAGTTCGAAGAGCATTTCGGGCTGGAAGATTACGCCGAAGCCGCCAAGCGCAGTAATGCCACCAGTCGGGCTTTATCGTTGTATTTTCACATTCCGTTTTGCGATACGGTGTGTTTTTTCTGTGCCTGTAATAAGGTCTGGACCCGCGACCGCTCCAAAACCACGCCTTATCTGGAACGTCTCTTCAAAGAAATTGAAATGCAGTCGAAATTGTTTGACTCCAGTCGAATGGTCGAACAACTGCATTGGGGCGGTGGAACGCCGACCTTCATCAATCACGACGAAATGCGCGCTTTAATGGAAAAAACCCGCGAGCATTTCAATCTGTATAACGACGATTCCGGCGAATATTCGATCGAAATCGATCCGCGCGAAGCCAATCGCGAATCGGTACAGCTTTTGCGCCAGCTCGGTTTTAACCGCATGAGCCTCGGAGTGCAGGATTTCGATGAAAAAGTACAGAAGGCGGTAAACCGTATTCAGACTCAGGCCGAAACGTTTGAAGTGCTGGAGGCGGCGCGTGAAAACGGTTTTTTGTCGGTGAATGTCGACCTGATTTACGGTCTGCCTTTCCAGACCGAGAAGGGATTTATCCATACGCTGGATCGAGTGTTGGAAGCCGAACCTGACCGCTTCTCGATTTTCAACTATGCGCACATGCCGAGTCTGTTCCCGACGCAGAAGAAAATGAGCGAAGCGGATATGCCTTCGGCGGACGAAAAACTGGCGATACTGCACGCCACTACCGAACGTCTTCTCGAAGCCGGTTATGTGTATATCGGCATGGATCACTTTGCGAAACCGGACGATGAACTGGCGGTTGCGCAACGCAACGAAACTCTGTACCGCAACTTCCAAGGCTATTCGACTCACGCCGACTGCGATTTGATCGGGATGGGGGCGACGTCGATTTCTCTGATCAACAACACCTATGCGCAGAACTATAAGTCTCTGGCCGATTACTATGCCGCGATCGATGCTGGGCACCTGGCGGTATTCCGTGGCGTGCAACTGACCGAAGACGACGAACTGCGCCGTGATGTCATTACCCGTCTGATCAGTCACTTCCACCTGAATTTTGAACAACTCGATGATCGCTGGAATATCCGTTTCGACGAATACTTTGCCGATGAACTGAGAAATTTGACGCCGATGATTGAGGATGGTCTGATTCAGGTCAGCGATACCGACCTGTTTGTTACCGCTAAAGGTCGACTGCTGATTCGCAATATCTGTATGGTGTTCGATGCTTACCTGAAAGCGGGTACCGAAAACCGCTTTTCAAAGGTCATTTAGCCAAATCCTGTCGAATGAATCATGCAACATCTTGCCGGGTGGTATTCGTGTTGATAAACGAGGTCGGCCAATAGCCATCCGGTAGCTGACGTTCATCCAGCTGATAAAGCTCACGTAAATGTTCAACTTGCAGAACGTCGCGCGGTCGTCCGTCTTTGGCGATCTGTCCGTTACGCATGCTGATCGCTCTTGTCGCGGTACTTAACGCCTGCTCGGGATGGTGGGTGGTAAACAGCACGCTCTTGCCCTGCGATTTCAGGCTGCGGATTTTTTCCAGAAGTTTGATCTGGTTGCCGAAGTCCAGTCCGTTGGTCGGCTCATCCATAAAGATGATCGGCGTATTCTGTGCAAGAGCTCGTGCAATCAAAACCAATTGCCTCTGTCCTCCTGAGAGTTGGGTGTAAGGGCGATTGCGCAGATGATCAATATTCATTAATTCCAAAGCGTTTTCGGCATTTTCTCGATCTGCGGCATTCGGTCGTCTCCAGCCGGATTTTCCGGCCTGAGTCCCCATCAACACCATCTCGATTACTGGATAACCGAATGCCAGGCGATGATATTGCGGAACATAGCTGATCAGGCGGGCGCGTTGACCGGCATCCATGCGATGGAAATCCTGATTGTTAACCTTTACCGAACCGCTGCGTTTCGGATGCAGCCCGAGTGCTGTTCTCAACAGAGTGGTTTTGCCACAGCCGTTGGCGCCGAGCAAACTGACGATTTCGCCTTCCCTCAGGGTTAGATTCAGATTGGAAAATACATTCGCGGAGTCGTGTCCGGCGCTGAGTTGGTGGATTTTAATCATCGGTTTTTCCCGTCTTGTCTGTATACAGATACATTCTTTGCAATTGCTGCGGTGCGATGCGCGGAGTGAGAAAACGCATCGACAGAGGTTCGACCCAGTTCCAGAGATTTTGTGCAATTTCCTGCGGAATGGCGTTTTCCATCAAAGCCTGACGGAAAAAGTCCAGCCACGCTTCGCGGTCAGCCGGAGTGAGAGCAAAAGGACGATGGCGACGACCGAGCCGAGGTTCTCCACGTTGGCCGGTAAAATATTTCGGCCCACCGAGCATTTCGACAAAATAATCGCAGGTGTACTCGATAATGCGCTCGAAGCGTTGATCGTCCTTGCCGAACAGATGGCCGATATGACTGGTTCGCATCAGCCGGTGATGACGGCGAATCAACTTGCGAATGCTCTCTTCTCCAAGGTGCTGATAGATTTCCTGATCGGGAAAAGGCGCATCCGGGTAGTCTTCACGTCTGAATGCCGGGCTGACCGGACAGGAGCCGGGTGACGTTTTTGGCGTGTTCATGCTTGCCATCCTTTTCTAACGTTTTTTAATGCCCAGGCGAAAACCGGCAGACCGATCAGCGCGGTGAGAATACCGATCGGAATTTCGATACTCAAGGTCAGGCGGGCAATGTCGTCAACGATAAGCAGATAGGTGGCTCCCAGCAGTGCCGATGCCGGCAAAAGCAAACGATTATCCGCGCCGAGCAGCAGACGGGTCAGATGCGGAATCACCAGCCCGACCCAGCCGATCATGCCGCCGAGCGTAACCGTCACCGCGCCGAGAAATGTGGCGATAACGATAATCAAAAAACGTTTCCTCTCGACATTGATGCCCAGTGTTCGGGCTTCGTCGTCGCCGAGACTGAGGACATTTAAGACATGTCCGTGGGCGATCATAAGCACCAGCCCGACAAGAACAAACGGTGCGCTCCACAGCAGAAGGTCATTCTGGATATTGGCCAGCGACCCCATCAGCCAGTAAGTGATGGCCGGCAGTTTGCTGTAAGGGTCGGCAACGTATTTGATGATCGACAGAAAGGCGGTAAAAAGCGCTCCGGTAATCATGCCGCCAAGCACTAGTATCACCATGTTGTTACGCAACTCTCCCTTAGCCAGTAACAACGCAATTGCCACCGCTGCCAGACCGAATACGAAAGTCAGTAGTTGCATTATCCACAGGCTGTCGAACAGCAGAATGCCCAGAGAAGCGCCGAATGCCGAACCGGAAAGCACGCCGAGTACGCCGGGTGAAACCAGCGGGTTCATAAACAGTGCCTGAAAAGCGGCGCCGCCGACGGCCAGAGCGGCACCAATAAGAATGGCAGCCAGAATTCTCGGCAGACGCACATCGATAAGTATGCTGATGACCGTTGGATCGGCTTGACCTTCAAGCCAGCCCCAGTGACGGAATAACTCCGTCAGACTGCTTAAAGGTGCGAAGTCGTAGCGACCGAGTGTCAGAGAGAGCAAGGCGACTCCGATCAGAAGAAGAGACAAGGCGATCAACAACATGCCGCCGCGCATCGAAGTGGAGGAAGAATGGTTTTCCGATGGAGTCACGCGGCGTCCTCGTAGCGGTTTTTCAGTAGAGGATCCCA
This sequence comes from Thiomicrorhabdus heinhorstiae, assembly GCF_013391765.2. Lineage (GTDB taxonomy): Bacteria > Pseudomonadota > Gammaproteobacteria > Thiomicrospirales > Thiomicrospiraceae > Thiomicrorhabdus > Thiomicrorhabdus heinhorstiae. The sequence goes on along the minus strand of NZ_JACBGI020000013.1, from coordinate 51,598 downwards.
GATGGCGTTTTTGAAGCACTGCAATTGCTGTAAGCGGGTATTGTGATCCGAGGTTAATGGATTGAGACCGAGCTGGCTGACACCGATATCGATCAGACTCTGTACCTGTTGGCTGACCTGCTCCATCGTGCCGCACAGCATGCGTTCAAGCAGTTCTTCTTTACTTAATCCCTGCATCGGGCCTCGATGATTTGTGCCTTTTTGTCCCCATAGTTGCGCTTTTTGAGCGCGAAAACTCTGGATATGCTGCCATGCAAGTGTCTGGGCCTCTTCTTCACTGTCGGCAATGAACAGTCCGCGTGCGGCCATCATTTGCGGTGTTTTTCCCTGAGGATGCAAATGACGGTAAGCGGCGATATTGGCTTCAATTTTGGCTTGGTCCCAGAATTGTGCGGCCATCAAACCCAGATCGTGGTGTGTCGCGATTTCCAGACTGGATGGGTGGGAAGTCGCCATAAAACATTGAGCCGCGGCAAGGTGAGTGCGCGGATGCAGGTTTAGCGTTCCCCATTGATAGTGTTTTCCAAGGTGGTTGCTGCTTGGATGATTAATTAATTTAAGCACTGCCGGAACGGCTTCTTCCATGCGTGCCCGGCTGAGTTCGGCATCTGCCTTGAAGGCGGCATTCTGTGATTCGAAAGGGCCGCCCTTGGCAAAGCCGCATAGCACGCGTTGCGGATAGAGGGTATTCAGGGTTGCCAGTTGTTCGGCGACTTCGATCGGATTGTGAAATCCGACCAGAACGGCGGCGGATCCCAGCTGTAAACGGGTGGTTTGTGCCAGAAAGTGTCCCATCATCAACAACGGAGCCGGAGTCAGACTGTGCGGTGTAAAATGATGTTCCGTTACCCAGGCCTGCTGGTAGCCGAGAGTTTCGATTTCGCGGACCAGACGACCGAATTCGGCATAGGTCTGTGTCGGCGTTTGCTCATCTTGCGGCGTCACATGCAACATGACTCCCAAAGTCGGTTTGCGTGGTTTAGCGTCTTTCATCGACAATTTCTCCATTTAGAATGCGTTTGAGTTGCGCGTCGTCAGGGCGCACTTGAAAAAAGGTCTCGATAAAGTCGCCGCTGACTTTCAATAAATCGGTATTTAACGACTGCGGATAAAGCTGGGCCATCAGCCACTCCGCCGCCAGCAGACGCATAAGCGATGGTGGGCGATCCATCCAGCGGAAAGGAACCTGCGGCATGAAAAAGACCTGACGGTTCTGCACCGCTTTCAGGCTGCGCCATTTCGCATCCTGATAAACACGTTCGTAAAATCCGATTTCCTGGGTAACGATGGCATCCGGGTTATAACGCAGCAGTTGCTCGAAATTAATATCGACGCGGCCGAAACGACTTTGTTTTGCATGATCGTTCGGGCAGATATGCGGATTGATTCCGCCAGCAAGCGGGATTGCCTCGGAGTGAATCGATCCGCGGCATTCGGTTGCCAATCCGCTGGTCGATTCAGCGTAATAGACGGTCTTCAGCGCTCCTTGCGCCTGCAACATGCGTTTGTGTTCGGCGAGTCGGTTCAGGATCTGTTCTACTTCTTGTGCCAGCTTTTCGCCGCGCTGCGCTTTTCCAAGCCAGTGGCCGAGATTTCGCAAGTCCTGCGGATAATCCGTCAGGCGGTCGAGCTTGAGATAACAGACCGGTACTCCGAGTTTTTCCACTACCCGCTGCTGGTCGGTATTGACGGTGGCCCCGGAAAGCAGCATCAGATCCGGCTTGGAACGGATCAGCTCTTCCATATTCGGTGTTCTGCCCTGGCCGAACCAGCCGCCGATCACCGGCTTGTCGAAGCTATTGTCGGGAAAGATGCCGCGGGCTTGCGGCGGGGGAGGAAAATTCCAGCCGACCAGCTTTTCCGGAGCCAAGGCCATCATTAAATAGGTTACGACCGGGTTTGCGGAATAGACGCGTTGCGGTTCATGTTTTAAGTGACATGCATCGTCCGCAGCTGCATTGCTGATCATCGCCAGGATCAGAATGCTTGCGGCATAAAGGGATTTGGGCGCGATATGGCGAATACTAGAACTGAACACGATAATCCACTCCGATATTGGTTCCTTCGCTTGGGAAGCCGTAAACGGTTTCGTACTTCTCGTCGCTGAGGTTTTTGGCGAATAGGTTGATTTGGTGTCGGTTGCCGCTGATTTTGAACGTGTGGCCGATGCTGGCATCGTAGCTGACGAAATCTCCGGCCATGCCGGTTCCGGCTTTGTTGGCCGACAGGTATTCGCTCATCGAGCGGATTCCCAGATTAAACTGCCATTTGGCTGTTTGATAATAGAGACGGGCACGAACCAAGTTTTCCGGTACATTGACGACCCCGCTCGGCGTTTCTTCCGGATCAACCCGGCTTAAGCCCAGTTCATATCCGTAAGCTCCCTGCCGACCTTTGATTTCCAGTTCCAGACCGCGGTTCTGCCAGCTGTCGGCATCGTAAATATTGATATAGGATGCCGGATCCTGAGGGTCGACAATCTGCCCCGAAACATAGGCGCCGTCATCAAGGTTTTCGATAAAGGCGGTCAGGGTCGTGCGGAACAGCTGATGCCACACATGCGACCAGCCGAGTTCGCCGCGCAGACGTTTTTCTTTCGGCAATTGGGCGCTGTTCTGACTGTAGACGCCGATCGGCTGCTGCTCGGTATACAGGCTTCTGAAGCTCAACAGGTCTGCCGGTGTCGGGTTGTAGGTGGCACCGAGTGCCGCGGTCAACAGATCGTCCAGCGCCACATCTTCGATGATTTTTTTCTGCGTCCCGATCTGTTCGTAGCCCTTGTCGATGTGGCGGCGATCATTTCTGAAACCGAAGTCGACGCTGAAATTGTCGTGGCGATATTCGTCCTGCAAGTAGACGGAGTGGATGTGTTCCTTGCGTTCATAGCCCGGGTAGTACAGCATGCCGGTCGGGTTGTGATAGAACATGAAGTTGTACCCAAGGCGCAGGGTATTTCCGGCTTGTTTCCATGCATGACTGATGTCGAGATTGGAGAAACGTTCTCGAGTTGCTTCTTCGGAATCGGCGGCCGGATTCTGGTAGCTTTTCTTCTGTAGATCGGCATCGCTTTCCGAATAGGAAAATCGTACGGCGGTTGTATTGTGTTCATCCCAGTAGAAGCCGGCCTGACTGTTGATCATGCGAATCTGTAACGGATCGTACTCCCATCTGGCATCGGAGACGCCGGATGTATCGAGTCCGCGCTGTAATTCCCGGCTGCCGTCGGCGTGGAAGAAATTGATTTGCCAATCGAATTTTTCGTGAATGCCTTCCAGTTTCCACAGGCCGGCGGTTTGTTGGTAACCGTTTTCATAACCGGCGGGACCGTCTTTGCGTTCTGTGCCGAGTACTGCGCGGGCATATAGGTTCTCATTTAGCTGTAAGGCGCCGGTGGCATTGGCTCCGGCTTGCCCGAAGTTGGCCAGCCGGGCATGGAGTTCGGTTTTCGGTTTATGAGTGGCGCTAAGGGTTTTGATGACGACGAACCCTTCGGTTCTCGAGCTGGTCATCGGGCCGATGATCGAGGTCAGTGGGCCGAGGTTCAGAGCGCTGGCATCCCGGACAATCGTCATGGATTCAATCGCGGTGACCGGAAGTTGCATCAGAACTTTCGAGGCGGCCGGAGGCGGGAGATAAGCACCGTCAATGATGATTCCCAGATTGGAACCGGCGCGAATACTGGCAAAATAAGGCGATTTTCGCCCTTGAGTCTGGATAAAGGCCCCGGTAGCATAATCGAGCATTTCATAGGCATTATTAATCGGTAAGGCTTGAAAATCTTCGCGTTGAAATGTCTGACTGTTATTAGTGAAGCTTTTGGGTTGTGAATAGACGTCGTCGGTCTGAATGCCTCTTTCGGGAAGTACCTCAACTGCATCTAGCCGTTCGGCTGCGATTGCAGGGAGAGATAAAAGCGCGCAGGAAACGCCTAGTGTGGCCAAAGAGGTGAGAGTGGAATGAGTGTATATCTTGTGCATGGTCTGAAGTCGCATGGTTAAAAGAGAGAGAATGAAAGTGCGCTGATAAAGGTTTTCAATGCTTCTTGATCTGGACGCCCGCAGCATCGGCGGGCGTCATGTATTAAAAGCGTGCGTGCAGGTTGGCCCACAGAGTTCGACCCGGCATAGGATCGCCTTCGGCAATTTCGTAATTGGAGTCCAGAGCGTTTTTAAGTACGACATCTGTGCTGAAGTTTTTGTTGATATCATAGTGAGCTCGCAAATCCCACAGGCTGAATGCCACGACCGGACGAGAACCGTCGGTATTGGTTTCGCTGTCGGATTGATAACGCCAGTCGATACCGAAATTCCATTTAGATTGTGGATACCAGTCAAGAGATGCGCGGGCGGTATGTTCCGGTGAGTAAGTCGGAACCAGAGTTTTATCGGCCAGATCGCGAAGCAGGTAGGCGTAGTTCAAACTGGCATCCCATTGTTCATTCAAGGGATAGTTCAATTTCAGTTCTGCACCTTTCGAAGTCGCTTTTCCGACGTTCTGGTTTTGCAAACAGGTCGTGCCGCCGCACTCGGTGCTGGCAACGGTAACGCTTTCGATCGCATCTTCAATATCGGAGTAGAACAGGTTTGCCTGATAATTTAGGCTGCCTGAAACGCCTTTGGAACCGATCTCATAATGGATGGCTTGTTCGGCTTGCAGGTTGACGTTTGGAATCGCCTGCCCGAGTCGATAGGAGAATAGATCTTTCATATTCGGAAAACGTGATTTTAATGATATGCCGGCAAACAGGCGATGTGCTCCCAAATCGTAGGATGTCTTGATCTGGAAGTTGTCCTTTTCCTGCGAGCCTTGCGGAGCGTTGGCAGGATCGCCATCGTCAGTCAGGGTCAGTTCGTAAATATCGTGGCGATAGCCGAGCGTCAGATCGGCTTGCGGCGAAAGTTGGATATGATCTTCCAATCCCAGTGAGTAAGTATGCCCGCGATAGGTGCGCCAGCTCTGATCTACTGTGGCATTGTCCTTATTCAAGTCACGTTCTTTATGCTCGTCGTGCTTGATGTGCAGGGCGGTTTTGACCAGATGATTATCAAGTTGCACTCCTGCTTCAATACTGCCTCCGATGCTGTGATCGTCGTATTGCGAACGGAAAGCGTAGCCTTTTGTTACACTGCTGTAGGTGTCGTCGTCGTAAGAATTCAAGGCATTTTCAAAGTGATCGTAGAACAGTCTGGTTTTGACATAACCTTGCCCGAATTGTGTATGACCGACATAGTAAAGGCTTTCTTTGTCCCACTGCGGCCAGTCCCAATATCTTACGCTGTCGGCCGAGCCGGCGTACGGAGGGGAATCCTTGCGTCCTTCGGTGCGGTAATAGCTTAAGGCGTATTCATCTTCGCTATTCGGGGTAAAGCCGATTTTCAGGTTTCCTGTGGTGCTCTCGCTACCGGAATGTAAACGATCCCCTTCATCCTGATAAATAGTTCCGCCGTTTAAAGTCGGTTCAAGATCGTCTGAGAGAGGGAAATCGTCACTGAATACCCGGGCGATACCGCCGCTGAGGTAGAAGCGCTCATTCAGGCGACTGCCGACCTGAATATTCTGAGCATTTTTAAAAACACCGTTTTTCCCGGCTTCGAAGCCGATATTGGCATCGACTTCCATCGCGCGATCCGGACGGCGAGTGACCAGGTTGATGGAGCCGCCCATATTATTCGGCCCTTCAAGCAAGGAACCAAGGCTTTTGGATATTTCGATACGGCTGAGATCGGCGATCAAAAAACGACTCAGGTCGATATTGCCGTCGTAGGGAATGTAAATCGGTATGCCGTCCAGATTCAAGGTGATCTGACGCGAATCGAAACCGCGGATATTGGCGCGGGTTTCCGCTCGCCGACCGCCGGACTGGATGCTGACGCCCGGCACGTCGGCAATCGCTTCCCCTGCATTGGTCTGTCCGCGACTGCGAATATGTTCCTGAGTGACGATTTCAACATGTCCTTTACTGTCGGACTGTTCGGTGACTTCGATGGCACCGAGAGTAAATACCCCCGATTCATCGGCGGCAAAAGCCTGCAGGTGCGGAGATAAACAGATGGCAACAGCCAGACTGACCGGTTTCATTCGGATAAGCGATTTCATATTGTAAAAGCTCCTTTGACTTCATTATCCAATGACTGGATTAACGTTATTTCTTTTTGTATATAACGATCTGGATAAAAAAATTGGCATAAGCCAATTCCAGTCGTTTTGATTTTCTTTATGTATTAAAGTACATTTCGATTTTTGGGTATTAAAACATTCTTATATTTAAAGATGCAAATTTACCGGGATAGAATTTTTTAATAAATAGATAAGGAAGGCGCATAAGTTAAAAAGCCCCGCACCGGAAATGTGGGCTTTTCTAAAGTCAGAAACGGCGGGTTGGTGCGGGTAATACGTACAGTGAGCAAAGATCGTGTACGTAACTCTTGAAATGGGTCATACGGCGGTTAGTTGTAGAAGTAGGTTTTTTTCTCGTTGATATGATAAGTCCAAGGGAGCCCGGAATTTTTCCAGCCATCCTTGATTCGGAATCCTTTTTTGTCACCGGATTTCACTGTGCCGCCTTCGAAACCGTCGGTCACAATATAAACGTTTTTATAACCGTATTGCGCCATCATTTTAGCTGCAGGTTGCGCGCGGGAAGATCCCGAACGACACATCAGGAAGTAGGTGCTGTGTTCGTCCGCTCCCAGATTGGCGGCTCGTTCTTCAAGTTCTGAAATGAAATTGCTGTTGTTGACCGATTTGTATCGTGGTTTCTTGGCGTCCATGCCGTTGTACTGGAAGATGACCGACGGAATCATGATCTGCGCCATTTCGGTGTGGCCGACGAATTGCCATTCTTCCGGAGTGCGCACATCGACCAGAAGAACTTTAGAGTCTTTTTTCATCATCTCGTAGGCTTCAACGGCATTAACGTAAAGGCCTTGAGGGGTGCGTTTTTTCGGATCTTTCGGTTCAGGAGAGGCTAGGGCTCCGAACGCGACGGCACTCATTATCAGGCCTAGAATCAAGCGGGTATTTAGCATTTTCATCAATCGTCTCCTTAAAATGACGCTATTGGTTTGAATTAGGAAAAACTGCGCCAACGGAGAGCCTGTGCAGAAAACTGTCGTTTTTTTCATCCTCCTACTGGATCTTGATATAAGCGGCTCCGGCTTTTTGCAGCTGGGCAAGGAATACCACTCCGGACGGCACGATTTCGACGCCTTCGTAGAGCTGATCTTTTGATAGCCCAAATCCTGTCAGAGTGTTATTACACACTGCCAATTTGACGTTTCTGGTCGAGTTCAGTGCTTGCAGGCGGCCTTTTAACTCGGTACGGCGTTCCTTGAGACGAGCATCCTGACCGGCTTGTGGGGCGTCGGTCACGAAGCGGGCGCCTTTGCCGACGAAGACAATGGTGACGTCGTAATCGGACAGGGCGTTTTCGTATTCGTTGAGCATGTTGTTGATCGAAGTTAAGGTGGCTGAATAGCGATCGGCATCGGCAAAGTCGACGTGATAGACCGCCTTTTCAATGTCTTCAGCCTGGACCGGTGAGATTGCCAGCCAAGGCATGAGCAGTACAAACAGAATCGATTTGATTATTTTCATAACAGGTTCCTTTGGACCATTCCTAGAAGGCGGCTTGCTCGGCTTCGGTATAAGCGAAGTTGACGAATTTGCCGATGTCTTCGAAGCCTTCGGTTACTTTGGCCTGGCGTTCGATACGCGGATCTTTCAGAACCAATTCTTTGGTTTCCGCAATACTCAGCCCGTCTTCAACTGCCTTGACGGCATTTTCGTAAATGCCATTCATAATGTCTTCGTAGTTGCGCAGCAGCTTGTCGTGTCCGGGTTTACCGTGTCCTGGCATTAACAGGCGGTCACTCATTTCGGAACGGATGGTATTCAATGTTTTGATATACCCCTGAAACGAGGTTTCGCTCGGATTACCGATTCGGTGGTCCATAATGATGTCACCGACGAAGAGGGCCTTGTCTTCGACAACTTCGATCATAATGTCAACCGGAGAGTGTGCGGGGCCGTAGCTATGAACTTTTAGTGTGACGTCACCGTAGTTGAAAGTCTGTCCGTGGGAAACCCCTTTGTTCGGCGCTGTGACTTTGGTGCCTTCAATCGCACCGTTGGTGGCTTTGATCATCTGGTTCAACCAGTCAGCGCCAACGGCATTTTCAATGGCCCCGATCGCGTCAGGATGCGCGTAAATCGGCAGTTCAGGATAGGCGTTGACAAACGCGTGGTTACCAAGCCAGTGATCGCCGTGGTAATGGCTGTTGAAAGCGGCGATAACCGGCTGGTTAAAAGCTTTTTTGATTGCGCGTAGCGCCATTTCACCGATTTGTACCGAAGTACCGGTGTCGAGCACGACAATTCCTTTAGCGGTTTTCACCAGATAAATATTGGCAAAAAATCCCTGGTTTTCGAGAGTCGGCCATGGGCCGCGCGCATAGAGAGCATAGACATGATCGGTCACTTTAACCGGTTTGGTGTCGGCGACGGTTTGCCAATCCGAAGCCGCGGCAAAGCTGTTTGTCGACCAGGTTGAAGAAATGGCCAGCCCGGCTCCCAGACCAAGGAAGCGTTTCATCAAATCACGGCGTACGTGGTCGACCATGGCGGGAGTGTGTTTAGTGTTTTTAGTCATAAGGTGAAATCTCTATTAATAATATTTTGTTGTCTTATGGGGTTAGTGATGGGCTGCTTCAGCGACGGTTTCCTGTTTGGGATTATTCACCGGTGAGTCGGGATGAAGCAGGAAAGCGGTGATATCGGCTACTTGCTCCGCTGTAAGGAGGTGACCTTCTCCTGCACCGTAGCGCGGCATGAGGGAGCAAGGCACAAACGATTTGGCGTTGTAAATTTTCTCGTAGGTGTATTTAACGATGGCTGCGCCTTGACCGCGGAGTTTGCCGTAGTTGGTCAGGCTTGGTCCCATATTGCCGTTTTGTGGAAAGTTCGGGTCGACGGCGTGGCAGGCATAGCAGTTGGCGCCGTTCGGTTTGGATGGATGGTCGGCATCGGCAAATCCGGGAAAGCCTATACGTCCGCCGTGAGCGCCTTCCACCCAAATTTTGCCTTGCTTCCAGTCACCCATGTACTGGCCGTTTTTCGGTAGCTGGATACTGCTTCGTTCGCGTTGCAGTATCTCCGATGCTTGTTTTGGAGAAGGTTGATCCTGGGTTTGATTACAGGTTGTCAAAGTCGGATCTTGAAAGCGTTTAAAGTCGTTTGGATTTTCAGTTAGGAAACTTTCTTTTACGGCCTGCATGAATTCAGCGTCCGATACCGATTTACCGCGATCCTTCGAATCGTCGACGGCATGAGCCATTGTTACGGTCAGACTTGCGCAAGCGGCTAACAGATATCCTGATATGCGAATTTGGTTAATCATTGAATAGATGTCCTGATGTCGTTAAATTTATTTTGAAAAGTGATAGTAGGTTGCGTCCAGATAATGGCTGACCGCACTCACTTCATCCTCAAACCAGCCGAGATTAAGCTGGTTGCTACAGCCGTTGACGCGTGCTTCCAGTTTGGCAAAATTCGGTGTTTTGATTTTGCTGTAAGGGCGTGTCTGATGACAGGAGAGACAGTTTCCCTCCTGATGCAGGCGCGCTCCTTCGGATAGATCTCCGGCAAAAACCGGTGAGCTGATGATGCTCATCAAAGATGCAGCAATGATCGATTTGTTATACGGCATGGCGATTCTCCGTTAGTGCTTGAGTTTTATGCGCGTGGTTTGATGCCGGGTACGGCAATTTCTTGTTTGCTTTCCGCAGCTTTTTTCACCTGATACAAGATCAGGGAGGTATCGATCGGTGATCCGGTTTTCAGCCAAGGCAGGCGCATGGCCAGCAGGCAGCGTTCGTTACGCCACCACTGGGTACGGACATTACCGTCTTTGTTGACGTAGGCCGGAAAGGCTCCCATTACTTTTCCTGCTCTATGCGGATCGGTCATAATCGGCAGTTCGACCCCGCGTAGTACTCTGCCTTTGACGGCGTGGCAATTGGCGCAGGACAGATCCATTGCTCCCATTCGGTTCCAGAAAGTTTTCTTACCGAGTTCGTAGGCTTGTTTCTCTTTCGGATGGTCAAGTTGGATCAGGAACGGCTGGCCGTTCGATTTTGAAGCAATAAAGGTCGCAATCTGCGACAAGGGCGAAACCCGGCTGTCCTCTTCTGCGGCATTCAGGTAGTGGATGTCGAGAAACTGTTCCTGAATCTGTTTGTCGTTATAACCTTGCAGATTTTTCATACAACTGATGATGCGCCCTTCAAGAGACTCGACCTTATCCGTGTCAGCGAAGTAGCGCGGCAACTGCGCATAAGCGCCTTCCAGGACTCCAGGGCCTAATCCAAAATCGCATCTATCAAGACTGGCGTTCTTGGGGCCTGCTTTGGCGTAAAAAAGTTCTTCACCATCATCGATCCAGAACTCACCGGGGTTTCCATCTTCCAGTGCTGAACGATAGTCATCGAATTTGGCATCATCCGATGCGCTTGCCGGCACAGTGATGCTTCCCAGGCAGGCTAAAGTTATGGTTCCCATCCATTGGCTTAGTTTATTCACGTTTTCTCCTCCTTCATGGATCGTGAGGGACGATTCGCTTCGTCTTGGTTAATCGTTATATATTCTAAGATATAACGGTTGTATATCAGGGAGCGTGCCAATTTTGTAATTATTAGGAATGGATCTAAGGTAAGTATTTGTTTTGTATGTGTTTATGTTTTTAAATGATGGCTGTTTTTGGTTCAGGAACGCATGAAAAAAGGTTGGAGGCAGGCATGCAAGTTGCAAACTTGTGTGCAGGTTGCAATTTGCATAGTGGGGCACATTTCAGTTTTCGTCTTCGGTCTTCAGCTTGCGCCACAGAGTGGTCTGGTTGATTCCCAGTGCTTTGGAAGCACGAAGTTTATTGCCGTCGTATTTGGAAAGAATTTTGCGAATCCAGATTTTTTCAACTTCCGCCAGAGTGGCATCATCCGGGAACGGAGAACTGTTTTTTTCGAATTTGATGTCCGGGTGGGTAACCTTGGCGACGATCTCGGCCGGTAGATCTTTTAATTCGATGCGTTCGTTTTCGCACAGTATGAGAGCTCTTTGCATGACGTTTTCCAGTTCGCGCACATTCCCGGGCCAATGATAATTCTGCAGGGTATTCAATACCCCGGGTCCGCATGAGTTGACGGTCTTACCCAGTTTCGGCGCGTGCTTGAACATAAAGCGGGCAGCCAGATGCGAGATATCTTCAGCTCTTTCTCGGAGCGCCGGAAGATCGATTGGAAAAACGTTCAGGCGGAAATAGAGGTCTTCGCGGAATTGTCCCGCTTCGACCAACGGACGTAATGGCTGATTGGAAGCAAAAATCAATCGCACATCGACGGTAATCTCGTTACGAGATCCGATGCGCAACAGCTTCCTGTCCTGAATAAACTGCAGGAGGCGAATTTGCAATTCGGGGGAGGCGCTATTGATTTCATCAAGAAAAAGCGTACCGCCGTCGGCAGCTTCCAGTAAGCCAACCCGGCGGTTAAGGGCGCCGGTAAAAGCGCCTTTTTCGTGCCCGAATAATTCCGATTCCAATAAACTCGGACTAAGGGCGCCACAGTTGACGGTCAGAAAATGGGCATGTTTACGCGGGCTGATGGAATGCAGGTAGCTGGCGATCACGCTTTTCCCTGTTCCGGTTTCACCATTAAGCAGTGTCGGAATTTCTTTATCGGCGATTTGATGCAATAGAGTCAGCGTGCGACGCATATTGGTACTGACGGCAATCGGCGGTTCACCGGCATTTTGCTCCAATGGTTGTTTCTGTGAGTAAATATAGGCGCGATGCGCGATAAAATTTTCGCTTTTCTTGATAGAAGATGTCAGCGCCAAGGGATTTAACGGTTTGGATAACACATCGAAAGCTCCCGAATGAAACGCTTCAATTGCCTGATCCGCCTGATGGGAATCAACCAGCAGGATAAACAGCAAATGTGGATTTAACTGTCGGAGTTGATGGCACAGCGGCAAGCTGTTTTGCGACTCCCATTCATAGGAAAGCAGAATCAGTTCGCTATTGCGAATAAGGTCATTGTTCAGGCCTTCACTATGAGCGACATGGGTGATTTTATGGATATTTTCGGAATTGCCGGCGCTGAAGTTCTGAAAATCCTGATCGCTGCCGAGAAAGATAATTGAAAGCATAAACACCTCCAAGCCTGAGTTGTGTGAAGGAACTTGTGAATCGATTGCCCGCCTCTTCGGGTGCTTTTGCCTTTCACCCATAGAGGTCGAAACCCGCGCGTGCTAAAGAAGCTCGATTGTGACGCCAAGATCGGCCGGTTTGGCGTGATAGAGAGAGCTTAAGACGATCCCGTCAACGCCGCTTTGTGCATAAAGCCGGATATTGTCCGGTCGAATGCCGCCGGCAATGATAATTTTCAATTGGGGGAACTGTGTCTTCAGTTGTGAACACCACTGGTTCAAAAGACCGACTTCCACCTTGTCGAATTGAATAAGGTCCGTTCCGGCAAGTGCGGCTTGCAGAGCCTGCTCATAGGTATCGCATTCAACGGAGATTTTTTTCTCGCATGCGGCTGCCTGAATTTTCGGCAATCTGTCGGGCAGGCTGTCACGTCCGCCGATTAGGTTCAGGTGGTTTTCGAAAATCAGTACGGTTTCCGATAAGCCAAGGCGGTGAGGGTGGGCGCCGCCGGACAGAATCGCTTTGATCATTGGTTTTTTCATTCCCGGAAGATGCTTGCGGGTAACCAGTAGCGGTATGTCGCCGACTTGCTGAACCTCTGAAACCATTTGCGCCGTTAGAGTCGAAATGCCGCATAGGTATTCAAGTAGATTCATGGCAACTTTCCAGCCGCGATGCAAAGCATCGGCCCGACCTTCAACCTGAAGAATCAAACTGCCTGCATCGACATCCGCGGCGGAGGGCATGACAAAAATGATCTCGGCACCAAGCAATTCGAAGATGCGGGCGGCTTCTTCCATCATGGTCAAACGTGTCGGATGGCGGCTGCGCACACTCAAACGAGACGGTTGGTTTTCGATTCCCAACAAGTGCGAGGTCAGGTCGATCAGTGGCGCATCTTCGTTGATCCAGGCTTCGATTTCATGGGTTTGAAAAAAGATCATTTTGGTTCCTTCTATGACGGATGGTCGGCAAAAATGGAAAAGTTCACTAGCGGCCCGTCAACTATTGTCGTGGTCACAAAGCGGTTTGTTTAAATCAAAACACTTGCGATTCTTTATTTATTTTCATATATATCGAGTATTAAAAAATAGCCGGGTTGCCCCGGCCGGCGAATGATGCCTAATCAACCGCTACCATGACATTGGATGCTTTGACGACTGCATAGGCAGGTTTTCCGACTTCCAGACCAAGAGCTTCTACAGAGCTTTTGGTGATAATGGAGGTGATTTCGACACCGTTGGCAATTTCGATGACGACTTCGCTGTTAACGACGCCTTCGTGAATGGCTTTGACGATTCCTTTGATTTGGTTGCGAGCGCTGAATTTCACTGTATTTCTCCTTGTGAATGTTGCCTTTTATTCCTATGTATTAGAGTAAATATGGCGTTAAGTTTATATTACCGTTTGTATATAAGTTATTGAAAATGTTATATAAAACGAAATTTTATTCTAGTGCTTAAGCTATATGAACCGTCAATTACTATCGCCCGCTTTTAGTGAAAAAAAAGCCCAGATAGTTCTGGGCTAAGTTCCTCGAATGATAAATGACAGATAAAAGTTTAGATGAGGAAAAACTGCCGCGATTGGATTGAGCCGATCCAATCACGGACTTAAAGGGGTAAGAGAGCAGTTCAAATATTCATAATCAAAGTTTCTAGCTTTAGATTAAGTAAAAAACCATCGTTATATATGTTCGGGTATAACGATGGAATTAAAAAAACCAAAACAGTAAAACCTACATATTTTGGTGTTTGAGCGACATCGTTATTCCCGAGTGAATATAACGATGAATGTATTTAAGCACAGCCTAATATTGCTTTGCAAATAAAAAATGCTAAAAAGTCGAGGAATTTTTAGGTGACCGTTAAAAACCGGCCTTAGAGGACTTCATGATGCTTCGCTTGGTTGGTGTTTTTTGTGGTTGAGAGGAGAAGGAAACCATTGGGACGTTTTGCCGCTGAAGAAATATACGCTTAAACCGATCCATTCTTTCCAGGCACTTTCCAGAATTCTCAGATGGTCGTAGAAATCGAAATCCCATTGTCGGTAGGGAGAACGGTTCGAGTAGTAGTCCACAGGGTAGGGGATGACGCCGATTCCTCTTTTTCGCGCTATGCCGACCGATCTCGGCATGTGAAAAGCAGAAGTGACCAATAGATACTGGCCGTCTTTTTTCGGCAATAGAGATTTGATGTTTTTAAAGTTCTCGTAGGTATTGCGCGACTTTGCTTCGATGATCAGCCGTGTTTTAGCGATTCCCATGTCAGTTAACAGTGTGCTTGAAAGGTGGCCTTCGCTTTGATCTCTGCTTTCCGGTTGTAACTGCATTAAACCGCTGCCGCCGGTGAAAATCACCGGTGCTTGCGGATAGCGACGGGCGAGTTTAAGGGTTGCAGCATAGCGGTCACCGCCGTAACCGAGCTCCTGCGTGTGCCAGCTGAGCGAACGCTTCAAATCTTCTCCTCCGCCAAGCAGAATGATGCCGTCGATGTGTTTCGGCAGTTCAGCCGGTTTGGCAAAGCGTTTCTCCAAAGGAACCATCAGGGCGTCGCTGATCGGATAGGCGGTTAATGCCAAAGCGATGCATGAAGTCGGTAGTAGAATCCATTTGGCCAATACGATTTTTTTTAGCAAAAGAGCAATGGTTCCTGCAGCAAATAACAGGATCAATAGATTGCCGGGACTGAGTAGTCCCCATGCGATTTTTGAGGCAATGAAAAACAGATCGTCCATTCAATTCTTATTCGATTTTCCGGAGGTTGCAAAAAGTTAATCTGACGCAATTTTACCGGAAAAAAGCGTGCTTGTATCTTGAAAGCCGGGAAGAGCGCCCT
Organism: Thiomicrorhabdus heinhorstiae; assembly: GCF_013391765.2. GTDB lineage: Bacteria > Pseudomonadota > Gammaproteobacteria > Thiomicrospirales > Thiomicrospiraceae > Thiomicrorhabdus > Thiomicrorhabdus heinhorstiae. Next base: position 36,559 of record NZ_JACBGI020000013.1, on the reverse strand, counting down.
ATATTTAGTTTAATTAAATGATTTAGGGGCAGTCTGCCATGATGGATAAATTTACTTCTCAATTCCAGAGCGCGTTGGCTCAGGCGCAGTCCACTGCGATGGGATTGGAACACTCATATATTGAGCCGATTCATATTTTGTCGGCTTTGCTTGATGACCAGGCATCTCTGCTGCGTCTTGCGGGGATCAATAATGCCGAATTAAGAACTTCGGTTGAGCAAAAACTGTCGTCTATGCCGAAAGTTTCCGGTGCGGCTCAGGTACAGTTGAATCAGGCGAGCGCTAGGATTCTGGCGAAGATGGAACAGCAGGCGAAGAAAAACGGTGATGCGTTTATTGCCAGTGAGCTGTTTTTTGTCGCTCTTCTGGAATCGAACGATTATGCCGCTGAGCTGTTCAAGAAGGCCGGAGCGGATCTTAAAACTTTGCAGCAAGCAATCGAACAGGTACGAGGAGGTGAGAGCGTGCAAGATCAAAATGCGGAAGAGAATCGTCAAGCGTTGGAAAAATACACGCTGGATTTAACGGCTCGTGCCGAACAGGGTAAATTGGACCCGGTAATCGGTCGAGATGATGAAATTCGACGTGCGGTGCAGGTGTTGCAGCGCCGTACCAAAAACAACCCGGTGCTGATTGGTGAACCGGGGGTGGGTAAAACAGCGATTGTCGAGGGGTTGGCGCAACGAATCGTCAATGGTGAAGTGCCGGAAGGATTAAAAAACAAGCGCCTGTTGTCACTGGATTTGGCCGGTCTTTTAGCCGGGGCCAAATACCGCGGTGAATTCGAAGAACGCCTGAAAGCCTTGCTAAAAGACCTTGAGAAGCAGGAAGGGCAGGTGATTCTGTTTATCGACGAAATCCATACCATGGTCGGCGCAGGGAAAACCGAAGGGTCGATGGATGCCGGTAATATGCTTAAACCGGCTTTGGCACGTGGTGAATTACACTGTATCGGTGCGACCACTTTGGATGAGTATCGCGAAAATATCGAAAAAGATGCCGCTTTGGAGCGTCGTTTTCAGAAAGTGCTGGTTGACGAGCCAAGCGAAGAAGACACGATTGCGATCCTGCGCGGTTTGAAAGAGCGCTATGAAATTCACCACGGGGTTGATATTACCGACCCGGCGATTGTTGCGGCGGCCAGTTTGTCGCAGCGTTATATTACCGACCGCCAGTTGCCGGATAAAGCGATCGATCTGATCGATGAAGCAGCGTCGCGCATTCGTATGGAAATCGATTCCAAGCCGGAGGTAATGGATAAGCTCGATCGCCGTTTGATCCAGTTGAAAATCGAACAGGTTGCTTTGAAGAAAGAGAAGGATGAAGCATCGAAAAAACGTCTGGCTTCGTTGGAAGAGCAGATTACTTCTCTGGAAAAAGAGTATTCCGATCTTGAAGAAGTCTGGAAACGCGATAAAGCCGCATTACAGGGGGCGCAGCAATACAAAGAGCAGCTGGATGCGGCCCGAACCGAACTGGAGTCGGCGCGCCGTGTCGGTGATCTGGCAAAAATGTCGGAAATCCAATATGGACGTATTCCTGAGCTGGAAGCTAAGATTCAGGCTGCGGAAAAAGCCGAGTCCGAGGCAACCGATAGCGAGGGTCATCATCTGCTGAGAAATAAGGTTACCGATGCGGAAATCGCTGAAGTCGTGGCACGCTGGACCGGTATTCCGGTAGCGCGAATGATGGAAGGCGAGCGTGACAAATTATTGCGTATGGAAGAGGCCTTGCGTAAACAGGTGATCGGTCAGGAAGAAGCCGTCAAAGCGGTATCTGATGCGATTCGCCGTTCTCGTGCCGGTTTGTCGGATCCTAACCGCCCGAACGGTTCTTTCCTGTTCCTTGGGCCTACCGGGGTCGGGAAAACCGAATTGACCAAAGCTTTGGCGGACTTTCTGTTCGATACCACCGATGCGATTGTGCGTATCGATATGTCGGAATTTATGGAGAAGCATTCGGTGGCGCGACTGGTCGGTGCTCCTCCGGGGTATGTCGGTTATGAACAGGGCGGTTATTTGACCGAAGCCGTGCGTCGTAAACCTTATTCGGTGATTTTGCTGGACGAGGTCGAAAAAGCCCATCCGGATGTTTTCAATATCCTATTGCAGGTATTGGATGACGGGCGTTTGACGGATGGACAGGGGCGCACTGTTGACTTCAAGAACACGGTCATTGTCATGACTTCGAATTTGGGTTCACAGTTAATCCAGGAAAAAGCCGGTCAAGCCAGTTACGAAGAGATGAAAGCGGATGTGATGGAAGTGGTCGGCGGTTATTTCCGTCCGGAATTCATTAACCGTATTGACGATATAGTGGTATTCCATCCGTTGGGTCGTGAGCAGATTCGTGCGATTACTTCGATCCAGTTGCAGAACTTGCGCAAACGTTTGGCGGCTTCGGAAATTGGTTTTGAGATCAGCGATACTGCATTGGATAATCTGGGTGAAGCCGGTTTCGATCCATTGTTCGGCGCACGTCCTTTGAAGCGCGTGATCCAACAGCGAATTGAAAACCCTTTGGCTCAGCGCATTTTGCAAGGTGATTTTGCCGCCGGATCGACGGTGAAGGCCGATCTGCAGGACGGAGAAATCCGTTTCCATTAACCTTTTGGAAGTGCTGCTTTTTACCGGTGGCTAGCTTCCTAGGTACGCATTGACCCGGTCCTTTGTGATCGGGTTTTTTATGGTCAGCCGTTTTTGAATATAAATTTTTTATCTATGCAGAAATAGCATTAATGGTTTTGTCGAGAGTTGACTATCTTAAGCTAAGCTTAATTTATTGATAATTCAGTGTTTTGTGATCCTTATTATTAATCTTTTCTGTTTATAAATAAATTTTATCTTTGGTTAGAATTTATTTTTATTAGATTTTGCTTATGCCATTCTGAGAACATCGCTTGAAAATTCGGTCTTATGAAAGCGAGCTTATAGATTCGCTAAATAACTAGGTGCAGATATTGACAAGGCCGGATTCCGTCAATACATACAAGGATGTTTGAATGAAAACATGGGCTACCTTAAGGGTTGCTTTGGCACTAAGTGCAGCAACCTTCGCTTCCGCATCCTATGCGGAAATCACCAATGCGGAATTGTCCGCCACCACCTGTTTCATGTGCCATGGTCCGGAAGGAAAATACGTTGGTGCATCGATTCCTCCTTTAGCTGGTTATCCTGAAAAGGTAATGATTCAGCAGTTGAAAGATTTCAAGAACGGTAAGCGTGCTTCGACGGTTATGCAGCGTCATATGAAAGGTTACAGCGACGAAGAAATCGAAGCTTTGGCGTTGTATTTCAGCAAGCTAAAACCTTGATTGGAGGAAAAAAGATGAAATTAATGAATCGTAGAAATTTGATCAAGGCAATGATTGCGACCGGCACCGTCGGTTCGATGACTTCGGCATTGAGCGGTTGCAGTCTGCCGGTCGATGAAGACGCCAAACCGAAAGTGATCGTTGTCGGCGGTGGATTCGGTGGCGCGACCTGCGCAAAATATCTGAAGCGTTTCGATGACAAGCTGGATGTCACTTTAATCGAACCTAAAGAAAGCTATATGACTTGTCCTGGCAGCAACTGGTATCTGGCCGGTTTGGTGGAGAAGGAATATATTACCCACGACTATCGAAAATTGCAGGATAAGCACGGCGTAGCCGTTATTCATGATAAGGTCACAGATATTAATGCCAGGAAGCAAACGGTCACTCTAAGTGACGGCAGTGAGCTAAGCTATGATCGTCTGGTGGTTTCCCCTGGAATCGATTTCCGTTTCGACGCGATTGAAGGCTATTCGGCGGATGTCATTGAGCAGATTCCTCACGCTTACCAGGCTGGGCCGCAAACCGATATTCTGTATCGCCAGATTCGCGAAATGAAGCAGGGCGGTACCTTTATTATGAGCGCGCCTGCCAATCCGTTCCGTTGTCCTCCGGGGCCATACGAACGCGTCAGTATGATTGCCGATTATTTTAAAAAGCATAACCCGACAGCTAAAATCATTGTTCTGGATGCCAAGAGCAAGTTCTCCAAGCAGGGTCTGTTTATGGAAGGCTGGCAAGAGCTGTACGGAAGTATGATCGAGTGGTTCGGCGAGCATGACGGTGGGGCGGTTACCAAGGTGGAAGCCGACAGCAAAACGGTTCACTGTGACTTGGATACTTTCACAGCCGATGTTCTGAATATTATTCCGCCGCAGCAAGCCGGCAAGATTGCTTTTGATGCCGGATTGGTCGATGAATCTGGCTGGTGTCCGGTGAATCAGGAAACCTTTGAATCCATGATTCATCGAGGAATCCATGTTATCGGTGATGCAGCTATTGCCGGTAAGATGCCGAAGTCAGGTCATTCGGCGGCCAGTCAGGCGAAAATGTGCGCGGCGGCGATTGTATCGCAAATGCATAACTGGGCGATGCCGAGACCGAAGAATGTGAATACCTGCTACAGCTTGGTGGGTGCCGATTACGGTATCAGCGTTGCCGCCGTTTATCATATGCAGGACGGTAAAATCGTCGGTATCGAAGGTGCCGGTGGGGTAAGCCCTCACGGAGCGACGTTGCAGTTCCGTAAAATGGAAGCAACCTATGCGAACGGCTGGTATAAAAACATTACTGCCGATATTTGGGATACCTAAAATTCGCTTCGTTGTATAAAGGCTGGTAATTTCAGGCCGGATAAAAAAATAGCTCCTTTCGGAGCTATTTTTTTGCCTAGTGAATTGTGCAGGCGAAGTTTTAAAACAGGACTTAGCCGAAGACGTCGGCCGTAATGTTTTTAAACCAGGAGTGAGCGTAAAGTTCTTCACGCTTACGTAGTTCAGGGTCGTAAGCTCCGGTCAGACCTCCGGAACCTTTAACCTTAACGATTTTGCCGTCTTCATAAGCGTACACCATCGCTACGGAAATTCCGTCGCCAGGAGCGATGACAGAGTAACAGGTGTTTACCCATGAAGGTTCAACCATGGCAACGTTGTTTAGCAATGAAGCGACGGCAGCGGCGCAAACTTTTGCTTGTGAGTTGGCAGCGTAACCGGATTTCGGCATAGGCGCTGCAACCGATGAATCACCAACGATATGGATGTTTTTGTGCAGGGTTGATTCAAAGGTTTTGTGATCGATTGGACACCAGCCTTTATCGTCGGTCAAACCGGCTTCAAACGCGATTTTTCCTGCTTTTTGGTTCGGGATGATGTTTAGCACGTCCGCTTTGAAAGCGCCTGCACCGCAGTGAACGGTTTTGCTGGCAACATCGACTTTGGTAACTTTCCCGCCGTCTTTTGCCGGAATCCACTGGATCATGCTGGCATCGGTACCGTAGCCGTAGTGGCGCTTCCATCCATCCATGAACAGACCGAATTTAGAGAACTTGTCTTTCTGATCCAGAACGACGATTTTCGAATTCGGTTTGTGTGCTTTCAGATAAGAAGCGATTTGCGATACACGCTCGTATGGTCCAGGAGGGCAGCGGAAAGGGTTGCCCGGAGGAACGATCACAACCGTGCCGCCGTCTTTCATGGCTTCAAGTTGTTTATGCAGCATAACGGTTTGTGGACCGGCTTTCCATGCGTGCGGGATAGAGTCGTGAGCAACGGCTTCCGAGTAACCTTCGATCTCTTCGTATTTGAAGTCGACACCCGGAGAAACGATACAGCGGTTGTAAGACAGACTCTTGCCGCCGGCTGTTTTTACCGTTTGTCCTTTCGGATCGATTGACGTGACTTTATCGAAAATAACCTTGATGCCTTTGGCTTTCAGGTTTTCGTAAGTAAAATGGATCGATTCCATCTTACGGTGTCCGCCAAGCACTTCGTTACTCATGAAACAGGTGTAGTAGTCCGGATTCTTTTCGACGATGGTGACGTCGATGCTCGGATCCATTTTCTTCAGGTATTGAGCGGCGGTGGCTCCACCGATACCGCCACCGACAATCACGACACTCTTGCCGTTAGATGCCAGGCTGCTGGTTGCGCAACCTGTAGCAGCAACACCGACTGCACCGGCTGCAGAAGCTTTAAGGAGGTTTCGTCTTGAAATATTGGTCATCTTGTTTACTCCCTTATTTGCTTGAGTAGAATTCAATCAGTTCGTCAATACCGTCCTGGCCGTATTTTTCATGCATGCTTTTCAGCTGCTTGGCCATTTTTTTCGGTGCTTCACGATTTCCGGAAGTAAAGTCATGCAAGTTATATTGCAGATAAGGCTTCCACTGACCTGCCAGGATACCAGCATCGTCTTCAGCCAGGCTTCCGCCTTCGGAGTGACATTTCTCGCAATATTTCTTATGGATTTTTGCACCTTTGCTCGCCATCTTGTCATTGGTTTCTTGTTTGGCTGAGTGGTGTTTTTGTTTGGAGAAATAGTTTGCCATGGCTTCGATATCCGCATCGCTATAACCTTTTGCGATACGCATCATAATGGTAGATGGGCGATCGCCGGATGCATAGGCGTGCATGGATTCGATGAAGTAGTCTTTTGAAATTCCGGCAATACTTGGTGTTGCCGGACCGTGGCTAACGCCGTTAGGACCGTGGCAACCGGCACAAGTATTGGCGAGCATTTCGCCGCGGTCCAGTGCAATAGCGGTATTGGAAACCAGCATACCGCCGGCTAATACCGTTCCTGCAAGTAAGCTAAACTTAGCTTTTTTCATAGTACTCCTCCTCAGAAGTGTAGGTTCCAGTCAAGCTGGATTTAAATTGGACTGAATAGACAGTCTTTGGCGGCTTCCACCCTTGTGTGTGGAAGCCTAAACTGGTTGTTGGATTTTTATCGTTTCGGCAACAGGTCGCCGACTAGACCGTCGCGGTACTCTTTTTCGACTTCTTCCGGCTCGTCCGGTTCGGTATGAGCGATACCTTTGTGACAATCGATACAGGTCTGTCCCTTTTCAATAGCGCGCGGATGCTTGTTGGCAGCTTGTTTGCCCTGCTCGTCAAAGTCCATTGCGTTGAAAGAGTGACAGGTACGACATTCACGCGAGTCGCTGTCTTTCATTTTTTTCCAAACGGCCGAAGCCATTTGCCAGCGGTGTTTATCGTAGTATTCCAGATAGGCATCTTCATCTGCCTTAAGTTCGTCGCTGACCGCGAAATCGCCGATAAATTCGTGATACACGTCCTTGGCGGCAAACAGTTTTGCTTTGATCTTCGGCAGGAATTCCTTCGGAACGTGGCAATCCGCACACTCCGCACGTACACCGGAAGCATTTTTGTAGTGAATGGTTTCCTGATACTCTTTCAGGTTGACTGTCATGCTGTGGCACGAGGTACAAAACTCAGTGGTATTGGTGTAAGCAAAAAAAGAATTCATGGCTCCGAAGGATGCGAAGCCAAGAAGGAATATAACGATAAGTAGACCGATTTTTTTATTGAACATATTTTTGGATTTCTAGTAAAAGTTTCGCTGTTTTAATTTATTCGGGAATGTCTTATAAATCTTTGACCGTCTCAAGCATTCCTCAATTTTTTGGCTATCTTAGAGAAGAAAACTTAATGGGTACAGAAAGAATTTTTAATGGTCAATAGGACGTATTTATTTCATGAAACGGTAATATTTATATTTGTTATAAATACGGCTTTTTTACCCATTTGTGCCGGTTTTTCTGCCTGATACAACACTTTGGATACATCTTGTTTATCACCTTGAGTCAGTTTGATTCCGACAATTAAGTGTTCGAAATTCTTGAGTTTTCGATTCGCCATCAGTTCATCGGAACTGCTTAGATCAACTTCGACAGGTAGTTGTTTTATCGAAATTTTCCTGGCGGCTATCGGCATCGGCGGACCTTCGGCAGCTTTGATATAGACAAACAAAGTTGTACCTGCCGGTAGTGTCTGTGGAGTCTCGGTTGAAACGACAATCTGGATCGACTTTTCCTCCGATGCAGTCGTATCCTCAGGCTTGGATTCGGGGCCGGGATTTTCAGTAACCGATTGTCCGATCTGCTCGAGTAATGCCGAGATATGCTTGCGATCAGGGTCGTCCGGGTCAAGCTGAGAGTAGAGGGTTTGCCATAGCTCACCAGCCCTTGGAATATCGCCTTTTTGCCGTTCGGCAAGACCGAGAAGCCATAAGGTCATTTTGTTATGAGCATCGAGTTTCAGAGCTTGTTGCAGCAGTTCGTAAGGCCTGCCCTGCAAACGCCCGTTCTGGGTAACGGATAAGGCATCCGCCAAGGGAAGGAGCACACTAAGATTGTTCGGAGCCAGTTGATAGGCGTGCTCGAATGCCCAGACGGCTTTCGGATAATTATCGGTCATCATATAGGAACGCCCGAGGAGCAGCCAGCCACTCAAGTCGTCCGGTTTTTTGGCTAGTTTTTGCTCCAGCTTGTCGACCAGAGTGACCATTTTGGGAGCGGAGTCGTCTTGGGATATTTCCGCGAATTGTGGAGTGCCGAAATAAAAGTACAGTCCTATGGTTAAAGCCGGCAGTCCGATACCGATGGAGAGAAGAGCGCTTTTGGAAAGGTGTTTTCCCTGCTTGAGCAGTGGGAAGAAGAGGATCGCCAGCGCGGCGATCAATAGTAAGCTTAACCAGAGACTAAGAGTTGTCATCAGCATCATCCATCGAGTTTTGGCGGCGAATCAGGCGGATTAAAAACCAGACACCGATTGCCAGAAATAGAAAAGGTCCGGCCCATAGCAAAGTCGTTTGAGTTTTTAGCGGTGGGCGATAGAGGACGAAATCGCCGTAACGCTGCACCATATAGTCGACAACCTGTTGTTTATCTGCCTGTTGATCGACCAGCATGCTATACACCTGTCGGCGCAGATCCTGAGCCAGTTCGGCATTCGAGTCGGCCAGATTTTGGTTTTGGCATACCAGGCAGCGCAGTTCGTCGATAAGCTGGCGGTAATCGCGTTCCTGCTGCGGGGTTTTAAAGCGATGTTCTTCAATTGCTGCAAACAGAGGCAGAGAAAACAACAGCATGTAGAGGAGAATCAGAAAGCGTTTCATGATTGCACCTCGCTCTGCAGTGTCTGCATGAGTGGAATCAGTGTTTCCTCGATGCTTTGCCGGGTTAAAGGACCGGTGAATTTATGACGAATGATGCCGTGGGTATCAATCACGAAAGTTTCCGGTACGCCGTAAACACCCCAATCAATGCCGGCTTTTCCCTGGGCATCTTCAATGACCACGGAGTAGGGATCGGAATAGCGTTGCAACCAGGAGTTCGCTTCCGCAGCGGTATCTTTGTAATTCAGACCGACGATCACATAAGGTTGCGTCTTGGCAAGATCGACCAACAGCTTGTGTTCCTGTTTGCAGGAGCTGCACCACGAGGCCCAGATATTTAAAATCCAGGCCTTACCTTGTAGCTGTTGCGGCGAAAATCTTTCTGCCGAATTCAGTTGCGGTAATTCGAATTGCGGGGCGGTTTTGCCGATCAGTGGCGAAGGTACATTCTGCGGATTCAGAGTCAGGCCGATTGCCAGAAACAGTACCAGTACCGCAAAAATAATCAGGGGGGCGAACTGCTTTTTCATGCCGAACGTCTCCCGTTGCGAATATGGGCCGCCAATACCAACAGAGCACCTAAAGCCATCAGGATCGATCCCAGCCAGATCCAGCGAATAAACGGCTTATATTGCACACGAACGCTCCAGGCTCCATCTTGCAGTCGCTCTCCCAAGGCGACAAATAGGTCACGATTCAGCCCAGCGTCGATGCCGGCTTCGGTCATCGGCATTCCTTGAGTCAGATAGGTGCGTTTCTGCGGTTTCAAATGGGCGATAAATTCGCCGTTTTCCAAAACCGTGACCGAACCTTCCGAAGCGAGATAGTTGGCTTCCTGTTTTTGTTTGACGCCGTCAAAGCGGAATTCATACTGCTGAATGTGGTAGCTGTCGCCCTCGGCTAGGCGAATGTCTTTTTCAATACTGTACAGGGAGGTGATCGTAATGCCGGTCAAGGTGACTGCAAAACCGATGTGCGCCAGACTGGAACCGACTAGCTGCAAGGATGGTTTCGCAAAATGTCCCTGTTGGCCGCGGAGTAGCCAATACAGAGCGCTGAAGCCGATCCAGGCCGACATAAACAGTCCGAGTATGCCCAGGCCTTGAACATCCGGCAGAATCAGTAACGGGATCAAGATTGCCGTCATCAGACTCAAGATCAGCGGCAGACTCATGCGTTTCAGCAATGATATTCCCTGATCCTGTTTCCAGTGGGCGGCAAAGCCGAAGCCCATAAAAATTGCCAAAGGTACTGTCAGAGGCAGCATCACGCTATTAAAGTAAGGGGCGCCGACGGAAATTTTAGCCAGCCCGAGAGCGTCGAGAATCAATGGATAAAGTGTACCGAGCAGCACGGTTGCCATCATCGCCATCAGAATCACGTTGTTAAATAGCAGGAGGCTCTCTTTGGAGAAGAGGCTAAATTTTTTGCTATGCGTAACCTTGTGGGCATTCGCCGAATACAGGGTTAGGGATAGACCGACTACGACTACCAGGAAGAGTAGAATAAAAACTCCGCGCGACGGATCGCTGGTAAAAGCGTGCACCGAAGTGAGAACGCCGGAGCGCACCAGGAAGGTACCGAGCAGGCTTAAGGCAAAAGCCAGAATTGCTAGTAACAGGCTCCAGGACTGGAAGGTGCCGCGTGCCCCGGTAATCGCTAAAGAATGGATCAGAGCGGTTGCGACCAGCCATGGAAGCAGGGATGCATTTTCGACTGGGTCCCAGAACCACCAGCCACCCCAGCCGAGTTCATAGTAAGCCCACCAGCTGCCGAGCGCAATTCCAAGAGTCAGGAAGGCCCAGGCAATCAAAGTCCAGGCTTTGGTCCAACGAGCCCAGGCCATTTCCAGACGACCTTCCAATAAAACGGCGACTGCGAAAGCGAAGGAGACGGCCATACCGACATAGCCCATATAGAGCATAGGAGGATGGATCGCCAGACCGATATCCTGAAGTAGCGGATTCAGACTGCGGCCTTCTTGCGGCACTTCAAGCAGTCGTTCGAAAGGGTTAGAGGTAATCAATATGAACAATAGGAAGCCGATACTGACCAGGCCGAGAGTAGCAAGCAGTTTAGCATTCAGGCTCTCCGGCAGGGAACGGTTGAACAGGCTTACGGCAAAGGTCCACAATGTCAGAATCAGTCCCCACAGTAACAAGGATCCTTCATGTGCTCCCCAGGTGGCGGAGACCTTGAAAATCATCGGCAATTGCGTGTTGGAGTTGGCGGCAACGTATTTCACCGAAAAATCGTTGTCGATAAAGGCGTAGACCAGGCAGGCGAAAGACAGTCCGACAAACAGAAACTGTCCGAATGCTGCCGGGCGGGACAGAGCGATCCATGCCGAATTGTTTTTGTAACTGCCCCATAGCGGGAAAATCGCTAGAACGGTGGCAAAGCCCAAGCCGAGAATTAAAGAAAAATGGCCGATTTCCGGAATCATGGTTGAACTGGCTCCGAACTGGCGAGCTGGGCTTTATTAATGGAATCAGCGACCTCTGGTGGCATATAATTTTCGTCGTGTTTAGCGAGCACTTCCTTGGCGACAAAGACTCCTTGGTCGTTTAAGCGTCCTTTGGCAATAATCCCTTGTCCTTCGCGGAACAGATCAGGCAAGATGCCACTATATTCGACTTTAACCGGCGTCTGGCTGTCGGTCAGTTCGAAGTGGACCTTAAGCGAACCGCTTTCACGCTGCACACTGTGGTTAACCACCAGACCACCCAAGCGGAAGTCGCGGTCGGCAGGCGCTTTACCTTGTTTGACTTCGGTCGTGGAGAAGAAAAACATCATATTCTGGCTGAATGCCTGAATAATCAGAAAGGTGGCGATACTGACGCCGGTTAGCAGCAGTAGCACCATATAGAAACGTTTTTTGCGGACAGGACTCATAACATTTTCCCTTTATTTTTCTTGGTGGTGAAAATCGTCAGCGTCCCGAATCGCTTGACGGTGTTGCAATGCCGGTTGGACAAGGTTGATTAAGATAATCAAAAAACTGATGCCGAAAGCGGACCAGACATAGCTGCCATAACCGCCCATTGCGAAAAATTCCTGCATCTTAATTTCCTCCGTTGTGTGCTTTGCGGCGATCCCAGATAATCTTCTTAACCCAGCCGCAGTGTAGGTCCTGCTCAAGCAGGTTGGCGCGCATTTTGAGTAATAGAATCCACAAATAAAGAAACTGGAATGCGGCTGCCATCAGTAAAAGCGGAATCAGCATATCGATGTGAATCGACGGCGTGTCGAACTTGCTGACGGTAGCCGCCTGATGTAGCGTGTTCCACCACACCACCGAATAGTGAATAATTGGCAAGTTGACGACACCGACCAAGGTCAGAATGCTCATGGCACGACCGGCGGTCTGTTTGTTTTCGATTGCATTGTAGAGGGCGAAGATTCCTAAATAGATAAACAGCAGAATCAGTTCCGAAGTCAGGCGCGCGTCCCATACCCACCAGGCTCCCCACATCGGTTTGCCCCATAGTGAGCCGGTAATCAAGGCTATCAAGGCAAAGCTGGCGCCGATCGGAGCACTGGAAATAATCATGATTTCCGCCATGCGTACCCGCCACACCAAAGCAACCACCGCAGCAACCGCCATCGCAAAATAGATAAACATCGACATCCAGGCGGCCGGGACATGCACGTACATAATGCGGAAGGAGTCGCCTTGCTGGTAGTCGGCGGGGGCGGTAAACAGTCCCATGTAAAGTCCCGGAATCAGCAGTGCCAAAAAGATCACCGCGATCCAGGGAAGCATTTTCCCTGTTAAAGGGTAGAACCAGTTTGGGGCTCCGAGACGATAGTACCATTTGGCGATAATATTCATTGCGATACACTGACCTTTAAAGCTGAGGCGACCGCAAAGGGTGCCAGGGTAAGACCGAGAACGAAAAGTCCGGCCAGAATATAAAGTTGCCCGGCAGCAGACCAGCCGGAGGCACTGACTTCCACCGCGCTGGCGCCGAAAATCAACACCGGAATATAAAACGGCAGCACCAGCAATGGCAGCAGCAAGCTGCTTTTCTGCAGTCCTGTCGTTAAGGCGACGCCGATGGCACCGACAAACATAAGAACCGGTGTTCCCAGCAACAGGCTGAGAAGTAGAACGCCGATCGCATCAGCCGGTAGATTGAGTGTCAGGGCTAAAACAGGTGCTACCGCAACCAATGGCAGGGCCGTAATCAACCAGTGCGAGATCAGGCGAGCCCAGACAAAAGCTACCAGAGAGTGCGGGCTGAGAGTCCATTGTTCCAAAGTGCCATCCTGATAGTCCTCTTTAAACAGACTGTCGAGCGACATCAGTGTTGCCAGCAGGGCGGCGATCCAGATTAAACCGGGGGCGATCTGCGCCAGTAAGGTTTCGGATGCGCCGATTCCGATAGGGAACAGCAGAACGACCAGACCGAAAAAAATTAGTGCATTGCCGACTTCACCACGGCGACGGTAGGCGAGTAGTAAGTCGCGACGAATCAGGCTCCACAAACTGCTCATCGATCAGACTCCCAATGCCAATCGCTGCACGCGATCGGCAGGTAGATTCAACGGATGGTGCGAAGTCATTACAATCATGCCGTCGTTTTCCAGATGCTGTTTGGCAAGGGATTCGTACAGAGCAACGCCGTCTTTATCCAAAGCTGCCTGGGGTTCGTCCAGAATCCATAATTGAGTATTCGCTACCAGCAGGGATGCGAGTGACAAACGGCGTTTCATTCCGGCTGAAAAGGTTTTGACTTGTGCGTGTTTGGCATGCCCGAGTTTTACTTCCTGTAAGGCGTCGGTCAGGCTGATCGAATTGCGCGGGCGAAAGCTGCTTAGAGTATGCAGATTTTCCAGGGCGCTCTGTTCGTCTTTCAACGGATTTTGGTGCCCGAGCCAGGAGAGTTTGCTGCGGAAGTCGTTGTGAGCATCGTGAATCGAACGAGATTGCCAGAGGATTTCTCCGGCTTCGGGCATACGTAAGCCGGTCAGCAGTTTTAATAAGCTGGTTTTTCCGGCACCGTTATGGCCTTCAATTAATAGCAGTTGGCCCGCTTGAAGCTCGAAAGAGAGCTCAGAAAACAGCGTTTTACGGCCACGCTTACAACTCAGTTGCTTTGCCTGATAATGCATCTTGGATGTGTTACCCGATGGTTATAAACCTCCTCTATCTTGAGGAGTTTTTGGATTTAGTTTTTATATTTTGAGGGCCAAGTTTAGCAAAATGCCCGGGGATGAAAAGCAAAACCGCCCCGCTTTATCCTAGGTATTTTTTATAATGCATTAGATGGTTTTATTTTAGGAAAAGCTGATGTTTTGTAAGTTGGGGAGACTTAAGGGATTATTGTCCGAAAGTTTGAATCGGAGATTGAGTAAGCAGGATAGAATGATTGATAGGAGAGAATCCCGGAAAATTCCAGCATTTTCCGGGATAGACGCATAAGTCTGGGGCTATGCTTTCTGTTCGCGTTCTACGGCTCTGTGGCCGATATCGGTACGGAAGTAGACCTCGTCCCAATTGACTTTATCTACACCTTCGTAGGCACGTTTTTGTGCTTCGGTGACATTGCTGCCAAGAGCGGTTACGCAAAGAACGCGTCCGCCGGAGGTAATGACATCGCCATTTCCATTTAAAGACGTACCAGCGTGGAAAACCTTAAGGTCGTCGGCATTGGCACTGTCGATTCCATTGATGACATCGCCTTTTCGGTAGTCGTCAGGGTAACCGCCGGCTGCCATTACCACGCCTAGCGCAGCACGATCGTCCCACTGAGCTGTCGCTTGATCCAGTTTGCCATCCAGTGCATCCAAACAGTGTTGAACTAGATCCGATTGCAGACGCATCATAATCGGTTGGGTTTCAGGGTCTCCGAAACGGCAGTTGAATTCCAGTACTTTCGGTGCTCCTGTTGCGTCGATCATCAGACCGGCATACAGGAAACCGGTGTACGGCAGACCGTCTTTGGCCATACCTTCAATGGTCGGCATAATCACTTCGCGCATGGCTCGATCATGAATTTCAGGCGTAACGACTGGAGCCGGGGTGTAGGCACCCATACCGCCGGTATTCGGACCGGTATCACCGTTGTTACGCGCTTTATGGTCTTGCGAGGTCGCCATCGGCAAAACGTTTTTACCGTCGGCCATAACAATAAAGCTGGCCTCTTCACCGTAAAGGAACTCTTCGACAACAACTCGAGCACCGGCATCGCCGAATTTATTTCCTTCAAGCATATCTTCAACCGCTGCAAAGGCTTCTTCTTCGGTATCGGCCAGGATAACGCCTTTACCGGCTGCCAGACCGTCGGCTTTGATAACGATCGGTGCGCCCAGTTCGCGAATAAATTCTTTTGCCGGAGGAATCTCAGTGAAGACCCGGTACGCCGCGGTTGGAATTTTGTGTTTTGCCAGGAAATCTTTGGAAAATGCTTTAGAGCCTTCCAATTGTGCGGCATCTTTAGATGGGCCGAAGCACTTCAAGCCTGCAGCCTGGAAAGCGTTAACCACGCCTAAAACCAGAGGAACTTCTGGGCCGACGATTGCCAGACCGATGGCGTTTTCTTTTGCGAAAGCTACCAAGCCGTCAAGGTCTTCAACCTTGATATCGACGTTTTCAAGGTTCGGCTCCAAAGCCGTACCTGCATTCCCCGGAGCGACAAATACTTTCTCCGCCAGAGGCGATTGCGCCACTTTCCAGGCCAGAGCGTGTTCACGTCCGCCGCTACCAATTACTAAAATATTCATAAATGAATTCTCTCTTTAAAAATTTGTTTTAAAAATTAGCGTTTTGCTCAAATTTGCGAAGGGCAGCAAAATTTGAGTAAACAAGCAATTTTTAGTGGCGGAAGTGGCGCATTCCTGTAAACACCATCGCGATTCCATGTTCATCCGCTGCATCGATTACTTCCTGATCGCGCATAGAGCCGCCCGGATGGATTACCGCTGTAATGCCGGCTGCGGCAGCGGCATCGATTCCGTCGCGGAACGGGAAGAAAGCGTCCGATGCCATGACCGAACCAGGCACTTCCAGGCCTTCGTCTTCTGCCTTGATTCCGGCGATTTTAGCTGAATAAACGCGGCTCATTTGTCCGGCACCGACTCCGACGGTCATACCGTCTTTGACGTAAACGATTGCATTCGATTTAACGAATTTGGCTACTTTCCAGGCAAACATCAGGTCTTGCATCTCTTTATCGGTCGGAGCACGCTTGGTGACGACTTTCAGATCTTCGGTAGTAACCGTACCCAGATCACGGTCTTGTACCAACAGTCCGCCGGTAACGCGCTTGTAGTCGTAGGCGGCCTCCTGACCGGTGAATTCGCCGCATTCCAGCAAACGAACGTTTTTCTTGGCTTCAACGGCTGCCTTAGCTGCTTCGGAAACCTTAGGCGCGATAATGACTTCAACAAATTGACGGTCGACAATCGCTTGAGCGGTTTCACCGTCCAATTCGGTGTTGAAGGCGATAATGCCGCCGAATGCCGAAGTTGGATCGGTTTTATAAGCACGGTCATAAGCTTCGAATTGCGTTGCTCCGATGGAAACACCGCACGGGTTGGCATGTTTCACGATGACGCAGGCGGTTTCTTCGAAAGTTTTCACCAGTTCCAATGCCGCATCGGTGTCGGCGATATTGTTGAAAGACAGTTCCTTGCCTTGGATTTGGGTTGCAGTCGAAATCGACGCTTCGGTGGCATTACGTTCAGTATAGAAAGCCGCTGCCTGATGCGGGTTTTCACCGTAGCGCATGGACTGCTTCTTAACGAATTGGGTGTTGTAAGTACGCGGGAAAGTATCGCCTTCTTCCGTGTTGAACATCTTGCCGAAGTAGTTGGAGATGGCGCCGTCGTAACGCGCTGTCTGTTCAAAGGTCTTAATCGCTAGGTCGAAGCGGGTCGCATGTGAAAGTTGGCCTTCGTTAGCGCTCATCTCTTCAAGAATACGCGAGTAGTCGGCAGGATCGGTGACAACCGCCACGTCGTTGTGGTTCTTTGCTGCAGAACGAAGCATGGTCGGACCACCGATATCGATGTTTTCGATAGCGTCTTCCAGAGAACAGTCCTCTTTGGCAACGGTTGCTTCGAAAGGGTACAGGTTGACGACAACCATATCGATCGGATCAATGCCGTGTTCGCTCATAATCGCATCGTCTTTACCGCGGCGTCCTAGAAGACCACCGTGAATTTTCGGGTGCAGAGTTTTTACGCGTCCGTCCATCATTTCCGGGAATCCGGTGTATTCGGAAACTTCAGTTACCGGCAGACCGGCTTCAGAAAGAACTTTATAGGTTCCGCCGGTAGAAAGAATGGCGACGCCCATAGCGTCAAGCGATTTGGCAAATTCTAGAATGCCGTCTTTGTCGGACACGCTGATTAAAGCACGACGAACTGGTTTCATAGTGGATTCTCCGAAAAAAGAAAAATTAAGATTCGATAAGTTGGTATTTCAGCATCTTCTTTCTCAGGGTATTGCGGTTGATACCCAAGATTTGTGCTGTCTGCGTTTGATTATGCTGGGTTCTGTTCAGTACGAATTCGATGAGCGGTCTTTCAACCTGTTGAATCACCATTTCATGCAGATCGCAGGTCGATTGGTCTTCAAGGGTTTCAAAGTAAACTTCCAAGGTTTGTGTGACTTGAATACTCAGGTTGTTTTGCGGGGTCTTGTCGCTCATATCGCTTTGTTTAATTCGACTTAATGTTACGGTTAAAGTAATCTTCGACCAGTTGCAGCTGCTGATGGCACTCCGTCAACCGGTTAAACTGTTTGCGTAAATCTGTGCCGCCCGGCATGGATTGGCTATACCAGCCTAAATGCTTGCGGGCAATGCGTACGCCGTGTGTGTCGCCGTAGAGCTCATATAATCCCAGTAAGTGTCGGCGGATCGTCTCGCGCTTTTCCAGCAAGCTCGGTTCCGCTAGTTTCTGCGTATGTCTAAGGTAATGATTTATCTCGCGAAATATCCAAGGATTGCCTTGAGATGCACGGCCGATCATTATGGCGTCACAAGCGGTATATTTTAATACAAAATCCGCCTGTTCGGGGCTGCAAATATCGCCATTGGCAATGACCGGTATCTGTACTGCCTGCTTAACACTTTTAATGGTGTCGTATTCGGCTTGCCCGCTGAATTTATCTTCACGGGTACGGCCGTGAATACTGACGGCTTTCAGGCCGTGTTCCTGAGCCAAAAAGGCAATCTGCAAGGCATTTTTATTTTGCGCATCGGTGCCGGTTCGTGTTTTTACCGTCACCGGAATATCGACCGATTCGCTTACCGCCTGAAAGATCTCAGCGATTCTTTGCGGATCACTCATTAGTGCCGAGCCGGCAGCGATACTACAGACTTTTTTGGCCGGACAGCCCATATTCAGGTCGATGATCTGTGCTCCCTGACTGGCCTGCCAAGCAGCTGCTTCGGCCAATTCTTGCGGGTCGGTACCGATTAGTTGAACGGCTCGAGGCTCGGGGTCGTTTGGGTCCACATGACGAGTGGAGGATTTTTTTGATTCCCAGAGTTGTTTTTTTGAGGCGACCATTTCGGCGAGGGTATAAGCGGCTCCCTGCTCTCGGCATAATTTACGGAAAACGGCATCGGTCACTCCGGCCATGGGAGCCAGAACTAATGAATTTTCGAATTGATAAGGACCGATTTGAAACATTAACCTTGTGCGCCGACTTTTAAACCGAATGTTTGCGGCCGCTGAGCAGGCCCCACTCTTCACGCGTGCGCAATTCGGTTAGTTCGATGCCGAAATTTTTGTAATGCTGGATGAGTTCATCCGCTTGAGAAGCGAGCAGGCCGGAAAGCACCAGTTGCGCTCCCGGTTTCATCAGGCGTTCGAATTCGGCTGCCAGCTCTTTAAGCGGGCCGGCCAGAATATTCGCTAGTAATAGATCGACTGGCTGAGAGTCGAAATCTTTTACCAGGTTGAAAGGGATCGATTCCGCATTGCGTGCGGCATTTTCCAGGCTGGCGGTAATTGCCTGAGGGTCGATGTCGGTTCCGCAAACCGATGAAGCGCCGAGTTTCTTTGCGGCTAGAGCCAGAATGCCGGAACCGCAGCCGTAGTCGATCACGCTTAAATCTTCGGGAGCATTGCTATCCAGCCATTCAAGGCATAGAGCGGTAGTAGGGTGGGTTCCGGTGCCGAATGCCAGACCGGGATCGAGCATCAGATTAACGCCTTGTGGATCAGGCGCTTCCAACCAGCTGGGTACTATCCATAGTCGCTTACCGAAAGAGAGCGGTTGGAATTGATCCATCCATTCGCGAACCCAGTCTTTGTCTTCGATCGCTTCGATTTTGAAGGTATGTTCGGAAACGGCCGGTAAGAGTTGTTTAAGAAGCGCTAAGACACCGCCAACTTCGATTTTCGCGTCGAAAAGTGCGCTGACCCGGGTGTTTTGCCAGATCGGCGTCGTGCCGATGTCCGGTTCGAAAATCGGTTGATCCAAGGCGTCTTCAAAGGTCACCGAAACAGCACCGCATTCGCTGAAAGCGTCCGACAAGGTTTCGGCAAGCGCCTCTTCAGTGGTGGTGGAAATTTGTATCCAGGCCATAAACTTAACTCTCTAAAAACAAAAAAGCCACGAAGCTCGTTTTGACGGTCATCAAAAGCGAACCCCGTGGCGATTTAGGACGAAATTAAACCAGATGCTCTAAGCGTTCTTCCAGATAGTGAATGTTGCGGCCGCCTTCGCGGAAACCGCCATCGTTCATTATCTCGCGTTGCATGTGGATATTGGTGTCGATTCCTTTGATCACCATTTCACTCAAAGCACTGTCCATGCGGGCAATCGCCGTATTGCGGTCGCTACCGAAGGTAATCAGTTTGCCGATCATCGAATCGTAGTTCGGTGGGATGCTGTAACCGGTGTAGATATGTGAATCCCAACGGACACCTAGGCCGCCCGGCAAGTGCAAGCGCTCGATTTTTCCTGGTGACGGCATAAAGTTACGAGCCGGGTTTTCTGCGTTGACACGGCATTCGATCGCGTGGCCTTTCAGTTGAATGTCTTCCTGGCGAATGCTCAAAGGAATTCCCATTGCAACTTCGATCTGTGCCTTAACCAAGTCGATACCGGTAACCATTTCGGTAACGCAGTGTTCGACTTGTAGACGGGTGTTCATTTCAATGAAATAGAATTCGCCGTTTTCGTACAAGAATTCGAACGTGCCGGCACCGCGATAGTTGATTTCCAGACAGGCATTGACACATGCAGAACCGATTTTTTCACGCTGCTCAACAGTGATTCCAGGAGCTGGGGCTTCTTCAACAACCTTCTGGTGGCGACGTTGCATTGAGCAATCGCGCTCGCCAAGGTGAACGGCATTTCCCTGACCATCGGCAAGAACTTGAATCTCGATGTGACGAGGATTTTCCAGAAATTTTTCCATATAGACTTCCGGATTACCGAAGAAACTGCCGGCTTCCGAACTGGTCAATTGGATTGATTTCAATAAATTGGCCTCGGTATGTACCACGCGCATGCCGCGTCCGCCGCCGCCGCCGGATGCTTTGATAATAACCGGATAACCGATTTCACGGGCGATACGCAGATTTTCGGCATCGTCTTTGCCCAGCGGGCCACCGGAACCAGGAACGGTCGGAACACCTGCCGCCTTCATTGCTTTGATGGCTGAGACTTTGTCACCCATCAGGCGGATAGTATCGGCTTTCGGGCCGATAAAGGTAAAACCACTTTCTTCAACGCGCTCGGCAAAGTCGGCGTTTTCGGATAAGAAGCCGTATCCAGGATGGATCGCTTCAGCATCAGTCACTTCGGCTGCGGAAATAATGGCCGGGATGTTCAAGTAACTTTCCGATGATGGTGCTGGACCGATACAAACCGATTCGTCAGCCAGCAGCACGTGCTTAAGATCAGCATCCGCCGTCGAGTGAACGGCGACGGTTTTAATTCCGAGCTCTTTGCTTGCACGCAAAACGCGTAGAGCAATTTCGCCTCGGTTAGCGATTAGGATTTTTTCAATCATGCAACTCGATCCTTATTCGATCACGAATAGTGTTTGGCCATATTCAACCGGCTCACCGTTTTCACCAAGAATCTGCTTGATGGTTCCGGCTTTGTCCGCTTCGATCGGGTTCATGATTTTCATCGCTTCGATAATGCACAGGGTGTCACCTTCGGCAACCTTGTCGCCAACTTTAACGAAAGGCCCTGCGTCAGGTGATGGAGAAGAGTAGAAAGTACCTACCATTGGCGAAGTGACTTTATGGCCGCTTACTTCGGCAGACGCTGCGCTCGGAGCGGAAGGCGCTTCAACCGGAGCGCTTGGTGCGACTGGAGCACTGGCGACGGCTTGTACAGGCGCAGCCGGAGCGGTAACATAAACCGGCTCTTGACTGCGGGTGATGCGAATATTGTGTTCGCCTTCTTTGATTTCGATTTCGGCAATGTCTGATTGCTCTACAATTTCAATAAGCTTTCGAATTGATCGAATATCCATGTTATTTATCCTTTCTCTGTCGGGTGTGTCCCGAAGTTTGCGTTGTTGAGTGCGGCCTTAAATGAGTCTGTTTAAGGTCATAAATTTGTTATTTGATTAGTTTGTTAACCGCTGCCTGAAATGCCAGTTCATAACCGAGTGTCCCCAGTCCGGCAATCACGCCATCGGCAAGGTCCGAGAAATAGGAGTGATGTCGGAAAGGCTCTCTCTTATGAATATTGGAGAGGTGAATTTCGATGAACGGAATTTGCACTGTCGCCAAGGCGTCGCGAATTGCTACACTGGTATGAGTGTAGGCAGCAGGGTTGATCAAGATATAGTCTGTACCATCGTCCATGGCTTGATGAATACGCTCGATAATCGCGCTTTCGGAATTGCTTTGGAAATCGCGCAGGCGAATATCAAAGCGATCGGCGAGCATTTCCAGGCGTTCAATGACGTCGCCGAGAGTCTCGCTGCCGTATATTTCCGGTTCTCTGCGGCCTAACATATTGAGATTAGGACCGTTAATTACAAGAATGCTTGCCATGCGGCTGTGCCTATAGGTTGAATCAAATATGCGAAATTATAACTGATGCGCTGGTGGAACACTATTTAAAAATCAGTAAAACTTGACGGAATTTGCTTGAAAAGCGGCGTTCTGTTTTGAACGTTAAGAAAAGTTGAGAAATGTTTGATGGTTGATTGGGGCAGGGGTAGCCCCAATCGAAAACTTGCCTGTTTTGGCAGGCTGACAAGCCGTTTTAGAAAGCTTGTTTTACAATCTGTTCAAAGGCTTCAGCGTTTTTAAAACCGACGACTCTTTGCGCTTTCTGCTCCTTGCCTTGACTATTAAAGAACAAGATAGCCGGAGGTCCGATCAGATCAAAGTGCTTCATCAAGGCTTTGTCGACCGCATCGTTGGCGGTGACATCGGCTTGAATAAGGGTCACACCTTTTAGGGCTGCTTGAACCTTAGTATCGCTAAAGGTGAATTTCTCCATCTCTTTACAGCTGATACACCAGTCGGCATAGAAGTCGAGCATGACCGGCTTGCCGGATGCCAGAACTTGCTGCAGATCGTCCAGGCTTTTAATGCGCTGGAATGCCAGATGTTCTTCTTGTGCTGCCTGGTGGCTTGAACTTCCCTGGAAGACTTTTAGCGGTTGCAGCATATTGTTGCTGCCGCCGAGCAGACCGACAAGAATCATTGCTCCGTACAGGAATAGTGCCAAGCCGATTCCTTTAAACAGTTTGAACCAGCCGGATTTGCTTGCGGTTGATTCGAAACTGCCAAGGTAGACTGCGGAAACGATGAACAGAAGCGCCCAACTCAGAAGAATGATTTCCGACGGAAGAATACGCTCGGCCATCCAGATGGCGACACCGATCAGAGCGACACCGAATACCGCTTTGACCGAATCCATCCAAGCGCCGGCTCTTGGTAGAAGTTTTCCTGCTGATGTGCCCAGCAATAATAGCGGTAATCCCATCCCCATGCTCATGGCGAATAGGGCTACACCGCCTAAAAGCGCGTCTCCGGTTTGTCCGATGTAGATCAATGCTCCGGCCAGAGGTGGTGCGACACATGGGCCGACAATTAATGCAGAAAGGAAGCCCATAACGGCAACGCCGGTTAGAGTCCCGCCCTGTTGCTTATTGGAAAGGTTGGTGAGTTTTGATTGCAGTGAACTTGGAAGCTGCAGCTCGTAAAAACCGAACATTGAGAAAGCAAGCAGAATGAAAATGGCACTGAAACTACCGATAATCCATGGATTTTGGAAAGCAGCTTGCAGGTTTTCGCCGAACAGCCCTGCCAGTACACCGGCTACGGTGTAAGTAACCGACATGGCGAGTACATAGACCAGAGACATAATGAAGGCTTTACGGGTGGTCAGTTGATCGCCTTGTCCGACAATGATGCTGGATAAGATCGGAATCATTGGGAAAACGCATGGGGTAAGCGCTAAAAGAAGTCCGAAAGCGAAGAAAGTGGCGATGACGATCCACACGCTGCTGTTCTTCAGGGTGTCGGCAATTTGGTCGGTTTCCGACAGAGGCGATTCCTCGGTAACCGTTGCAGTGGCCTGGACGGCTTTTGATGTGGAACTGCCGGATACCGCATCCAGTTGGATCACCTTTTTAACAGGAGGGTAACAGACGCCGGCTTCAGCCGAGCAGCCCTGATATTCGATTTGGACTTCGCTGGTGGATGTTGCTCGTTTTACATTTAAAGTACCTTGCAGATCACCGTGGTAGACAGTTGTCTTGCCGAATAGCGGATCATCGATCTGTTCGGCTTCGGGCAGTGAAAGAGAGACTTCAGCATCGCCCTTTAGCAGTTTGGTTTTGATCTTGTCTTGATATAGGTGATAACCGTGGGCGATTTCCCAGGTCAGCTTAATATTAGCCGGATTGGATTTATCTGCCGAGAAGCGGAAAGCGTCTTCGGCATCCAGTAGCTCTGGCTCGGAGGTTTCCTGTTTTAAGAAGCTGTCCAGTGCACCGAGAGTGGACGGCGCGGATTGTTGCGGCAAGTCCAGAGTAAAGGTTCGGGTTTGCGGTGGATAACATACGCCGATTTTGTCGGCACAGCCTTGGTATTTTACTGTGACTTCAGTAGCTGAAGCCTGGCCCTGATAGGCAATATCGATCGTTGCCTGATGGGTGAATACCTCTGTCTTGCCGAATAATTCATCTTCTACGGTTTTGGCTTTGGAAAAAGCCGGCTGCTGCAAGGTGATCTGCGTCGCGCTTACAGACATTTTGTCTTTGTACAGCTTGTAATCGTCAGCAATTTTCCATTCAATATGAATTTTACTGTCTTTGACGGTCGGGTGAGCAAGCTGAAACGCTTGGTCAACATCCAGTAGTTCATCCGCCCAGGCACTGGTGTTTTGCAGGCCGAATGCAATGATTAAAATTTGTATGAGGTAGAGTGTAATATTTTTGGCGCGACGCATTTAGAATTCCTTTCTCTAATAGCACTTGAAAACTGACGATCAATGACTATTAAGTATTACGTTAATTATGCCGAAATGGATTCATTATTCTATACGCTTTGCAGCGCTTTTTCATCTGTAATGCTTTGATTAAAACTGGGTTTTGCCGCTTTTGACAAAAACTTGTTGCCAATCCTTTTAAATAAGGCTCTTTGCGGATTTTGTATCTTTAGCGATTTCTTTTACGAACATATTTTCTAGGGACCGAATTATGCGATTTTTCTTTCTCTTATTTATTGCTGTACCTTTGGTTGAGTTGTATTTCTTAATTCAGGTAGGCTCTGTAATCGGCGCACTGCCGACTGTATTGTTGACGATTTTTACCGCTGTGTTAGGCGTATACCTCATGCGTAGTCAAGGCGTTGATATCATGATGAAGGCGCAGCGTATGATGGCGCAGGGCGAGGCGCCTCAAGAAGCGATTTTTGAAGGGGTCTTTATTTTTATCGGAGGGGTTTTGCTTTTAATTCCCGGTTTGATTACCGATGCGTTGGGTTTTTTGTTTTTAGTGCCGCCGGTTCGTCGTTATCTGATAAAGCAAAGCTTCAAAGGCTTGCAGGTTTCGGGGCGTTATTCATATCGTTCCGACGATAATGTCTTTGAAGGCGAATGGCAGGAAAAAACTCAGGTGCCGCCATCACGAATAGAAGGAACTCGTGAAGACGATAAGCGACGCGATCTTTAGCCAGATTTATAAATAGAAAGGGTTGTCTCAGGCTTCCAGTAATTCTATATAACCATCTTGATAGGTCGGGTAGATGAAGTTGTAGCCTGAGGCACGGATTTTGGCGTTGGAAAGACGCTTGTTGCTGCGCATCATTCTGGAATTTTCTGTCGGTTCGCTATGTTCAACATCCGGTACACTCAGTTGTTCAGCCAACCAGTCATAGACTTCACAGGACAGGGTTGGCTGATTGTCTACCCCGATGTAGAGTCCATCCACTTTCTGTGGTGCAGTCATGTCCAGTTCCATTAGATGCTTAAGTATTCCGACACAATCTATAGAGTGAATGCGGTTGCTCCAAACATCTTCCATGCAATGGGCTTTACCTTGTGTGACCAAGTCGATTAAATGGGTTCTTCCCGGCCCGTAGATGCCTCCAAAACGAACGATGGTGCTTGCGAAGCCGCAATCACGGACAAGGTGTTCTCCTTCCAGCAAGCGACGAGTAGAGAAGTTTTTACCACTGGTCGGACTCTCTTCATTTACCAGTTCGCCTTCACTTTGACCGAAAACCGACGTACTGGAAATAAAGAAAAAACGTTTGACGTTTTTATTTCCCAAGGCGTTAAGGGTATTTTTAACACCCAATACATAGGCTTGATAGTAAGCCGCATCTTTGTATTTTCCCGCTGATGCCATATAGAAAACATAATCTACGGTTTCCGGAAGTTTGGGTAGTGAATGAGAAAGATCTGATTGAATGGGATGAATGGATTCGGGCAGGTCGTCGGTGTGACGTCGCAAACCATAAATGGTATGTCCTTCTTGTGCTAATGTTTCGCCCAGTAAACAGCCTAAATCACCGCACCCCGCTATAAGAATAGTGGCCATAGAAAACTCCTTTTTTAGATAGTATGCACAAAAAAACAGTTGCGAGGAAGAGGGAGGGGATAGGGTTTTGTTAAATTTTTTTGGCGAGAGGAATGGAAGAGAATTTACAAGGATGCAAAACGGAAAAAGCCGCGCATGTGCGCGGCTTTCAGAGCAAGGAAATACCGGATTAGAAGTGGTACTTCATTTGCATGGTTAGACCCATTTGCGAATGCTCGGTGGTTGAGGATGATTTAACACCGGAAGCTAGACCATCAGCAGTTCCTGGCCCCATTCCTTGCGCAATGGCACCGTCGTAAGCGAAGGCTTGGCTAACTGCAGAAGTATCGACCGTGGTTTTAACTTTTGGTGTATAGACAAAGGCGCCTTCCAGTGATGCGTTTTTGCTGATATTGAACCCACCACCGATTGTGAAGTGTTCTTCAACGGTTGCAGGGAAGAAGGTGTTGTTAAACATATTGGTGGCAGCACCTTTGTAATCGGTTGTGTAACTTGCGGCTGCTTGTTCCTTGATAGGGTTTTTACCGTAGTTGTAACCGAAGCCGATCCAGCTGTTTTTGCCCATTAGTTTCATACCAAGGGCATAGACCATTTGGTTTTCCCAGCCGTAGTCCTTGTAACCGGCTGCTTCACCCCATTGAACTTGTTTGACGTCGGCATTGACCATGAAGCGCTTAGTTCCGTAAGAAACCCCTGCTTTGATTTCAGCAGGCTGTTCCAGTTCATCACCAAACACCAGGTTGAAACCTTGACCTGCCGTTGAAAGTTGGCCGTTATATTTCATGCTGATCGGTGACTGGTAGGCCAAACCAAAGGTCAGGTTTTTGCCTAGATCAAAATAGGTTCCGATGGTGTAACCAACTCCTAGATCGGTAGCCATGCCTGAACCGTGTTGTGTTTCGTTTCCATCAGCAGTGACATTGCCTTGGGCTTCGGCAATTGCATTATCATTGGTGCGGTAGTTAATATCTAAAGCACCATACTGCAGGATTGGAGAGATACCAACAGCCATTTTGCGGTCACGGCTGTTGAAAGTCAGGGTCGGCACAAAGCGCATAATCTGTAATTGACTTTGTGCATTGAAAAGTCCGTCATTGGTTCGGTAGTCAACCCCCATACCGGATGTTCCGAACATTCCGATACCAAAGCTCATGGTTTGGTTGATACGTGTAGCAAAGGAAACGGAAGGTACCACGAAAAGGTCGGCCTTACTGTTTCCTGAAGCATCATCTGCGGTAAATCCGAATGCCTGAAATACCGAGCTTACAGTGTTGTTTTTGGTTTTAACGTCCGGAGCGAACAATGTACCACCGAAAGTAAATTCCGTGCCGTCGCCTTTACCAATTAGCGCCGGGTTGATAATAACGTTTTCCGCGCCAAAGTAGCCCGCTACACCGGTCCCACCCGTTGCAGCAGATTGAGCGCCAACGGCGATCATGTTTGTCCCGTTGGTAGCCATGGCGTTGGTTGAAAAAACGCCGGCAGCAGCAAAGGACAATGCTAGTGCTAGTTTTGTTTTTCTCATGAGTCTGACTCTCTCTTGTGAAGTTATTTACACAGACTTCTACGGTCTGCGTGATTTCATGTGTAACTATGCAGGATTTTGCGGCTTTTGAGTAATTAAAATTTATTAATGCCCCATTAGTGCATCTGATTTTTTAACTATCGACGGTTGAAGGGGGTGAAATGCCTTAGTATAAAGGCTTATTAAGGCCTGGGCTTGAGCGAGTTTGGGGTGGGTTTTCTGACGTTTCTTACGCTTAAAAAACAAAAAAGCCGCTAAAAAATAGCGGCTTTTAAAGGCTCTTAAAATCAGGCGTAAATTAGAATTCGCCAGCTTTACCTTTTTGCATCATTTCCCAGATGGTGTTACGCACTTGCATAGTCGCTTCTTTCAGTGCTGGTGGCATTTTTTTACCCATCTCGATAGCCATATCCATGTTCATGGAATAGATGTGTAGGCCATCTTCTTTTTCGATGATGTTTACACGACATGGAAGGAACCCACCCATAGCAGGCGAGAAGTCAACCATTTTGCGAGCTGTTTCTGGGTTACAGAAAGACATTACGTGGATAACTTTTGATTCAATACCACGAGCTTTTAGCTCTTCAGATAGTGGTAGTTCACCAACGTTTTTAAGGTTGCGGTTGATGCCGACTGCGTTGATCGCGTCTTTAACGTCTTCTAGAGAAACGCCTTCGTCGACTTTTACTTCCCACATAGTGGCATCTGCGATATCACCTTCGCTTGCTACCCATTTGTCCCAAACTTGGTTGAATGTATCCCAAGCGCCGTCTTCTAGGTTAGTAGCTGCGTTAATCGTGCCGCACCCTGAAAGAGTTGCAACAGAAGCAGCTAAAACAGCAGCTTTAAATAGGTTGATTAATTTCATAATGCTCTCCCTTGAGATTGAATTTTGTTGAGTGGCTCAAAACATTTCAGGTGCTAGATTACTGGTTATGAAGGCAAATGCAAACCTAAATTTTTTGTGGGGTAAATAATATAATTTTATTAAGGGATTCTTATACGTTTTGTGGTGTTTTAACCATCTATTATAAATTTTAGGGATTTTAATAGCTTAGCAAGGTGTGGGGTTTTTATGTTCTGAACCCTATGGCGGTGCCATTCTCGTCGAAGAGGATAGGTGCGGCGGTAATCCTCGAAGGCAAGATGGACTTTTTGAATTTGCTTATCGCGAATGGCGCTATCATCATTATAGGGATTGTAGACTTCTTTAAAGAGTCTGTGAAGTTTTGTTTGACTGCTTTCCGTCCGGCTATCAATTTCAATCGGTTGTGGGTCAGGTGGAAGCAATGTTTGCCAGTTGTTTTGAGGTTCAATTTGCCAGTGACGGCAAAGCTGGCGGTAGACCATTTCGCCACCGGCAATTTTAGCTTCCAGCGAATGGCCTGCGATATGCGGTGTTGCCAAGTCGGCGCTTCTGTATAGCGTTTCGTCAATATTGGGTTCATTCTCCCAGCAATCAACAACTATTGCTTGAAGGGGTTGTGCAGCCCAGGCCGCTTCATTGATGATTCCTCCACGAGCGGCATTGATCAGTATCTGTTCTGGAGACAGTCGCGAGATATGTTCCGCATTAATTAAATTATAGGTGCAATCAACCCCACTCATATATAAAGGTGTATGAACGGTAATAATGTCCGCTGTCAGGCATTGATCCAGATCCACGAAATTTAGCTCATTATCTTTTGGATCCCGTTCTCTCGGTGGATCATTGAGCAAGCATTTGATGCCTAGGTTTTGCGCTTTTTGATACAGACGCCCGCCGACATTGCCGACGCCTATAATACCCAGGGTTTTGTGTTGCAGGTCAAAGCCGTGCCGTTCGGCAAGATCGAATAACACATGGATAACGTATTCGGCCACCGAGTTTGCATTGCAGCCTTGGGCGGAGTAAAAGTGAATGTCGTTTTTTTGGAGATAGGTTTGGTCTATGTGATCCAAACCGACAACGGTACTGCCGACAAACTGCACGCGGCTGTTTGTCAGCAGATTCTGGTTAACCTGTGTTCGCGAACGAACAATCAGAGCATCGGCATTTTGTACATCGGATGGGGTGATTTTTTTTCCCGGTAGCAGAGTGATTTCGCCTAAGTGGCCGAACATGTCGGCGGCATATGGCACGGCGTCGTCGATAACGATTTGTCTGGTAGGCATTTAGCGAGCTCTTTTTGATTATGTATTTATT
The DNA here is from genome assembly GCF_013391765.2 of Thiomicrorhabdus heinhorstiae. Taxonomy (GTDB): domain Bacteria; phylum Pseudomonadota; class Gammaproteobacteria; order Thiomicrospirales; family Thiomicrospiraceae; genus Thiomicrorhabdus; species Thiomicrorhabdus heinhorstiae. The sequence continues at coordinate 6,905 of NZ_JACBGI020000013.1, read as the reverse complement.
ATTCAGCGTTTTTGCGAGGCAGAGTGATGTCGCCATCTGTTTTATGACTCGTGCAAGACGCTTTTTGATTTGCATCAATAATAAAGGATTTAAAGTTGAAAAAAAATCTACAAACGACTCTTATTAAAGGTGTTCATGGAAATCTGGAGATTCGACATAATTTTGCCGACTTTGATGGTGTGAGCGAAAGTAAGTTGGTGGTACTAAGTCATCCGCACCCTTTGTTCGGCGGCACTATGAATAATAAGGTGATTACCACTATGGAGCGCGCTTTTCAAAGTTTAGGCTATGCGACCCTTGCCTATAATTTTAGGGGTGTCGGGAAAAGTGAGGGTGAATACGACGAAGGGATGGGTGAAACCGCGGACTTGCTTAAGGCCTTAAGTTGGGCTCGCGAACAATTGCCTGTTAAAGAAACGGTATTGGCCGGTTTCTCTTTCGGTAGTTATGTTTCTTTAAGAGCTTTGTCCGAGGTTCAGGTTGACAGAATTTGTACGGTTGCGCCGCCGATCGGTTTATATGATTTCTCTTCTTTAGATCCGGTATCCATTCCCTGGACCTGTATTCAAGGAGGCAGGGATGAAGTAATCGATGCAAGAGAAGTTTTGGAATGGGTTACAAGGCCGGAAAGTTCGGCGGATCTTTTTTGGCGGTCGGGTGCCAGCCATTTTTTTCATGGTGAATTGATTTGGCTTAAAAATGTCATTATAGCTTCATATTAGTTTTTTCTAATATATTTGGGTTTACTTGAAGCATGAAGTCACTATAATATAAGAAAATTCTTATATGTTAATAAGCTTGAGTTATATCCGTAGAATCGCTAAGGTTAGATGGCAGGTTTTACAGGGTGATTCAATGACTTTTGAAAGAGCGAAAAAAGGGTGTTTTAACATCCTTTTTTGCTATCGGAAACCATGCAGGGTTTCACGGTCTTTTTCAAATGTCTTGGCCGGAATTGAAATTATGGCGGTGCATGGCTTCACCGAAAAAAGGACTTTGCTCGGAGGCAAAATGAAACAGAAGTATTCGTTATTAAAAGCCGGAAGCTTGATGCTGACGGCTTTGCTGCCATGGTCTGTTTATGCTCAGACCTATGATTTTAAAATGTGCGTGGAGGATGCATTGCACAAGAATCCTGAGATGGATGTCAGTTCGTCGCGTATTCAACAGGCTCAGTCTGCTTTGCAGCAGGCGGAAGCGAGCCGCTATCCACAGGTAAACCTGTCTGTTACCGCTACAAATTCGGACAACCCTTTAAATGTTTTCGGTATGAAAATACAGCAGCGACAAGCGGCATTTGCCGACTTCGGTGTGGACATGGCGGCGATGACCGAATTGAATAACGGCAATTTCGCCTATGAACCGAGTGGATTGAATTATCCCGGGGCACACACCGATTTTAATACCCGCATCGAAATGCTGATTCCGATTTGGAACGGCGGCAAGATCAAGAGTTATGAAGAACAAGCTGCCGCCATGATCGAAGCGGCACAACAGGGTGATTCAGCCGTTCAGCAGTATTTGACTTATAACGTCTATCAAGCTTATGAAGGAGTGCATGCGGCGCGTTCCTATATCAAGGTTGCCGAGCAGGCTAAAAAAACCGCAGACTCTTTTGTTAAAACCACACGTAACCTGGTCGAACAGGGTGTGGTGGTGCGTTCGGAGTTGCTAAGTGCGGAAGTGCATCAATCCACGGCCGAAGTCGCTCTGATGAAAGCGCAAGGTCAAGAGCAGATTGCGCTGGATAGTTTGCGTATGCTAATGAATATGGATGCTTCGGCGGAACTTGATGTGGCTGATCGTATGGATCTGCAATTACCGAAAGATTCGATTGATAGTCTTTTAGCCCTTGCCATGAACGGTAACCCTCAACTGGAAGCGCAGCGTAAAGAAGCGAACTCATCACATTTTGCCATCGATGCTGCGCGTGCTGACAAATATCCGCACTTTAATGTCATGCTGCGTCAAGATTGGAACAGTGAAAATCCTGGTTTTGACAGCAGTTCTTACACGATTGCCGGTGTGGTTTCCTGGAAAATTACCGACTTCGGCGTAACCGCCAGTGCAATTGATATGGCGAATGCTTCTGCCGAACAGAAAAAGGCGGCAGTTCGCTCGGCAGAGAATAAAGTCCGTCTAGATTTGCTAACGTCTTGGCGCAAAATGCAAATTGCGCAAAAGCAGGTTCAATCCAACGAACTGGCAGTTAAGCAAGCAGAGGAGGCGTTGGAGTTGATTATGCGCCGCTACGAAAACGGTGTTGCGACTATGACGGAAGTTTTATTGGCCCAGACCCAGTTGGATAAAGCCCGTGCAGATCTGGTGTCTGCTAATTACGACGTCAACGTTTACAAAGCGAAGTTGCGCCTGTTTACCGGGACGATGGATATCAAGTTACTGTAATGAATGAATTGAGGTTTTTTTGAAATGAAACAGACACGTAAATTATTTGCCGTTCCGCTTCTAGCTGCGGCTTTGGGCTTAACCGCTTGTCAGCAGGAAGCTCCGGTTGCGCCTCAGGAAGCGGTGCAAACCATTGCCGCTCAAGTCACGACAGTAAGCTTGGGTGAAGTCCCGATGACGACGGTTGTGCCGGGTGCGGTTGTACCGGATCAGAAGGCTCGCATCGCCTCTCGCTTGATGGGGTATATCAAAAACTTGAATGTCACCGTCGGGCAAACCGTCAAACGTGGTGAATTATTATTCTCGATCGACTCGGCGGATATTCGCAGCCAAATTTCGCAGGCCAATTCGGCTTATCAGCAAGCGAAAGCCGCTTTGACGGATGCGAAACTGGATTATGATCGTTTTACCAAATTGTATGAAGACGATTCGGTTTCCAAACAGCAATACGACAAAATTCGTTTGCAGTATAGTGTCGCGCAGGAAAACCTGGCAGCGGCTCGTTCCGGTTTAAAACAGGCGGAATCGCAGTTGAAATACGCTAACGTCACCGCTCCGTTTGATGGCGTGGTGGTAGAGAAAATGGCCGTCGCCGGTGATTTGGCGGCTCCGGGTAACCCGATTGTCGTGATCGAAAACTTGAAGTCATTGAGTGTTCAGACGGAAGTGGCTGCAGATTTATACGCCGTTTTGCGTCAAGGGGATGAGGCCGAAGTGATGATCGATGGCCAGGATAAGCCTTTGGTCGGTACGATCTATACTTTAGTGAGTTCAGCGAACCCTAAAACCCGTACTCACACGGTTAAATTGAGTCTACCTGATATTAATAACGTTAACAGTGGTACTTTCGCTCGTATCAGTTTCACCCGTGGCGTTCGCCAGGCGATGATGATTCCGAAATCGGCGATTGTTGTCCGAGCCGGAATTGAAGGTGTTTTCGTGGTTGAAGACGGGCACGCTTTCTATCATATGGTCAGAACAGGGATGTCAATCGACGATCAGGTTGAAGTGCAGGCTGGTTTGGCTTTGGGTGAGCAGATTGTGATCGATAACAATCAGAGCATGTTGAACGGCGACAAGGTTGAAGTAACCTCTGCCGGTTCTAAAGCGGAAGGGGCTTAAGTATGTCTGAGAATGCAACGCCAAAATCCGAATTGAATATTGCCGGGAAATTGGCCAAGGCGTTTATCCATTCAAAAATCACCATGATGATCATGCTGGCGATTACTTTGGCCGGTATCATGGCTTATTTGATTACGCCGCGTGAATACAACCCGCAAATCGTTGTGCCTGCGGCCAATATTATTGTGCCGAAAGGGGGAGCGACTCCGGAAGAAGTTGAGAATATGGTGGTCAAGCCTCTGGAAACCATTATGGGAGCGCTGCCGGGTGTCGACCATACCTTCGGTTATGCCGCCAACGACTTCGGTGTGGTAACCGTGCAATTTGAGGTCGGTCAGAATCAAGTCGACAGTTTGGTTAAGGTTTATAACCAGTTGATGCAGAATCTGGATAAGATGCCTCCGGATACTCAGCAGCCGCTGGTTAAGCCGATCAATGTCGATGATGTGCCGATTATGACTCTGGCGGTCACTTCCAAAGAGTTGTCAGGATATGATCTGCGTGATGTCGCTCTGAAGCTGGTTGAAAACCTGCGTAACATTCCTGGGGTCTCTTTTACCGATGTGGTCGGAGGAAAGGAGCGCGCCATCAATGTGTGGCTGGATGCGCGCAAAATTGCTTTGACCGGATTATCGTTGGATACCATCAGTGAAATGCTGTTGGGTAATAACGTTTCAGTTCCTGTCGGGACGATGGTCAATAATAACCAGAATCATCTGATTCGCGTTAACGGTTATCTTGGAAATGCCAAGGAAGTCGGCAATATTATTATCGGTATGGATCAGGGAAGTCCGATCTATCTGAAAGATATTGCGACGATTACCGACGGCCCAAAAGAGACTGATACTTATACTCGTATCGGTTTCGGTCCGAATTCGACGATGGTACATAAAGGAGAACAGGCGGCGGTCACGATTGCGCTGGCGAAAAAGCCGGGTACCAATGCGGTTGATGTCGCTAACGCCGTACTCGATAAGCTGGATATGCTGAAAAAGAGTGTTTTGCCGAGTAATGTCGATGTGGTTGTAACCCGTAATGACGGTGAAAAAGCCAATGCCGCGGTAAATCTGTTGATGGAACATCTCGGTATTGCCGTCGGTTCGGTTATCGTGATACTGGTGCTTTTCCTTGGCTGGCGTGAGGCGAGTATCGTGACGCTGACCGTTCCGTTGATTCTGTTTGTAGTGCTGTTTGTCGGCTTGATTGCCGATCAGACGATTAACCGAATTACCTTGTTTGCCTTGATTCTGTCGCTTGGTCTGCTGGTGGATGCGGCGATCGTGGTTATAGAGAATATCCACAGGCATATTCACGACGGCTTTGATCCGGAAAAATTCGATGAAGTGTTGATTCGTGCCACCAATGAAATCGGTAATCCGACCAACGTTGCGACGATTGCCGTTATTCTGGCCTTTATCCCGATGCTGTTCGTAACCGGAATGATGGGGCCGTTTATGGCACCGATCCCGTTCAATGTGCCGGTGGCGATGATTGCCTCACTGGTGGTGGCTTATATTCTGGTGCCTTATGCGGCTTATCGTTTCCTTGGCAAAAAAGCCATCAAGGAAATGCAGGAACGCGAAAGTCTGGAAACTCACCATGTTGAGAAAGAAGACTGGATGCAGAAGTTGTATGTTAAGGCGATCAATCCTCTGATTGAGAGCCGCACCAAGCGTAATTTGTTCCTGTTCGTGGTTTTGGGTGCTTTGATTGCCGCCATGGTTCAACCGGCACTGCAGTTTGTCCGCGGTGACGGTATGAATAACCCGCTTCATCCGGCCGGTGTTGAGGTTAAGATGCTGCCGTATGACAACACCAGTACTTTCCTGGTCCAGGTGGACATGCCCGAAGGCACGGCTTTGGAGGCAACCGATCGCGTGGTTCGCCATGTTGGTGATCTACTTTCTAAAACGCCGTTTGTGACCGACTATAGTGTTTATCTGGGTAATCACGCGCCTATCGATTTCGCAGCATTGGTTCGTGGCGACTTGATTAAAGAAGGCAGTAACTTTGCTCAGATCCGCGTCAATCTGGTGAATAAGCATCAGCGTAGCGTTTCTTCTCATGAGATTGTTAACCGTTTTAATGATTCTTTGGCGATGATTCGCAAAGATTTCCCGCAAGCGAATGTCAAGCTGTACGAAACGCCTCCAGGGCCACCGGTTACTACTCAGATTATGGCCGAGCTGTATGGTCCGGATTATGACAAGCTGCGTGCCGCGGCGATTGAGATGCGTGAAAATTTCGGTGATATTTACGGTTTGATCAATGTTGATGATTCGGTGACTGACGATCAGGTCAGTTATGAGATCAATATCGATCGAGATCAGGCAAACTTGCTGGGAGTTGCGCCGGCGCAAGTCAGTAAAATGTTGCGTGATTATATTAACGGTTACGAGTTGGGGTATATGCACCTTGATAATGTTCGCGAACCGGTAAATATTATTGTGCGTTTGCCGCGTTCGGATCGTACGACGCCTGAGCAGTTATTGGCGCTACGTATCCAGTCGCGCGGCGGAGATGCCGTACCGCTTTCGGCCGTTGCAAAAATAGAAAAATCAACACACGCCAAGCCGATCGTTATGCGTGATCAGCACCGGATGGTGATGATCGGTGGTGAGCTGTTGAAATCAAGCCCGGTGTATGCGGTTCTGTCCTTGGATAAAATGCTGGATAATGTAACACTGCCTAAAACTGGGGTTACTTTCCATACCGCAAACTTGGGCTTTGTTGAAGCGCAGCCGCATGACGTAATGGAATATACGCTATTGTGGGGCGGAGAGATGCGTCTGACACTGGACGTTTTCCGTGATATGGGAAGTGCTTTCATCGTCGCTTTGGTATTTATTTATCTGATTCTGGTCGGATACTATAAATCCTTTATGATGCCGGTGATCGTTATGGGGGCGATTCCATTGACCATGATCGGGGTTTTCCCAGGGCACTGGCTGACGGGGCAAGCCTTTACCGCGACCTCCATGATCGGGGTGATTGCCCTGGCGGGGATAGTGGTGCGAAACTCCCTGCTGTTGATTGACTTTATTCTCGAATATCGCGCTGAGGGACAGTCTTTGAAAGATGCGGTTATTGAAGCCGGTAAAGTCCGCTTCCGTCCGATTCTGTTGACGGCTCTGGCGATTATGTTCGGCTCAATGATCATGATTACCGATCCGGTATTCGGCGGTTTGGCGGTTTCCCTGATCTTTGGTACCTTATCGTCAACCGTACTGACTCTGTTGGTCATTCCGTTGTTGTATTACATCTGGCAGTGGCATGGTGGAGTCAAACAGCAAGAAGCGCTGGCCAGACAGGCTGTAACCCAGGCTTAAAAGCAATTTAAAAAATTGTTTGCGAAAAGGCCGGGCATTCTTTGAGAA
>NZ_JACBGI020000012.1 GCF_013391765.2 Thiomicrorhabdus heinhorstiae | reverse complement strand
AAAACCAGCTGTGCCGCTTCTCGTTTAAATCCTGCTGAAAACGAACGTCTTTGTCTTTTCATTGAACACCTCTTTTTGATGGAGTTTACCACCTAAAAAAGCGTTCGGTTTTATTAGACCACTTCAGGTATTTCTTTAAAAATAACATGTGTAACTTTTTAGTTAATGGTATAGCAAACAAACCGTTCTCTCCCTTGGCTTTTTCCAGTGTCCAGTTTTGATTGTCGACACCAGGAAGACTAAAGTCGATTGCAGGAGCATCAAAGTCACAGACGGGTGTGGTAAGGCTAACCATGTTTTTTCTCCTTATTGCAAAATGGTAATCAGGCATTGATCTTACCCCAGGTCTAGGCAAGGAGCAAAGCCTGGCAGCCTTGTCCGCTTAGGGGGGGCGCTGGAAGCAGCGTTGAAATAAATTACAGAGACGTTTTTGGTTATTTTCGAGCTTAAAATTCAGTATGATTGCTCCAAGGCCTTGTAAGTCAGGGTTGTGAAAATATGCGTTTCGAGGAGGAGTCATGAAGCGATTTTTGATTGGGGTTTTATGTGCCAGTGCCAGTCTTACGGTTCGGGCGGACATGACGGTTGAGAATGTCGGGTTTCAAACCCCGGAATCGGTCGAGTATTCGGTCAAGACCGATAATTATTACGTTGCCAATATCAACGGCAGTCCTTTTGCCAGAGACGACAACGGTTTTATCTCTCTGTTGAGTCCGCAGGGAGAGGTGCTTGAATTAAAATGGATTTCCGGAGGGCTGAATGGTGTGCATTTAAATGCTCCGAAGGGCATGGCGGCTTTGGGTAATCGTTTATATGTGGCGGATATCGATCGTGTTCGCGTTTTCAGTTTACCTGACGGAAAACCGCTTTTTGAAGTTGAGGTGCCAGAGGCCAGTTTCTTGAACGGCGTTACACCTGCTTCACAGGGTGGTATCTGGGTGACCGATAGCGGTGTTAAGGAAGGGTTTAAGCCGAGCGGTAAGGATGCGGTTTATCATATTTCTGCCGACGGGGATTTGACGACGTTGGTCTCCGGAATGGATTTAGGACGACCAAACGGTGTGCTGGAAAAAGATGATGAGCTTTTGGTCGTAACCATTGCCAGCGGTCAGGTGCATCATTTTGACCTGAAGGGAAAACTGTTGAAGAGCGAAATTTTGCCGTTTAACCGTCTTGACGGTCTGGTGGAAGATGTTAACGGTAATGTGATCGTTTCAAGCTGGACGGCAAAAGCGGCACTGCAGTGGCAGGAAGGTGCAGAGCTGAAAACGATTTTCGAAGACTTGAATTCGCCGGCCGATTTAGGATTGGATACGCAGCGCAATCGTCTGCTGATTCCGTCATTCCTGGATAACAAGGTGTGGATTAAGTCTCTGCAGGATTGATTGCAGGCTTAGATAATAAAAAACCGGCGGTTACCAAAAAGTAAGTCGCCGGTTCTCCGTGCATCGACTATGGAGTCAATTAGGCTTTGGCAGCAGCGTAAAGCTCAGCCACTTTTTCCCAGTTTACTACATCCCACCACGCTTGCATATAGGCAGGGCGCAGGTTTTGGTAGCGTAGGTAGTATGCGTGTTCCCAAACATCAAGACCAAGGATTGGCGTACCTTTCACTTCTGCAACGTCCATCAAAGGGTTATCCTGATTCGGCGTAGAAGAAATTTCCAGCTTACCATCGGCAGAAACCGTTAGCCAAGCCCAACCTGAACCGAAGCGGGTCGCACCGGCAGTGTTGAATTTTTCTTTCATGGCGTCAAAGCCGCCGAAAGTGTCGTTGATGTCGTCGGCAAGTGTTCCGCTAGGAGCGCCCATGCTGTCTCCGGTCATGATTTCCCAGAAGAAAGCGTGGTTCCAGTGACCGCCACCGTTATTGCGTACTGCTGGGGAAATGCTTCCGGCATTCGCAACAAGTTCTTCCAAAGACTTATCTTCGTTCTCGGTACCTGCAATCGCGTTGTTAAGGTTGGTGATGTAGGTGTTATGGTGCTTAGTATGGTGAATTTCCATAGTGCGTGCGTCGATTGAGACTTCAAGTGCGTCGTAATCGTAAGGTAGATCTGGTAGCGTAAATGCCATGATGGTTTCCTTATGGTTTTGCAGTTTAAAGTGAGAGGCGGTCGAACATTGTCTGATCGGCCTCTGAAAATGATTTAAAACCTATTGTAGTCACTCTTTGGCGCTTGTAAATACCGAGTGTTTTAATCAGGTATCTTTGTTTCGTTTTCTGTCTGGAAATTCAGCAAATATTATCAAGTCGCTCCGGAGCCGGTGCGTAATCGCTGATTTTTTCAACTTCACTCGGAGGCATCTGCATATAGTAGCCTTTACTGTTGACCGATTCGTAGACTTTAGCGGCGTCCTCACGGGCCATTTTACGATTCGGGGTCAGTTCGAAATCGATAACGTGCTGAGGTTCTCCAAACATGACCAGCAGCTCTTTAGGAAGTTTTTCCAATCCGTCTTCTTGCGGGACAAACAGATAGAGTTCATCTTTCTTCGGGCTGCGGTAAGCCGAAACCGTGATTGCTTGCATGAGATAGTTTTCCTTACTGTAATTTGCCGGCTATTGTACCAAAATCCTTGGCTTGCGCAGACCATGAAATACTTGACCTCGGCTACGCATTTTTTTATGCTTAGCCGATTTTGAAAATAAATTTTGGATGTTTAACGATGTTAGGGAATAAGGTTAGTGTTTTCGGCGGAACCGGTTTTGTCGGTCGTGCGGTGGTCGCAGCTCTGTCGAATGCCGGTTATCAAATTGATCTTGTGGTCAGACGACCGGAGCGTTTTCGCGAGTTTGCGCTTTATCCAAACACTAAAGTTCGTACTTTAAGTTCGTTTGATGACAGCGAGGCTTTAAAGGCGATTTTAAACGGTAGCGACATCGTCATTAACTTGTTGGCCGATCGTTCCAAAACGACCGAAATGATTGAAGCCGACGATTTGGTTGAAGTCAATCGCAAGCTTAAGTCGGCGATGGAATCGGCCGGAGTGAAGCGCGTCGTAAGTTTGTCGCAATTGGGTGCTTCTACTAAACAGGACAGTCATGCCTGGCTGGGTACTTTGGGAGAAGCGGACAGCTTGATGCACGGAACGGCCAGTGCGGCGGTGACGATTTTACGTTCGAGCCTGATTATAGGCGAAGGCGACGAAAGTACGGCCTATTTTGTTAAGCAGTTGAAGCGTATGTCTTTACTGATGGTGGCGAATGCTTCGACCAGTGTGCAGCCAATTTGGGTAAAAGATTTGGCTGGTGCTCTGGTATCGGTGATCCGCAATGAAGAAACCTTCGGCAAGAAGCTGGAAGTCGCCGGGGAAGAGCGCATGAGCATGAAAGACCTTGGTGATCTGGTTGCCGAAATTATGGATGAAGATGCAGTGGTCTTGCCGATGTGCTCTTTGAATGCACGAATTATGTCGACCCTTGGCGGTTTGGCGCCGATTATTTCGGTTTCCAAGGCGCAGGTTTTGACTTTAGGCGCCGATCAGGTTTCGGATGCGGACTTTTCCAAGCTGTTCGGCTTTACTCCGAGCAATCTGGATTGGGCGATCTCAACCTACGCTGCACCACAGCATGTACGTGAACGCTATAATAGCTACCGTAAAACGGCAAACCGTGATCTTTAATATTTGATTCAATGTTCACTGTTTGAAAAGCCGTCTTTTACGACGGCTTTTTTATTGCCTCGAATAATCGCGCAGGCAAAATCTCTGTAAGGGCGAAAAGGGAAAAATGGCTTTTTTAGGAAAAGATTCTGCAAATGTGTATCTGGTCGGCGGTGTGGTTCGTGATCGTCTGCTCGGTATCGAAGTGTATGACCGTGACTGGGTGGTGGTCGGTGCGACGCCGCAAATGATGCTGGATGCCGGTTTTGAACAGGTAGGGAAAGATTTTCCGGTGTTTTTGCATCCGCAGACTAAGGAAGAGTATGCGCTGGCGCGTACCGAGCGCAAAGCCGGAAAAGGCTACCACGGTTTTACTGTGTTTGCCGAGCCGAGCGTAACCTTGCAAGAGGATCTGATTCGCCGTGATTTGACTATCAATGCAATGGCGCAGGATGAAGACGGTCAAATAATCGATCCCTATAACGGGCAGGCGGATCTGGAAAAACGTCTTTTACGGCATGTGTCCGCGGCGTTTTCGGAAGATCCTTTGCGAGTTCTGCGTGTCGCGCGTTTTGCTGCCAAATTGTCGCCATTCGGTTTTCAGCTGGCGGATGAAACGCGTCAGTTGATGAGCGAAATGACCTCGGCCGGTGAATTGGAGGCTCTAACCCCTGAAAGAGTTTGGCAGGAAGTGGTAAAGGTATTGAACTCTGCGGAACCGAGCTTGTTTTTTAAGGTGCTTGACGAAGTTGGTGCTTTGCAAGTGTTGTTCCCGGAATTGGATGCGCTGCATGGCGTGACTCAACCGGAAAAACATCATCCCGAAGGCGATGTCTGGATACATACCATGATGGTGTTGGATGCGGCCTGTAAGTTGACTTCGGACGTTTCGGTTCGCTTTGCCGCATTGGTGCATGATCTGGGCAAGGGAATCACACCGCAGGAATTGTGGCCGAAGCATCATGGGCATGAAGCTGCAGGCGTTCCTTTGGTAAAAGTTCTGTGCAAGCGTTATAAAATTCCGAAAAAAGTCGAACAGTTTGCTCTTAAGGTGACCGAGTATCACGGGGTGATTCATAAAGGGGTGGATTCACAAGGATTGCCGTACCTGAAACCGAAGACCTATTTAAAAGTGCTTAAGGCTTGCAGTGCTTTAAAAGACCCGCAAGGTTTTGACAAGATATTATTGGCCTGCGAGGCGGATGCCAAAGGCCGTCTCGGTTTTGAAGAGACGCCGTATCTACCTGCACTATTGTGGAGAGCGGTTTTGCATGCAGCCAATCAGGTGGATAATCGGGAGATTCTGTCCAGAGGTTTGCAGGGTGCAGCAGTCGGAGCGGCGATCGAAGCCGCCCAGAAAGAAAAAATCGCCGAATGTCTGGCAAATTTTAAAGTCATTGCTTAAATTTGAAGCAGAGATAACCTAGTCATAAGTTAGCAAGGCAGCAAATTCCGGCGGCTCGTCCGAACCGCCGGATCGTCACCAAAACCAGTTACTTAGCGACACTTTGCTGGAAACTGAAGGCTCCACGCAATTGACCCAGCTTGTAACCGATCGCGGTATCGTGCGGATAGAAGCCCTTGATTTTGTCTTCAAGCACTGCCGGTACGGTTTCGCCATGGCAGGTCAGGCAGACTTTTCCGGTTGGGATCGCTTTCATGTAACGGTAAGTGTCCTGACCGTCAATTTTGACGATTTCAAATTTTTCCAGAGTTTTGGGATCTTTTCCTTCCGCCAGAAGCTGGTTGAATTCATTCATTGTTGCGGTTTCCCAAGCATCCGCCTTCGCGGTTGCCGCTCGCGGTTTCAAACTGACGCGATTGACGTTCCAGCCGCTTTTTTCACTTAAGTTTTTTGCAATTTCCGGCGCTTTTTCATGGCAGATGTCGACGGCATGAATCGGACCGCCGGTTTTCATCGCTTTGCCGAGTTCCGGTTTTAGCTGTCCGAGAAACTCTTTCGCCAGCATGCGTGCTTCTTGCTGTTTCTCCGGCACAGTATTCGCATAGGCGCTGAGGGGAAGGGTCATAATCAGCCCGCTGAGTAGATAGTTTTTCATAGTGCGTCCCTTTTTATGATTTATGTATATATAAAATTAATTGATAAACAAGCCTAAGAATAACTTTTTCTTTAATCCAAGACAACACCATAAAAATTACGGTTTTTTTGCGTGTGAATTCGTGTATAAATAGGGAATTTAATTTTTTAGACTCTCGAAACTCGGTAAATCCTCATGTTGAAACGTTTAAACGTAGTAATCGTTCCGTTCTTGATCATCGCTCTCTCGATGGCGTCATTCTTCTATTTCAAGTCGACTAAACCGCAGCAAGCTCCGGTTGAAGTGAAGGAAAAGGTGTGGATGGTTGAAGCGATGGGGGCGAAATTTGAGGATCTGGCACCTTCGCAAACCTTATACGGTACAGTTGAATCCTATGCTCTGGTTACGGTGTCGGCGCCGATCAGTGCACTTGTCGATAAAGTTGCTGTCAAAGATGGGGACGAACCCAAGCGTGGAGCCCTGTTGCTTGAGCTGGATGATCAGGACTTACGTTTGCCGGTTGAGCAGGCTTCCGCCGATGTTGAAGATATTAAGGCTCAGATTGATCTTCAGCTTCTGGCGAATAAGGCAAACCAACAGCGACTGGAGCATGAGCAAAAAGTTCTGGAATTAAAGCGCGAAAAAGTGACGCGTACCCAGCAATTGTTGAAGAAAAATTTGGCTTCGCAATCGGCGGTAGACGATGTGAAAGAAGCGCTCGTCCGCCAAGAGTACAGTGTCGTAGGAGCGCAACTTTCCGTCCAGGAAAGTCGCCTGAAACTCGATCAGCTGAAAGCCAAACTGGCGAAGGCCAAAGCGGTTTTGGCGCAGGCGAAACTAAATCGTCAGCGCGGTAAAGTCGAGGCGCCTTATGATGCAAGAATTGCCAAGGTTTCGGTCAGCGAAGGTTCACGAGTCAATGCGGGAAGTGCATTGTTAAGTTACTACGCTTTGTCGAGTCTGGAGTTAAGGGCGCAGCTGCCGGCATCTGAGGTTGATTCGGTCGAGCAGGCTTTGCGTAAAGGCGAATCCTATGTGGCTTATGTGCAAACCGGGTCGGGTTCCAAAGCCGCTTTGCCGTTGTTGCGATTGTCCGGTGAGGCAAGTACCAGCGGAGTCGACGCTTTCTTTGATTTAAGCGCTGCCGGAAAAGATCTGCGTCCGGGCGATTTAATGGAAATTAATCTGCGCGGAGCGGCCCGCAGTAATCTTCTGGCACTACCCTATAGCGCTATTTACGGCAAGGATCGTATCTACCTGATCGAAAAAGATCGTTTGGCGGCCCGTACCGTCACGCTGGTTGGAGAGGTTCAGCGTGACGGTCGTCTTTGGGCGCTGATTGAGCCGAACTTCCCGGAAGGAAGCCGAGTGTGTATTACCCATCTGCCGAATGCGGTAACCGGGTTGAAAGTCTCTGAGGTGACGGAGTAATGGGTGAGATTAAAACCGCTTCGCCAAAACTGGACGAAGATCGCGATTTTGCGATCCAGGAAAAGAATTTTCGATCACATGGTTTAATCGGAATTTTTGCACGTCACAAAGTCGCCCCGAATCTGTTGATGATTATTATGATTCTTTCCGGAATCGTGGCGCTGTTTAAACTGAATGTGCAGTTTTTCCCGAATTTCGAACTGGATTACGCTTCGGTCAGAGTGGTCTGGCCGGGGGCCAATGCCGAAGATGTCGAGCGTTCGGTCACCGAACCGATCGAGCGAGTATTGCGCAATCTGGATAATCTGGACGAGATGACTTCAACCTCTGCGCTGGGGCTGTCGAGCATTTCTCTGAAGTTCAAGCAGGGCACCGATATGATCGAGGCGGTCGATCAGATCAATCAGAGGATTCGCGAGCTGAGGAATCTGCCACAGGACTCGCAGACGCCGATTATCGAACGTGTCGTACGCTACGAGCCGGTGGCTCGTCTACTGGTTATTAACGAAAAAGGTTCTCTGGACGAACTGCGTCCGCTGGTCAGGAAATATGAGCGGGAGCTGCTGGATAAGGGAATCGATAAGATCTCTTTTGTCGGTCTGCCGGAAGAAGAGATGGCGATCGAAATTCCGCAACGCAATCTGGAACATTATCAGTTGACACTGGATCAGGTTTCTAATCAGGTTGCTGCGATGAGTCGCGATTATCCGGCCGGATCGGTTGGGGATGACGATAGTGTTCGCGATTTAAGAGCGATCGAACAGAAGCGCAGTGAAACCGCATTCAAACAGGTGCCGTTGATTGCCAATAGTTCCCAGAACGTAACCTTGGGAGATATCGGTTCGGTCGAACGTCGCCCGATAAAGGATTCGCCGTATATTATGGTTGACGGTCATCCGGCGGTGGAGATGCAACTGCAGCGGGCGGAGAGCGGCGATACCCTGAAGTCGTCGAAAATTATGCAGGAATGGTTGGCTAAAACCGAGCCAACGCTGCCGAAAGGGGTTACCTTCAAGGTCTATGACGAGACTTGGTCGCTGGTTAATCAACGGATTATGCTGCTGGTCAATAACGGGATCGGCGGTCTGATTCTGGTAGTGTTGATTCTGTATCTGTTTATGAACGGCAGGGTCGCTTTCTGGATCGCCGTCGGGATTCCGGTCTCTTTTATGGCGACCTTGATGATTATGTATCTCGCTGGTGGTTCGATCAATATGGTCAGCCTGTTCGGTTTGATCATGGCGCTGGGGATTATCGTCGATGATGCCATCGTCGTCGGGGAGGATGCTTTGGCGCATCACGAACGCGGCGAACCGCATCTGCAGGCCGCCGAAGGTGGTGCGCACCGCATGTTCTGGCCGGTGACCGCCTCATCACTGACGACGGTCGCGGCCTTCTTGCCGTTGATGTTAATCGGTGGGGAGATGGGAAATATTCTGTTTGCCATTCCATTGGTGATTATTGCGGTGATTTTCGCTTCGTTGCTGGAAAGTTTCACCGTGCTTCCCGGTCATTTACGTCACGCTCTTTCTAAGGTAAAGCCCCCTGAAGAAGGTTCGATTCGTTACCGTCTGGATGCCACCATTGATCATTTAAGACATCATCAGTTCAGGCATATCATTCGCTGGGTTCTGACGCATAGAGGTATTACTTTGGCGTCGACTCTGGCGATGATGATTTTTGTGGTTGGTCTGTTGGCCGGCGGCCGTATGGGATTTGTGTTTTTCCCGTCGCCGGAATCGACGAAATTATTTGCTGATGCACGTTTTGTTGCCGGTACGCCATCGGACGTCTCCGCCAAGTATGTTGAGCACTTGTACGATGCTCTGCTGGAGACCGAGAAAGAGTTGGAACCGGGGATTCTTAAAGTAGCGGTAGTGCACTTTAATAAAACCAGCCGCCAAAGCGGACCGAATTTTTCCGGAATTAATATCGAGTTGGTCGAGCCGGATCAGCGTAAAACCCGCAATGCCGAGTTTATCCGAACGTGGCAGCAGAAAGCCGGAACCGTACCCGGTCTGGATGTGTTGACGATTGAAGCCCCGAGAATGGGGCCGCCTGGAAGCGATATCGATATTCGTTTAACCGGAGCGGATCCGAAGATGCTGAAGCAGGCATCACTAGATTTGCAGGAAGTTTTGACGCAGATTTCCGGGGTCAGTGGTATTCGTGATGACTTGCCTTTCGGGCGTGATCAACTGGTGTATCAATTGACCCCGCAGGGTGAAGCTTTAGGGTTTTCCTATGTCTCTCTTGGTGAACAGTTATCGGCTGCCTTTTCTGGCCGACTGGTGCAGATTTTCACTGACGGCGAGGATGAAATCGAAGTCCGTGTGCAGTATCCGTTGAATGAAAGGGTCTCTTTGGCGACCTTGAATAAAATGCAGGTGACCGCGTCGAACGGACAAAGAGTTGCCTTGAATTCGGTTGCAACCTGGAAGACGCAGAGAGGTTTTGATGTCATGCGTCATGTCGACGGTCAGCTGGCAGTGACCGTTGTCGGAGAAGTAGATAAAAATCTGAATAATGCCAACCAGATTTTGGCGTCTTTGCAAAAAACGGTCTTGGCGGATTTGCAGACAAAATATGGCATCAGTTACAGTCTGGAAGGGCAGAATGCCCGTCAGGCGGAAACTATGGCGGATATGAAGATTGGTTTGTTTATCGGCCTTTCACTGATTTACATCGTGTTGGCCTGGGTTTTCGGTTCTTACGGTTGGCCGTTGGTGGTGATGACGGCTATTCCATTCGGTCTGGTCGGTGCGATTATGGGGCACTGGTGGATGGGCTTGGATATGACGATTTTATCCTTGTTCGGTTTCTTCGGTCTGTCGGGAATCGTGGTTAATGACTCGATCATACTAGTCAGTTTTTACAAGCGATTGCGTGAAGCAGGGTTGAGTGTGAACGAAGCTCTGGAAGAGGCTGCGGTGCAGCGTGTGCGAGCGGTGCTTCTAACTTCCTTGACGACCATTGCCGGTTTAACGCCGTTGTTGTTTGAAACGTCTTTGCAGGCACAGTTCTTAATCCCGATGGCAACGGCGATTGCCTTCGGGTTAATGTTCTCGACTTTCCTTATTCTGTTGGTTATTCCGGCGATCCTGTCAATTTATGAAATGACCATGAATAATTTTTCGAAACCTGCAGAAAGTAAAGGCAACGCAAGTAAGGCTGTAAAAACCGTATAAAGTTTTTGCAGCCACTCGTGGCAAGGTGTCGTTTATTGATGTTGTGGATTCCATGGATGGTTGCACAGCATTAAACCTTCTTCTGTAGGAGGGCAAGTGATATCTAATCCTGCATTTTGCCATGCCTTAAAACCGCCGGCCAAGTTCACGACATTTTTGAATCCCATCTTACGCATGGTGTAGGTGGCCAGGGCGCCGCGTCCGCCGGCCTGACAAAATACCAGCCAACATTTATCCGGATCTTCCATATCAGGATCGTGTCCGGCAAAGTCCGTATCGCATTTCGGTTCGAGAAGTCCTCTTGAAATATGTTTTGACATTGGAATGGTTCCCGTCAGATATTCGTACGATTCTCTGACATCCAAAGGGGTATAACCGTTTTGCAATAATCCTCGCGCTTCCGCGTAGTCGACTTCATTAATAATCGCTTTCGCTTCCGTTACTAAATCTTTTAAATGAATGGGCATAAAAAATCTCCTTTTGTCGTTGATGAGATGGGTGCCACAATTGAAAGCGAGGTCTGAAAAGAGTGTTTCAAATCAATTTTATTCAAAAAAGTATTCACTTAGCATTGATTTGGAATAACATGATGAAAAAATTCATATTTTTGTCATTTTGAACTTTTAGTCTGGATGGCGAGATTTTAAATTGGATTTTGAGATAGTTTTCTTCTCAGGTTCAACAAGAAAACTTGATGAAAATGAAATTTTGAGAGAGAATACTTGTCCAAATTTATCTTGTAAAGTCGCTTTTATAGTAAATGACGGCATGAAAAATACCGTTAAGGCGGCTTTCTGCACACCGAATTTTTTTAAGAAAGTTGAGGAAGTTGTATGGCAACTCGTAGAGACCTAGCAAACGCTATCCGTGCCCTAAGTATGGATGCGGTTCAAAAAGCCAACTCTGGTCACCCAGGTGCACCAATGGGGATGGCGGACATCGCAGAAGTACTGTGGAATAGCCACATGAAATATAATCCGACCAACGCTAAGTGGGCGGATCGCGACCGTTTCGTACTGTCTAACGGTCACGGATCGATGCTGATCTACTCTCTATTGCACCTGACCGGTTTTAACCTAAGTATGGAAGACATCAAGCAGTTCCGTCAATTGCACGCGAAAACGGCGGGTCACCCTGAGTATGGTTATGCGGACGGTATCGAAACTACGACTGGTCCTCTAGGTCAAGGTATCACTAACGCTGTTGGTATGGCAATCGCTGAGCGTACTCTTGCCGCTCAATTCAACAAGCCTGGTCACGAAATCGTTGATCACCACACTTATGTCTTCATGGGTGACGGCTGTTTGATGGAAGGTCTTTCGCACGAAGCATGTGCGATGGCCGGTACTCTAGGCCTAGGTAAACTGATCGCATTCTGGGATGACAACGATATCTCTATCGACGGTAACATCGGTGACTGGATGGAGAAAGGTGTTCCTGGTCGTTTCGTATCTTACGATTGGCACGTTATTCCAAATGTTGACGGCCACGATGCGGATGCAATCAACGCGGCTATCGAAGAAGCGAAGAAAGTCACTGATAAGCCAACATTGATCTGTACTAAGACGGTTATCGGTTACGGTTCTCCAAACAAATGTGGTACTTACTCTTGTCACGGTGCACCTCTAGGTGACGATGAAATCGATCTAGTTCGTAAAGAATTGGGTTGGACAGCTGCTCCTTTCGAAATTCCGGAAGATATCTACGCTGGCTGGGACCACAAAGAGCAAGGTGCGACGGATGAAGCGGCATGGAATGCCAAATTCGAAGCTTACCGTGCGGAATACCCAGCTGAAGCTGCGGAGTTTGAACGCCGTATGGCTGGCGAACTTCCTGCAAACTTCGAAGTTGAAATGGATAAGTTCATTGCAGCCACTCAAGAAGAATCTCCAAAACTGGCTTCTCGTCAGGCTTCTCAGAAAGCGATCGAAAAATTGGGTGAAATCTTGCCTGAAATGTTCGGTGGTTCTGCCGACTTGACCGGTTCTAACCTGACCAACTGGTCGAAAATGGTTAAGGTCAACAAGGAAAATGCTAACGGTAACTACCTGTCATGGGGTGTCCGCGAATTCGGTATGGCGCACATGATGAACGGTATGGTTCTTCACGGTGGTTTCAAAGTGTTCGGCGGTACTTTCTTCATGTTCATGGAGTTCATGCGTAACGCTCTACGTATGTCGGCACTGATGAAAATCGGTACGATCTACGTTTACACTCACGACTCTATCGGTCTGGGTGAAGATGGTCCGACTCACCAGCCGGTTGAGCAGATGGCAACGATGCGCGTGATCCCTAACTTCCAAACCTGGCGTGCGTGTGACGCAGTTGAGTCTGCGGTTTCATGGAAAATTGCCATGATGCGTAGCAATGCTCCGACTGCTCTAGTATTCTCTCGTCAGGCGCTGACTCCTATGCCTCGTACTGCCGAGCAGGTTGCGAACATCGAGAAGGGTGGTTACGTACTGAAAGACTGTGCCGGTACTCCTGATATCATCTTTATTGCAACCGGTTCTGAAGTTGGCCTTGCGGTTGAAGCGGCAGAAGCGATGGATGCAAATGTACGTGTGGTTTCTATGCCATGTACTAATGCATACGACGAGCAAGATCAAGCCTATAAAGATTCTGTTCTTATCCCTGGTGTTAAGCGTGTAGCGATTGAAGCTGGTGTTGCAGATTCTTGGTATAAGTACATCGGTCTTGATGGCGGTACGGTTTGTATGTCTACTTTCGGTGAATCTGCGCCAGCTGACGAACTATTTAAAGAGTTCGGATTCACGGTTGAGAATGTTGTAGCGACTGCTAACAAGGTTCTTGGTAAGTAATTCATTGCCGCGCGTTCTCATGGATGAGGGAGCGCAGATTTCCTGTTTGTCGGCTGAGGGTGCAATGCCGGCAAACATAAGTTTTTTATTTTAAGAAACTGCATTAACCTCAGTGCAGTGTAATTTTTGGAGAAAACGATAATGACAATTAAAGTTGGTATCAATGGTTTCGGCCGTATCGGTCGTATGGCTTTCCGTGCAGCTGCTAAAGACTTCCAAGACATCGAAGTTGTAGCAATCAACGATCTACTAGATCCTGAATACCTAGCGTACATGCTTAAGTATGACTCAGTTCACGGTCGTTTCGACGGTACTGTTGAAGTTGAAGGCGGTAACCTAATCGTTAACGGTAAAACTATTCGTATCACTGCTGAGCGTAACCCAGCTGACCTTAAATGGGATGAAGTTGGTGCAGATCTAGTTATCGAATGTACTGGTTTCTTCCTAACTGAAGAAACTTGTCAAGCGCACATCGAAGCGGGTGCTAAGAAAGTTGTACAATCAGCGCCTTCTAAAGATGCAACTCCTATGTTCGTATACGGTGTAAACCACAACGAATACGCTGGTCAAGCAATCGTTTCTGCAGCTTCATGTACGACTAACGGTCTAGCTCCAATGGCGAAAGTTCTTAACGATAACTTTGGTATCAAACGTGGTCTTATGACGACTGTTCACGCTGCAACGGCAACTCAAAAAACAGTTGATGGTCCTTCAATGAAAGACTGGCGTGGTGGTCGCGGTATCCTAGAGAACATCATCCCTTCTTCTACTGGTGCTGCTAAAGCGGTAGGTAAAGTACTACCTGCTCTAAACGGTAAACTAACTGGTATGGCTTTCCGTGTTCCTACTTCTGACGTTTCTGTTGTTGACCTAACGGTTGAACTAGAAAAAGAAACTTCAATGGAAGAAATCTGTGCAGCAATGAAAGCAGCTTCAGAAGGCGAGCTAGCGGGTGTTCTTGGTTACACTGAAGAAGCGAACGTTTCTACTGACTTCCGTGGTGACTCTCGCCCATCTATCTTCGACGCAGGTGCTGGTATCGCTCTAGATTCTACTTTCGTTAAGTGTGTTGCTTGGTACGACAACGAGTATGGTTATACCTGTAACATGATGCGTGTTGTTCGTCACGTAGGTAGCAACTAAGAAATAGGTTTCTAGCTGATTAGCGAGTTACTTCGTTGTCAGACTTTGGTCACGTACTCGTTGTACGCTCCCGCAGTCTTCCTAGAATTAATCTCGCTACTCAGCGAAACTTTCCTTAGTGTAATTTGAGAGGTTAGTTTTCTAGCTTCTCAAATTAAATTTGCTTGTCGGTTTTCGTACAGAGAATTGAAAAGCAAATTTAATTTTTTAACTTAAATCCAAATGCCGCTGGTTCCAGTGGTTTTAACTTTGAATAAAGAGGACTCAACATGTCTGTAATTAAGATGTCTGACCTAGATTTGGCTGGTAAGCGCGTTCTTATCCGTGAAGACCTGAATGTACCAGTTAAAGACGGTAAAGTTACTTCTGACGCTCGTATCCGTGCTTCTTTGCCTACCATCAAAATGGCAGCGGATGCAGGTGCTAAAGTAATGCTTATGTCTCACCTTGGTCGTCCGACTGAAGGCGAATACGATGAAGCAGCTTCTTTGGCTCCGGTTGCAGCTGACCTTTCAGCAAAACTAGGTAAAGAAGTTCGCCTGGTTAAAGATTACCTTGACGGTGTTGAAGTTGCTGAAGGAGAAGTGGTTCTTCTGGAAAACGTTCGTTTCAACGTTGGTGAAAAGAAGAACTCTGAAGAGCTGTCTAAAAAATATGCCGCTCTTTGTGATATCTACGTAATGGATGCTTTCGGTACGGCTCACCGTGCACAAGCATCTACTCACGGTGCTGGCGCTTTCGCTGATGTCGCTTGTGCAGGTCCTCTTCTGGCGGCTGAGTTAGACGCTCTTGGAAAAGCACTAAACAACCCTGCGCGTCCTCTTGTAGCGATTGTTGGTGGTTCTAAAGTTTCTACTAAGCTAACGGTTCTTGAGTCTCTATCCGAGAAAGTGGATCAGCTGGTTGTTGGCGGTGGTATCGCGAACACTTTCATCGCGGCTGCCGGTAACCCGGTTGGTAAATCTCTATATGAAGCAGACTTGATCCCGACTTGTAACAAGCTAAACGAAATTATGGAAGGTCGCGGTGCGGCGATTCCTCTAGCGACTGATGTTGTTTGTGGTAAGGAATTCTCCGAGTCGGCAGCGGCTGAAACGAAAAATGTTGCCGATGTTGTCGATGATGACATGATCTTCGATATCGGTCCGGATTCTGCACAGGAACTAGCGGATATTATCATGAACGCAGGTACGGTTGTATGGAACGGTCCTGTCGGTGTATTCGAATTCGATCAGTTCGGTGAAGGGACTAAGAAAATCTCTATGGCAATCGCTGAATCTTCCGCTTTCTCTATCGCAGGTGGCGGTGACACTCTAGCGGCAATCGACAAGTACGATATCGCTGATAAGGTTTCTTACATCTCTACCGGTGGTGGTGCTTTCCTTGAGTTCTTGGAAGGTAAAAAACTACCAGCAGTTGCAATGCTTGAAGAAGCGGCTGCGAAGTAATTTTCCTGAACTGAACCGAAGTTCTGTTAAAAGAGCTTCGGTTTTCATCTTTTTGTCACTTTTGCTTGTTAAGTTTAATCTCCTAAAGGGTGACTCGGTAAGTAAACATATCGCAATCCCAGCCTATACTGGCTGCGGTTTCGTAAAGAAGAAGCGGCGATGCGTTTATTTTGCGAGACATCTTTGGGCAAACAAGCGTAATTTAAGAAGGAACTCCTTTACATGCCTACAAATGGTTTAAGAAGAACAAAAATTGTGGCAACTCTAGGGCCGGCTACAGATCGCGAAGGCGAATTGGAAAGAATGATTAAGGCTGGCGTCGACGTTGTACGTATCAATATGTCGCACGGTAGCCCTGAAGAGCACAAAGCCCGTGCTCAACGTGTCCGAGATTTGGCGGAAAAATACAACCACGAAGTGGGGGTATTGGTCGATTTACAAGGGCCAAAAATTCGTATCGCCCGCTTTGCCGAAGACAAAATCTTTTTGAATCCGGGTGATAAATTTGCGTTCGATAACAATGTCGGTAATAACGACGGTAACCAACATGAAGTCGGTCTGACTTATAAAAACCTTCCATACGACGTAAAAACCGGCGATAAACTGCTGCTGGATGACGGCCGTCTGGTATTTGAAGTAGACAATGTTGAAGGTGAGCGCGTAAACACCACGACCATCGTTGGTGGGACTTTGTCGAACAACAAAGGGATCAACTTGATGGGCGGCGGTCTTTCTGCTGCGGCACTGACCGACAAGGACAAGGAAGATATTATTACTGCAGCCGACATTCAGGCGGATTATCTGGCACTGTCTTTCCCTCGTTCTGCGGAAGATGTCGAATATTGCCGTTCTTTGGCGCAAAAAGCCGGCCTGAATTGCTCGATCGTTTCTAAAGTTGAGCGTGCTGAAGCGGTTGCCAACGATACTACTCTGGACGGTATTATTCTGGCTTCCGATGTCATTATGATCGCTCGTGGAGACTTGGGTGTTGAAGTCGGCGATGCTCAGCTGCCTGCATTGCAAAAGAAAATGATCAAACGTGCCCGTCAGCTGAACCGTGTTACTATCACGGCGACGCAGATGATGGAAACAATGATCGAAAATGCGATTCCGACCCGTGCTGAAGTCTTTGACGTTGCCAACGCGGTTATGGATGGTACCGATGCGGTAATGCTTTCCGGTGAAACGGCTACCGGTCGTTCACCGAGTTTGGTTATCGAAACCATGGGGCGTATCTGTCAAGAAGCTGAGAAACAGCGTTCTGCCCGTATGTCTACGCACCGTATCGACGAAAATTTCACTGCGGTTGACGAGACAGTTGCCATGGCGGCAATGTATGCAGCAAACCACTTCAGTGTTAAATGTATTATTGCTGTGACTGAATCCGGAAATACGGCGTTATTGATGTCGCGTATTTCTTCCGGCAAGCCGATTGTGGCCATGACTCCGCATTTGCAAACTCGCCGTAAAGTGACTTTGTATCGCGGTGTTTACCCTTCAACATTGGAATACGACGGTTTAACCGATGCGGAAGCAAAACAAGAGATTTTAAAGAAAGTGAAATCTTTCGGTATTGCCAACGCCGGAGATCTAGTTATCCTGACTCACGGCGAATCTCGCGGTGCTATGGGCGGTACAAATTGTTTGGAAATCGTTAAGATTCCATAAGTTTTTTACCTTAAGGCCGGGGGATAATCCCGGCCGATTACTATTTGGTGTGTTGTTTAAACACTGGTAAAATAGTAAAAATTATTTTTTGAAAACCAATAGAGGAGTCTCGCTATGGCGATGATTACACTTCGTGAATTAATGGACTACGCGGCAGAACACAGCTTTGGTATGCCTGCGTTTAACGTAAACAACATGGAACAAGTACGTGCAATCATGCGCGCTGCGGATGCTTGTGACTCTCCGGTAATCCTGCAAGGTTCTGCCGGTGCGCGTAAGTACGCGGGTGAGCCAATGCTACGTCACATGATCGAAGCTGCGACTGAAATGTTCCCACACATTCCTGTTGTTATGCACCAAGACCACGGTTCAGATGTAGGTGTTTGTTTGCGCGCTATCCAATCTGGCTTCACTTCTGTCATGATGGACGGTTCTCTTGAAGCTGACATGAAGACTCCTGCTTCATACGAGTACAACTCAGGCATCACTGCTGAAGTTGTTAAAATCGCTCACGCGGGTGGTGTTTCTGTCGAAGGTGAGCTAGGGTGTCTAGGTTCTCTTGAGACTGGTAAAATGGGTGAAGAAGACGGTCACGGTTCTGATGAAGAGCTGGATCACTCAATGCTTCTAACTGATCCTGAAGAAGCGGCTCAGTTCGTTAAAGACACTAACGTTGATGCACTTGCCGTTGCGGTTGGTACTTCTCACGGTGCTTACAAGTTCACTTCTAAGCCTTCTGATGACGTTCTTAAAATCGACCAGATCAAGAAAATCCACGAGCGTATCCCAACCACTCACCTTGTAATGCACGGTTCTTCTTCTGTTCCTGAAGAGTGGCTAGAAATCATCAACAACTACGGTGGTGATATGGGTCAAACTTACGGTGTTCCTGTTGAAGCGATCGTTGAAGGTATCAAATACGGTGTTCGTAAAGTAAACATCGATACTGACCTTCGTATGGCATCTACTGGTGCAATCCGTAAGCACTTGGCTGAAAACACAGCTAACTTCGATCCACGTAAATTCTTCAACGCTGCTGAAAATGCAATGATGGAAATCTGTAAAGCACGTTTCGAAGCATTCGGTTGTGCGGGTCACGCTTCTAAGATCAAGTCTCTTGGTCTAGAAGAGATGCAAGCTCGTTACGCTAACGGATCTCTAGATCAAAAAGTAAACTAAGCTACTTTCAGCTTAGATTATTGCTTAAAGAACCCGGCCTTAGTGCCGGGTTTTTTTATGCTTAAAATTATTTTCATAACATATGTTTATAGTAGATTTTTAAGATATTTTATTTGAGCTTGCCGTTGTTTGTTCTTGTGTTAGTATGAAACTCGAAGTTTAGTAAAAATGCGGGGAAAACTCGATGGGACACAGAACTTTAGCCTCTACCAGGACGGTGCTTTGTGTTGATGATGCGCCGAACAATTTAGCCTTGCTTAACGAATGTTTGAAAGAGCACTATAGCGTCAAGCTTGCCAATAACGGTTTGAAAGCTCTCAGTCTGCTTGAGAAATTCGGAGCTAGCGGCGAAATCGATTTGATCTTGCTGGATGTTATGATGCCGGAGATGGACGGTTACGAGGTCTGTCGGAAGATCAAAAGTAATCCAGCCTGGCGTTATATCCCGATTATCTTCATTACCTCTAAAACAGCTCCGGAAGACGAACAGCGTGCGCTTAAAGAAGGCGCCAACGATTTTATTCCGAAACCGATCAATCCGGATGTTTTGCTCGCACGAATTAAAACCCATCTGGAACTGAGTCAGTATCATCTTCGTTTGCGCAACGAGAAAAGACAGCTTGAAGTTAACCTTCAAGAGAAGTTAACCGATATTTTTCGCCTGCAGCAGGCTACGTTGAATGTGATGATTTCTCTTGCTGAATTCCGCGATGAAGATACCGGCAACCATATCAAGCGTACGCAATCCTATATCGAGCTCCTTGCCGAAGAGGTGGAACGTACTTACCCGCATCTTGGTCTGGATGAAAAAAGCCGCGAGTTGATTGTGCAGGCGGCACCGTTGCATGACATAGGTAAAATCACGACACCGGACCATATCTTGCTCAAACCGGGAAAATTGACGGATGAAGAGTTCGATATCATGAAGCAGCACGCTCAGAGCGGGGCTGATATTCTTGCCGCAGCGGCGAGGGAGATGGGGTCTTACGGTGGTTTTCTGGATGTTGCACAGGAAATAGCGTTGACACACCACGAAAAATGGGCCGGAAATGGTTATCCGCGTGGATTGGCCGGTGATGATATTCCTCTCAGCGGTCGCCTGATGGCGATTGTTGACGTGTATGATGCGCTTCGTTCCGAGCGCCCTTATAAGCAACCCTTCAGTCACGAAAAGTCGATGGCAATTATTGAAGAAGGTAGTGGAAGCCATTTTGATCCGCGTTTGGTGGAATGCTTTAGAAGCCGTGGCGAAGAAGTCTGTCTTATTGCCGAAAAGCTGGGTTAACCGTTTGGCGTTCTTAAGAATTTCATTAGCGCTAAAGGTCGGTCTATGAATTATTCTCAGCACGCGCAAAAGAAAATTCAATCGGGCTTGCTGTTAGTGGTGCTGCTTACACTTCTTCTCGGAGGAGCTGCGATCTGGTTTCTCGGAAAAGGGTTGATTCAACAGAATGACTTTGATCAAAAATATCATACTGTCGGTTCTCTGTTGGACTTAAATCAGTCGATCTCGTTTGAAGACGCCCGAACAACCGTTGTCTATATCACCCACGATTCTGCACAGTTGGAAGAATTATCCGCAGTACAGGCAAAAACCGATGCCGATTATCACACCTTCCTAGAGAGCCTTGATCTCTACAATTATGAAACGACGGACATGATTGTTCTTGAGCGGTATTTTTTAGATTTTACCAACCAGCGCAAAAGAGTTGCGGATTGCGCGGCAACCGCGTTGTGTTTGCAGGAAATCGAGAGTTTGCATTATTACAGCGATATTCTGCGTAATGATTTGATCAGCCGTATGGAGAGGTTGTTTCTTAATCTGCCGATTAATGAACGGCGCATTACCGTCAAAATGCAATTTATCGCTCATCTGGTTAAGTGGAATAACCAGCTGCATCGGACACTTTCGATTATTCGCAGTTTTCAGGAGTCGAATAATTCCAAGGTTCTGCCGGTATTGCAGCTGGCAAATAGAGAGTTGCAGTCGGAACATCGAATTCTTAAGCAGATGTTTGATGCCTACGAAGCGGATCTTTTACCGGAAGTCAGAAATTCCCTCAGCTCGTTGATCAACCATTTTGAACGTGTCGATACCGGCTACACCTATAAAATTCTGCTTAATGAGGTGTCGGTCGCGACTAAGCTTCCATTCCGAACCAGTGTCGCTTTGCCTTTGCTTGAGGAAAGTAACGAGACGATCAAACTGTTTTACGATCACTCGATGAAGCAGTACCACTTATACCAGCGCAATGACCTGTTGATATTCATGGCCGGCCTGGCGATTATCATTCTTTTTCTGTTAATAGTTCGTAAAGTCATTTATCGAATCCGTTTTGATGCCTTGATGCCTCTGCAGCAGAATCAGGCGATTCTCGATAATGCCGCCTCCGGTATTATTCAGATTGATAGCCAGGGAATGATCAACCGGGTTAATAATAAGGCTCTACAGATGTTTGGCTTTGGCGAAAAAGAGTTGCTGGGACAGAACGTCAAAATTCTGATGCAGGAGAAGGACGCACTCGAGCACGATGGTTTTATTCGCCGTCAGCTGGCAACCGGCGAAAACCGGATTATCGGAACGGGGCGAGAAGTGATCGGGGTAACCAAACGAGGTAAACACTTCCCGATGCATTTGGCGATCAGTCGAATTGATCTTGACAATAAAACCAGCTTCATCGGGGTTTTAACCGATCTGAGCGAGAGGGAAAAAGAGCGCTTGGCGATAGAAGCGCGCAATAAGTTATTGACCGCCCTGAGGCAGACGATGCAAGATTTTGTTGTCAATACTCGCGATAATGCCGCTATCTGGGATAGTTTATTACGTTCTTTGTTGGATATCTCCAGCAGTGAATACGGTTTTATCGGCGAGGTGATTCATCAGGATGGCGGCAAGCGGTGTTTGAAGTTGCACGCCTTGACGAATATCTCTTGGAATGATGAATCCCGTACCTTGTTTGAAAAATTGAAATCGCAGGATATGTTGCTGTGCAGCGCAGAGACCATGATCGGACGGGTAATGTACGAAGAGCAACGGATTATCAGCAACGATGTGGCAAATGATCCTCGCGGCGGACATACTCCGCCAGGACACCCCGAATTACAACGCTATATGGGAATTCCGATCTTTCTCGGCAAAGAACTGGTCGGCGTTTACGGAATTGCCAACCGGAAGGATGAATATACCGAAGAGTTAGCCAACTTCTTAGAGCCATTCCATGCTACCTGCGGGGTCATGATTGCAGGGATGCGCCAAGCCGAGAAGCAACATGGACTGGTGCAAAGCCTTGAGGAGGCAAAAGTACAGGCAGAATCGGCAACGGCATTGAAATCGGAATTCCTGGCGAATATGAGTCATGAAATCAGAACGCCGATGAATGCGATTCTAGGCTTGTCGCATTTGGCGCTAAATACACATTTAAACTATCAGCAGCGTGATTATGTTAATAAAATCAACCGTTCTGCCAACAGCCTGTTGGGGCTGGTCAACGATATTCTTGATTTCTCGAAAATCGAGTCAGGCAAGTTACTGCTCGAGCGCATACCTTTAAAAATCGAAGATTTGATAGAGGACAGCCTTATTGCGGTACAGACTCAGGCTGAGCAGAAGCAGCTGGAGCTCTTTGTCTATATTGACTCCTCCTTGCACTCGAATGTGCAGCCGCCATTGTACGGAGATCCGGTGCGGATCGGGCAGGTGTTGATCAATCTGCTTGGGAATGCGATTAAGTTCATCGAGCGGGGTTATGTCTTGCTGGAAGTTAAGCTTGTCAGCAGTAAAAACAATCGCTGGTTAGTGGCATTCCACGTTGAAGATACCGGGCCGGGGATGGAAGAGTCGCAGCTCAATCGCCTGTTTGAGGTTTTCACGCAAGCCGATGCCTCGACTACCCGCAAACATGGCGGCACCGGATTGGGGTTGGCTATTTCGCGCAATCTTGCGCGCGAGATGGACGGGGATATTACGGTAGCCAGCAGCCTAAATCGCGGCAGCGTCTTTACCTTAAGCATTCCGTTTTCTCCGGTTCATTCCCTGCCCAGGTCGGAAACTCTGCAATTAAGACAGATCGCATGGGTGGTTGACGATACGGACATGGCCTTGCAGCAGATGCAGTTTCAGTTGGAAAGCTTTGGAATGGATGTGCGTTTATTCTCGACGGCGGATGAAGTTCTGGATGCCCTGAAAGAAGGTCTTGCGCCTGACTGGATGTTTGTTGATTGGATTATGCCGGACACGGACGGGATCGAGTTGATTCAGGCAATGCGCAGGGCTCATCCGGAACTGGGGTCGAAGGTGGTGCTGAATTCCTTCTATGATTGGAGTAAGTTGCAAAGTCTTGCCGAGCGCAACGACATTCGTTATTGTCTGCACAAACCGATTTTGCCAAGCCATTTGCAGCGACTTTTTGAAAACAAAAGCGATTACTATCCACGCAAGACCCAGGCAGATAACTCAATCGTCATTCCTGACTTAAGCGGAAGACATCTGCTGGTGGTCGAAGATAATGTGCTGAATCAACAGATTGCCCAAGAGATGTTACTGCAGACCGGGGCGAGGGTTACGGTCGCGAATAACGGTGAGCAGGCGCTTTATCTTCTACTGAAAGGAAATCATCTGTTTGATGCCGTTCTGATGGATATTCAGATGCCGGTAATGGATGGGATTGAAGCGACTAAGGAGATTCGTCGTCATCCGCAATTTGCGCGCTTGCCGATCCTGGCTATGACGGCGCATGCCTTCAAGGAAGAGGTAGATCGTTGTTTTGCTGCGGGGATGGATGATCATCTTTCCAAACCGATTATTCCGGCGAAATTCTTTGCGGTTCTGATGGAACTGTTCGGCGCGAGGGAATTAGTTAAAACTGAAAAGGATTTCTCTGTCTCCGAAGTTGAAAGAATTTTTCCTCTGCCGGAGATGCAGGGGATTGATTTGCAGTCCGCCAAGGCTTTGCTGAAGAGCAGACCGGGCTTTTTTGAAAGTATGCTGTTTGACTTTTTAAACCGCTATAAAGATGCGCCGGAGAAGCTGCAAGTATTGCTGGTGCATAGCCAGTGGCCGGAGTTGGGACGCTACCTGCACACTTTGAAGGGGTTGGCTGCCAGTGTCGGTTATCAATCGCTGTCTGCGATGTGCGCCAAGCTGGAAAAGCAGTTTGCGGAAATTCAACCGGGTCCCGACCTGCATTATTCCGAGGGAGAAGTATGGCAGGAGTTTACCGGTGCTCTGCAACAGTTTTCCGCTTTGCACACGGTGCTATGGAATCGATCCGCACCGTTTATCGAAGCCTATCAATCTCAACAGGCGCAGGCTGAAAAAACGGATGTTTCCCATTTACCGGTGGACGAAGTTCTGTGGAATGAGCTACGGCAGACGTTGAAGGATCAATTGCAGAAAATGGAAGGTAGTGTGCTTGATCTTTGGGAGCAAAACCGAGGCATAATCAAACAGGCCCTTGGTAGTCATGCCTATCGGCAGGTAGAGACAGCGATACAAAATTTCGATTTTGATGAAGCTCTAGCTCTTTTAGAAAAGGACAGGAAATAAATACCGGTCCAGTTTTAGGACCGGAAAATCTAGGAGTTGATGTGAATCGATGCTCTTATTCAATCGCGCTAAAGCGGCACACATTGACACTGATGTAGTCCTGATAAGCGCTACCACTCTGAATCCAGTTTTTTACTTTATTCAACTGCGCTTGCGGTTGAGCGTAAGAGTCGTCCAGTTCCAGTTTAAAAGCGTATTTAAAGCGCGGCTCATCTTCATCCAGACAAAGTACCTGTTCGTTTTCGACGAAGATGGCTTTGCTGGCCGGTTTTTTCGGTGTCGAAATAAACGACAGTTCACCATGCTCGTTGAATAGTTTTTGCACTTCTTTATTGAAGAACTCTTTGCTCAGAGGATTGAACTGATAGTACTCTTTCAGCATCGTTTCGGCTTGTGCAGATAGGTTGTTGCGCAAATCGGCAACACTGGCGAATTTATCTTCGCCCAATTCGTAGATCACATATGCCTGATCGCTGGCACCGACACCCAGAGTCTCGTCACGTACGACAATGAGACCTTTATCGGCGTCATCCAAAATCAGTTGTAAATCTTCATCGCTCATTGCGTCGAGAGCATTTGTAAATTGTTCCAAATTCATAATTGTTCTTACCTCATAAAATCAAATTCGGAGACAAAAACGGGGCTGTACAGCCCCATTGTTTGACTACGTAGTGTTTACCGGATTAAGTGGTTAAGTTGGCAAACAGCGTCGGAAGTTTCTCCGGCAGGCGCATGACATTATCGACAATCGCGAAGCGGTTGGCTCCGAAAATATTCTGTACATATTTATCGGCATACTGGTCGATCGTCAAGCAGTAGCTGTAGATACCTTTGGTCTGAAGTTCCTCTACGGCTTTCTTGGCATCTTGTTTCAGATACTGTCCGTCTTTTTCGTCGATATCTGCAGGTTCTCCATCGGTAATCACCAGCAGTAGTTTCTGCTTCGATGACTGCTTATCCAGATATTTACCTGCGTGGCGCATCGCCGCTCCCATACGCGTCGAAAGCCCGCCTTTCATGCCTGCCAGTTTGGCGTGTACGTCCGGATCAAACGGCTCGTCGAACTGCTTGAAACGAGTATACTGGACATCGTGGCGACCGTCAGACGAGAAACCGTGTACCGCAAACTGGTCACCGATACCGTTAATGGCATGCGATACCAGAATCGCCGCTTCCTGAGTCACCTGCAGGATCGTTTTATCCGAGCCGGGCACGATCTCGTTAGTCGATTCCGACATGTCCAGAAGAATGACCACCGAAACTTCGCGGGTGCGGATCACATTTTTCATGGTGATGCGCGGGTCGGGTTCCTGCCCCATGCGCAGCGCGGTAATCGCTTCGACACAGGCGTTCAGATCCAGTTCGTCTCCGTCTTCCAGGCGGCGCATACGTTGCAGACCGACCGATTGCAGTTTATCGACAATCTGTTTGATTCGGTGTGCAATCTGTTTGTTCTCGTCCAGAATGCGGTCGTAAATCCCCGGATCGCCTTTTCTGGCACGGTGCTCGTAAAGCGTGGTCCAGTTCGGGCGGTGCAGCTGTACACGGTAGTCCCATTCGTCATAGTGGAACGGATCTGAAATCGGTTCGATTCCTTCCATTTCGTTCCATGAGACGCCGTTGTCTTCGTACGGATACAGTTCCGAACCAAGTACCCAGACTTCATCGTGGTCAACATCCACCAGCTCGGAATCGATCTCGTTGATCATTTCCATCAGTGATACGTGCTTGCGAACGGTTTCCTTGTAAGCATCACCGCCGCCTGGAATCTCTTCCCACTCATCCGACTGCCAGATCAGGCGGTTATCATCACGATAGCCGAAGCGCTGTTTACTGATTTCAGTCAGAGACTGCCAACGTTGCAGTGATTGATTCAGTACGTTGTATAACAAGACACCCATCTTCCAGGACCACATTTCATTGTCCTGATTCTCTTCGATCTGTTCATAGAAGCGATCAACCACTACCTGCAGCTTTTCGTCTTCGAACGGATGCTCAGGATCCATGAGTTTCAATGCCAGGTTTTCCAAACGCGCTGCTGTTGAAGAGGCATCCAGTTTTTTGGCTTCTTGAGATTCGCGGACGACTTTACGCCATAGTTTGCGTAACCCCGGGAAGTCCTGAATCGCTTTGTATTCAACGCGCGCATCCTCCATCAGTTCGATAAAGAACATCTGCTGCGGGTTCAACTGTTCCATGGTCACGGCTTGAGTGGTGTACATCAAGTGTGCGGCCATGTGCGCGGCCATGGCGCGATAGACATCGGTCCCTTTGACATCGCCCATGTCGTTCAAAGCGTCCGGTAGGTGCATGGCGTTCTTTTCGAAGAAAGGTTTAAAGTCTTCGAAATCCGCCGCGGCAGGGCGGATAAAGAAGTCGCGACCCCAGAAAGCGCGTAGGTAGAAGTTGATCGAACGGTGGTTGTCGATAAACAGGGTCCCTTTACGCTGCTGCTGGAATACCGCTTTGGAGTCTTCCGATTCCAGCGCGAAGTACTTCATCTGCGCTTCGAACTTACGGGCGTGCGCCTGCACACCCCACATCGCCCAGCGACGCAGGCCGGAAACCGTCAGCTTGGATAGAATTTCGTCGATGTTGTTCAACATCGGGCGCAAGCCGCGTGGCGACTTGGAACCGATCTGATAGATCAGTTGCAGATATTGACGCAACAGGTCGATATCACCGGTACGTTCGGCGGCAAGCGGTAGCGAGCTCAACAACAGGGAGACCACTTCACCGGACGTCACCGACGACAGTTTCATCACCGTTTCGTGAATATCGTCGAGAATTTCGTCTTCAACCTGATGAACGACCTCCGGAATGGATTCCAGATAAGCGACAACGATCTGTTTACCCTTACCAAGATAGGCGATACCCTTTGCGTTCTCCAGCCAAGTGTGACGCGCCGCTTCGTTCATGTGGTGCGAAGCCTCATGAATCATTGAATCCAGGCGGTCTGCCAATTCCGGAATGCTTTCCAATATGGATTGTTTGATTTCTTCGATATCTGAACTCATAATCGCAATCTCATTTTTTGTGGATTTGGATGAGAATCGGATGGCCCGATTCTAAAACGGCGCCATGCTTTGTCAGCAGAGGGCGCCGTTGACTAACTCATACAGAGTTTCTTTTGAAAGCAGTATTTAGTTACTCTTCAAAGAACGTCTCTACGGTTGTCATTAGCGTATCCAAAATATCCAGATCGTCGGTCAATGGAGTGATTAGCGCCATGCGACACGCTTTATTTGGCGAAACACCCTTGGCAATCAACTGTCCAGCGTAAACCAACAGACGGGTAGACATACCTTCGTCCAGACCGTGACCTTTCAGGTTACGCGAACGCTGAGCGATCTGTACCAGTTTTTCTGCAACCGAAAGTTCGATGCCAGCTTCTTTTGAAACGATCTCCGCTTCTACTTTTTCCGCCGGATAATCAAAGCTGAAACCACCGAAACGTTGTTTGGTCGATTGTTTCAGGTCTTTCATCATCGACTGATAACCAGGGTTGTAAGAGATAACCAGCTGGAAGTCAGGATGCGCTTCAACCAATTCCCCTTTTTTGTCCAGTGGAAGTACGCGACGGTGGTCGGTTAGCGGGTGGATTACGACCGTGGTATCCTGACGAGCTTCAACTACCTCATCCAGATAGCAGATCGCACCGATACGTGCCGCAACGGTCAGTGGACCATCCTGCCATTTGGTTCCCTGCGGGTCGATCAGGAAACGGCCGACCAGGTCGGAAGCGGTCATATCTTCGTTACAGGCAACGGTGATTAACGGCTTGCCAAGTTTGTGAGCCATATATTCAACGAAACGTGATTTACCACAACCAGTCGGACCTTTAAGCATCATCGGCATACGTGAAGCATATGCGGATTCGAATAGCTCAACTTCATCGCCAACCGGGCAGTAGTACGGCTCTTCTTTAATAACGTATTGTTGAGGGTCAAGTGCATTGATTTCTGACATGTTTGCTTCTCCGTCTTCAAACTTTTATATGTACTCACTGTTCAACCAATGAACACATGTAAAAGATAGAAAAAGCCAGCCGGTTTCGGGGACGGCTGGCTCCTTTGCCCGGCAGGGAGGTAAGTACCTGAAGGGCAAAGAGGGTAGAGGTTGGAGAATATGACATCATCGCATCTCCAACCCGGATTCTTATGCGATACGGAACCGACTCCTGGTCTTTCCCGTATCGACGCCCTACCGAAGTAAGACGATTTTCAATCGTTTTCTAATTTAATTGCCGGTTTCCACTTTGATCCGTTCCAAAATGGAATGATCAGGTTTGCCTGTGATTCTGGTGCGAGGCGGACGCAGCACAGGAACCGGAGTGTACAAAAGGTACATGAGGATTCCGAGCAGCGCCCAACAAAGCTCCGGGGTTACTGGCGAACCTTAGAAACCATTTTTAAATTAGATGTCGCCACGCTTGATTAGCATGTTCGCACCTTGAGACTGAGAGAAGTTATCGTAACCAATCAAACGAACGTGGTTGTTTGGGTTGGCTGCGATACAGTTGTTGATCTCTTCAAGAACAACATTCACATCAGTTTCACCGAACATTGGAAGTTTCCACATGTACCAGAAGTAGTCAGTTGCACGCTCAGGTTCTGAGTGTTCAATCGCAGGGTTCCAACCTTTGTTGATGATGTATTGAACTTGTGCTTTGATCTGATCGTCGTCCATTTTTGGAAGGTAAGAGAAAGTCTCTGCCTTACGTGACATAGGATCAGAAATACGTGATGGATAATCTTGAATACTCATTTATATTTCTCCTAAATTCCGATTACTTGTGAGATACGTCTAGTTTGTCAACAGTATCGAATTCGAACTTGATTTCTTTCCAAGTTTCCATTGCGATCTTAAGCTCTGGGCTAGACTTAGCTGCGTTAGTAAGGATGTCTTTACCTTCTTTCTCAACTTCGCGACCTTCGTTACGAGCTTGAACACACGCTTCAAGAGCAACACGGTTAGCTGCTGCACCCGCTGCGTTACCCCATGGGTGACCTAGAGTACCACCACCGAACTGAAGAACAGAGTCGTCACCGAAGATAGTAACCAGTGCCGGCATGTGCCATACGTGGATACCACCGGAAGCAACCGGGATTACACCAGGCATTGCACCGAAGTCTTGGTCGAACATGATTCCGCGTGAACGGTCTTCAGGGATGAATGAATCACGCATGATGTCGATCCAACCTAGAGTCGCTTCACGGTCACCTTCAAGCTTACCGACAACCGTACCTGAGTGAAGGTGGTCACCACCTGACAAACGAAGTACTTTTGAAAGTACGCGGAAGTGGATACCGTGTAGTGGGTTACGGTCGATTACACCGTGCATCGCGCGGTGGATGTGCAACAACAGACCGTTCTTACGGCAGTAGTTTGCAAGACCTGTGTTCGCAGTCAGACCACCAGTCAGGAAGTCGTGCATGATGATCGGAGTACCGATCTCTTTCGCGAATTCCGCACGCTCGTACATCTCTTCAGGTGTACCGGCAGTAACGTTCAGGTAGTGACCTTTACGCTCACCCGTCTCCGCTTCTGCTTTCAGAATTGCATCCTGACAGAATAGGAAACGGTCTCTCCAGCGCATGAATGGCTGAGAAGTGACGTTCTCATCATCTTTCGTGAAGTCAAGACCACCACGAAGACACTCATAAACTGCACGACCGTAGTTTTTAGCAGATAGACCAAGTTTCGGTTTGATAGTACAACCCAACATCGGACGGCCGTACTTATCCATTTTGTCACGTTCAACCTGGATACCGTGTGGAGGCCCACCACAAGTCATAACGTAAGCTAGTGGGAAACGGATATCTTCAAGACGGATAGAGCGAAGCGCTTTAAATCCGAAAACGTTACCAACCAAAGAAGTCATTACCGATACGATTGAACCTTCTTCAAAAAGGTCGATCGGGTAAGCGATGAAAGCGTAGAACGCAGAGTCGTCACCAGGAACGTCTTCAATGC
Organism: Thiomicrorhabdus heinhorstiae; assembly: GCF_013391765.2. Classification (GTDB taxonomy): domain Bacteria; phylum Pseudomonadota; class Gammaproteobacteria; order Thiomicrospirales; family Thiomicrospiraceae; genus Thiomicrorhabdus; species Thiomicrorhabdus heinhorstiae. The sequence continues at coordinate 33,128 of NZ_JACBGI020000012.1, read as the reverse complement.
GGTATGCACGACCTTTGTAGTAGTCAAGGTCAGTTAGAAGGTCAGTCCAAACAGTTGTCCAAGTACCTGTTGAAGATTCTGCAGCTACCGCAGCAGCGATTTCTTCACGAGGAACACCATCCTGTGGAACTACTTTAAAACATGCTAGGAAATCTGATTCTTTCGGCTCATATTCCGGCATCCAATAAGTTTCGCGGTATTCTTTTACACCAGCGTTATACGTCTTTGCCATATTTGACCTCTTTAACGGTTAATCATGGTTTAAATTTTTAAGAGTAAAATAAAAGCCGCGGCGCTTTCGATTAGCATTACGGTTTTGTGATACTCTTAGCTAAAAAATTTGAAGAGAGTTTGGAAAATTTCCCCGAATAAACTTCCCGTCAAATTTCGTTGAAGCCTATGTTAGGAAAAAGCAAATTTTTTTTCGCGCACGCTTTGTTATAGTGAAAATAAACAAATGTTTATGCTAATGGCGTTAGGCGCCGTATTTTCAATAACCATAACAGGATTAGGGTTATGCAAAATTTGCACATTACCGCGCAACAGATTCGAATTTTTGAAGCAGTGGCCCGTTTAGGGAGTTTTACCCGCGCTGCCGAAGAGCTGAATTTGTCACAACCGGCGGTATCGATCCAAGTAAAACGCTTGGAGGAGAACAACGATGTAAAACTAATCGAAGTGGTTGGAAAGAAGCTTTATCTCACGCCTCCGGGCAAGCAGATGTTTCAAAGTTGTCAAAAAATTCTTGAAGAATTACAGGAATTGAATGTTTCCATCAAGTCGGCGCAGAACAATGTTGAAGGGGAACTGCGCATGGCAGTGGTGACTCCTGCCAAGTATTTTATGCCTTATATTTTGAAGGCTTTTTTGAACCGTTTTCCGGATGTTCGCCCGTCGATTACGGTTATCAACCGCCGGCGAATTATCGATGAGCTTAAGAACAACCAATATGATTTATCGATTATGGGACGCGTCCCCGAAGAGTTGAAAATGGACGCTTTTCCGTTCTTTGAAAGTGAATTGGTGGTTGTGGCGCATCCGAGCCATCGGTTAAGTAAGCAAAAAAATATCGCGATTGAAGATATTGCCAACGAACGTTTTCTGATGCGTGAGGTCGGTTCGGGAATCCGTTCTTCGGTGGTAGAAAAGTTTGCCGAGCATGATCTGCATATCGAGCCTTATATGGAGCTGGGCAGTACCGAGTCAATGAAGCAGGCGGTAATGGCGGATTTGGGTATCTCCGTCCTTCCTAAACAGGCGATTCGTATTGAGGTCAAGTACGGTCATCTGGTGATTCTGGATGTGCAGGAGTTCCCTCTGATCCGTAACTGGTACGTTGCGCGTATGAAAGACAAATCGTTAATGCCGCCTTCCCAAGCCTTTCTGGATTTTCTGCAAACCGTGGATATCAAAAAATTACTGGCGATGTCGGATACCCGTTAATCGGTTGTTTACGCTTAACAGCCAGGCAACGGCGCAGTACAATAAGAGCATTCCTATTCTAAGTCTGTTCGATTATGCCTGAAAAAATTTCGCTCTTAGCACGTAATGCTACGCTTCGCCAGTTGCAAGTATTTGAGAGTATTGCGCGTCACCACAGCTTCTCTAAGGCAGCTGAAGAGCTGCATTTGACTCAACCGACTGTCTCGATGCAGGTTAAAAAACTGGTCGACGTCCTGGAAACGCCGCTATTCGAGCAGATCGGTCGTAAAGTTTATCTCACCGATGCCGGTCAAGTGTTGTATGACTGCGCCAGTGTAGTGTTGAACCAACTTTCCTTTGCCGAACAGAAAATCAATCACATTAAGGGGTTCTCCGGTGGCAGTGTCAAGTTGTCGGTGATCTCGACCGCACAGTACTTTGTACCGAAGGTGGTGTATGATTTTACCCAGGCCTATCCGGATGTCACTGTGATTATGCGGGTTGGAAATAAAGAGACTTTATTAGATCGTATCGCTAACAACAAAGACGATTTCTATCTGCTGGGGCAGCCGCCTGAAGCTTTGAATGTCGAATCTTCGCAGCTGGCGATTAATCCTTTGGCATTTGTTGCCAACAGCAAGCATCCGCTGGTAGGCAGAAGGCTGACCATTGAAGATCTCGAAGACGAACCTTTTTTGATGCGAGAGACCGGTTCGGGGATTCGCGCCCATATCGAAAAAGTCTTTGAAGAGTTTGGTTTTCAACCGCATATCAAGATGGTGCTCGGCGGTAACGAAGCGATTCGTCTCGGTTTGTTGCAGAATTTGGGAATCACCGTCGCATCCGTGCCGACCCTGATGAATGAAATCAATCAAGGCGAAATCAGTATTCTCGATGTGGAAGGTTTTCCGATCAATCGCCACTGGTATCTAGTGCACTCAAAAGGCAAGGTTTTGTCGATTGCCGCAGAAAAATTAATTGAGCTGTTACGCACTGAAGGGGAGAAGCTCAGCAAGAAAGCCTTTCAAAAACTTGACTAAAATCAAGTTTCAATTCGATTTCTTTTCAGTATCGAAACTAATCGATATGTTATCTGATTTTGTATAGCTCTAAAGCAATGGATTAGATCAAAATTATTGATTGGAATAAATCCATGCTCTCTTTATAATGACCTCTCAAGTTTCGGGGTTAGATCATAATTATTTGATTTAACAAAAATAAAGGATGTTCATCTCGGGCGAATAAGCTCAGACATCCCTACAATTTGAGGTAAGAAAAATGGATCAGTCGAATCGTTACGCTGACTTAACTCTATCTGAAGAGAACTTGGTTGCAAATGGTAACCACCTTCTTGTTGCATACCGTCTAAAACCAGCTGCTGGTTACGGTTTCCTAGAAGTAGCGGCTCACGTTGCTGCTGAATCTTCAACTGGTACTAACGTTGAAGTTTCTACTACTGATGACTTCACTCGTGGTGTTGACGCTCTAGTTTATGAGATCGACGAAGCTGCTTTCGGTGAGAAAGGTGGTCTGATGAAGATCGCTTACCCGGTGGATCTATTCGATCCTAACCTAATTGATGGTCACTACAACGTTTCTCACATGTGGTCTTTGATTCTGGGTAACAACCAAGGTATGGGTGACCACGAAGGTCTACGTATGTTGGACTTCTTGGTTCCAGAGCAAATGGTTAAGAAATTCGACGGTCCAGCGACTGACATCTCTGACCTGTGGAAAATCCTAGGTCGTCCAGAAGTTGACGGTGGTTACATCGCCGGTACGATCATCAAGCCTAAACTAGGTCTACGTCCTGAGCCATTCGCGAAAGCATGTTATGACTTCTGGTTGGGTGGTGATTTCATCAAGAACGATGAGCCACAAGCTAACCAGCCTTTCTGCCCAATGGAAGTTGTTATTCCTAAGGTTGCAGAAGCAATGGATCGCGCTCAACAAGCGACTGGTCAAGCGAAACTATTCTCTGCTAACGTAACTGCAGACTTCCACGAAGAAATGATCAAGCGTGGTGAATACGTTCTTGGCGAATTCGCTAAATACGGTAACGAAAAGCACGTTGCATTCCTGGTTGACGGTTTCGTAACTGGTCCAGCTGGTGTGACTACTTCACGTCGTGCATTCCCAGATACCTACCTACACTTCCACCGTGCAGGTCACGGTGCGGTTACTTCTTATAAGTCACCAATGGGTATGGATCCTTTATGTTACATGAAGTTAGCTCGTCTAATGGGTGCTTCAGGTATTCACACTGGTACTATGGGTTACGGTAAAATGGAAGGTCACAATGACGAGCGCGTACTAGCTTACATGCTTGAGCGTGACGAGTGTCAAGGGCCTTACTTCTATCAGAAGTGGTACGGCATGAAGCCGACTACTCCGATCATCTCTGGTGGTATGAACGCGCTTCGCCTACCAGGTTTCTTCGAGAACCTAGGTCACGGTAACGTCATCAACACTTGTGGTGGTGGTTCATTCGGTCACATCGACAGCCCAGCTGCCGGTGGTATCTCTCTAGGCCAGGCTTATGACTGCTGGAAGACAGGTGCAGACCCAATCGAATACGCGAAAGAGCACCCAGAATTCGCTCGCGCATTCGAATCATTCCCTGGTGATGCTGACAAGCTATTCCCAGAGTGGCGTGAGAAGTTAGGCGTTCACAAATAACTGAGTGTATAAACACTTGTTTATGTGAACCGATAAAAAACCCTGCTCCTGTGGCAGGGTTTTTTTTAAATTTTTCTATTGTTTTTACGATTAAAGCACATTCGATTTGAGCCTTTTCCATGGTAAGGAAGAGAATTTTTGAGAAACTCTCTTTGTAAGGGCTTAAATTTAATTTACTTTTTCTTTCGCTTGCGCCGTTTTAGGTGCAGTCTTTCAGTTTTTATCTAATAGTTTTCGGGGAACTCAAGATGGATATTTCACAATACAAAATTGACAACGAACCTTTCTACGACGCGCAATCTAACGAGATTGAACTGTATGAAGCGGCTTACGACGCTCGCCTGCCAGTCATGGTAAAAGGGCCGACCGGTTGTGGTAAATCACGTTTTGTCGAACATATGGCATGGAAACTGGGTAAGCCGATTATCACGGTTTCCTGTAATGAAGATATCACCGCTTCCGACCTAGTCGGTCGTTACCTGCTGGATGCCAACGGAACTCGTTGGGTTGATGGTCCTTTAACCATGGCCGCTCGTTACGGTGCTATCTGCTATCTGGATGAGATCGTTGAGGCGCGTCAAGATACGATGGTGGTTATCCACGCGCTAACTGACCATCGTCGTGAACTTTCTCTGGATAAAAAAGGTGAACTAATTAAAGCGCATCCTGATTTCCAGCTGGTTATCTCTTATAACCCGGGTTATCAGTCGCTAATGAAAGACCTTAAGCAATCAACCAAACAGCGTTTCTGTGCACTGGACTTTGATTATGCCGATGCGGAAACCGAAGCACACATCCTGCAAAAAGAGGGTGGTGTTGACGAAGCGACGGCTAAGAAGTTGGTTCAAATCGGTGAAACTGCGCGTAATCTGAAAGGTCACGGTCTGGATGAAGGTATTTCTACTCGTCTTATGGTTTATGCAGCAACTCTGATCAACAAAGGTATCTCACCGGTTGAAGCCTGTAAGATGGCGCTGGTTCGTCCGATTACCGACGATGCAGACATTCGCGAAACTCTAGACAACGCAATCTCGATGATCTTCGGCTAAATCATCATTTGAGCTCTGTCGCCTTTGGCGCTGTGCGGTATTGGTTTCGGTTATGTACGATTTGTACATTCCCTCAACCTGCTTTGCACAGCATCCAAAATCGACATTCTCAAATAGATGATTGCTCTTTTTGTAAGAGTTTATTTTTCAATTAAACGAATGAGAACGTTTAAGTATGAATGAAGAGTTATTTGCTGAATATCAGGAAAAGTTTACCTGTAAGTTTCCAAAAGCGGTCGAGCTGTTTCCTGAGTTGCTGGGATATGCGGTGTCCAAGTTGTCACCTGAAGGGGTTGAGGCTTATTTAGACGGTGCGAACTTCCTGTGTAAAATCGGTCAGGGTGTTGAGCCGGTATTGGTGTACATGGAAGTGATGCCGGATATTGCTTCGCACTTCGGAAAGGGCACCAATAAAATGATTGCTGACTACAGCTATCTGATGGCGCGTAGTCCAAATAAAAAAGCTTTGATTCCATTTTTGTCGACGCTAGGGCATGTGTGCCGTCGTATCGATCGAATCGAAGATTTAGAGTTTTATCTGCAAATTATTGACGAATATGTCGAAAAAACGCAGACGGTTATCCACGGACACCACTCTTTGTATGAGAGCCCGGGGATGGTTGCTCTGTTGGAGTCTATGCCGCAACTGATTTCTAAGTTGTGCCTGAACGGTATTCGTAACTTTATCGATTACGGCGCACGCAACTATCTGAATGCGCCGGACGAGCAGATCGCCTACTTTAAGCTGGAATCGCACGATGCCAAGAGCATTATCACCCGCGAGCGCAAAGGGACAACCTTTAAGGATGTCGAACGTCACATGGATATGCTTAAGGAATGTATGTGGGATTGCGACCTGCCGTTCCAGACATTTGCGACCGCATTTGACCAGCTACGCAAACCGGTTCCTTATCTTGATGACGAGCTGATTGCCATCCCGGATGTGTATGATGAAGAGAATGGCGTATCGGGTATAGACCGTTACCGCGCGACTTTAGCGCATATGATGGCGCACAAAACCTGGTCGTCTCAGCTGATGGCGGATAACTTCGCACCGCATATGCAGCTGTTTATCTCGATGTTTGAAGACTGTCGTGTCGAGCATTTAGCAATTCAACGCTATCCAGGGCTGAAAAAACTGTTCCTGTCGTTGCATCCATATCCTGAAAAAGGTGCTTGTGACGATAAGAAAATGTCGTGTCTGCGTTACCGTGCAACGCGTATGTCGCGTGCGCTGCTGGATGAGAATTTCGACCCGGAAAACCCGTTGCTGGAAGAGTTTCGCGAGCGCTTCCATAAAGTCATGGCTGAGAAAGGTGAGGGTTCAACCACTCAGGATATGGCTGAGTTGGGTATCGATTTCTATGTGAAGACGCGCAAGCAGTCTTCGGACAGTTTGCCGGGCGTCTTTTTCGACGATACCGAAGTCTCTTACCGTGACGACAACCGCTATATCTGGTTCTACTACGAGGAGTATGACGAGTCGGATGAGATCATGCCGAACGAGTATGAGAACGAAGAGAAAATTGTCGAAAATGAGGGTGGTTTGCCGCCGCGTCACTACGACGAGTGGGATTATATTTCGGAAGGCTATCGTCCTGACTGGACGACTGTTTACGAGCGTCTGCATCCGTCCGGAGATGCCGGTAAGATCGACCGCCTGATGGCAAAACACGACGTGCTTGCCAAGCGTTTGAAGAAAATGATCGAGATGCTGAAGCCGCAGAATAAAAAGCGTATTCGCTTCCAGGAGGAAGGCGAAGAGCTGGATCTGGATATCGCGTTGCGTTCGGTGATCGACTTCAAGAGCGGACAGGCGCCTGATCCGCGTATCAACTATAGCCATACGACCGATAGCCGTAATATCGCCGTGATGCTGTTGGTGGATACGTCGCAATCCTTGAATGAGCGCAACGAACAAACCGGTCAGACATTGTTGGAGCTTTCCGAAGAAGCCCTGGCAATTACCGCCTGGACGGTTGAACAGTTGGGCGATAAGTTTGCGATTGCCGGTTTCTGTTCCGATACCCGCCATGAAGTGCGTTATCAGCATATTAAAGGTTATTCGGAAGGTTACACCGACGAAGTCAAAGCACGTATTGCCGCGATGGAAGCCTCTTACTCAACTCGTATGGGGGCGGCAATGCGTCATGCGGCACACTATCTTGAAGGCCAGCAGGCGGAGAAAAAGCTGATGTTGGTGTTGACGGATGGTGAGCCGGCAGATATTGATGCCAAAGATCCGCAAACCTTGATTCAGGATACGCACAAGGCGGTCGAAGAGCTACAGAGTAAAGGTATTTATTCTTACTGCATCACGGTCGATCCAAAAGCGGATGAGTATGTGGCAGATGTATTCGGCAACCAGTACACGGTCATCGATCATGTTGATAAATTGCCTGAGCAATTGCCGCAAGTCTTTATGAAGCTGACGCATTGATTTGGGGTGGTTATGGCTAATTCTATGAAATCCTTAATAACGGTTCGTTCGATTTTCGATTTTCGTGGTGAAACTTTTTGCTATGAGTCCGAAATAGTTTTACCTCCTGTTGTTGACGATATCGATCTGTTTTTGGAACAACTTCCTCATAGAATCGCGAAACTGAATGATTTGGATGTTATCTCTTATAAATTCGAGATGTTGGAATCAAGCGAGATTGAAGTCATTCATTTTCAATCCCGCATTCAATCGGCGATATCGAATCTTCCAATGAGAGTCGATAGATTCCTGGAGCTTTATCAGGAGGTTGGTCCCGATGCTTATCTACAGGAAATCGCCGAAGCTCATCAAATTGATTTGGACACGAGTCCGCAAATAGCCAAAGCTCTCAAGGCGGCCTATAAACTCGGTAGTGAGCACAAGCCCAAGGAAAAGCGCGTTACCAACACCTGGTTTTAAAGAGGGTGCGGTAATTTTTGTTAAGACGTCGGTTAAGTCGCTCGTGTCCTTGACCATTTCAATGCTTCAGTGTGTAATAGCGAATATTAGAGAAAGATGATTGTCTATGGGTGATCACGATTTTTAACAAACTTGGCTATAGCACCGCTCAAAAATGCGCTCGTAAGCAATTACGGGCCTTTTTTGTATCTGCATCTCTCTAAATATTTCATAAGGAGCACTCAATGTGCCTGATTATTGTTGCCTTAATGCTGATATTGCTTTATGCCCTGTCCGGTCAAATTGATTCGCTGGTATTGAGTGAAATTCTTAATGGGCACAAGGTTGAGATTGCCCAGAGTTGGGAGTTATTCGCGGTGTTGTGGCAGGCGGGTTTATTAGCCTTTCTAGCTGGTGTTTTAGCCGTGTTGTTGATTATGAAACTGTTTTCCGGTCAGGGCGGGAATGACGCGAAATAGGAGTGAAAGCCATGTGCGATAAGTGTGACTGCGATCAAAAAATTCAGGAGCTTCTGGAGAGAAATGAAGCCTGGGTGCAGCAGGTAAATGAGGAAAGTCCTGGGTTTTTCCAAAGTCTGGTCGCTCAGCAGACTCCGGAATATTTGTGGATCGGTTGTTCCGATAGCCGGGTTCCGGCGAATGAGCTGGTCAAAATGGACCCGGGAACGATCTTCGTCCATCGTAATATCGCGAATTTGATTAACTCCAGCGACATGAATGCCTTGAGTGTCATTCAATATGCGGTTGAAGTGCTCAAGGTAAAGCATATTATCGTTAACGGTCACTATGGTTGCGGCGGGGTTGCCGCCGCTTTGAAACCGGGGAATCCGGATTTGATCGACCATTGGGTTCGCCCGATCCGCAAGTATTATCAGAGAGCTAAGGAGACTTTGGATCAGTTGCCGGAATCGGAAAGAATCGACCGTCTATGCGAAATTAATGTCGAAGAACAGGTGCGCAATATCTGTCATGTTCCGGCGGTTAGAAAGGCCTGGGAAAACGGCCAGGAACTGTCGGTCCACGGTTTTATCTATGCCATCAAGGACGGACGTTTGCATAATCTGAACGTCAGTATCAGTAGCTTGGATGAAGCGGATAAAATGCTTTTGAGAGACGACGATTAACGTCCAATTGTCTCATGCTTCTTTAACTAAAGCGGCCAATTGCTCTAAAAACAGCGGTTGGCCGCTTTTTTGATGCGGCAAAGAAACCAGCGGGGCTTGGACATAGTCATCAATATCTGCGGCGTAATTTGTGCCGGGTTCTATTTGATTGATAACGATCGCAGCCAGCTTAAGGCCTCGATTGAGAACGGCTTCCTGACTGAGAAGAATCTGATTGATGCAACCGAGACGGTTGGCGGCGACCAAAATAACCGGAAGTTGTAATTCGACGGCCAGATCGGCGTTAAGCCCGTCCGAGCTTAATGGAGAGTACCAGCCGCCGGCACCTTCAACCAGTTTAATGTGCCCTGAAGGTGTTTGGCACGCATGCGCCAGTTGTCGAGTGGTGATAGTTTTGCCTGCCTGCAATAGCGCCTGATGCGGCGAAATAGGAGGTTCGAAACAGTTGGGGCAGATGCTTTCAAGCGGTTCGATATTGCCGGCGGCGGATTGCAGTTGAAGAGCGTCCTCACTCAGTAAGGAGCCGTCGGTTTGTAGGATGCAGCCGGAAGCGATCGGTTTGCGCGGCGCAACCTTATGACCCGCATGGCTCAGGCTGTACGCCAGACAGGCGGTGAAAAAGGTTTTGCCGACGTCGGTGTCGGTTCCTGTGACAAAAAAGCCGATCTTTAGATCGGCTTTTTTGTTGTCAGGGCTCGCCATCACCATTACAAGTTTTCCGTCAGACGTGCCTGCGCTTCCTGATATTTTTCCAGCGTTTTGGCCACGATCTCGTCAGGCAGTTCCGGTCCGGTTTGCGGATTTTTGTCCCAATCCAGACTTTCCAGATAGTCGCGAATATACTGCTTGTCGAAACTAGGCGGGTTGCTGCCGACCTGATAGCTGGTTGCCGGCCAGAAGCGCGAGCTGTCCGGAGTTAAGGCTTCGTCGATCAGGTAGATGGTGCCGTCTTCGTCTTCGCCGAATTCAAATTTTGTATCGGCGATAATGATGCCGCGTTCCAAAGCAAAATCGGCAGCGAACTGATACAGTTTCAAGGCAAGCTCTTTGACCTTACTGGATTTCTCTTCGCCCATGATTTCGCTCAGGCGTTCAAAGCTGATGTTCTCGTCGTGATCGCCTTGCTCTGCTTTCGTGGATGGAGTGAATAGCGGTTCAGGAAGTTTTTCGGCTTTCTTCAAACCTTTCGGAAGTTTGATTCCGCAGACGGTGCGGTTCTTTTTGTATTCTTTCCAGCCTGAACCGACCAGATAACCGCGAACAATCGCCTCAACCGGCAAAGGTTTCAGTTTGCGAACGATCATGCCGCGCCCTTCAAGTTGCTTCAGTTCTTCCGGTGTCAGATAGTCGGCAAGACTCTTGTCTGTGACCAGCTGGTTTGGCACGATGTGCTGGGTTTTTTTCATCCAGAATTGAGCTGTCTCGGTCAGGATGCGCCCTTTGCCGGGGATTGGCGTCGGTAGAATCGCGTCAAACGCTGAAATGCGATCGGTAGTGACGATCAGCATGTAATTCTCGTCAATGTCATAAATGTCGCGCACTTTTCCTTTGGCAATCAAAGGAAGGCTGGTGAGTGTGGACTCATAAAGCGGCTGCATAGAGATATCCTGTCATTTAAAAGTGTTTAATCATCTTTCTGCTTATTGGCGTAGGGGTACTTCAAACTCCCAAAGCGCAAAATCAGCGTTGATATGGTAATGAGGGTAATGGTTCCGGCTACAGCCAGCATCTGCCATTCACTGAGCGATTTCATATCGAGAATCAGATAACGGGCCAGGGCGACTATCGCAATGTACAGCGGTAAGCGGATCGGCAGTTTTCCTGAATCCAGATAGATCGCGACCATGGCAAGGACTTCTAGATATAGGAAAAGTAACAGCAGATCGCCCAAGGTCACAGTGTGATTATGCGCCATTCGGTAGGCTTCGTGACCGCCGGCATAGATGGTTGCGATGGCGATAATGACCAAACCGATAAATTCGAAAACATGAATCAGCTTCTTAAAGCCTTTTTCTGCTTTGGTTGTGGGCCGATTACGACGTGTCTGTAATAGATCCGGTTCGTTTGTCATTCAAAACTCCCTGTCGCTAAAGCGAGCATTATAGCGATTATTTATGAATAAATAGTGACAGAAACACATTATGCCCGGGGCGCCATTTTTTTGCCCATTTTATAAGTATGCTGTTAAAATGCACGCATTATTTTTTTAATATTTATTTATTAAGGTGTTATAGAGATGGCAAAACAAGAAAACTGGATTGCGCCTTCGATTCTGTCGGCCGATTTTGCACAATTGGGTAAGGATGTTAAGGACGTAATCGCAGCAGGTGCGGATGTGGTTCACTTCGATGTAATGGATAACCACTATGTTCCTAACTTGACGATCGGTCCATTGGTTTGTGAATCTTTGAAAAAGTTCATGGATAATGAAGGTGTTAAAGCGCCGATCGACGTTCACCTTATGGTTAAACCGGTGGATCGCATCATTCCTGATTTTATCAACGCCGGTGCCGACTACGTTACTTTCCACCCGGAAGCTTCCGAGCACATCGACCGTTCTTTGGCGATGATCAAGGATATGGGTGCCAAAGCCGGTCTGGTATTCAACCCGCATACTTCTTTGAGTTACCTTGAGCACGTAATGGATAAGATCGATATGATTTTGATCATGTCGGTTAACCCTGGTTTCGGTGGTCAGTCATTTATCCCTCAAGCTTTGGAAAAACTAAAAGCTTGCCGCCAACTGATCGATGCATCCGGTCGAGATATCCGTTTGGAGATCGATGGTGGTGTTAAGGTTGAAAATATCCGTGAAGTGGCAGCCGCTGGCTGCGATACTTTCGTTTCTGGTTCTGGTATCTTCGGTAAGGCGAATGCGGGCGATGCAAATCGCTACGATACAGTAATCCAGCAGATGCGTGACGAAATTGCGAAAGCGTAATCCCGTTACAAACAAGACCTGAAACTGACAACGCTGGCGTTGATCTCCATAAGAGCATTGTGGGGCGCCGGCGTTTTGTTGTTTTAGAAGAGCGCTTTGCTTTAAGCAGCCGCTAAAAAGACAGAATAAGAGAAGATTTAGAATGATGGAAAAATTAAAACCGGGCTTCGTATTAATCGACTTGGACGGAACCCTGATCGACAGTGTGCCAGATCTGGCTTACTGCGTTGATGAAATGATGAAACAACTGGGCATGCCTGTGCGTGGCGAAGATGCGGTACGTAACTGGGTGGGGAACGGCGTTCAACGTTTGACCGAACGCGCTTTGATCAACTCGGTTGAGGGGATGCCTGATCAGGGGCTGATGGATAAGGCCTATCCGATTTTCCTGGAATTGTATAAGCACAACACTTCACAGCGCAGTCGTGTGTACGATGGCGTGGTCGAAGGAATCGAATGGATGAAAGAGCAAGGTTACCGTGTTGCTTGTGTGACCAATAAAGCGGAAGCGTTTACGATTCCTCTGCTAAAAGACAAAGGACTTTTCGATTACTTTGAAGTGGTGGTTTCCGGTGATACCTGTGCCGAGAAGAAGCCACATCCTATGCCGCTTCTATACGCGGCAGAGCAATTGGGTGTCGAGCCGGAAAATGCGCTGATGATCGGTGATTCGAAATCGGATGTTAAAGCGGCGCGTGCGGCCGGTTTCCATATCTTCTGCATGACCTACGGTTACAACCACGGAGAAGATATCCGTGTTTATGAGCCGGATGTGATTATGGATTCGTTCGTCGAGTTAAAAGATTACCTGGAAGCGAAGTAATTCAATATCGGGGGCTTTTCGAGTCCCCGTTAATTTTGATAACCAGTCAAATGTTAAGAGACAGCTTAATGAAAAACGATTTTCTATCCTTTGCGAGAGCGTTCTTCCTTCAGTTGTTTCGCCCTGTGACTTGCTCTATCAGCGGAATCTACCGCTACTGGCAATTCCGACGCTGGCTTCGTCAGCAAGCGAAAAACCGTTAAGAATTTCTTAAACTCATATATATTCAATATATATTTATATATTCTCTTTAAAACCAAGGCAGATTTTTCATGGACGCAGCCGTTTTTGCTACCCTTGCTCAACAAGGCTACAGCCGTGCGCCTTTAATGCGCACAGTCTTGTCGGACTTCGATACGCCCCTAAGTGTTTACCACAAACTCGCTAATGGGGCTTACTCTTATCTATTCGAGTCGGTTCAGGGCGGTGAAAAATGGGGTCGCTACTCGATTATCGGTCTGCCGTGTCAAAGACGCATTGAGGTTCATGGCAAACAGATCCGTGAGTATTTTGGCGAGGAGTTGCTTCAGCAGCAAGTCAGCGAAGATCCTTTAGCGTGGATCGAAGCTTATCAGAAACAGTTCAAGGTTTTGCACAAGCCGGATATGCCGGCTTTCAGCGGCGGTCTGGTCGGTTACTTCGGTTACGACACGGTACGTTATATTGAGCCGAGATTGCAAAAGAGTATGCCGGAGCAAGACGATATCGGTGCGCCGGATATACTGTTGATGGTCTCCGAAGAACTGGTGGTGTTCGATAACCTGAGCGGTCAGGTGCACGTTATTGTGCATGCCGATTTGACACAGGCCAATGCCTATGAAACCGCATTAAAACGTGTTGACGAATTGTGTGCCGGCTTGTCCTCATCTTTGGCTGTGCCGAGCGACCTGCCGAGCGAATCGAAGATTGATGAGAGTGATTTCAAATCCAGCTTTGGTGAAGAAGAATTCAAGACAGCGGTTGAAAAAATTCAGGAATACATCCTTGCCGGGGACGTAATGCAGGTGGTCATCTCGCAGCAGATGTCGGTTGAGTTTAATGAACAGCCGATGGATTTGTATCGAGCCTTGCGTCATTTGAACCCGTCGCCGTATATGTTCTATCTGGATTTGGACGGAACCTATGTGGTCGGTTCTTCGCCCGAGATTCTGGTTCGTCTGGAAGACAGTATGGTGACGGTTCGTCCGATTGCCGGAACCCGTCGCCGCGGTGCAACCGAAGAAAAAGATTTGGCGCTTGAGCAAGACCTGCTGAATGACCCGAAAGAGATTGCCGAACACTTAATGCTGATCGACCTGGGTCGAAACGATGTCGGGCGGATTGCGCAGATTGGTTCGGTTGATCTGACCGAGAAGATGGTCATTGAGCGTTACTCGCATGTTATGCACATCGTTTCCAATGTAAATGGCAAAATTCGTCCGGGTATGACGGCAATCGATGTCTTGCGTGCGACCTTTCCGGCAGGAACTTTGTCCGGTGCGCCGAAAATTCGTGCGATGGAAATCATCGACGAATTTGAACCGGTCAAACGCGGTATCTACGGTGGGGCGGTTGGTTATCTGGGCTGGCAGGGTAATATGGATACCGCCATTGCGATCCGTACCGCAGTGATCAAAGATAATAAGCTGTTCGTTCAGGCAGGGGCGGGCGTGGTTGCCGATTCGGTACCGCAGCTTGAGTGGGACGAAACCATGAATAAGGGTCGCGCCGTTTTCCGCGCCGCGCAATTTGTCACTGAAGGATTGCAAACCGCCAATCCGAGCAAGCATAAATAATTTACGTTGTAGGAATTCTCCATGCTATTAATGATCGATAACTATGACTCTTTTACCTATAACCTTGTGCAGTACTTCGGTGAATTGGGGCAGCAGGTAGAGGTGTATCGTAACGACCAGATCGACCTGGAAACGATTGAAACTCTGAATCCGGAATTTCTGGTGATCTCTCCGGGCCCGTGTACTCCAACCGAAGCCGGAATTTCGGTGGAAGCCATAAAATGCTTTGCCGGCAAAATTCCGATTATGGGGGTCTGTCTCGGGCATCAATCGATCGGTCAGGCATTTGGCGGTAAGATTATCCGTGCCAAACAAGTCATGCATGGTAAAACCTCTCCGGTTTATCATAAGGATCAAGGCATGTTTACCGGCCTGCCTAATCCGGTGGAAACGACGCGTTACCACTCGCTGGTAATCGAGAAAGAGACTTTACCGGAGTGTCTGGAAATTACTGCCTGGACCCAGAACGAAGACGGTAGTTTCGACGAAATTATGGGCGTCCGTCATAAAGAGATGGCGATTGAGGGTGTGCAGTTTCATCCGGAATCGATTTTGACCGAGCAGGGCCACCAGATGCTGCGCAATTTTTTAGACATTAAATGTCTGAAAGACAGCGTGCCGCACTGTTAAAAATCGGCCTTTAACCACCTTATCGAGCCTTTTGACCAACCCGCTAACTGAAATGGAAATCGCTATGGAATTAAAAGTCGCTTTGGAGCAAATTCTAAACGGTCACGATCTGTCTGCCGAAGAAATGGAATCGGTCATGCGCCAATTTATGACCGGCGAAGCGACCGATGCGCAGATCGGAGCCATTCTGGCCGCTTTGCGAATGAAGAGTGAAAGTGTTACTGAAATGACCGCGGCGGTTAAGGTGATGCGCGAGTTGGCTTCGGCAGTAGCGATACAGGATAAAGCCCATTTGGTCGACACCTGTGGAACCGGCGGGGATGGTGCCAATACTTTTAATATCTCGACGGCGAGTGCCTTTGTTGCGGCAGCAGCGGGAGCGACGGTTGCGAAACACGGCAACCGATCTTTTTCCAGTAAATCCGGTAGTGCCGATGTGTTGGAAGCCGCCGGGGTGAATCTGGCTCTCAATACCGATCAGGTTGCCGAGTGTGTGAATGATCTCGGCATTGGTTTCATGTTTGCCCCTGCGCATCACAGCGCGATGAAATATGTTATCGGCGCGCGCAAAGAGATGGGGGTGCGTACGATTTTCAATATGCTCGGCCCTCTGACCAACCCGGCGGGCGCGCCTTATCAGGTGATCGGTGTTTTCAATAAAGATTTAGGTCCGGTCTTTGCCGAAGTATTGCAGCGTCTTGGTTCAAAACATGTAATGGTTGTAGCCGCCGCTGATGGATTGGATGAGATTTCCGTTGCGGAAAAAACCTATGTAACCGAATTGAAAGACGGGCAGATTACTCAGTGGGAAATCAATCCTTGCGATTACGATATGGATCATGCCGATTTGGCCGGTCTGGCGGTTGAATCTGCTCAAGAGAGCTTGAATATTATCTGCGCGGCTTTTGCGAATAGCGATGGAGCGGCTAAGGATATAATTTGCCTGAATGCCGGTGCTTCGATCTATGTTGCCGGTCTGGCTGAAAGCTATGCCGAAGGTGTGCAGATCGCAAGAAAAGTCATTGCTGAAGGATTGGCGAAAGCCAAATTCAAAGAATTTATCGCGAAAACCAAAGCGTTTAAGAGCTAGCATGCAAGCGGAATTTGATAGCGGCGATTGAATGGCGTTCGATTGCTCTGTCCGGATGATTTAACAAGACCCTTTCGGAGGCATTATGGGCCACTTTACCGAAGAGATGCTGGAAGAGCATCTGGCGAATAAACACTACAGTCACCGTATGGGCTGGCTGCGTGCTGCAGTCTTGGGCGCGAATGACGGCATTATTTCCGTCGTCAGTATTTTGGTCGGTGTTATCGCCGCCGGTTCGAGTAAAGAGGATATTCTGCTTGTCGGTATTGCCGCTTTGGTCGCCGGTGCCTTGTCGATGGCCGCCGGGGAGTATGTGTCGGTCAGTTCGCAGTCCGATACCGAAAAGGCCGATCTGGAAATCGAACGTAAGGCGCTGGAAGAAGACTGGGATACCGAGCTGGCTGAATTGGCGGTGATTTATCAGGAAAGGGGCGTCAGTCCCGAGACGGCTCATCAGGTTGCCAAAGAACTGATGGAACATGATGCACTGGACGCACACGCCAGAGATGAATTGGGGCTGTCGGAAATCCACTCTGCACGACCATTGCAAGCTGCTTTCGCTTCCGCAGCATCGTTTATTTCCGGAGCCGGAATCCCGGTGATTCTGGTAGCGCTATTGCCGATGCAGAATCTGGGCTACATTGTTGCTGCCAGCTCGTTACTGCTATTGACGGTGTTGGGTGCGATTGCAGCCAGAACCGGCGGTGCGGACATGCTGAAAGGTGGCATGAGAGTCTTGATCTGGGGAGCGGTTGCCATGGCTGTGACCACCGGTGTCGGTCTGGTCTTTGGTGTAGCCGGTTAGATTGTCGTGCTTGCTTATCCCTTTTCTTGAGGATAAGGTAAAGTTTCAGGCAATATGGATTCTATCAATGAAAAAGCAACTCTGTTTTGCCGCTGGAAGCATGGCCTTCAGCCTGGGATTTATCGGAATTTTTCTGCCACTGCTGCCGACTACGCCGTTTATGATTCTCGCTGCCGGTTGCTTTGCAAAAAGTTCGCCGCGCTTCCATCAGGCCTTGCTTAATAATCGTTATATCGGTGCCGATCTTCGACGTTGGGAAAGCGAGCGCACCATGCTTCGTGCGACCAAAAAACGTGCTACCTGGGTCATTCTCATCACCTTCACCATTTCCATTGCGATTCTCTATGACCGCCACTGGCTGCAACTGATGCTCGTTGGTATTGCCGCAGTTTTACTTTTCTTTATGTGGCGAATTCCTGAGCAGAAAGTTAAGTCTTAATTGATTCAGCTTTTTCCTTAATTTGATTCATTTTCTAAAGTTAATTTTTTTAAGATGCTGTTTTAAAAGGATTATTGATTTATTTATTTGATTCATTAAACTATTCATAAATTGATTCAGTTTAAGGTATTGATAGCAAATGGCTGACAATAAAGAAACGATTCTTCATGCTTTACGTTACGAGATGCTGAGTTCGCGTGATATTGCTAAGCGTACCGGCATCAGCCAGCCGACGGTAAGTCGTGTTCTAAAAACTTTACCGGTTCTCAAGTTGGGTGGTGGGCGTTCAACGATCTTTACTTTGCTGGCTAAGCAGGATAGCTTACCGCTATATCAAGTCGATGCCACAGGCAAGTTGGTTCGCATCGGTGTGCTTTATGAGCGTCCGGATGAGGAAACCGTGTTGGTTTATGCAGATGGATATCAGACGTATGAAAACTTGCCTTACTATCTTTACGATACACTCCCGGCAGGTTTCTTGGGAGCGATTACACTTGAACAAATTATTCAGAATGATCAAACACTAACAACCAGAAGTGATAGCTGGAGTTATACGCAAATATTACACTATTTAACGCATTACGGTGTCGACCTTGCAGGGAATTTCGTTTTAGGAAATTTCATGGCAGAGAGGGCTTCATCACTTAGCTTTGATGTGGTGAGTCGTGAGAATTATGCTCAGATAACGACGCAGATCAAAACCTCGCCCCAAGTGTTCGCATCATCTATTGCTGGAGAGCAGCCGAAATTTACCGCCTATAACGGAACTCAGCATTTAATTGTCAAATATTCTCCGTTGCTGAATGAGCAAAACCCGGTAGCGGAACGTCACAGGGATTTAATGATTTGCGAGCATCTAGCTCTGGAGGGTCTCTGTGAGGCGGGCATTCCGGCAGCAAAATCTCATCTAATTAAAGGTGACCGTCTTTATTTGGAAATTGAACGCTTTGATCGAGTAGGTGAATATGGTCGTAGAGGGATGGTGTCTTTGCGAGCATTGGATGCGGAATATGCTGGGAAAAACAGTCACTGGGTTGAAATCGCACAATCGTTGGTTCATCAAAAACGGATTAGTCAGAAGAGTTTTGAGCAGGTTGAAATCGCCTATGCCTTCGGGCAATTTATCGCCAATACCGATATGCACCTTGGTAACTTCTCATTCTTTTTAAAAGGATTGGAGATTGATGAGGCTGCGCCTATCTATGATATGTTACCAATGGCTTACATGCCAAAACAGGGCGAGCTGATGAATCCTGATATGACTGTGCCGCGATTTGTCCCTGTTTCTGAAACAGCAAAGAAGAGAGCGCTTGCAACTGCAAAAGAGTTTTGGATGAAAGTGCTAGAACATCAAGAAATTTCTGACGACTTTAAACGTCTTGTGGCCTCAATGTCAGAGTCTTTAGATTATTAAAGAGGGAATTTGCAAAGTTAACTCCGTTCTACCGAAAATTGGTTTGGTAGTGCTTGGTGGTTTAATTTGTTTAGCCCGATCACCTCATTCAGATACCCGTGATAGGTATAAAATTTGACCCGAAATAATGCATTTTGTCGCCAGATTTTATATAGATCGCCGCATTTCGTTTTTACTTAAAATATTGGGAATTTGCCATCCAGTTTATATTTCTATTCCTATTGCTTATTTCTTTTCCGATTCGGGAGGCTTGCTCGGCTTCGGCGTTTGAGAGTCAAGTGTTGCTGCAGGAAAATTTTGATAAGGTGGATGAAAAAGGGTTTGCTGCCAAGGCTTTGCTGCACCCGAAAATAGAGTTGGTCAAGGGGGTGGGACCGGATGGTTCTAACGCAATCCGGGTTGCTTATGTCGGTTATGAACGCGGTAGTGAACGGGTTGTTCTACGCTATCCGCTTTCTTCAGCCGTTAATGAGGCAACGCTTTCGTTTGATGTGAAGTTTGCTAAAGACTTTCAATGGGTACTTGGCGGTAAGCTTCATGGTCTGGGGCCGAAGCATCCTGTGACAGGCGGTAAAGCTCGTCGACCGGATGGTTGGAGTGCGCGGATTATGTTTATGCCAGAGGGTCGGTGCAGAACCTATCTCTACGATCAGGACAAAATGAAGAAGTGGGGTGTGGGTGAAGCCACCGCCCAACCGGTTTTTACGGCGGGTCAGTGGCATCATGTGGTTTTGCAGGTTAGCCTGAACTCTCCTGGAGAGCTGAATGGATTTGCTCGAATATTTGTCGATGGCAAAGTGGTTATGGTGACCGAAAACGTTGTTTTTCGCGGTGTCGGCGGTTCCGATACAAAAATCCAACAGTTCCTATTCAGTACCTTCCATGGCGGAAGCAGTCCGAAGTGGGCTCCGCGCGACAGGCAAGGTGACCCCATGACGGTGTATGCTTATTTTGATAACTTTCTGGTTATCAAAGGCATTCATGAAAATAATATCGGCCAATCGAATCCGAGGTTCAAACCTTAGTTAAGATGCTCTTCAATCGAGCTGTTCATATGTGGTTCAAACCCAAAAAATGCTAAACTAGCGCGCACATTAAGAAATAAGGTTTAGAGATGAGTACGCCAACGATTTTGAAGAAGATTATTTTCCGCAAACTGGAAGAGATTCAGGAAGGTTGCGACAAGATTCCATTGCGTGAAATGAAGCAGAAGGCGTTAATGATGACGACGTCTCCGACCAAAGGGTTCGCAAATGCGTTGCAGGCGAAGCTGGATGCCGGGCAATCGGCGGTGATTGCGGAAATCAAAAAGGCGTCACCGTCCAAAGGTATTTTACGTGATCCGTTTGATCCGGTGGAAATTGCCAAGAGCTATGAAGCCAACGGCGCGGCGTGTTTGTCGGTTCTGACCGATCGCGATTTTTTTCAGGGTTCGAACGAATATCTGCAACAGGTACGAGCGGCGGTTGATCTGCCGATTATCCGTAAGGATTTTATTGTCGATGATTATCAGGTGTATGAAGCGAGGGTCATCGGTGCCGATTGTATTCTGCTGATTGCCGCGGCGATCGGCGATGCGCAGATGTTTGAGTTGACGGAAACCGCTTTGCAGCTTGGCTTGGACGTTCTGATCGAAGTGCATAACGAAGACGAATTGGAACGTGCTTTGCGTTTACCACTACCGATGATCGGCATTAATAACCGTGATTTGCATACATTTGATGTAACACTGGAAACGACACTGAATATGCTGGATAAGATTCCGGATGATCGAATTGTTATTACCGAAAGCGGAATTTTAGGGCCGGATGATGTGGCCAAAATGCGTGAGCATCATGTAAACTCTTTCTTAGTCGGCGAAGCCTTTATGCGCGCCGAAAATCCGGGCGAGAAGCTGGCCGAACTGTTCCAATAATTTGTTTTAAATCATCTTTATATCAAATGGTAAGTCGCTCGCAGTGACTTACCGTTTTTTTTTCCTACATTCCTGCTAAGATTGAACTCATCCGGCTGATCGCTGGTATGCGTTCAGCTGCGAACGATCATTATAGATTGTCATATAACAGCCAACTTCATTCTCGATTTAGCCAAGTAAACTACTTTGACCACAGCGCTGATTGCGCGGACTGGAATTTTCTCCAGCAATGATATGTGCCGCCTTGTTTCGGGCTATTTACCCGGCAGGGTTTTGAGTTCGTCTTGCAATCAGATTATTGGCCAATGCTTTTGAATAGGAGGTTTTCATGCGTAAAGTCAAATTCGCAATTATCGGGGCCGGGACGGCCGGCTTAAATGCACTCGGTTATATTCGCCGTCAGACTGACGATTTTGTAATGATTCACGGCGGGCCTTACGGTACCACCTGTGCCCGTGTCGGTTGTATGCCTTCCAAGGCATTGATTCACGCAGCCAATCACTATGAACAACGTTTGCATTTGGATATTTGCGGAATTCACGGTGGCGATAAGCTGGAAGTCGACGGCGCGGAAGTGATGAAATTTGTCCGCCAGCTGCGCGATCGTTTCAGTGGCGGTGTGCATGCCAATACGACGGCAACTTTGAAAGAAGGCCAGCTGATTGAAGGTTATGCGGAATTTGTCGGTCCGAATCAATTAAAAGTCGGCGATGAAATTGTAGAAGCCGAACGAATCATTATCGGGACCGGATCGACTCCGGTGGTTCCGGGGCCTTGGAAAGCGCTTGGCGATAAATTGCTGACCAGCGATGAAATTTTTGAACTGGAAACCTTACCGAAACGTCTGGCTGTGATTGGTCTTGGGGTAATCGGTCTTGAGCTCGGTCAGGCTTTTGCACGACTGGGCGTTGAAGTTACGGCAGTGGAAATGCTCAACACCATGGCGGGATTGTCGTCGCCGGAACTGATTGCCGAGGCTGAAAAGCTAATGAGCAAAGAGATGAAGGTCTATCTCGGGCAAGCGGCTGATTTGAGTTTGAATCCGGACAATGAAGACGAAGTGCTTCTGAAAGTCGGTGATGAAGAGATCGCCGTTGATCTGGTTTTAGGCTCTTTGGGACGCCGTCCGAACCTGGCCGGGTTGAATTTACCGGCGGCCGGCATCGAGCTTAATGAACGCGGAATGCCTTCTTTTGATCTTGAAACCATGCAGATCGAAGATAAGCCGATTTTTATTGCCGGTGATGTTAATGCGTTCAGACCGATTCTGCATGAAGCGGGCGACGAAGGGCGTGCGGCGGTTTTGAATGCCTTTGCCTATCCGGAAGTCAAAGCCTATCCGCGTAAGACGATGCTAGGCGTTGCATTCTCGGAGCCGCAGGTCGGTCTGATCGGCATGTCCTATGCGCAGGCGGAAAAACAGGGGGCGGTCAGCGTGACGTTTATGCTTGAGCGCAGCAATGGGCGCGCGATTGTCATGGGGCAGGATAAAGGTGGTTTGTCGCTGTATGCCGATCCTGATACCTACGAGTTGTTCGGGGCCGAACTGCTGATGGCGGATGCGGAACACCTCGGTCACATGCTGGCTTGGGCGATTCAAGATAAACAGACGGTCTTCGACCTTTTGATGAAACCTTTCTACCATCCGGTTCTGGAAGAAGCGCTGCAGGATGCTCTGAGACAATTGGCGCATAAACTGCAGCCGGAAAGAACCAACTGGGTTGAGGTTGAACTGCGTCAATAAAAGCAGCGTAATTCTCATGTAAATATTCGTGAGATTATTGCTGTTCTTCTTTTGAAGAATCAAAAGCTTGCGGTAGAAATACTGCAGGCTTTTTGTTTGTACCGTCATAAAAAATTTTCTTGCAAATTCTGCAAAAAACCGAATAATACGTTCTTCCTTTTTCACACAGAAACCTTCGTGTTTGACTCAAGCTTAATCGTCTGTTTGAGTTGAAGGCAACAGAAAGAAAAATGGTTAACACCTCACGTTAAAAAATGCCTTTCGCAATTAATGAAGCGAGGCGACGTGGCTGGGGTTCATGCAACTAGCCTTTGTTGCACGGACTAATATTAATCATTCATCCGTATTCATCTCTTTACGGGTGTTTAAATAAAGGTACTCCCACAATGCCTCATTCCGAGAATATTCTGGTCACTAGTAATGACCATTTTGAAGTTGTTGAAAAAACGACCATCATTGACGACTCTTGGCCGACTCACGACCAAGCGGTTGAAGATCAGACTCTGGATCACTTTATCTGTCGCGATGGAAAAGTGTTTGCCGGTACCCACTTGATTATCGATCTTTGGGGTGCAAGCAATCTGGATAATCTGGAAGTGATGGAACAGGCGTTACGCGAAGCG
The DNA here is from genome assembly GCF_013391765.2 of Thiomicrorhabdus heinhorstiae. Classification (GTDB taxonomy): domain Bacteria; phylum Pseudomonadota; class Gammaproteobacteria; order Thiomicrospirales; family Thiomicrospiraceae; genus Thiomicrorhabdus; species Thiomicrorhabdus heinhorstiae. The sequence continues at coordinate 9,757 of NZ_JACBGI020000012.1, read as the reverse complement.
GTCGAAAAAGCGAAAGCGACTTTATTGCATATCCATTTGCACCACTTTACTCCAAACGGCGGAATTTCCGGTGTTGCAGTTCTGGCAGAATCGCACATCAGTGTTCATTCCTGGCCGGAGCGCGACTATGCTGCTTTTGATGTTTTCATGTGCGGTGATTCCGAACCTGAAAAAGCGATCGAGGTTCTAAGAGCGGCTTTCTCTCCAAGCGATGTGAAAGTTGACACCATTCTTCGCGGCGAAGTTGAAACACCAAAACAGTAAAAAGGAAGCGCAATGAGTCAGCAAACTTATCTGGAAACGCTTTACCCTACCTGGGGACAAAGTTTCGTGATGGATAAGGTGTTGTTTGAAGTCAACACCGGTCATCAGCACCTGGTCATCTTTAAGAATGGACAGTGGGGCACTGTAATGGCATTGGACGGTGTCATTCAAACCACTGAGAAAGACGAGTTTGTTTATCACGAAATGATGGTGCATGTACCGATGCTGGCTCACGGCGAAGCCAAAAAGGTGTTGATTATCGGTGGTGGTGACGGTGGTATTCTGCGTGAAGTCCTAAAGCATGAACAGGTTGAATCGGTTACTCAGGTTGAGATCGATCAGCAGGTTATCGATATGTGTGTGCAATATCTGCCGAATCATTCGGCAGGTGCTTATGACAGTCCGAAAGCGAATATCGTGATTGCCGACGGTGTGGATTTCGTCAATGAATGCACTGAGAAATTCGACGTGATTATTTCCGATTCGACCGATCCGATGGGGCCGGGCGAAGTGTTATTTACCTCGCGTTTTTACCAGGGCATTAAAAATTGCCTGAACGAAGGCGGTGTATTTGTGGCGCAAAACGGTGTCAGCTTTATGCAGACCGATGAAGTGACCACGACTTATAAGCGTTTATCGCCTCTATTTTCTCAAGCGAGTTTTTATTCCGGAGCTGTGCCAACCTATGTGGGGGGAATTATGACCTTTGCATGGGCGACCGACAACTTGGCGTTGCAAGAAGTTTCTTTGGAAACGCTTCAGCAACGCTTCAAGCAGACTGGAATCAAAACGCGCTTCTATAACCCAGAAGTGCATAAGGGCGCATTTGCACTGCCTCAATATGTGCAGGATGCGATTGCTTGATGTTTGCATGCTTTAAGCTCAAGTTTTGAATTCCCGAAAGAACACGTCATTTTGTCGTGTTCTTTGTGTATTGGGCATTCGTTTTTTGAGCTGACAGGTGTTTGAACAGATTTTTTTGAGGTTTAAATAGAGTCAAATGGACACTCGAGATATTATTCAGCATTTTGCTGAACAAACCCACCCGGACGAATTACAACAGTTTGACCGCTCCAGTTTGCAGGATCTGGTAGCGAAACATGAAACACCGTTTATGGTGTTGGACTTGGAAGAAGTCGATTACCAATTCAAGTCCCTACAAGCAGCTTTGCCAAGTGCCAAGCTGTTTTATGCTTTGAAATCGCTTTCGCATCCGGAATTGATCAAGCGCCTGAAAGGTTTAGGCTGCCACTTCGATTTGGCGACGATTGGTGAAGTGGAACTGGTCGAATCTTTAGGCATTAAAGGCGATCAGTGTATTCACACGCATCCGATTAAAAAAGATAAAGAAATCAAGCGTGCACTGGAGTTTGGCTGCACTCGCTTTGTGGTGGATAACTTTGCCGAAATGCAAAAGTTTTATCCTTACGCTGGGCAGGTAGAGTTGATTATTCGCGTCAGCTTTCGCAGTCCGCAGGCAGTGGTTGATCTATCGCGTAAATTCGGTTGTACTTTGGAAGAACTGCCTCGTTTGGTTGATGATGCGGCTGCTCACGGAATCAGCGTGGTGGGTCTTTCTTTCCACGTCGGTTCTCAATCGATGTCGCCGATGACCCACGTTAATGCAGTGCGTTCCAGTGTTGCAGCAATGAAAGTCATGAGCCATGTCGAATGGAAGTTTCTGGATATCGGTGGCGGTTTCCCGATCGTATATCAGGAATCGGTATCGCCGATTGCAGACTTCTGTGTGCCGATTAACGAAGCTCTGGCCGAGTTGCCTGAAGGCATCGAGGTTTTTGCCGAGCCGGGCCGTTTTATCTCCGGTCCTTCAATGATCGAAGTGGTTTCGGTTGTCGGTAAAGCAAAACGTGGTGCGCGTATGTGGTACTACCTGGACGACGGTGTTTACGGTGGTTTCAGTGGTCAGATGTTTGACCATGCGAGATACCCGATCGCACCGTTGAAGCCGTTTGATCCTACCGGTGAATTTTTTCCGAGCGTGTTGGCGGGACCGACCTGTGACTCGATTGACGTAGTTGCCGAAGATATCGAATTGCCTGAATTGGAGGTTGGCGATATTCTGATCGGTAAGCAGATGGGGGCTTATACCATTGCGTCGGCGACGGAATTTAACTATTATCCTAAGCCGAAAGTGGTAGTGGTCGAAGATATCTTCGACCCGGAAACCGAGGCTTTATAACTCAAGCCTTACAGGAAAGATTCAAGGAGCGACTATGGCAACGATTGTAAAATGGCAAGGTTCGGGAATGGCGTTTGATGCAACTGCCAGCACCGGGCACACTGTACGTATGGATGCTGCGCCGGAAATCGGCGGCGAAAATACCGGCCCGCGCCCGATGGAAATGGTTCTGATGGGCTTGGGTGGTTGTACCGGAATTGATGTCGTAATGATGCTGCAAAAGCTGAAGCAGGATATTAAAGACGTGCAGATCGAAATCGAGTCGGAACGCTCCGAGGATATTCCGAAGGTCTATACCAAGATTCACGTGCATTTTAAGGTCTTCGGCACCGACTTGAACGAGAAGAAAGTTCAAAGAGCGGTCGATCTGTCGGCGGAAAAATACTGTTCGGTTTCCAAGATGTTGGAAAAAACCGCGCAGATGTCGCATGACTTTGAAATTATCGAAGTCTGATTAGCACGGTATTTTGCATAAGAACCCGCCTAACGGCGGGTTTTTTGTTTTTGGAGAAAACGTATTATTCGGTATGATGCATATGGGTTTTAAGGAGCTTGCGGCAGGGAGCGGTGAATGGAAGATGGACTGGTACATGCACTTTTATTGGATGGTCAAGGAGGTGCGAAGCCGCTGAATTGGCAGGAAATTATCGAATGGTCGCCGCAACAGGGGCAGCTGTGGATGAATATGGATTATACATCCAAGCAGGTACGCAATTGGCTTTCGGAAGAGAGCGGGTTGAACTGGGTCATTGCCGAGACTTTACTTTCCGAAGAGTCGCGGCCGCGTTTCTCTCCGCATGATCATGGGGTTTTAATGGCGTGGCGCGGCGTCAATCTGAATCCGGCTGCCGACCCGGAGGATATGGTCGCCATCCGTATCTGGTTGGAAAAAGATCGATTAATCTCGACCCGTCGTCGCGACTTGGTGGCGGTTAAAGAACTGGTGGCCGACCTTGAACGGGGTAAAGGGCCGGTTGATCTGAATGCCTTGAGCGTTGCACTTGCTGAGAAAATGATCTGGAAAATCAGTGATGTGGTTGATGAGTTGGAAGATCATCTGGATCAAATGGAAGACGAAGTGCTACAAGGGCAGCCGGCGTCGTTACGCATGGAATTGTCCGGTTTACGCCGCCAGACGATTCAGTTACGCCGTTATCTATCGCCGCAGAAAGAGGCTTTGCAGCGCTATGCAACCGATGCTTGGCTGGATGTGCAGAACCGTTTGGCGATGCGCGAAACCGCCGATAAGATGACGCGCGAACTGGAAGACCTGGAAGCATTGCGCGAACGGGCAGCGGTAGCGCATGAAGAATTGCAGAACCGCGTCAGCGAACAGCTCAATAACCGCATGTATGTGTTGTCAGTAATTACCGCGGTATTTTTACCTTTGGGATTTTTAACCGGGTTATTCGGAATCAATGTCGGCGGCATTCCCGGATCGGAGAATCCGCACGCTTTCGGTTACTTTATCGCAATTTTATCTGCTCTGGTTGTCTTGCAGGCGGTGGTCTTTAAGTGGCGGCGCTGGCTGTAGCAGTCGCCGCCGCGCGATTGGCTTCAATGCCGCCAAGATGCATCAGGATTTTTAAAAACGCCCGACTGCTATCGATGGATGCGGTTTCGTTCATGGTGTGATAGCCGGTGGTCGGAATCTGCAAAGTCGTGCCGTGCACCAAGCCGTTGGAATTGGCGGTAATGCGCCCCAGTTCGGTTCGGCCGATACCCATAGTCGGTTTGTTGTTGGCAAGCGCTTGCCGGTTTAAGGCTTCGATATATTGATCCTTAAAGCTGTAGGTGATGCCCAGGCGTTCACATAACTGGGCCAGAGTTTGCGTTGTTTCCAAATTGAAATCGGCATTTTCATCCCGGTTTCTCAGCACTACTTGCTGTTTGTCGGCTTCTTCGCGGTTGCGGTACGGGCTGGTGTCCAGTACATATAATTCGTTGGTTGAACCTCCGAAACGACGGAACCATTCCAGCAGATAGCGCCAGCTTCCTCCCGATTCTTCTTCAGCGGTAAAGAATGCCGTTCCCTGATAGCCGAGGCTGAAAAGGTGTACCAGTAAAGCGGCTGTCAAAACATTGTCCAGCTGGCCGGATAGTAGATGATTGTCGATTTTCAGTTTGTCGAGAAAGCCGACCGGCGTGCCGGCAACCAGGTGCTCCAGACCGGCAACTTCGAAAATCAGGTTATTGCGGAATTCACAGATATAGGCGTTGTTAATGGTGCCCGCGCCGCGATAAGCACCCGACCAGGGCTCATAGGCAATAACCGGCGTATTGTCAAAGCGGTTCATCAGTGTCAGCATCAGCTCGTCACTGACCGATTTACCTAGCAGGTCGGTCATTTGCCCGGCAATAAACGCCGCGAACTGAAACTCGTTCGGTCCGGTACAGATCAAACCATGGCGGTCGATGTGGCTGGAAAACATCGAGCTGTGCGGTTCGGTTCCTTGAGCGACCAGCAAGCCTTCATACCAGGTGACTTTTGCACCTCTTTCCTCCAATTCTCTTTGCAGTACGCGAAAAAATGCGTGTTCGGCGCCAACCACCGAAGGCTGGCGAATGAGGGATTTTAGCAGGTCGATAAAATCGTTGAAGGCGAAAGGGTCGGATGAAGTCATGGGTGGGGTCTCCAGAGAAAACCTGCGAACTACGCAGTCATAATTCGGATTTTATCGAGGAAAAAATAAGAAGCCAGCAAAATATTCAGCGCTTGTACGCATTAATTTTCGGTTACGAATTTGATATACATCAACTTGGACGGCAGCCAGTAGAGTAGGATGGACGCAATACCACGGTTTAAGCTTGTTAGCATGGGCTTTACCTGTTTTTGCAGACACCGAAAAGGGGGAGTGTCATGAAATATTTTTTGTTTATCCTTTTACTGACGTTTTCCAAGATCTCCTATGCGATCGATAACCCGTGGGATCGCCCGCTGCCGTTTAAAAATGCAACCGTCGAATACAAAGTAGAGGGTTCGATGCAAGGAAGCAAAACCGTTTATATCCGTGAAAGCGGGCGTGAATCGGCAGAGTACTCCGATCTTTCCATGAGTATGTTTGGTATGAAGCAGCAGCAGAAAGAGCTGGTGATCACTACGCCTGACTGGGTTTACCATATTGATTTTCTGAAACAAAACGGTACCAAGCAGACCAATCCGTTGAAATATTTCAAGCAAGAGTTTGAAGCGCTATCTAAATCGGAACAGAAGACCGTTGTAGAAAATGCCGAAAAAACCGGTATGAATATGGTTGCCGGCATGCAAGGTGAAGTACAGAAAAACGCCGCAACCCTGCACGGTTATAAGTGTGATTTGACTAAGGTGATGGGCAGTGAAGTTTATTCGATCAGCGGTACCGGCTTCCCGTTAAAAATGGTCAGTAACGTGATGGGGATTAAGCAGAAAGAAGAGGTGATTAAACTGGATAAATCTAAACCGCCGGCGGCCAAATTTGAAGTGCCGAAGGGGGTTAAAATCACTGTTAATCACGAGGCGGATAAAATGGCGCAGCAGCAGGCCAAAGAGGTGATTCAGCATTTGTTAAAAGGTGAGAATCCAGATAAGGGTGCTGTTAACCGCGATGCGTATCAACAAGACCCGGATAACGAACTTTCTCCCGAACAGCAACAGCAATTACAGCAAATGATGAAAATGTTCGGGCAATAATTTAGAGATAAGTGATTTAACAAATAAGGGGGCTTTTCAGCCCCTTATTTTTTTACAGAGAGTGGATGGCGGCTTTAATGCCGTCTGTCAAAGTCTGTAGCTGTTCGGAAGGAATGTTGAACGCCGGCATAGTGTACGCCAGCTTTCCGAATGGGCGAATCCATACGCCGTTTTCCAATGCCGTCGCTTGAACTTTCGGGCCCAGATCGCTTCTTTCCAACTCTACTACGCCAATCGCACCTAAAACCCGCACCTCTGTAACGCCGTCCAGCTCGGCCAGGGGGGAAAGCTCGGTCTTTAAATGGTGTTCAATATCTGCAATTCGCTGCTGCCAGGGGGATGCCAATAACAGGTCTATCGACGCGATAGCGGTCGCACAGGCGAGCGGGTTGGCCATAAACGTCGGGCCGTGGGCCAGTATGCCGGGTTCGCCTTCACAGATCGTGCGACTGACGTTTTCGGTACACAGGGTTGCCGCGAGTGTCAGATTGCCGCCGGTCAAAGCCTTGCCGACGCACATAATGTCCGGGGAAACTTTTGCCCATTCACATGCGAAGAGTTTTCCGGTGCGCCCGAAGCCGGTGGCGATTTCATCGGCAATCATTAACACATCGTATTTTTCGCAAAGCGCTTTTAGCTGTTTGAGATAGTCGGGGCGATAGAAACGCATGCCTCCGGCTCCCTGTACGATCGGTTCAATGGTAACGGCGGCAATTTCGAAGTGGTGGGTTTGCAACAGGTTTTCCAGCGCTTGAATATCCCGGTTGTCGGATTCTGTGTCAAAGCCCGACTCCGGTGCAGGCGCAAACAGGTTTTTATGCAGCACATCGTTAAACAGGTGGTGCATGCCGTTAACCGGATCGCACACTGCCATGGTGGCGAAAGTATCGCCGTGATAACCGTTGCGTACCGTCAACAGACGGTTCTTGCGTTTTTGTCCGCGACTGATCCAGTATTGCAGGGCAATTTTGATTGCGACTTCCATTGCGACCGAACCGGAGTCGGCAAAAAAGACTTTTTCTAAGCCTTTCGGTGTCAATTCGACCAGGCGTTTGGCAAGTTCTACGGCCGGTTCGTGCGTCAGGCCGCCGAACATAATATGCGGCATTTGATCGATCTGGTCTTTCATGGCCTGCATGATTTGCGGATGGTTGTAGCCGTGAATCGCCGCCCACCATGAACTCATGCCGTCAACGACCTCGCTTCCATCCGCGAGGGTAATCAGCGAACCTTGTGTGCATTTGACGCCGATCGGTGGAATCGGGTTGGGTGAAGCAGTGTAAGGATGCCAGATGTGCTGTTGGTCAAAATCAATTAAAGCTTGCCAGTGAGGATCGAGTTGCATAGTCATTTCGGATTCGTTTATTGTGGTTGGGATGGTTCGGGAACCGCTGAAGCCAGATTCAGCGCTGAGAGGGTTTGATGGAAATCGTTCTGCAAAGGTGCGTTAATAATCATTGGTTGCCCGCTTTGCGGGTGAGTGAATTCCAGCGAGGTTGCGGCCAGATAGAGGCGGTGGTAACCTCGCCAATCGTTGAACAGGTGGTTGTGGTGGCGATCACCGTAACTGACATCTCCGATAATTGGGTGACTGATGCCGTTGAGATGGCGACGGATCTGGTGTTTTCGGCCGGTCTGCGGTTGCAGTTGAAGCAATGAATAGCGCTGTTGCGGGAATTTGCCGAGCGGTATGTTCAAGGAGCCTTGCGCTAAAGTGTTGTATTCGGTGAGTGCTGCCTGCGGTTCGCTCGGTTCCTGTTTGTTACGGTCGCCGTACTTATCTTTCTTGTAGAGCAGCGGTTTATTGATCATGCCGTATTCTTGCGTCCAGCCTCGGCACAGCGCCAGATAGGTTTTCCTCAGAGTGTGGTCGCTGAATTGTCTTCCTAGGTCCCGTGCGCTATCGGAGTCAAGTGCAAACAGGAGCAGGCCGGACGTGGCTTTGTCCAGACGATGTGCCGGAAAAACGGCTTGTCCGATCAGATCGCGGGTCATCTGCACCGCAAATTGGGTTTCATGCTTGTCGATCGGCGAACGGTGCACCAGTAAACCGGCCGGTTTATGGATCGCGACGATGGATTCGTCTTGATAAATAAGTTGTAAAGCATCGAGCTGACACTGAGTTTGCATTTGTTTCTCGTCGCGGGTAAATTCAGCGTCTATTTTAACGCTCAATTTTTGGCCGGTCGATTTTTCAGCGTATCCGGCGGGAGAGTTTGAAAATTCAGCTTGCTGAAGGGAAGTAAGGATACGAATTTGGAATTTTCATATAGTGAGTGGTTGCTGATTGCGTTGATCTTTGTCTGGACGGGCTTTGTGCGCAGCGGTTTGGGGTTCGGCGGTGCAGCGCTTGGCTTACCGTTTATGCTGATGGTTTACGATGATCTGTTGTATTGGCTGCCGATGATCGGCATTCATCTGCTGTTTTTTTCCGCTTTGACTCTGAGTTCGGCCTTAAAGAAAGTGGACTGGATGTATCTGCGCTCGAGTTTTCGCTGGATTATTCCGGCGACGCTGGTTGGCGTGTTTGGTCTGGTTAGCTTGCCGAGTCAGTGGCTGGTAGTCTTTGTTTATAGCATCACGCTATTTTATGCCGTGATGTGGTTTCTGAATAGAGCGATTCACAGCGGCAATGATTGGGTTGATCGGGTGTTATTGGTTCTCGGCGGTTATGTTGCCGGAACGTCTTTGACCGGAGCACCTTTAATGGTGGCGGTGTTTGCCCGTCATGTCGCGGCACACTATTTACGCAATACGTTATTTGTTCTTTGGTTTATTCTGGTGACGATTAAGATGAGCGCCTTTGTTGTGATCGGCGTCAAGATCGAATGGGTGACGGCTCTGGCTCTTATTCCGGTTGCTGCAATCGGACATGTTGCCGGTTTGAAAGCGCATGAATATATCCTGCAGAACAACGCCCGATTCAAGCAGGTAATCGGTGGAATGCTGATTCTTGTCAGCAGTATCGGCTTGTATATGAGTTTCTAGTGTGAAGTGAAATTAGCTCCGAGAAGAGTGGCGCTTGCAGCCTTATTTGGGTTGCTTTTAGCGCATGCGGTCATAAAACTGCAATTTTTTAAAAAATGTGAAATTTAGTGTTGACACCTTCCGAATTATCTATAGAATACGCACACACAATTTGGAGGGTTTCCCGAGCGGCCAAAGGGGGCAGACTGTAAATCTGCTGGCTCAGCCTTCGGTGGTTCGAATCCACCACCCTCCACCATGCGGGTATCGTATATTGGCTATTACCTCGGCCTTCCAAGCCGATGAGAGGAGTTCGATTCTCCTTACCCGCTCCAAATTTTAGGGCTCTCTTTGTTGATTTGAATCGATGGAGAGGGCCTTTTTAGTCATTGCTTCCATAGCTCAGTAGGTAGAGCGCATCCATGGTAAGGATGAGGTCGCCAGTTCGATCCTGGCTGGAAGCTCCATTTTTCATTGTAGGCATCGGTCTCTTGTTCGGTAAGGTCGCTGCTATAACGGAGTTTGCATCATGGCAAAAGAAAAGTTTGAACGTTCCAAGCCTCACGTAAACGTTGGTACTATCGGTCACGTTGACCATGGTAAAACGACTCTAACAGCGGCTTTGACAATCGTGCAAGGTAAGAAATTCGGTGGAG
>NZ_JACBGI020000011.1 GCF_013391765.2 Thiomicrorhabdus heinhorstiae | reverse complement strand
ATTAAAATCATATATTAATAATAATGATAACAATTATCAATTATATTCAAGATTATGAAAAAGTACCAGTGGTTTGCAATTGTCTTGGCGGCGGTTTCTTCAAATGTGTTGGCCGAAGTTGAATCAACGGATTCGAGCGAAGGTTATGCCGTAATAACCCGGCTTGAAGACGTGGTTGTGACTTCCAGCCGCCAACCGCGCTATTTAAAAGAAGTGCCGGTGCGTACCGAAGTGGTGACGCGGGCCGAACTTGAGCAAAACCATGCGGTTACTCTAGAAGATGCCTTGCGTTACGTTCCGGGGGTGATGCTGCGGGAGATTCACGGCAAGCCGGGTTCCGGTATCTGGTTGCAGGGCTTCGATTCCAATCGAGTCCTGGTATTGATCGATGGCAACCCGGTTTCGGCTTCCACCGGTTCCAGTGTCGATATCACGCAGATTGCCGTTGGCGATGTCGAACGTATCGAGATTATTAAAGGAGCCGCTTCGGCTTTGTACGGCACCTCGGCGATGGGCGGAGTGGTGAATATCATTACCCGTGAACCGCAGGAAGGTGTGCATGCTGACATCGACCTGAGCGGGGGTTCATGGCAGGAACAGAATTTAGGCGACGATCTGCCGGCACGGAAAGTCGGTAAGGTCGCTCTATCCGCCAAGAGGGATCAATGGGCCGGTGAACTGAATGTGCAGCTGGATGATTCCAGTGGCTGGAAAGCGACCGATGAAAGAGAAGAGACGCAAGGTGCAAAGGGCGTACGTCAGACGGTATCCGCCAAGTTACAGTACGAATTGACCCCGAATCTGCAATTAAGCCTGATGCCGCGTTACTACCACGAAGACCTGTTGAATGTACTGGATAACTATGTTCCCGGTGTCGGTAATCTTCCCAAAGATAAAGTCGAACTAACCGACACCTATCATCTGGCAGCGGTGCTTGCAACCAAAGGCCAAGGCGATTCCGACTGGAAGATCCGTCTGATGGGCGAAGACTATCGAAATGAATCGCGTCAGGATGTGCAGGCGACGACTTATATCGACCAGAAACGCGATACGCACATTCAAAACTATGAAGCCGCTGTGCAATATGATCGTTCCTGGAGAGAAAACCATCATCTGACTTTTGGGGTTGAAGTCAAACGCCAGTCGATGGATGTTGTCCAGGACGATAGTTTGCAAGAGGTGGACAACAAAAATGCCGTGTCCGACGAATGGTTCTTGCAGGACAGTTGGTTCGCCACGGAAAACCTCGAGCTGCTACCCGGCATCCGCATTCATCACGACGCTGATTTCGGCACCCATATTTCGCCGATGCTCAGTGCCTTGCAGTCTTGGGAATTTACCCGCCTCGGCCGCTTCAACCTGCGTGCTTCGATCGGCAACGGCTATCGCGTTCCGAATCTGAAGGAGCGCTATTACGTGTTTGACCACAGCCATCTCGGCTATATGGTGCTCGGCAATGCCGACCTTAAACCGGAAAGTTCCATTAGTTATCAGTTTGGCGGGGAATGGTATTTTTCCGACCAGGGTTCTCTGCAATTTCACCTCTACTACAACGATGCCAAAGATTTGATCGAAAGTGCTCTGTCGCCTGCCGACTCGACCGACGAGCTGGCAATCTACCGCTATAAGAATTTCGAACGGGTTTCCACCCGCGGGGCAGAACTGGCGTTTAACCGCGAACTGATGCCCGGAGTACGGCTGAATGCCGGATATACCTGGCTGAAAGCGCTTGATGGAATTACCGGTAAAGAGATGGTGAAACGACCGCAGCACGAAGTGAAAATCGGTCTGGATTTACAACTGCCGGCCGCTGCACAAATCGGCGTCAGATGGCGCTATGAATCAGAACAGTATCTTGATGAAGACAATTTGACGACCTCACCTGCGTTCGATGTCTGGGACGTCAAATTCAATCAGAAGTTGAACGACCGTTGGGCCTGGTATGCGGGTGTGGACAATGTGACCGATATTCAAAGACGTTTTGACGGAAATGATTTTCGTCCCGAAGAGGGACGCTACCTGTATGCCGGTATTCGCTGGCATTATGCCGCGCCTTAAAGGCCGGCGGTTTATTCACAACCTTTAAGGAAGGGGGATTCCACAAATGAAGAAGGCAATGATTCATTCGAGCATTTTATTACTGCTAAGCGCCGGCTTAACGGCATGTGGCGGCGGTTCCGATTCGGACACGACTGGTGACGTGGATGTCGGTTCGGCCGACGAACAGCAAACACGTGCGTTCGGGTCGGTGACGGAGACGCCGGAGCTGGATTACAGTGCGGACGCGGTTTACTGGGATTTGGAAACCAATTCGATTGTCAGCGAAAGCGACGACTGGGAATTGAAAATCACCCAGAACGGTTATGAACCATTGATTCAGGTCAACGGGGGCGCTTCCGGGTCGGGAGACGCCGGTCTGGGCGCCTATCTAACCGATTCGGCGGATGAAGTGACCGATCCGACCGATACGTCGCAGGTTTACAAGTATTTTGAAGACAGTGCCAGCGGGGTTTTATCCACTCCCGGCGGCTACGGCCCTTTGGAATACAACGTCGGCGGTGAACATAAAATGTGGCCGAATTTTGCGACCTACGTCTTTAACGACAACGGTGTCTATTACAAAGCTCAGGTTGTCGGAAATTACGGCGAGCAGGGAACCGATCCGAGTGGAACCTTGAGAATTCGTTATGCGCCGGCCGGCGACTCGGCAACGGTCGAAGGTCAGGCCAGTGTGGTGACGCTGGATGCCGCCAGCGATACCAGTTCGGCCGCTTTCCTCGATCTGGCCAGCGGGCAAACCGTTGCCGAGTCCGACGCATGGCAACTGGCTTATCAAAAATATATCGGCTTCAAAACCAATAGCGGCGTGTCCGGCAGCGGTAGTGTAAGCGGCTGTCTGGCGCATACCTATGGCGAACTGTATGACGATTCCGGCACCGCGGTGCAAACCGAGTTCGAAAACAAAACCGCAGCAAACACTCTGGATGATTTTAATGCCGTGACCACGGCCAATTGCAGTGAATGGCTGACCGATGACGTGCAGTCGCAGTTTTCCGACTGGTACACCTACGATATGACCACCCATACGGTGACGGTCAACGATGACGCTTCCAACGGTTGGATTTTGCGCTCGGCAAGCAAGACTGCAGACGATGGTGAAGATTACAGTTATGCGCGTATCAAGATAAAAAGTTTCGGTTCCTCGAAGCTGGTCTTTAGCGTTGAGGCCTGGGAGGAGCAATAAAATGCACAGTCTACTTGAGAAGAAACAGAATCTGCTGGCGGAAAAACAACCGCCGCGTGCCCGTGAAGCGGCGCGACGTCTGGGAGTCAGTGAAGCGGAATATGTGGCTTTGTCCTGTCCTGGGTCGGCGACCGCTTTGGATGCCTTGAGCTTTTCCGAGTTATTGCTGGAATTGCATCGCCTTGGCGAAGTCATGGTGCTGACCCGTAACGACACGGCGGTAATGGAGCATTACGGGGTCTATGCGAATCCGAAGCTGCGCCATGGAAGTGTCGCGATTCTGAACAACCCGGATATCGATTTGCGTTTGCGCCTGGGCCAGTTTAAGTGGGCGTTTGCCGTCAACGAAAATTCACGTTTGAGTTTGCAGTTTTTCGATCGCTACGGCAGTGCGGTTCATAAGATATATTTGACTTCGAAGAGCGATTCCCAGGTTTTTTCGACTCTCTTGAACCGGTTTAAAACCGAGTGTTTTATGCCGGAACCGGAACCATCGGTTCGGCAGCTTGCCAGCGAAGAAATCCGCTTGTCGAGTGAACAGCGTCGCGATTTGCTCGCCGATTGGCAAGCGATTGACAATGCCCATCAGGTAAACGGTCTGTTAAAAAAACATGCCGTGACCCGGCCGCAGATTTATCAGTTGCTGGAAGAGGGCGCCGAACAACTGGCTCTCGGCAGCGTTAAAGCATTAATGGAGTCGATTTCCGAACGGAAGATTCCGGTATTGATTTTCGTGCCTAACGGCGTGGTGACGCAAATCCACAACGGTCGCCTGCACAAGCTCGTCGAGACCGGTCCCTGGTTTAACGTTCTCGATAAACGCTTTAATTTTCATCTGAATCTGCAGGGCGTCAAACAGGCGTGGATTGTTGAAAAACCAACCGAACAAGGGGTAACTCGCTCGGTCGAGTGGTTTGACGACGAGCATAATCCGGTAGCGATGCTCTATTTGCACAGTGACTGTCGTGCCGACCGGCAGATGACCGATGCATGGGAAAATGCCCTGAGTGCGCTTGAACGCCTGGACGGTCCGGTAACGGAGAACTTTGTTTCTCATGGAGGTCGGCGATGAAAGCAAGTTTTTCCAAGGAGTTGCATTCCGCTCGCGGCTGGATTCTCGGCTTTGTCGCTTTGGTGCTATTGCTCGGCCTGTCGAATAAGGCGCTGGCGGGTGAACGTTTGGTGGTTATCGACGGCTCTTTGACCGAAATCGTGTATGCGCTTGGTAGCGGTGCCGAAGTGGTCGGCAGAGATTTAACCAGTAACTATCCGCCGGAAGTGAACCGGCTGCCGAGTGTCGGCTATATGCGCCAGCTCAGTGCGGAAGGCATTCTCTCCTTGAATCCGTCCCTGGTGCTGGTCACCGATGACGCCGAGCCGCAGAAAGTGCTCAAGCAGTTGGAAGACTCCGGCATAAGGCTGGTCACGATCGACAATCGTTTTACCTTGGATGGGGTCAAGCACAAAATTCTACAAGTCGGCAAAGCGCTTGGGAAGGAGCCTGAAGCACGAAGCTTGGCGGCACAGATGCTTAAACAAGTCGAACAGGCGCAAGCCGATCTGCAAAGCATCTCTCCAAAACATAAAGCCCGGGCGCTTTTTACCATGGGGATACGCAACGGCAATTTGATGGTTGCCGGCAGAGATACCCGCGCCGATGAAATGCTGCGTTTGGCGGGAGTCGATAATATTCCTGCAAAGATGATCAAGGGGTATAAACCTTTGACGGCGGAGTCGGCGATTCTTTTTAACCCGCAATATCTGATTACCATGCAACACGGTTTAAAGGCTTCCGGCGGGCGAGAGGCGATGTTGTCGGGTAATGCGGTCAAATTAACCGATGCCGGTAAACATCGGCAGCTGGTGGTAATGGACAACAGCTTTTTAACATTCGGTCCGCGTATCGGCGAAGCGGTGCAGTCATTGGTCGACACGATTTACCGGGCGAACAAATCCAAGGTAGCCATGGCGCCATGAGAGTTTTTAACGAACCCTACTTCGGATTAGCGTTCCTAAGCGTGTTGCTGGCACTGCTGGCCGCCTATTCGCTGTCGGTCGGAGCGATCGCCGTCAGTTGGCAGGATGCGGGTGTGACCCTGTTCGGTTCGGCGCCTTCGGAGCTGGTGCATAGAGTTGTCGTGGATATCCGCTTACCGCGCATTCTGTTGGGGGTGTTGGTCGGTGCGGCTCTGGGAGTGGCGGGCGCTGCTTTACAGGGGCTGTTTCGCAATCCGCTTGCCGATCCGGGATTGGTCGGTGTTTCCAGCGGGGCGGCTTTGGCAGCGGTGGCAACCATTGTTCTCGGATCGTCTCTGTTGAAAGACTGGATCGATTTCAGCGGTTATTTCGCTTTGCCGATTGCCGCTTTTCTTGGCGGTTTGGCGGTAACGCTTCTGATCTATCGGGTCGCAACGCACAACGGGCGGACCGATGTCGGCCTGATGCTGTTGGCCGGTATTGCCATGAATGCCATTGCCGGGGCTTTGACCGGAATTTTGACTTATTACGCCAGTGATGAAGAACTGCGCAGCCTGACCTTCTGGAGTATGGGTTCGATTGCCGGTGCCTCGTTTGACGATCTGAGCATTGCGCTGGCTCCGATCACTTTGGCGCTGGTTGTACTTCCGAAATTCGCACGGGCGCTGAATGCGTTTTTAATGGGAGAGTCGGTCAGCCGACATATGGGCTACAACTTGAAACAACTGAAAACCGCGGTCATTGTACTAAGCTCTCTTGCCGTCGGAGCGGCAGTGGCGGTCAGCGGTATGATCGGCTTTATCGGGCTGGTTGCGCCGCATCTTGTCCGGTTGCTCTTGGGTCCAGACCATCGCTGGCTGCTGCCGGGCAGTGCGATTATGGGGGCTTTGCTGGTTGTCGCTTCGGATATGCTGGCGCGAACGATTCTGTCTCCGGCTGAATTGCCGATCGGACTGGTTATTGCCGCTTTCGGCGGCCCGTTCTTTTTGTGGCTGTTGCTGCAAAGACGCAATCGAGTGGGGTGGTAGATGCTTGAAGTGGAAAATTTGACCGTGGAGCTGGAGCACAAGACGATTTTGCATGATGTCAGTCTGACGCTTGAACCGGGGGAGGTTTTGAGCGTGCTCGGACCAAACGGAGCAGGTAAATCGACCCTGTTGAAAGCTTTGAGCGGCGATGTACGGCATTATCATGGCGATATTCGCCTGAACGGGCGGGATCTGCGTTCCTATGATGTGCGAACTCTGGCGGAACAGCGCGCGGTGATGCCGCAGAAAATCCAGCTGGATTTTCCGTTTCTGGTCGAAGAGGTGTTGCAAATGGTGCTTGAACCGCTGGCGAAAGAAAAACTGCATGCGCAAATTCGTTATGCATTGGCGCGCTTTGATGTCGAACACCTGATTGGTCGCAGTTTTGTAACCCTTTCCGGAGGTGAACAGCAAAGAGTTCAGCTGGCACGGGTTTTATTGCAGCTCAGCACTTCTATAGCTCGTGAAGACGGTTTTCTGTTTTTGGACGAGTGCACTTCCAGCCTGGATCTGGCGCATCAGCATCAGGTCTTCCAAGTGGTTCGCGACTTTGCCCGTCGCAACCGGGTCGGTGTCTTGTCGGTTCTGCACGATTTAAATCTGGCGTCGCAATATTCCGATCGGGTGCTGCTTTTGAAACAGGGAAGAGTGCTGGCATTCGGTTCGGTTCAGCAGGTTTTTGCAGCGGATCAACTCAGCCGTATGTATGACTTCCCTGTGTCCGTATCCGTTCATCCGCACGGCTGGCCGCTGGTAATTCCCGCCTAATGACGGTAATCGGCAAGCTTGACTGAAATGTGGATTTTAACCAAGGAGGTGGAAAATGTATCCGAATTTATTTACGCTGGTTTCTGAGAACAAGCGTTTGCAACGGGAGCTTGTTGAGTCTCGTAAAGCGCTACGTGCCCTAAAAATCCAGTATGCGGCTCTGGAGGAAGATTTTCTGCATGCCTTGGATTGCGAGCACAAAGAGATCTGCCCGAAAGCTGAAATTCGCAAGCAGGTGACGATTGCCGATTGGCCGGAAACGCACAAGCGTTTGCGTGACAGCTGAGCGGTGCGGCAATCGAATGTAAAAAAGAGATAAATTCAATTTTGATAGAAATATACATATACATACAAGGAGGGCATCATGCTAAACGACGAAATCAAAGGCTTACTGAATAAACAGGTGAATGCGGAGTTTTTCGCTTCCAATATCTATCTGCAGATGTGCGCCTGGGCCGAAGGTCAGGGGTTGGACGGGGCCGCGGCATTTTTCCGTACCCACAGTCTGGAAGAACGCGGACATATGGATAAGATTTTTAACTATATGGCGGAATGCGGTGCAGCGATTACCATTGAAGCGATCCCGCAGCCGCCGAATGAGTTCGATAATCTTATGGACGTGATTCATGCGGCTTACGAACATGAGAAAAAAGTGACCGCCATGATTAAGAAAATTGCTAAGGCTTCTTTCGAAGCCGAAGACTATACCACCTTTAACTTTATTGAATGGTTTATTGCCGAGCAGCACGAAGAAGAGGTGTTGTTCGGTAAGGTACTGAGTAAGGCCGAGATGTTAGGTTTTTCCGGTCAGCCGGGACAAAGCCTGCACATTATGGATAATTATCTACGTCAGGTTGCGGCAAACCACTAATCATCCAGACCTGTCTGGGCTTTCGATTTTTAAACCGGAAGCCCGTTTCTTGCCTTGATCGCTATTCTCTAGAGCACCATTTCATCGGCGACCAGATCGATAAAGTCCTGAATGTAGGCTTTGTCGGCATTCTCCCGCAAAACCGCGGCATACAGCTTGGTCCACAAGCCTTGTTCACCAATCGATTTCGCAGTCAGGTGACTGAACTCACTCATATTGTTGAACAGCCATCTCGGCAGAACGCAGACACCGCGCCCGAGAGAGACGTTCTGCAAAATCATTAGCGTCAGTTCCGAATGGCGAATCTGTCGAGGTTGGATATCCACCGGCAGCAATACTTGTTTAAACAGATCGAGTTTTTTCAGATCAACCGGATAGGTAATCAGGGTTTCGTCGGCAAAGTCGGCAGCGGTCAGAAAAGCACGTTCCGATAGACGATGTTTGGGCGGCAGAATCGCGATCAGTTCATAACTGAAGAGCGGGATAAATCTCAGATGCGGATTTTGAATCGGGTCGGAGGTGATGACCAGATCCAGCTGCTGCTGTTCCAGCTCTTGCAACGGCGAACTTTGATGGCTGTTGAGAATATCCAGATCGACACCCGACCATTTTTCCTGATAGTGACGCACCAGCGGCAACAACCAGTCGAAACAGGTATGGCAATCGACACCGATCAGTAAGCGGCCGACCTCTCCCTGTTGCATTGCCTGCAGTTGGCGTTCGGCATATTGCAGTTTGGGTAGTATCTCTTCCGCACTTTGCAGGATCAGGCGGCCGGCCGGGGTAAACACGATTGGTTTGGTCTTGCGTTCAAACAGCGGCGAGCCGATCTGTTGTTCAAGTTGTTTGATCTGATGCGAAAGAGCCGACTGTGTCATGCACAGTGCTTCCGCTGTGGCATTGACCGAATGGGTTTGCGCCAGAAGTTGCAGGGTTTTGAGATGTTTGATTTCTAGCATTATTTTTATGAATTAATTTCATGTTTATTTGAATTATATTCGTTTGTTTTCATGTTTGTGAGTTTTTATTATTGCACTTACTAAATTTGAGCTCCGTCTTAAAAAGACAAGCAGTGTAAAAACATCGAAAAGGACACGAACATGACCATTCATAATTTAGGTTATCCGCGTATCGGGGATTTCCGCGAACTTAAATTCACGATTGAAGCTTATTGGAAAGGTGAAAAAACGCTGGCGGATCTGGAAGCGCAAGCGCGTGAAATCCGTTATAACAACTTCCAGACGCAAATTGCCGCCGGGATTGAACTCATTCCTGTTAATGATTTTGCCTACTACGATCAATTCTTGAATATGAGCACGCTATTAGGAGTGATTCCACAACGCTTCCGTCAAGACGAATACGATGTTGAAGTCGCTTTCCGTATGGCGCGTGGTCGTGCTCCGTCTGATGATGAAATCTGTCTTCCTGGCCACGATCATCAACCAAATAAATCTAAAGCCGGCTTTGCTTGTGCCATGAAAAAATGGATGGACAGTAACTATCACTATATTGTGCCGGAACTGTATGACGACACCGAATTCAAGATTACCGACACGCGCCTGTTTGATGAAGTGGCTGAAGCGCTGGCTTTGAAACAAGATGGCAACAATATCGACTTTAAACCTGTGCTGATCGGGCCGGTCACTTATCTGTACCTGGCGGAAAATGTTGATAATGTGATTCCCAAATTAAATCGTTTGCCTGAATTGTTAGAAGCCTATGAACAAGTTCTGCTAAAACTGGCTGAACAAGGTATTAACTGGGTACAGATCGATGAACCGATTTTGGGTCTGGAGTTAGATAGCGAGTGGCAACGAGCGTTGGTTGATGCTTACCATGTTTTAAAAGTGCCTCCGGTTAAGATTCTTTTGGCAACTTACTTTGAAACATTGGGCGATAACCTGGAACTCGCTTGTCAACTACCGGTTGCCGGTCTGCATTATGATGGTGTGCGCGGAGAAGCGCAGCTAAATGATGTGATTGAACAATATCCTGCGGATAAGGTTTTGTCTATCGGCTTGGTTGATGGTCGTAATATCTGGAAAACCGATCTAAATGCGGCGGTGGAACAGCTGCAGGGCGCAAAAGCGAAGTTTGGTGACAATCTATGGATTGCACCGACCAGCTCGCTGTTGCACGTTCCGGTCAATCTGGAGGTAGAAGAAAAGCTCAACCCGGAGCTGAAAAACTATCTGTCGTTTGCCAAACAGAAACTGGATGAAGTGAAGCTTTTGGCCGATGTGCTGGATGGCAAAGGTGATGAAAAGGCGCTGGCCGATAATGCCAAGGCGATTGCCGACAAAAAAGCGTCTAAACTAGTCAATAATGCCGAAGTGCAAACGCGTATGGCAAAATTGGATGAAGTGGCTCTGGAGCGTGCTGCGCCTTATGCCGAACGAGCCGTGTTGCAAAAAGCCAAATTTAACCTACCACTTTTCCCAACCACGACCATTGGTTCTTTTCCACAGACCGCGGAAATTCGCCAAGCGCGCCGTCAATTCAAAGCGGGCGAAATCAGTGAAGCGCAATATATTGAGGCCATGCAGGCGGAAATCCGCGATGTGTGCGAACGTCAGGAACGCATCGGCATCGATGTCTTTGTTCACGGTGAGCCGGAACGCAACGACATGGTCGAATACTTCGGCGAACAACTCGACGGCTACGCTTTTACCCAATTCGGCTGGGTGCAATCCTACGGTTCACGCTGTGTTAAGCCGCCGATTATTTACGGTGATGTTTCACGTGAAAAGCCGATGACGGTTTTCTGGTCGCAGTATGCGCAAAGTCAAACCGACAAAACGATGAAAGGCATGTTATCCGGCGCGGTAACTATGTTGAACTGGTCGTTTGTGCGCAATGACCAACCTCGTGAAACCACTTGTAACCAGATTGCCTTGGCACTGCGTGATGAAGTCTTGGATCTGGAAGCCGCTGGCATCCACATGATTCAGATTGACGAAGCGGCTTTACGCGAAGGACTACCGTTGAAAAAATCCGATTGGGCGGAATACTTGCGTTGGGCGGTGAAATCTTTCCACCTCACCACCTCCGGGGTGGCGAATGACACCCAGATTCACACCCACATGTGTTATTCCGAGTTTAACGATATCATCGAATCGGTCGCGGCGATGGATGCCGACTGCATCACCATCGAAACCTCCAAATCGAATATGAAACTGCTGGATGCGTTTGTGAACTTTGAATATCCGAACGAAATCGGGCCGGGGGTTTACGATATTCACTCGCCGAATATTCCAACTGTTGAACAGATGGTCGGATTAATTGAAAAAGCCGCCAAGCTGATCCCGGCGGAAAGGCTTTGGGTCAACCCGGACTGCGGTTTGAAAACCCGTGGCTGGAAAGAAACCGAACCGGCACTCACCAATATGGTTGAAGCGGCAAAAGTTCTGAGAAAGCAATTTGCGGAACAGGTAAAAAGTGCTTAATTCGTTTTAATCAAACTTTTCCAAACCCCAATAAAAAACCACCATTACGGTGGTTTTTTATTATGGATAATTTAAAGCTTAGAGTTCAATGGTCTTTAGTTTGTGTTTGGTCGGAGGCTTTTTGACTGACATTGTTAATAATTTGCGGCACAAATCGTTCGGAAAAACCGGCAACAAATGACCAGAACAGCAGCTTAGCCAAATCTTGCCCTGTGAGTGGGTATGTTTGAGTGAAAACTTCTATCATATAGGTTGTATCGGGTGTGCCATTGGTTGGCTCAGGGATGTAAAAGGCAGGAAAAAGCGTACCGGATACAATGCCGGACAGAAATAAGGCGTAGAGAACTAATGCAAAGACGCCGCCGAAAACCGGAATGAGTAATATCGTAAACCAGGACTGGGTTAAAAGTTTCAGTTCGTCATCGGAGACGGTTTTCATTCGTTGTTGAATACTGACAAAACCGCCGATGATACCGCATAAAAATCCGACCCAAGTTATCATAAAACGTTGACTGTACAGATAACTTAAAGCGAAAACCGTACTAAAGATCAATATAGCTACCCCTGTCATGACGATTAACCTTTTTGTCAGGAGATGAATGTCGGCAATTCGATTCATGGTATGCTCCAGTGGTTACTGATAAAAGTACTTATACGATTCATTCTATGTCAAACAGTCACTAACGTGAATAGCCAACATTTAGTTACTTGTTAAAACCACCCAACCTAGTGTTTTTCACATTCAGTTGCAGCGCTTCTTACCCGCGTTTGCTGAAAATGATTTGTTTTCGGTATTTTTGCGGGGTGATTCGGGCGATCTGTTTGAATTCCCGTGTCATGTGCGCCTGATCTGAAAAGCCGTGTATCAGTGCGAGTTCGGCTAGGTCGATATCGGGTTGTTGTTTCAGGGAATTCTGGGTGTTTTGAAGGCGTTTAATGCGTTGGAATTGTTTGGGTGTCATGCCCAGCAGTTGCCGAAACTGCCGTTCGATCTGGCGTTGTCCGATGGGAATATTGATGGCGCTGTTATTGGGTAAATCTGCCGGGACGGCAGGGTTGCGCATCCAGTTCAGCAGCGGCCGCCATGCGGGAGCGATTTTGTCGGAAAAGGGCATTTCATTGTCGAGCCATCGATACAGACGAATAAGACGTGAAAAGTGGCTGGGGGAGTCCTTCATCCGGCGCAGCAGTTGTTGCAAAGAGTCGGGCAGTTCCGAGTCTTGAATGGCAAAAGGTTGTTCGTAAAGTTCATTGAACACTCCGAAGCTGACTCCGGGGTGAAAGCGTATGCCGGTTAATTTTGTGCCCTGCGGCCAGGTCATCGAATGGGCCTGTTTTTCAACGGGCAATAAGATGACTTTTTCCGAGTAGAAGTGGTCATCCAGATACACCGCCTCGGTCAGGTTAAATAATATGCCGCTGCAGGCGTCTACCTGCAGCCATTTCGTCAGGTCGGAACGGTTGGTTTTGGATACCGTCAACGACCAGATGGCTTGCACATAAGGGGATAGTTTGCCCCGAGGTTTAAACAACCTCAGGTTAAAGGTTTCGTCATGCAAGAGGTGAAGATTATTTTCTTGGCTGATAGCGTCCGACCTCGGGTTGGAAGACTTTCACAATGCGGTTCCAGCTGTTGATGGCGTTAATCGCTATGGTCAAATCTACCAGACTTTGCTTGCCGAAGCTATCCTGCGCCTGTTGGTAGGCGTCTTCGTCAATCGATTGACCGGATGTTACTCGTTCAGCCCAGTTCAGAGCCGCTCGCTCGGCTTCGGAATACAGAGGCATATCACGCCAGGCACTCAAACCGTAAATGCGTTCGGCGGTTTCTCCCATCGCCAGGGTATCTTTGCTATGCATGTCGATGCAAAAAGCGCATTGGTTGATTTGCGAGACGCGCAGTTTGACCAGTTCCCATGTTCTGACGGGAACTGTGTCGCTTTGCTGGAATTGGCTGTGCAGGTAATTTTCCTGCCGGTGCAGGATTTTAATGGCTTCCGGTGAGATGGCGGCATAATCGATTCGCTTTGTCATATTGACCTCCTGTTGTTGTCAGGAGCCATATTAGAAAGCGGCGCGGAAAATTGATTGTATAAAAACGACATTTTGCCGGCGAATAGAACTTTTTTAGTTAATGCTTTTGCCTGTTTTTCTCTGTTTTTCCATCAAGTGTTGTCGGAAACTACTGGTTTGAACTTCAACCATTTGCTTGATGAACCGGGAGAGATACTGACAACGGAGAGTATGATCGCCGCCAGATATGGAATCATCTGTACAACCATCACCAGACTCCAGAAGAGAGTTTCCGTTGAATCGAATCCGATACGCCAGCCGATTCCAAGTAGCAGGGTCGAAAGAATGATGACCAATAGGAATTCCTGTCCCGCATCGCGCAAAGCTTGGATGAATGCGGCGGTTTCAGCCTGTTTCGGGGTGCGTAAAAACGGCATTTTGCGACCGATAAACAGACCGTATAGCACTGCTTTGGCGATGGTGTGCGATAAGGCCAAACCGGCGATTGCCGCTGCCAGTGAGGTTCTGACACCTGCATGTACCCGTGTACGGTAGAGAATCAGCATCTTTAACAGCTTGAAGGCGAAAAACAGAATCGGTACCGCGGAGATAATGGCATTCGGGGCGTTAAATTGTATCGGATCGATAATCATCAACACCGACCAGACAATCGCCAGTAAGGTGAAGATAAAGTTAAAGCCGTCGGCGATCCACGGTAACCAGCCGGCAATAAAGTGATAACGTTGGCCGATATTAAGATCGGTTTTATTGAGAAAGAGCGCCCCGGCGTGTTCGCGCATGATCTGCATGGCGCCATAGGCCCAGCGATAGCGCTGTTTTTTGTAGTCTATGAAGGTATCCGGCATTAAACCTTGTCCGAAGCTGGTGGCTTCGTAAGCGGCTTGATAACCGTGTTCGAAAATTTTCAGGCCGAGTTCGGCATCTTCGGTGATGGTGCTTTCGCCCCAGCCGCCGACTTCTTCGAGTATGCTGCGACGCACGATGGTCATGGTGCCGTGCTGGATAATGGCATTGCGTTCGTTGCGGGTGACCATGCCGATATGGAAAAACCCCTTGTACTCCGCGTAGCACATGGCTTTGAAAGCGTTTTCGGAATAATCCCGGTAGTCTTGAGGAGCCTGGACAATGGCGATTTCGGGATCGTTTAGATGTACGGCCATGTTTTTTAACCAGTCGGGTTTGACCTGATAGTCACTGTCGATTACCGCAATCGCCTGTGCATCCGGATGAGTGTGTTCGAGGGCGAAATTCAGAGCGCCGGCTTTATAACCTTCCAAAGGCGCAACATGGAAGAAACGGAATTTTTCTCCCAAGGTTTCGCAGTGCTGCTCTACCGGCTTCCAGGTCGATTCGTCCGGTGTATTATTGTCGATGATTAAAACTTCGAAATTCGGATAATCCAAGCGGGAAAGAGCGTTTATGGTGTCAATCATCATCTCTGCCGGTTCGTTATACGCCGGGACATGGATGGAGACGAACGGCAAATTTTCCGGTTGTTCTGAAGCATCGGGAAGGGCCAGTTGTCGCCGATGTTTTTTCAGCCATAAGGCTTCGGCCCACTCATGCGCCTCGACCAGAATGACCAGCCAGATTCCGATCACACCGAGGATCAGCAGTATCCCGACCGACAGACTTATCCAATTCTGGTACAGCAAGGAGTGTTGATACAACACCCAGATAATCACCGAAGAGGCGCTGAAAGCGACCGCGACCAGAAACGTCCGACCGCGTTTTTTGAGACTGCCGCTGTCCATAAGCAGAAAAATAACCAGAAACACCGCCAGCAGAATGGAGGCGGCGGCCAGAATCCGCCACTGCTTGATCGGGATAATCGGGCGATAGAATTCGAATTTAGGCTGGCGGTTGACGTCATAGACTCCCCAATAGGCGCCGACGGCACCTTCCAGCTCGGCCTTCCACGGCTGGTCAAAGGCTTCCATCACATAGTAGACATAGCCTTCTTCTCGGGCTTTGCTAATAAAACGGCGTAAAAAAATCGCTTCGTTTGCTTCGGAGGCAGTGGCGTTTTTGATACTGCGACCGTTGCTCGGCCAGCCGACTTCGGCGATTACAATCGGTTTATCCGGGAAAGTGCGTTTCAACAAGGCCATTTTGTCGACGATGTAATCCACCGCCTGCTCAACGGCAATGCCTTCCCAGTAGGGCAGCATGTGCACGGCCAAATAGTCGACATGCTTCGCCAGCTCGGGATATTTGATCCAGATATCCCATGGTTCCGCAGTGCTGATCGGGGTTTGAATGTTCTTTTGCAGTCGATCCAGATAGGCAGTCATCTGCTCCAATGTGAGGTCTTTTCTGAGTAGGGCCTCGTTGCCGGCAATCACGCGAACGATGTTATAAGGCGGGCGTTGTACGATCTCTTCGAGCTTGGACAATTCCCGTTCGTTGCGTTCGGCGTCTTTATCAAGCCAGGCACCCAGAGCAACGTTAATATTGTGTTTCGCGGCAAGTTTGGAAATGTCTCCGAATACACCATCGACCGAATAGGTCCGAATGGCATGTACCATCCCGGAAAGTTGTGTCAGATCGGCATCGATGGATTCGGTGCTCGGGAAAACGCCGGTTAAAGGGCTTTGGTCTTCATGATATGGAGAAAATGCGAAACCGGGAATTGTTGCAGGCCAGGAAGGCTCTTCCAGCGGCTTGTTGAAGTGTGCATAGGAACCGAAGGTGAATAATGCAAAGGTCAGGAGTATAAGTAAATTATTCATTGGATAGTGTTTACTTTTCCTTGGCGAGTTGGCCGAATTTTACTTTAAACAGTGGGGTCGATCCAATAAAAAGCGTTGAATTAAGCCGATTATTGACGCTTTTGGGCCGTAATTACCCACGTCGATTTAATTCATTTTAAGCTTAAATGGCCTTCGAGCCGAAACACGGAGGATAAAAATCGCCGATTCTGCCGGTTTTTAGCTTAAAATATAGGCTCTTTTCTTTTCAAGAGGATGGGCCGATGCGCAATTAATGCCGCTGCTTTTTGCAGCTTTTTCGTCATTTCAACGAACAGGCATTATTGGAGGCATTATGACCCACACGACATTCGTCACTCTTGATCGTGTCCGCTATCAGCACCCGAACGGACAACTTTTATTCGATTCTCTTTCCGCAACATTTGATAACCGGCCTACCGGTTTAGTCGGTGATAACGGTA
Organism: Thiomicrorhabdus heinhorstiae; assembly: GCF_013391765.2. Taxonomy (GTDB): domain Bacteria; phylum Pseudomonadota; class Gammaproteobacteria; order Thiomicrospirales; family Thiomicrospiraceae; genus Thiomicrorhabdus; species Thiomicrorhabdus heinhorstiae. The sequence goes on along the minus strand of NZ_JACBGI020000011.1, from coordinate 47,227 downwards.
CCGGAAAATCCACGCTGGCCAGAATTCTGGCAGGTGATTTAACCGCGACCGATGGACATGTCACGCTTTCCGGACGGCTATTCTATGTACCGCAAACTATTCATCCGCACGACGGTGAAACACTGGTAGATCTACTGCAAATTCGCACACCGCTGGAAGCTTTAGCACGAATTGAACAGGGCTCAACCGATCCAAACGACTTTGAAGATGTCGGTGAGCGCTGGCTGATCCGTCAATCCGCGGAGCAAGCTTTGGCTCAGTTCGGTCTGGGGCATTTGAACTTAAATACTCCTTTGTCGCAATTGAGCGGGGGAGAAATCACCCGTGTTGCGCTGATCGGCGCTTTTATCAGCGATGCGGATTTTCTGATTCTGGACGAACCTACCAACCATTTGGACCGACGGCAGCGTAGTCGCTTGCATCAATATATTCGGGATTGGAACGGCGGTTTGCTGGTGATCAGCCATGACCGCGAATTGCTCAATCTTATGAGCAGGACCTTGGAATTGACCCCGCAGGGTTTAAAAAGCTACGGCGGTAATTTCGATTTCTATCTACAGCAAAAGCAGCATGAACAACAGGTTCTATCGGAAAAACTGGAGCACGCCAGGCTGGAACGGAAAAAAGGCCTGCACGCTTTGCAGCAGCAGAAGGAGCGTCAGCAAAAACGTCTGCACCGAGCGGCAAAAGAAGCCAGGCAAGGTAATCAGGCCAAAGCGTTATTGGATTTTCAGAAAAACCGTAGCCAGCAATACACAGGGAAGCAACAGGCGCAAGCTCGGCAGTCACAAGCGACTCTGCATCAGAATGTCAGCGATGCCGCCAAAGTTATGGAAAACGAGGCGGATTACTACTTTTTCCCTCCAGAAACGCGATTGGAAACAAGCAAGCAGGTGTTACGGATTGAAAGGTTGCATTTCCCTTTCGGTTTGATGGCAGGCACTACCCTGGATTTGCATCTGATGGGACCGCAGAGAGTTGCACTCATAGGTGAAAACGGTTGCGGTAAATCGACCTTGTTGAAGCTGGTATCCGGGCAGATCGTGCCGCAAGCGGAAACCATGCAGATTTATGTCACAACGGCATATATCGATCAACATGCGAGCCTGCTTGATCCGAATCAAACGGTATTGCAACAGCTCTTATCGGCGGGCGATTTAAGCGAAGCCGATGCGCGTCAGAAACTGGCGCAGATCGCTTTGACAGCCGACAAGACCGATTTGCCCAGCAGTCATCTGAGTGGCGGTGAGCGGATCAAGGCAGCGCTGTTGCTGGCGACTCTACGCAAGCCGACCCCTCAACTGCTGCTGTTGGACGAACCGACGAACCATATCGATTATCGCAGTAAACAGGCGCTGATTAAAATGCTGAACCAATATCAGGGTGCTTTGATGGTTGCTTCCCACGATATGGAGTTTCTACAGGCATTAAATCCAACGCATCAATTTAAATGGGAGCGTAAGAATCAGGCGCCGCATCTTGAGGTCTGGCAGTTGATCGATTATGGATGAGTTCTGATGTTTTTAAGAATCAGGCAAGCTGAGGCAATGCCGGATCAATCATCTGGTCGAATCGCTTTACGCAGACTTTTGGTTTGGCTGCGCTGGCTCTTTTGTTCAAGACGTTTACGCTGCGAGCTCTTGGTCGGGCGGGTAGCAATACGTTTTTTCGGCCGGATGGCGGCGGCTTCCAAAATTTCCTGCAAGCGTTGCAAAGCCGCCTGCCGATTAGCTTCTTGAGTCCGGTGTGACTGAGATTTGATAACGATCACACCGTCTTTGGTAATGCGTTTATCGGCCTTTCTCATCAGGCGTTGTTTAAAGTCGTCCGGCAAAGACGAATTTTTAATATCGAATCTCAAGTGCACGGCCGTCGCGACTTTATTAACATTTTGTCCGCCGGCACCTTGCGAACGAACGGCTTGCCAGCTGACATCGGATTCTTTGATGATATGGCCGGTGGAAAGTTGTAACACCCGATTCGTCCTTTGCGTTATTTTGCATCCGTGACGGCAATTTTATGGCGCCTTCGGATCACTCTGTTAAGCTATTTTCGTTTCTAAATATGCAACAGAAGGTTTTATTTTCGGCCATTTTTTGAAACGGGTTTTGTGGATATAGTTTCTTTGCAGTTCAAATGAATTTAAGGAGATTGAGATGCAAAGAAATTTAATTTTAGCGACATTTTTCTCGCTTTTGGCCCTGTTTGCAAATTCCGCTTCGGCAGCTCAAGAGGGACCTTCCCAGTGGTTGGACGGATATTTTGCGGATTGGGAGACGCGCGATATCCATAAGATCGCCCCGCATTATGCCGATAATGTATCGATGTTTGATTTGCCGTCGAACTCGTCTACTTCGGGTAAAAAGCAGGTGGTCGAGCTGATGCAGGTGATGTGGATTGAAAATGCACCGGATATGAAATGGATTCGTACCAGCCCGAAATACATTAACGGCAATACAGTGGCCTACGAATGGCTGTATACCGGAACTTATAACGGCATGTGGGGCGATGTTAAGGTGAGTAATAAGCCGTTTGCGGTGAAAGGGATCAGCACGACCACGTTCGATAAGAACGGCAAGATCATCCTGCACCGCGATTTCTACGATCTACTGTCTTTCCAGTCGCAACTCGGTTTGTAAATCGGGTTAGTGGATAGAGGCCTGCAAGGCTTCGGTCACGAAATCGACAAACAGACGGCCGATTTTAGAGAGGCCCGGCTGCGAAGAGTACAGGGCATGGATGTCGATCGGTACCGAATGCTCGGGTAAAACGGCATGCAGTTTCTGCTGCTGCAGGTAAGGTTCGACCAGGGTTTGCGGAAACAGCAACAGACCCTGTCCGAGCAATGCCGTTTCAATCAAATACATTTCGTTATTGCTGCGAATATTGCCGCGGACGTGGCTGTGATCCTGCGCTCCGAGCACTAAAGGCCAGCTTTTCTGAAGTGGCATACCGCTGTAAATCAGGCAATTATGCTCCTGCAAATCATCCAGCGTTTGCGGGGCACCGTGTTTTTCAATATAGACTGGCGCGGCAAAGATTCCGAGCCGGGTGGAGAGCAGTTTTCTGGCCCGGTCATTCGAGTCTTTCAGTCCGCCGATGCGAAATGCCAGATCGATCTCTTCTCCCAGCAGGGATTTATAGTCACTGGAAATCAACAGGTCAAAATTCACGCCGGGGTACTGTTGCGAGAAGCCGTATATCAGGCGTGACAGGTACAGATAACCGAATGCTTCGGAAGCGGTAATGCGCAGAGTGCCGGTCAGCTGGTCGCTGCTTTCCATCAGGCGTTGCTCCGATCTTTGCGTGTCTTCGATCAGTCGCAAACAGTGTTCATATACCTCCTGACCGGCAGCGGTCAATTTCAATTTGCGCGAAGTTCGGCTGACGAGCTCCACTCCCCAATCTTCTTCCAATTGATGCAGGCATCGGCTGACCGTGGCTTTGGACAATCCGAGCAGATCGGCGGTTTTCGTCAGGCTGAGGTTCTTGACGATATGGATAAATACATACTGGTTGCGATATTTCTTCTGCATGGTCGTCGTTGTTCGGGATAGAAGACTTTTATTGTAAAAGATAAGCGGAAGTTTTTATTGACAGATACCGTATAATCTTTATTTATGGATAAGTCTATTTTTTCTGCCACACAGTTCAGGTCGAGTGTCTCCCTGAGAATCGCCGCGATTCTCATCGGGCTGTTTCTGTTCGCCCAAACGGCAGCGCTGATCCATAGCAAAATTCACCCTTTCCACGAACATACCGCGCAATGCGATGTGTATGCCGGAGTAGAACACCAGGCCGCGGATGCGCCGACAGTCATCACCGTACCGTTTGAAGCGGCAACCGTCGTCCTGTTTCATGCACCGAAAGTTCTTTTCCACTTTTCAACCAGCTTTGACGCTTTTCTTGCCCGCGGCCCGCCGGCTTCTTTGTAAATCCCCCAATCTAAACTTTTAAGCACACAGTGCGCTTTAGCGGACGGAATGATCCTGCGCGCACGAAATCTATCACTTTGGGTCGCAATGTACGACAACCAAGGAGTATGTGATTGCGGCCGATTTAGAAAGGAATTTACAAATGAAATTGTTTGCTAAAACGACCATGACAGCAGCGATGGCTGCACTATTGCTGAGCGGCTGTGGCGGCGGCTCGGATTCGACTGAGGACAGTTATGAGTCCGGCTTGCCGGAAAACCTGACTTTGAGTTTTATCGATGCGGCTTCTCCGCAGTATTTTTCGTTGAACACGGACGATGACAGCGTAACGGATTTGAACGAATTGGCTGCTGCAAGCGGTGATTCTTCGGTACAGAAATTGGCTTTGAACGATACTTCGGTATTGGGATCGATCTTTTATTGGCCGGATTTCCGCGTTGTTGACGGCGAGAAGAAGCTGGACGGTAAATATCTGGTGATGAAGCCGGATTATGTTGCCGGTGATGCGATCGATTCGACTAAGTTCGTGCAGTTGGTGCACTTCCACGGAACAGAGTTGGCGGCGCATTCTGCCGATGAATTCGAAGCTCCGGAGGAGGGAAGCAACAAGGCGCTGGCAATGGAACGCTTGAATGCCTATGTTACCGAGCAGAACGAACTTAAAGAGGAAATTGCCGAAGTCTTGCCGGAAGATCAGACCTTATGCCGCGCTTATGTGGACCCTTACCTGAAGTTTGAACTGGAGCAGGATACTGCTGCAGAAACAACGGAAGAAGCAACGGAAGATGAGGCTCATGATCACGGTGATCTGATGCATTTTGCGCTGACTAAATCGGGGCGCGTTTACTTCTATAAAGAAGGCGAAAACGGTTTGGAGTCGGCTCAAGGGTTTGTGGTTTTGGATGATGTCGAGCAGATTGAAAACTGTGAGCGTACGACAATTGCACGCAGCAGTGAAGACGGTGTTTTGATTTTCGTACCGGATTCGCAATCGCTCTATCTTGTCGATTCGCACGGTGCCGATTATCACCAGCATTCGCAGTGGTCGGTTCCGGAGGTTCTGCAAAACGACGGATTGTATCTGGACATGATGGCCGTGTTGGGTGAAGGTGCCGAACACGATCATGAAGAAAGCGAAGAGGAATAAGCTCTGGGCGGGGCGCTTCGGCGCTCCGTTTCAAACAAGGATTATTGTTATGAAACGAAAATTATTGATTGTCGCTTTAAGTCTGCAACCCATAATTGCCTCTGCCGAAACCAGCCTTGAATCGATCGATGTCGAGGCGCAGTCCGAACAGGATGCGGATCGTAAAGTTCAGGACAGCGAAGCTCTGCAGAGGCAGGCGAGCGGTCAAACGCTTGGCGATTATCTGGATAATACGCCGAATGTCGACTCGGCCAGTTATGGCGCCGGTGTCGGCCGTCCGGTGGTTCGCGGCATGAGCGGTTATCGGGTAAAAATTCTGCAAAACGATCTGGAAGCGTCCGATCTTTCGGCTATGAGCCCGGATCACGCGGTCGGGGTTTCCGCCAAGGCTTCGCAGCGGATTGAACTGCTTAAGGGGCCGGCTTCTTTATTGTATGGCGCTCAGGCGGGGGGCGTGGTTCGGCTTGTCGACGAAGCGGCGGCGGATTTTCCGAAGCAGGGAATCAGCGGCAAGCTTGAGGCATCGGCAACCGACAGTAATGAAGGACGGAATCTCAGCGGACAAGTCTCGGCGGCTTCCGAGAAATTCGGTATCTCTTTTTCCGGAGTGCATCAACAGACCGGCGATTATGTAGACGGCAACGGCCAAACCATTAAGGATTCCGATGTTTTAAGCCAGCAGGGGCAGGTTAATCTGTTTTATCGTTATGCGCCGGATACGCAGCTGCAGTTTTATTTCCGGGATCTGTACAAGGACTATGGCATTCCGAATAGTACGGCCGAGGAAACCCGCATCTCGATGGAACGCCAGGATTATGGCGTCAAGTGGTCGAAAAATGCTTTAAACGATGCAATTGATCGTCTGAGTATGGAGTTGCAGTATAGCGATTATCTGCATGACGAAACCGAGGGCGGTCGAAAAGACGGTCTTTTCGGCAAGAAAACTCTGACTTTCGACCTGACGATGGATTACGCCTGGCAGGATTGGTTGGGAACGGCAAAATTCGGTGTTTCCAATCAGGAACTGAAAGTCTGTCACGAACACGGCGGGTGCGAGAGTTTTACCACCGCAAGCCGGAATTCGGGACCGATCGGCGATTCGATCGAGAACAATATGACGACTTACGGACTGCCGTATAGTCATGGCCATCCTATGCCGGATACCGAGGAGCGTCGCTGGTATGCTTCGACTCAGGCGGATAAGCCTTTGAACGAAACCGATACCCTAAGTCTGGGCGCCTATATGGAATACCGGACTTTGGATGCAGATCCGTCGAATATTCAACAGACCTGGGTTTATCCGACTAGTCTGGATGCCAATTATTACGATAGTGCGCAAGACTGGGCCGGTAGCCTGTCGGCAGCCTTTAAACGCGATTGGGACCAGTTCAGCGGTTGGGAAGCGAGTCTGAGTTATCTGCAACGTTTACCGAGTGCCGACGAGTTGTATTGGAACGGATTCCACCATGCGACGGACAGTTATATTTTCGGTAACCGCTATCTGAACAAGGAACAGGCGATTACTCTGGATCTCGATTGGCATGGACGTCTGTGGCAGGGTGATTGGCAGGCAAGTGCATTCTATTACGCTTTCAAAGACTATATTTACCAAAGAACCGTTTACGATGCCGGCGGTCAGCCGCTGTTGGATCCGTTCCATACCAGCGAAGTGTGGATGATGCTGCAGGATGATGCGCGTTTTTACGGCGGTTCGGTTTCTTACGGACGGAACTTGGGGACGGCGGGGCAGTCGCCTTGGCGCTTGAACAGCCAGATCGATATTCTGTATGCGAAATTGTCGGATGGTAGTAATCTGCCTCGAACGGCTCCGGCAAGCTGGTTGGTCGGTTTGGACTATCAGCAAACCGATTGGCAGACGAATCTGTCGCTGAAGCATGTCTTCGAAGCAACCGAACTGGCCAAGTATGAAACGGCGACTCCGGGTTATAACTGGCTCTCCTTTTATGCCCAGAAAGATCTTAAAGGGGAACAGAGTCAATGGAGTCTGTGGTTTAAAGCCGATAATATCCTTGACGAATATGCACAGAACCATCTCTCTTTCCTGAAAGATACCGCACCGCTTAGCGGCCGTCAGCTAAGTGTTGGCGTTCGCTGGCAGTATCGATAGGGAAGGCTGGCCGTCAAATCGATTATCGTCTATAGGTGTCACAAATTTTAAATTTGTGGGTGGCATGTTTTCTGGTAAGGTTGCGCTATCTTTATAAAGGCGGAATCTATGATCAAACTGGTGGTAATCGATTTAGACGGCACTTTGCTGAACCCGGAACATGTGGTCAGTGAAGCGACTTTGCAGGCGTTACGGGCTTTGCATCGTCGTGACATTCAATTGATGATCGCCACCGGTCGTCACTTTCAAGACGTCTATATGCTCGCCCGGCAACTGGACTTGCCGGTGAGCTTCATCACTTCGAATGGTGCCCGGGTTCACGATCACCATGGTAACCTGCTGTATGAAAATCACATTCCCGACGAACTGGTCGGCGAAATTCTTGATTTAACTTCCGGTTACGACATTCATCGCAATATCTATCAAGGCGATGTCTGGCTGGTTGAAGAAGAGAACGAGCCGCTACTGGCAATCCATCACGCTTCCGGTTTTGAGTATCAACTGGTCGATTTTGCCGACCTTCAGCACGAGCATATCGATAAATTTTACTTTAATGCCCGGCATGACGTTCTGGTGCCGATTGAAGCCAGTCTTCAACAGTCTTTGGGCGACCATTTGACGATTACCTTCACGACCGGAGAGTATCTGGAGGTGATGAATAAAGGTGTGTCGAAAGGCAAGGCGTTGCAGAGTAAATTGGATACCCGAGGAATTCTAGCGCAAGAGGTAATGGCTTTCGGTGACGGTATGAACGATATAGAAATGCTTGAACTGGTCGGCCATCCGGTGCTGATGGCGAATGCCGCCGAGGCGGTCAAGGCGCGTTTGCCTCAGGCCGCGATTGCGAAAAGCAATGCGGATGACGGCGTTGCCGATTATCTGCAGCGCCATCTTTTAAATCCGGCTTAGTAGCTGGATAACACCATTACGCCATCCATCTCGACATCGGTGTTTTTCGGCAATTGCTTGACCGCGACGGCGGCTCGCGCAGGATAAGGCTGTTGGAAATACTGCGCCATAATTTCGTTAACGGTCGCGAAATGGCTCATATCGGTCAGAAAAATATTCAATTTAGCAATATCTTGCAGAGTTCCACCGGCTGCCTGGCAGACGGCAGACAGGTTTTGAAACACCTGGTGAATGCGAGCATCGATTTCGCCTTCTTTTAATTCCATGGTTTCCGGTACCAAACCGATTTGTCCCGACAGGTAAACGGTATTGCCGGTGCGGATTGCTTGAGAATAGGTGCCGATGGCTTGTGGAGCTTGATCCGTAGAAATGACTTCGCGCATAACAGTGTCCTTGTTGTAAATCATTAAACTAAAGCGAATGCCGTTTCTCAATCGAGAATACGGCGCTTTATAAACGTTGAATCTTGTCGACGATCGGGTTGCGTTTCAGTTCGCGCATTACTCGGGCCAGATGAATGCGGTCGGTCACATTAATGACGAAGTTCATTAAGCTGTAACTCTCGTCTTTGTCCTCCGAGCGAACCCGTTCGATGTCTGTCTGGGTCTTGGCGATCTCATTGGCGATCGTTGCCAGACTGCCGCGCTGGTTTTTCACCTCCAGCTGAATTTCCGCCAGGAAGGTGCCTTCGACATCGTCGGCCCAGTGAACTTCCAGACATTTTTCCGGCTGGTTTTTGATATTCTTGACGTTACTGCAATTGTCGCGGTGAATAACCAGGCCTTTCTCGGTACTGATAAAGCCGACGATTTCGTCGCCCGGAATCGGGTGGCAGCAGTTGGCGAAATGCACCGCCATCCCTTCGGTTCCGGAGATCGGTAGCGGAATATCCTGATTGCTCGGTTCCACGTTTACCTGATCTTCGCTGCCGAGAACCACGTCGTGAATCTGTTTGGCAACCAGCGGAGCCATACGCTTGCCGTTACCGAGTTCTTCCAGCAACTGCGTCCATTCTTCGAGCTTGAAGATGCGGATCAGATCGAGACGGATTTCTTCGGTCAGGCCGTCGTAAGCCATATTGAATTTTCGCAAAGCTTTGGTCAGCATGCGTGAGCCCAGTTTGATGGCATCGTCGCTCTGCTGATTCTTCATGAAGTGGCGGATTTGCGTGCGTGCCTTGGCGGTTTTGACGAAGTTCAACCATGCCGGGTTAGGCAGCGGGACTTTGCCTTTGAGGATTTCGATGGTTTCACCACTGCCTAGAGGTGTGCGCAATGGAACCAGTTTCTTATCGATACGACAACCGACGGTCGCGTGCCCAATATTAGTATGAACAGCGTAGGCGAAGTCGACCGGTGTGGCGCCTTTCGGCAGGGTGATAATGTCGCCTTTCGGCGTGAAAACGTAAATAATGTCCGGGAAAAGATCAATTTTGACGTTTTCCAGGAAGTCCAGAGAATTACCGGCGCTTTGCTGAATTTCCAGCAGGTTTTTGACCCATTCCTGCGCGCGCAGATCGACTTGCGACGGAGAGACTTCGTTTTCGTTGTCGCTCTTATATTGCCAGTGCGCGGCGATACCGTGCTCGGATACTTCATGCATCGCTTCGGTCCGAATCTGAACTTCCAGATGGACGCCGTGAGGTCCGCGCAAAGTGGTGTGTAATGACTGGTATCCGTTGGACTTCGGAATGGCAATATAGTCTTTAAAACGTTTCGGAAGCGGTTTATACAGGGAGTGGACCGCGCCCAGAGTACGGTAGCATTCGTCTGCGGTTTCGACCAGAATGCGCACGGCAAAGATATCAAGAATTTCCTTGAATTTCTGCTGCTTGGTGCGCATTTTTTTATACAGGCTGAACAGGTGTTTTTCGCGGCCGATGACTTTGCCGGTGATGTTTTCCTGATTGAGACGGTTTTGAATGGTTTCCGTGATCTGTTCGATAATTTCGTTGCGGTTGCCGCGCGCTTCTCGAACCGCATTTTCCAACACTGCGAAGCGGTATGGATACATCGCTTTGAAGCCGAGATCTTCTAGCTCGATTCGCATGGAGTTGATCCCGAGGCGGCCGGCGATCGGTGCGTAGATATCTAGTGTTTCGCGGGCGATACGGCGCTGTTTATCCGGGCGCATGACGCCGAGAGTGCGCATATTGTGCAAGCGGTCGGCAAGTTTGATCAGAATGACACGGATGTCACGCGACATCGCCAGAACCATTTTGCGAAAACTTTCCGCCTGGGCGACTTGCGGGTCGTCGAATTCCAGTTTACCCAGTTTGGTGACGCCATCAACGATTTCGGCAACGCTTTCGCCGAAGCGTTCGATAATATCGTTTTTACTAAAGGGGGTGTCTTCAACGACATCGTGCAGAAGAGCGGCAATCAGGCTCTCTTTGTCGAGTTGGATTTCGGCAAGGATTTCGGCAACCGCAACCGGGTGCCAGATATAGTCGCCGCCGGCTTTACGCTTTTGGCCTTTATGAGCAAGAGCGCCGAACTCAAAGGCGGCTTTGATGCTGTCAACTTTCTCAGAGCTGAGATAGAGAGAGGCTTTATGAAGGAGTCCGTCGATAGAGTTCGGGGTCGGCATACAGTCGAGAAGGTCTCCGGCTTAGCTAAAAAACGGAGGAGTGTCTGGATCTTCCATTACGACTTTGCCGTCGATGGTGTTTTCCGCTAATTCTCGCAGAGCCATAACGGTCGGTTTGTCCTTGTCCCAGTCCAGGGTCGGTTCAGCACCGTTTGCCAATTGGCGGGCGCGTTTAGCGCTCAAAATGACCAGTTCGAATCGGTTTTCTACTTGAGTTAAGCAATCTTCAACAGTTACGCGAGCCATGTGTTTTATGTCCCATAAATTTTAGAGTAAACGAGTATTTTACGAAAAATGCCCTTAAAAATAAATGCTTAAAGTCGCTGAGTCTTAGTATTTTTTTGTTAGCGCGTGTTCTTCAAGAATCTGTATATAGCTTTCAAAGGTGTGCGTCTGACTTAGCATAGCGCGATTGGCGCCATATTCAAGCTCCAATTTCAGTTGCGGGTTCTGCAAAAGATTTTTCAGGTTTTCGCTAAGTTGCGGGTAATCGCATTGAATGAGGCCGTTATTGTCTTTTAAAAGAGCGGTTTCTTCCTCAAAATCCGACATATCCGGTCCGGTAATCATCGCCTTGCCGTAGGCTGCCGGTTCCAGAATATTATGCCCGCCCTTGGGTACGAAGCTGCCGCCCATCACTACAGCCTCGGCGTGTTCGAACAGCGCCAGAAGGTAGCCGAACCGGTCGTCGAGCCAAATTTGTGTATCGGCGGTCAGTGGTTGTTGTTGGCTGGCAACGGCAAACTTGACGCCGAGGGCCTGCAGTTGTTCCTGAATGGCGGCGCTACGTTTCGGATGGCGGGGTACAATTACCAGCAGTTCGGGGCGCTGCAGCTGTAGCCAGATTTCGCTTATGCGACGCTCTTCGTCTTCATGCGTCGAGGCGACCAGCACATAAGGCCGCGGTAACGGTTTTTCGAAATGTTTGATCTGTTGCGGACGGCCGTATTTGATATTGCCTAAGGCAAGAACCTTGTCTTGCGGTGCGCCGAGTTGAATAAAATGCTCGGCTTCTTCTGCCGAGCGGGCAAGAACCTGGGTTACCTGGCTTAGGCTGTGCTGATAAAGGCGTTTCAACCAGAAAGGGGCTTTAAGCGTTTTTGCCGACAGGCGTCCGTTGAGAATACGGATCGGGATCGAGTTCCGGCTACAGACCGAGTAGAGGTTCGGCCATATCTCGGTTTCCATAATCCACAATTCGCGCGGCTTGAAGTGTGTGACAAAGCGATTGACGGCGCCCGGCCAGTCGAACGGGCAGTAACAGTGCTGCAAAGCATGATTGACCGCTTCGTCTTTCTCCAGAGTTTGCTGGAAGAACTGATAGCCGTTGCGAGTATTGGTGGTAAGAATAAAACGCAGTTGCGGCCGATCTTCCAATAGCGCCTGCATCAGCCCTTCGGCGGCTTTAAGCTCGCCGACTGAAGCGCAGTGAATCCAGATGTGATCATCGTTCGGTTGTTCACTGCTCAAAGGTTCGGGATAAGCGTAACCGCAACGCTGTTTGAAAAAGCGCATTTCCCGCGGCTGTTTGCGCATCTGGTTGCGAAAAACCAACAGGATCAACGGCGCTAATAGATAGAGTATCAGGTTATAGAACATTCAGGTCCTAATGCCCCGCTTGCAGAAGGGCTTCCATGATTGCGATATCGCCAGGCAGATCGACTTCCGGCGAGTCCCATTTGCTTTCCACAACCATGATTTTATGACCGTATTCCAGTGCTCGCAGCTGTTCAAGTTTTTCGATGTCTTCAAGTCGCCCCATCGGCAGGGCATTAAAGGTATCGACGAAGCGCTTGGTATAGGCATAAACGCCAAGGTGCTTGAAGCTGTCGTGATCCCAGTAATCCCGGCCGTGAGGAATGGTCGCTCTCGAGAAATACAGTGCGAAACCATTGACGTCGGTCACCAGTTTGACGTCTTTCGGATTGGTGATTTCCGCTTCATTGACGATTTTAAAAGACAAGGTGCTCATTTCGAATGAGCCGTCGTAGTCGTCGGCAAGAAATGGTGCTATGACGTCTTCGATCGATTCATGGTGAACCAGCGGCTGATCTCCCTGAACGTTGACGATCAGATCATCTTCCTGTAATCCCAAGGCATTCGCCGCTGCGGCAATACGATCGGTGCCGGATGCAGCTTCCGCCGGAGTCATGACAACCTGACCGCCGAAGCCTTCTACTACTTCACGGATGCGCTCATCGTCGGTCGCGACATAAACTCCTGCCAATCCCTGAGCTTTAGCGATACGCTCATACACATGCTGCACCATCGGTTTACCGTCAATCAGTTTCAAAGGCTTGCCCGGCAAACGCGAAGAACCATAACGGGCAGGGATAAAAACATAGGTATTCATAATGATATCTTGGGCTTTAAATAATTGTATAGGGATCAAGAACGTATTGTTAGCCGTTGTTTTTTTGAGGTTTGGCTAGGCGTTGGTGAAGGAGTTGGGTTTTACCCAATGACTGAATCAACAACAACGCCAAAACCAAAAAACAAGGCTTAAAATTTACATTTTTTCGTATAAGGAGCGTAACAGCTCAGGCGTAACATGCGTCTGCCAATCCGCCCCGTAAACATTTTCCCATAGCGGCGCCAGACCGGATGCAACTTTGATCATCTTATCCATGTCTTCTTCGCTCATGCCTTTGGTAATCCCTTTCGGCAGAGTGATGTTGTGCTTCTTCATCATTTCGCGGAAGATTTTTACACCTTCCGGATAGAAGTCGTCCAGAACGTCCATGACGATACAGTTACCGATGCCGTGGTGGTAGCCCAATACGTAAGAGAGGCCGTAAGAGAGTGCATGGCAGGCGCCAACCTGGCTATAAGCGATCGACTGGCCGCCCATATAGGATGCCATCATCAGCTTTTCGTCTGCATCAGGGTGATCTTCAAGGAAGACTTCGTAACAAAGGTCTAGCGATTTTTCACCGAAAGCGCGGGCAAATTCGTTGATATAGGTGCCGTTCAGAGCTTCGATATTGTGGATATAACAATCCATCCCGGTATAGAACCATTGGTCGGTCGGGACGCCTTGCAACAGATCAGGGTCCATAATGATCTGATCAAAAACCGTATAGTCCGAGTTCATGCCCAGCTTCTTGTCAGGGCCGGTCAAAACCGTGGTGCGCGAAGCTTCGGCACCAGTACCGGAAAGTGTCGGAATACCGACGTGATGTACCGCCGGGTTCTTGATCAGGTCCCAGCCCTGATATTTTGCGGAACCGCCCTCGTTGGTCAGCATCAGAGAGATTGCTTTGGCCATATCCAAGGTGGCTCCGCCACCTAGACCGACCACGCTGACCGGGTTACGGCCCTTGCCGAAAGCCTTCACTTCTTCGGTCAGTTGATCGACATAGGTTGTTTTAGGTTCGTCAGTCGTGTCGACCCAGATAATCATGTCCTGTTCAAGCGCTGGAATGCGCTCTCTCAAAGGACGGTCTTTATGGACATGGTCAACGGCAAACACAACGTAATCGTCGGCTTGCTTGCGTTCTTCGGCTAAAACATCATCGAGTTGTTCAAAGGAACCGCGGCCGAAAATCATTTTCGGTACGGTCTTAAAATTACGGAATTTCATGTTGGTTTGTTCCCATGTTTTAGGCATGCGGCACTTGTTATATGTTTAGCCGCAGCACTATTAGCTATTTAGCGTTTAAATACTTTATCGAAAGCATCGATACGTGCCTGAATATCCTCATTGCTCCAGGATAGTTGAATCAGCATCGAAATGGCACGGCTCATAATTGCGTCGGATTTCGGTGTTTCCACCTGAGTATAGTCAGGACGATCGATAATCAGTTCGATCGGTAACTTGGCCGGCCCTTTCATCTGTTGGATGTGGGTCCAGTTTTTAAAATAATGCCAGTTATTGCCATACCAGTAGAAGACCGCAGGGACGCCGGCGGCACCTAAAGCGGCGACCACTTCCTTAGCGCGAGCTTCATCAGGAAGGAAGAAACTCAGGAAGCCGGCATTATCGCCCGCTTCATCGGGAATTTCGCGGAAGCTGACTTCAGGGTATTGAGCCAAAGCATCTTTCAGAGCCTTTTTGTTACGGCGTTGAATATCCAGAATACGATCCAGTTTTTTCCATTGTGCAACGCCGACGGCGGCATTCATTTCCGAAATGCGGTAGTTGCTTCCCATAATCGGATGGCCTTCGGCACCGCGATCCATGCCGATATGGTCGTGACCGTGATCGGAATACATGTGGGCGTTGTTGTAGATAGTGTCGTCGTTAGTCAGGATTGCGCCGCCCTCTCCGCAGGAGACGGTTTTGACCGAGTCGAAAGAAAGTGCACCGACATGCCCGATGGTACCGAGCGCCTTACCTTTGTAGGTTGCTCCGGTTGCCTGGCAAGCGTCTTCCAATAGAATCAGATCGTGTTTGTCGCACAGCGCCTTGATTTCGTCCATTTTCCCCATCGAACCGCACATGTGCACAAAGTTAACCGCCTTGGTTTTCGGAGTGATGACCGCTTCGATTCCTTCCGGAGACAGGGTCAGGGTTTCGTCGATTTCGGCAAACACCGGGATCGCGCCGGCAAGGACAATCGCTTCAACACTGGCAACAAAGGTGAAAGGTGGAACGATGACTTCGTCTCCGGCACCGATTCCGGCTGAGGCCAAAGCGGTGGAAAGGGCATTGGTACCGCTGGAAACCAGGTGAGCGTGTTTGACTTGCAGGGTTTCGCAAATCATCGATTCCAGTTCACGCGCTTTCCAGACGTCGTTGCGCATGCCGTCAAAGTTGTAGCGGAAGGTAAAACCGGATTCCATGACTTCGGCAATTTGTTGCTTTTCGGAATCGTCAAAAATTTCAAAACCTGGCATGGCTTTGTGCTCCTAATTCTTTTCTTTTGTAAAACTTACGGTGCCGGAGATCAGACTTCGATTTCCATTCCCAATAGATCTTTAATCAACACTTTATGGGCCTGCAGCTGAGATTGGCGGCGCAGGCGCTTGGCTTTGAAGATGCTGTGAAGATCTTTCAGGGTGGTTTCGAAGTGATTGTTGATCACCAGATAATCGAATTCTTTGTAATGCGACATTTCGTTGATGGCGTCTTGCATGCGGCGCTCGATCACTTCGTCACTATCTGTTCCACGCGCTTTTAAGCGACGGTGCAGCTCGTTCATCGACGGCGGCAGAATAAAAATCGATGTTGCCTGCGGCATTAGTCGGCGGACCTGTTGGGCTCCTTGCCAATCGATCTCGAGAATCACGTCTTTGCCGGCGTTCAACTGCGCTTTTACGCTACTGCGGGAAGTGCCGTAATAGTTGTCGAACACTTTTGCGTATTCCAGAAAATCACCTTCTTCGATTTTTTTTTCGAATTCTTCGACGGATAAAAAGTGGTAATTGACGCCGTTGGCTTCACCCGGACGCATAGCGCGAGTGGTGCAGGAGACAGAAACGGCAATGCTGCCGTCAGTTTTGGTCAATTGCGAAACCAATGAGGTTTTGCCGGCGCCGGATGGGGCTGAAATGATATAGAGTGAGCCACTCATATAGGTCATTCTCCGTTGTTCGAGGCGGATAGAAAGATGGAAATTCCGCCATTTTAACAGAGATTTTGCTAACTGGTAGCTACTATAAGGGTCGGTTTTTACGGAAATTTTTCCCGTAACAAACTAAAGCCGATTTAGAGGCGATGTTTTTGTTTGACCTTTGAAGATAAAAAGCGACGGCGAGCATGGGGTTTCGGATGGTTTCTTGCCCGGCTAAATGTATCTTAAAAGGTGACAAAATAGATAAATCCATTAGAATGCTCTTATGCATAAAGAAAGTATATTTTTAATAGGTCCCATGGGTGCCGGCAAGTCTACGGTCGGCAAGGCTTTAGCCGAGCGATTACGCTATCAATTTGTCGATAGCGACCACGTCATAGAAGAGCGCACCGGCGCAACTATTCCGATGATTTTCGACATTGAAGGTGAAAGCGGTTTTCGCGACCGGGAAGAGGCCGTGATCGACGAATTGACGGAGCGAAAATGCACCGTGCTGGCAACAGGAGGCGGAGTGGTCGAGCGTGAGCTGAATCGTCAGCATCTGGGCACTCGGGGGTTTGTCGTTTATCTGAAGTCGTCTGTCGATGCCTTGATTCAAAGAACCAAGCACGACCGTAACCGGCCGTTATTGCAAACCGAGGATCCGCAAAAAGTTCTAAGCGAGTTGATGGAACGTCGCGAGCCGTGGTATCTGTCTCTGGCGGATTTGGTCATCGAAACGCAGCAAGTGCCGGTGCATAGAGTCGTAAAAAAAATAATTGACCGCCTCGAGCGGGAAAACATCGTTTAACTGAGAGAGTTTTGGGTTGTGAAAACATTACATGTGGAATTAGGGGATCGCAGCTATCCTATCTTTATCGGTCAGGGGCTTTTGTCCCGACCGGAACTGTTAAAGCCTTATGTCAAAGGCCGGCAGGTCTTGATCGTTACCAATACCACGGTCGCCCCTCTCTATTTACAGCAGTGTGAAGCGGCTTTTGCCGGGTTTGATGTTCATTCGGTTATCTTGCCGGACGGAGAGCAGTACAAAAATCTGGATACCCTGAATCTGGTGTTTGACGAATTAATCGATCAAAAATTTGACCGCGGCTGTACTCTGGTTGCGCTCGGCGGTGGTGTTATCGGTGATATGACCGGTTTTGCGGCGGCGGCTTTTCAGCGTGGAGTGAATTTCATTCAGGTTCCGACGACCCTGCTGGCGCAAGTGGATTCTTCGGTCGGTGGAAAAACCGGCGTCAACCATCCGCGCGGTAAAAACATGATCGGCGCTTTCCATCAGCCACAATGTGTTTTGATCGATACCGATACCTTAAACACTTTAGAGGACCGTGAGCTTTCCGCCGGTCTGGCGGAAGTGATTAAGTACGGTCTGATTGTTGATCTGCCGTTTTTCGAATGGTTGGAAGAGCATATCGAAGGTTTGCTGCAACGCGATCCTCAGGTTTTGTCGGAAGCAATCGAGCGTTCGTGTCAGAATAAAGCCGACATTGTCGCCAAAGACGAGAAGGAAGCCGGTTTGCGGGCACTCTTCAATCTGGGGCATACCTTCGGACATGCGATTGAAGCCGGAATGGGCTACGGAAACTGGTTGCATGGTGAAGGCGTCAGTGCCGGAAGCATGCAGGCGGTATATATGTCGAAGCTGCTCGGTAATTTGAGCGAAGAGGATCAGCAGCGAATTGCCGCTTTGTTCGAACGCGCCAAATTGCCGGTATTGCCGCCTTCGGTTGAAGAAATGGATAACGATAAGTATCTGGATCTGATGGCCGGAGATAAAAAAGTTCAGGCCGGCAAAATCCGTCTGGTTCTGCTAAAAACGATCGGTGAAGCTTATGTGACCGGCGATTACCCACGGGAACTACTGGAACGCACCTTGACGGAGTGGCGTCCGTAGTCTTTCTCGAGTTCTGCAGCGAAAAGGAGAGGACATATGACAATCGATAACTTCAAAGTTGAAGGTGTTCGCTTCGTAAAGCGCGGAGACTTGACGTTGATTGAAGTCGAGAATGCGTTTGCTAAAGCGCTATTGACGCCTTTTGGCGCATCGGTTCTAAGTTATTGTCCTAAAACGGCCGACGGAGAATTTGACAAGGATGTGTTGTGGGTCAGTCCGCAGGCGGTATATGACGGCAAAGCGGCCATTCGCGGTGGAATTCCAATTTGCTGGCCATGGTTTGGCGGTTATAAGGAAGATTTTCACTCCGAGGTGGATGTTGAGCAGCCGCCGAATCATGGTTTTGTGCGTAAAACCTGGTGGAAGACCGAATCGATCAAGCAACTCGGTAATGGCGCGGTAGAAATTCGTTTCGGTCTGGAGTCGAATGCCGATACCCGTGCTGTCTGGCCACATAGTTTCCGTTTGCAACTAAAGGTCGTGATCGGTCCGACCTTGAGCCTGACGTTGAGTACAACAAATTTAAACGAGTACGCCTTGTCGATCACCGAGGCTCTGCACACTTATTTCGCCGTTGAGGATAGTCGTCGAATTGAAGTCGACGGTCTTCAGGGTGGGGTTTGTATCGACACGCTCGATAACAATAGTCGAAGTATTCAACAAGGTAAGCTGTTGCCGCCCGAATCGATCGATAATGTCTATCTGAATGTTGCCGGGGATATTTCAATCAAGTCTTTGCCGGATGGGCCGAAATTGCTTCTGGAAACCGTACATGCCCAGTCTTGTGTGGTATGGAATCCAGGATCGGAAATTGTTAAAGGCTTTGCCGATATCGATAATGCCGACTGGACCGACTTTATCTGTGTGGAAACGGGCAATGTTTGGGGTGACCGCGTGGTCATCGAAAGCGGCGAAACACACCGAAGCAGTTTGATTGTTTCACGTGAAAACTGATTGAAGTTGTCGAAACCGTTTTCAGATAGAATTTCCATCTCTGAAATTACCCTAAATTTAACGCTAATCGAAGATAAATTCCAGAAAAAAATGCTTATTTTTCAAGCTTTTTGTTTCAACGCATTTTTTCACAAAAAACCTTGATTTCACGGTTGTTTTTTAAGTTCGACTGATTTAATTTAAAACCTCGAAACCGCTTTTTCCATCTTAATTTTTCGGGTAACTAAAATGAAATCGTCTTTTCCGCTTGGTCAGCGTAGCGTATATATTCCTAACCTCTGTTTCATCATCCCTTTGAAGCCTCTTCGCAAGACGCCGAATGTCAGTTTTTTTAGTGTTGAAGGCGTTGTCGACAGCCTTGCCGGTGTTGACTTGGTCTTACATGGTCCGGGCGGCAAGAGCCCTTTGATTGACGGCGACGATACATGGTATTGGTATATGCATACCGATCAGGAAGATAAATTGGTCGTTCATCAAGGCAAGCGTCTGGTTGAACTTTATTCACACAAACATGGTCGTGTCGAGAAATTCGAAGTGACGGCCGATGCGATTTACCACGACGGTAAGAAAATCTATGAAGGTTCAGCAATTTTAGGCTGGGATCCGCATGTTTTCCACCGTGTACACTCTCCTGAAGGCAGTATTTCGACCAACTATGCTGCACGTATGGAAGGATTTGATATTGATACCAACTTCAATATCTATCGTTTGAATACGGAAACGGGCGAGTTCGAAACCGCGCGTCTGGGCGCTTTGGATCAACCAAAAACCGAAACCCAAGAAACTCAAGATGTTCAAGAAGAGACACAAAAAGAACATGCGGCTTAATGCTTCTGCTTCGTGTCCCTGAGCCCGCCGTAGTGCGGGCTTTTCTTTTTATTGGCGGTTGTTTTTTGGTGAGCGATAGTAATTACGCAGGTAAACACTACCAAGAATCAGCATGATAACGGCGGGGATCAGCAAGCTTTCAGCCGGAAACTGCCGATAACCGAGAATGCCTAAAATGCCTCCCAATACATAACTTAGCAATAAGATAATCAGCAGATTGCTGCGCCAATTCCATTTGCGTCGATATTTTATGCACAGTGCAAGATGCACACCGATGTCGGTCGCATTACCGGTCATATGGGTGGTTCGTAGTTGCAATCCCCGATAGCTGGCGACTAAAGCGTTCTGTAAACCGCAGGCGATTGCCGTCGTCAGAAGAGCCAGAGAAGATGCCTGCCAGCTCGCCCAGGCGGCGAGAATCAGCAACAGGCCGTTTAAAAGCAGGGCATGACCGTAATTGGGCGTTTGTTTGTAAGGGATTATGCCGATTAACAGCCCGGATAAAAAAGCACCGAAAATAAACCCCATCAGAATCATCGAGGTTTGTAATAGCAGTTCATTTTGCTGGTTCAGAAAATGATCGCTGAGGTGCGATGCGACTCCCGACATCTGGCTGACGGGGATGCCGAATTCAATGAGCATAGCGCTGTTAATATAGCCTGCGATGAGAGACATAATAAAGGCAACACGATAAATTTTTCCGATTGTCCGGTTGCCGGGACTGGATTCGTCAATGGTTTCTCGAATTGGGTAGGGCATGATGTTTCGGGCGCTTGCTCCTCTGAGATGCAAAGTGAATGAATATGGCGGTGTCGGGATAAAGAAATTTGCGGAAATAGATCCCTTTGCCTTGTATAGATTATATGCAAATATTCTCTAGAGTTTTATTCTATTAATCAATAGATTGTCGCTTTTTCAATATCGGAACTGCGGAAAAAAGAAACCCGCGACAGCGGACTGCTAACGCGGGTTTCATTGAAGGGGTGTACAATTTGATCGCTTAGGCAAGCAGCAGGTTTTTTAATTTACCCAAAGCTTGTTTTTCTACCTGACGGATGCGTTCCATGGAAACACCGTATTCCTCGGAAAGTTCTTTCAAGCCGACTTTTTGGTCGCTCAACCAACGTTTCTGCAGAATATCGTGGCTACGTTCGTCAAGAGTCGACAAAGCTTCCTGCATGCGGCGCATCTGATATTCAGCCTGGTTTTGCTGTACCAGCTGGGTTTCCGGGTCTGCCTGTTCACTGACAAGAACCGGGAAAGTCGTTTGCTCGTCGTCGTCTCTTGGACCGTCTACCGAAATATCTTTCCCGTACAAGCGGGTTTCCATTTCCAGTACGTCTTTGCGGGTAACGCCAAGCTCTTCGGCAACGCGGTCAGCATCCTTATCTCCAAACCATTCCAGAGATTTTTTACTGCCGCGCAGTTTAAAGAACAGTTTGCGCTGTGCTTTGGTGGTGGCAGTTTTAACGATACGCCAGTTACGGATCACGTATTCGTTGATTTCGGCGCGAATCCAGTGAACCGCGAAAGTCATCAGACGAACGCCTTCTTCCGGATTGAAACGCTTCACTGCTTTCATCAAGCCGACATTACCTTCTTGGATGATATCGCTCAGTGGCAAACCGTAGCCTTTGTAGCTGCGGGCAACCGGTACAACATAGCGCAGTGAAGAAAGAATCAATTGGCGAGCCGCATCCAAATCTTGTTGATAGTAAAGGCGTTCGGCAAGTTCACGTTCTTCTTCCGCACTCAGTTGATGAATGCTTTGTACCGTGCGCAAGTAAGTTTCCAGGTCCGCTCCCGGAACCAGCTGATGCGAAGCGACTTGCACCGCAGGTAGATTGTTTTGTTGAGCTGTGATGATCTTAGACATTTAAAAGACCTCCATAACGCTTTATTTGAATTGCTTAAAAATATAGCAGAAGTTTAGCAGTCAATGCAAGAGAGTGCTAAAGGTTTCATTGTTTATTCATAATTTTATTTTATCGGTTGTGGAGTTTATTAATGATGAAGCAAACCTGAATTTTTAAAGGGCTACATCTGTAAAAATACCGCCTGTGGATAAGTTGGGTATAAGTGGGAAAACTTTGTATAACTCGATAAGAACGATTTAGAGCCCGCAAATCACAAGGGTTTGCGGGAAGAAGATAGGAAGGGAGTTAGAATTCGACTTTTACCGCAGCGGCAGCGCGTTTGGCTTTTTCGATTGCACTATCGATATCGTTGGCACGAGCCATGGCCACGCCCATGCGACGACGACCGTCGATATCCGGTTTTCCGAACAGGCGTAATTGCGTATCGGCATCCGCTAGAGCCTGTTCAAGGTTGGTAAAAGCGGTTTGAGTCGAGGTGCCGGTCGGCAGGATAACGCTTGACGCAGACGGGCCATGCTGATGAATATTCGGAATCGGCAATTCCAGAATCGCACGTACGTGCAGTGCGAATTCCGACAGATCCTGAGAGATCAAGGTGACCAGGCCGGTATCATGCGGTCGCGGCGACACTTCGCTGAAATAAACGTGATCGCCTTTAACAAAAAGCTCAACGCCGAACAGGCCGCGTCCGTTTTCACCACACAGCTCGCTGGTGATTTTTTCGGCAATGTCCTGGGAGGCTTGCAGGGCGGCAGGACTCATCGGCTGCGGCTGCCAGGACTGGCGATAGTCGCCGTCTTCCTGATAATGACCGATCGGCTCGCAGAAACTGACTCCGTCTTTGTGACGCACGGTCAACAGGGTAATTTCATAATCGAAGTCGACAAAGCCTTCAATGATCACACGTCCTTTCCCGGCACGACCACCTTCCTGAGCATATTGCCAGGCCGGTAAAATATCGTCGCTGTTGCGGATTACACTCTGGCCTTTACCCGAAGAGCTCATGATCGGTTTGACGACACATGGCATGCCGATGCGTTCGACAGCGGCAGTGAAGTCGGCCTGATTATCTGCAAATTCATAAGGAGAGGTCGACAGACCTAGAGTTTCCGCTGCCAGACGGCGAATGCCTTCGCGGTTCATAGTCAATTGCGTTGCGCGCGCGGTTGGAATGATTTTGACGCCTTCCTGCTCCATCTCCGCCAGGGTGTCGGTGGCAATGGCTTCGATCTCAGGCACCACCATGTGCGGCTGTTCCTGTTCGATGATGCGGCGTAATTCGGTGCCGTCCAGCATATTAATAACGTGACTACGGTCGGCCACCTGCATTGCCGGAGCGTTTGCATAGCGATCGACGGCGATAACTTCGACACCTAGGCGTTGTAGTTCGATGGCAACTTCTTTGCCGAGCTCTCCGGCACCGCAAAGCATGACTTTGATGGCGGTAGGTGAAAATGGCGTACCAATGCTGGACATGGCATCTCCTTTGCTAACATGATGCTTAGAATGGTTTTGCTGCGGGTTTTTTCCCTTATTCGATGTCGCTTGAGAAACGACAGGATAAACGGAAAAAATCCTTATAGAACATTGTGTGGCATTATAACGGTATTTTAAAAGTATTTTCGGTGAGACGCTTCGAGGGCGATTATCGAGCGTTGAGTAATAGAAGATGAACGATCTCAAATCAGATAAACAATCACAGCAAGAAATGGTTTCGACCGACCTGAAAGAGCGTCGCAAAAGCGAAACAACGATAGACGCCAAGCGCTTTATGTCGCTGTTGGGAGAACGTTTTTCGCATAGTGAAGACTTGCCGAAAGATCTGGATTCTCAGGTGTCCGGGCAGATCGAGCGTCACGCTCAAGAACTGTTTCAATTGGCATTTTTCGACAGCTTGACTCAACTGCCGAATCGCCTGTTTTTTGATCGGACACTGGAGCGTCTGGTCACGCAGAATCAAAACTCGCCCTTTGTTTTACTGTTTTTGGATCTGAACGGTTTCAAACCGATTAATGACACCTATGGGCATTTATGCGGTGACAATTTATTGGCAGAAGTCGGTAAGCGTTTAGCATCTGCCGTGCGTGATGAAGATATTGTCAGTCGTTATGGCGGTGACGAGTTTGTGGTTCTTCTGACCGGTTTGTCCGATCGCGAGGTGATTGAACGAGTCTGTCAGCGTATTCTGAAAAGTGTTTCTCGCGACTTTATCTATCAAAACCGCAGTTTGCGGGTGTCGACCTCCATCGGTATCGCACGTTTTCCGCATAATGGCCGCTCTGCTCAGGATCTGATCGAGCAATCGGACAAGGCGCTCTATTTCTGTAAAGGCAAACGCAAAGGCTATTGTTTTGTCGAAGAGTTGATGCCGGAAAAGGCGGAGGAGTGTTGTAAGCCGCAATCCTCCTGTCTGGCAGAAGGCATGAAGCAGCGCCGTTTGAAGTTGCTGTTTAGTCCCCAGGTGGGAGCGGCATCGCAAAATGTTTTAAGCTTGCGTGCCGACCTGAGTTGTCCAGATGAAGCTTATGAAGGCAGTTACTTTAAAACCTGGAAAGACTGCTCGCAGGACGATCCGGTGGCGCCTTCGCTGATGTTGTGGTGGTGGGAAAGCGTACTGGCCTGGATGGAAAACCGTCCGCAAGACGATTTACCGACAATCAGTTTCCCGGTGATTGATGCGTTGCTGAATGATCCGTTATGCGATGCGATGACCAAGGCGTGGCAGGCAAGCAAAGTGCCTGCCGGTACAATTCGGCTGGCCGTTTCCGCTAAGAGTAAATTACTTGCCTCTGAAAAGGCGATAGGTATTCTAAAACGCTGGCGGGAGCAGGGCTTTGAATTGGAATTGGACGATGTCGGAGAAAGCGGCATTGACTTAAATCTGCTCAGTCAGCTATCTTTCAAGGTTTTACAACTGGATGCTGAGTGGGCAAGAAACGCCGTTGATCAGCCACAGGGACAGACAATTTTGTCTGCCATGGCACAATTTGCCGCTTTGACCGGGGCGGTTTTAGCGGTTGATCAGGTCGATAGCGAACAGGAAAAACAACTTTATCTGCAAGCCGGTATCCAACAGTTACAAGGCCATTTGTGGCAAAATCTCTGTAATTGTGAATAGAAAAGTCTCTATTCCGTGATCCTAAAATTAGAGGTACCTCGGGAGGAAGCCGGTATGAAATGGCTGTGGATTGGTATTTTTGGCGGTGTCCTGCTGTGGTCAGGCTATCATCCGAAAGACGATCTAACCTGGTTTTTGGAAGTTTTTCCGGCGCTGGTTGCATTCGTGATACTGGCATCAACCTATCGTCGTTTCCCTCTGACGCCTTTGCTCTATGGGCTGATTCTTATTCATTGCATTATTCTGATGGTTGGCGGTCATTACACCTACGCCGAAGTGCCGCTGTTTACCGATCTGCAACATTGGGTGGATGGTGAGCGCAATAATTTCGACAAGCTCGGGCATTTTGCACAAGGTTTTGTTCCGGCTCTGGTCGCCAGAGAGTTATTTATCCGGTTGCAGATCGTCAAGGACGGTTGGCGCAATATTATTATTGTCGGTTTCTGTCTCGGCATCAGTGCCTTTTACGAACTGATCGAATGGTGGGTGGCGTTGTTGTCCGACGAAGCGGCCGACGCCTTCCTGGGAACTCAAGGGTATGTATGGGATACGCAGTCCGATATGGGCTTTGCGTTGTTCGGCGCGATTTGCGCGTTACTGTTTTTGGCTTCCTGGCATGATAAGCAGCTGCAGGCAGTGCAAAGCCGTTAATGCACCTTAATTTCTTTAAAGCGCATTAACGTTATCCGGAAATCAGGCATTGCCGTTGAGATATTTCAGCATGCCCAGAATGACTTTGGCCGAATGGGTCGCTGCCTGTTGCAGGTACTGCTCGAAAGTCACCGCATTTTCCTTACCGGCAATATCCGATAGAGAGCGGATAATCACAAACGGTTTATCGAAGGTGTAACACACCTGGGCGACCGCTGCCGCTTCCATTTCGCAGGCGATCATTTCCGGGAATTTTTCACGGGTCAGATCGACATCGTCAGGATGATGCATAAAACGGTCGCCGGTGGCGATCAAACCATGCATATGCACCACTTCCGCCAGATCTTCAATGCTGTGCTGGGCCGCTTTGACCAGTTTTGCGTCCGGCAGGAAACAGCTCGGCATACCCGGTACCTGCCCCAGTTCATAACCGAAAGGCGTGACGTCGACGTCGTGGTGGCATACCGAGCTGCTGATGACGATGTCGCCGACATTCAGATCAACGTGAAAACCGCCGGCCGATCCGGTATTGATGACGTAGTCCGGCTGAAAGCTCTGCAACAGTACCGTGGTGCTGATGGCGGCATTGACCTTGCCGATGCCGGAACGTAAAAGCACGATTTCACTGCCGTCGATGCGGCCGCTGTAATATTCGTAACCGGCGATGGTCGTAGTGGTTAGATCGTCCAGACGGCTTCTCAATAGAGAAACCTCTTCCTCCATCGCTCCGATAATCGCTATTTTCACCTTAGACCTCGTTGCCTAGTTCACGCAATTTTTCCGGGCTCATCGCCAGCTCGGTGTTTTTATTGACGCCGATGCCGTGTTCGATAATGCCGCGAGCGATCTCCTGAGCTTCGTCCAGAGAGTGCATGGTGTAGGTACCGCACTGGTAGACGTTCAATTCAGGAATGTCTTCCATGCGTTCTACCGCCAAAACGTCATGCATCGCCGCCAGCCAGGCTTCGGCAACCTGCTCTTCGCTTGGAGCGCCCAACAGGCTCATATAGAAACCGGTGCGGCAGCCCATCGGTGAAATGTCGATGATTTCCACGTCTTTGCAGTTCAAGTGGTCGCGCATAAAACCGGCAAACAAGTGCTCAAGGGTATGAATACCTTTTTCGCCCATAATCGATTCATTCGGTTTATTGAAACGCAGATCGTAAACGGTAATGGTGTCGCCGGACGGTGATGTCATGGTTTTGGCGACACGCACCGCAGGTGCATTCATAATGGTATGGTCTACGGTAAAGCTGTCTAGTAGAGGCATGTTGATTCCTTCATCGTGTTTACATTCAGAACGGCTTAATTGTCAGCGCTCTGTTCAAGTTCTTTTTTCAGCATCCACCCGTTATCGGTTTTGATAAACAGGTAGTCGCGATCAAATTCGAGACGATCGCCGGATTGAAACTCCGGCAGTGTCATTTTCAAAAGTCCGACAGACATGGACTGAGTCAGTTTTTCCAAACCGCTGAGAGATTCGTCGTGCATAATCGCTTTGGCATATTCATCCAGAGAGCGTTGTGCTATGGCATGGATTTTCAATTCGGCCACATAGTGGGTATCGTTCTGCTTATAGCCGTTGATTTTTTCGACTTCTTCAACGGTAAAGAGTCCGGCGTAATCGCGGTTGAATTTTTGTTCGGCCATCTCCTTGACGCTTGGATCGGTCGGTTGGGTAATGCCGAAACAGCCGCTGAGCACAAGCAATATAGACAAAAGAAAGGCTGGACGAAACCAGTGAGGTTTAATGTTCATAGAGAGTTCCACTTGCGATTTTGGCAGCGATGAAAATGCAATACTGCGGTATTGTATGAGCCTGATTTATTCGGGATTGTTTCAAGGAAAACAGCATCTCTGTTTTGTCCCGACTTCTTCTGTCGACGAAGCAAAAATCGACTGATAATTCAAAGCGCTAAGCATAGCATAATCGGTAAATTTTGATAAGTTCCGCTGCGGATTTTTATAAGAGAGTCGATCAATGCAACTTCTGCAAAATCGCTTTAAGTGATAGAGTGATTATGAGGAATCAGGGCAACGCGTGGTTGGAGAAAAAATAGGTATGAGAATTCCGGCAATGGCACTTTTGCTTGGTGCGTCGATTTTATCGGGATGCGCAACCCTAAGTGAAGAGGAGTGTCGGGTAGCGAACTGGTATGAAGTCGGTTACAGCGATGCCGCCAACGGTTATTCATCGCAGAGAATTGCCGATCACCGGGAAGCTTGCGCTCCCGTTGGCGTTCGGGTTGATTTTAATGCGTATTTGAGCGGCTATCAGCAAGGCTTGCAAAGTTACTGCATCAGACAGACCGGCTTTAAATTAGGCAAAAACGGTTCCGCTTTTCCTTCCCAGTGCGGCGGGATCAATACTGAGGAAGTTGAGTTCGGTTACGCGAGAGGAAGTGAGATTTATGCTTTGCTGGATTATCGACAAAACCTGCTTGATCTCCGTAGAGAGAAGCTTGAGCAGCTGAAAGCACTGGATAAACAGATCGCCCAACATAGAAAACGCCTGAAAGAGGGTCAGAATCAATCTCCAAACACTTCCTCGCAGGAAAAACAGTTGAAAGAGATGCGTGCAAAGCTTAAGTCGGCGGATAAAAGAATTGCCGAAATCCGTAAGAAGCTGGCCAGCAGCGAAGATCGCTACCAGACTCAGCTGTATCAGGAATTAAGAGGGCTTGAGAAGCAGAGAGAGTTCCTGAGTAACGAGATTCAAACCAAGGAAAAGGCGCTTTTCGAAGCAAGGCAGCGATCGGCGAAAAACTATTCCGATCAGTCTAAAAATCAGCAATATCGGGAGCTCAGAGCACTCGAGAAATTGAGAGATAATCTGGACGGTGAGATTTATTCGTTGGATAGGGAAATTGACGATTTAAGTCGCCGCGCTCAATTTATGGAAGCCGGTTTTCTCCATTTGCGTTAGGGCGTCAAAACCGGTCAATGCCAAGAGCCGGAAAAGGCTTCTGGCATGTTATTTGACTGCATCCCCTTTTCGACAGGACAGAGGGAAATGCAGAAACTTTCAAAAGGAGCTCAAAAATGCATTATTCAACACTTGGACATACGGATATTCAAGTCAGTCGAATCTGTCTCGGTACCATGACTTGGGGGGAGCAGAATACGCTGCAAGAGGCTTTTGCCCAAATGGATTATGCATTGGATCAGGGGGTGAACTTCTGGGATACCGCCGAGCTCTACTCGGTCCCGCCGAAAGCGGAAACCTATGGTTCGACCGAAACCATTATCGGTCAGTGGTTTGCCAAACACGGTCGTCGTGATGAAGTTGTACTGGCCTCGAAAATCGCCGGACCGGGCGAGTTTGTCACTCATATCCGCGGCGGCAATACCCGCTTTACCAAAAATGTCATCGAACAAGCGTTGAACGCCTCTTTGAAGCGTTTGCAGACCGATTATCTCGATTTGTATCAACTGCATTGGCCTGAACGGGAAACCAATTTTTTCGGTAAGCTGGGATTTCAGCAGCCAAACGAAATGGCGGATGATTTGACACCGTTTGCGGAAACGCTAGAAGCCCTGTCGGATCAGGTCAAAGCCGGAAAAATTCGTGCTATCGGTTTATCGAATGAAACGGCATGGGGAACGATGAATTTTCTGCATCTTGCTAAAAGCATGGGATTGGAGAAAATCGTGTCGGTACAGAATCCTTATAACCTGCTCAATCGCAGTTATGAAGTCGGATTGGCGGAAGTTGCCCATCAGGAGAATGTCGGCCTCCTCGCTTATTCCCCCCTGGCTTTCGGCGTTCTCGCTGGAAAGTACCTGAATAATCAGAGACCGGAAAATGCGCGAATTACCCTTTTCCCGCGTTTTGATCGCTATTTCAATCCGCAAGCCGATGCCGCTACTCAAGCTTATGTGGATTTGGCGCAGCAGCACGGTTTATCGCCGGTACAGATGGCATTGAGTTATGTAAATTTACGTCCGTTCCTGACTGCGAACATCATCGGCGCAACAACGATGCAGCAGTTGCAGGAGAATATCGATTCGATTCACCTGCATCTCAGTGAGGAGGTGCTTGCCGGAATTGAACAGATACATCAACGCTATACTTATCCTTCCCCGTAAGTCGGGAAAATCGGTCTAAAGAGAAAGTTCATACTGACCTGGAAAAATAATAGTTGAGTGATTACTTACTGACGAGTTATCTGGACCGTAGCTGCTTCGTTTTCTCTTTGGTTTGTCCTGTTTTGCTTACGGAGTATTTTTTAGATCGGTCAATATGGCCGTCTCTTCTGCTTTCAAGTTACGGCATCTTTTTCACTTAAATGTCATCTTGCGGCCATTTATTTACTAGGTAGCGCTTTTTAGATTTCCTAAAATCAGCTGTTTACCCGTCGTTTCAGGCATTTTTTTGTGTTCAAGCTTACGGCGGTTCTTAAATAATCTTTCATTCTCCTGTCATCTGATATTCATTCTCGGTTCATAAGATTTTTCCATTTATTTCATAGTTAAAGGAAAGATCAGATGAAACTTCTACACACTGCGCTGCTATCGTTAATGATGGCTCCTGCGGTTTATGCAAGCCCATATTTTTTGGAAGATTTTGAAGGTGCGGCGACTTCAAAAAATTTCGCCGATACGCAATTTACAAGTATCAGCATCACTAGCAATAAAGACTGGAGCGTCAGTGCCTACAGTGGTGATACTTACGGTTATGCGAACGGTTATGGCGGCGATGTTGCCAGTATCGACTGGATGGTTTCCGATTCAGTTGATTTAAGTTCAGCAACCGAACCGCAATTGACATTTGAGACGGCAAAAAATTATGACGGCGGAGCCTTTCAGGCTTTTGTCTCGACCGATTATGCAGGTGATCCGCAAACGGCAACCTGGAGCGAAGTTACTCCCAGCCAGCTTTCTCAAGGGAGCTACAGTTGGGTTAAATCGGAAGACATCGATCTTTCTGGTTTTGTAGGAAGTTCGATTGTTATCGGTTTCAAGTACACCAGTACCGGAACGGGGTCAGGTGATGCGGCAGCGTGGGAAGTGGATGATGTTACTGTGCAAGAAAAAGAGCGCAATCTGACGCTATCGATTACCGCTCCTGAAACATCATTTGTTAACGAACAATTGATGTTATCACCGGTTCTTCAAAATGTTGTGGGTGATATTCATTACACCATTTCCATTGATTCCGGCACAACGGAAACATGGGCGCCGGATAATGGATTAACCCTGACGCAAACGGGTAAGCACCAAGTAACGATTTTCGCGACCGATAGCATATCGACAGCCTATACCTCATTCGAAATTTACGGAATCGATTCAACGACTCAACCGGTTCTGGATAAAGCGGACGATTCGGTTCGTATTGCAACCTATAACATCAATTTAATCGGTGATGATGCGAATTCTGCCGACTTGCCGGGACTGCTTGACGGCGGTCAATATGAAAAGGCGCAAAAACTGGCGGAAGTGATTCAAAGAGTTCGTCCTGACATTATTCTGTTAAATGAGTTTGATTATGATGAATCGCACACTTCACTGCAGCGTTTCAAAGAACAGTATCTTGCGATCGCTCAAGCCAACGATGTTGAGATGATCGACTATCCGTACAGCTATACTGCGCCGGTAAATACCGGTGTGCCATCCGGCATGGATTTCAACAATAACGGTTCTTCTAGCGATTACGACGATGCTTATGGTTATGGTGCTTATCCTGGTCAGTACGGCATGGTTGTGCTTTCGATGTACCCGATTAACACCGAAGAACTTCGAACTTTCCAAATGTTCCTGTGGAAAGATATGCCGGACGCCATGCTTCCTGTCAATGAAGACGGCTCAAGCTGGTATTCGGATGAAGAGTTGGAAATTTTCCGTCTTTCATCGAAAAGCCACTGGGATGTGCCAGTTGAAATCGATGGGAAAACGCTTCATCTGCTAGCGTCTCACCCGACGCCACCGGTATATGACGGTACTGAAGATCGTAACGGAACGCGAAACCATGATGAAATTCGCTTCTGGTCCGATTACATCAGTTCGGACAGTGCTTCTTATATTTATGACGATAATGGCCGTACGGGCGGTTTGGCTTCCGGAGATCGCTTTGTCGTTCTAGGTGATCAAAATGCGTCTGCGGTTGAAGGGGATGCGACTGATAACCCAATCAGTCTATTGCTCGACAACGAGCTTGTTCAGGATCCGTATCCAGTCAGTTTTGGTGGTGTAGAAAACACTCCGGAAAGCGCTTACTCTCTAAGCCATACCGCAAGCTGGGCCATGCGAGCGGATTACGTATTGCCTTCGGCAGCGGGAATGGAATTGGTTCAGTCTGCGGTTTTCTGGCCTACTTCGGATAATTCGCTGTCGGACCTGACAGCCGGTGATTACCCATCAGACCACAGAATGGTTTATGTAGACGTTAAAACTACGGCAGATACGGAGTCCGATACGACGACTTCGGCAAGCAGTGGCGGATGTACATTGTCAAAAACCAACAGTGCATTCGATCCAACATTGATTATCTTGTTGTTGCTGTCTCTCGCTTACGTGGCTAGAAAGACGTCGGTTAAAAACTAGACGATTCTAAATGCAGACTTTAAAGGCCGGTTTTCAAACCGGCCTTTTTGTTTTTGGGGACAAAATGACGGCCTTTGACACGGCAATGTATCTGTTTGAGTTTAGCGCAATTGAAGAATGGAGGCAGTCGGAATCATCGATGTGTTTTAAGCGGTTTTCTGGGGCTCAATTTAGCCGGCCCGGAAAGTAAAAAACCCCGATAAACAAGATTGTTTACCGGGGTTTCAGAATATGGTGCGAGCGGAGAGACTCGAACTCTCACACCAAAGGCACCAGAACCTAAATCTGGCGTGTCTACCAATTCCACCACGCTCGCAAATAAGTGGTGGTCCGACCTGGAATCGAACCAGGGACACAGGGATTTTCAATCCCTTGCTCTACCGACTGAGCTATCGGACCATCAGGAATGGAGCGTATTTTAGTGACGAGACATGCGGCTGTCAAATCTTTTTTTTAAAAAAGTGTAATTTTTTAAATGTGGCTGATTTAGGGCGGCCTTTTTGCCGTTTTTCATGCTTTGGCAAGGGATTATTGCTCCCGTTCATACAGTTAATGGTTAGCAAAATTTTAGAAGGGCCGCATAACTTAATATTTATGTAATCTGATATTAATAATTCTCTGTTGGAATATTCGAGACTCTGACTGCATGCAGGAGCCAGAGTCTTTCGGGCATACAAACTTTATGTATCGCAATGGTTGCTGGTCTTTAGCTTATTGGTGAAGAGGTTATACAAACCATTGGTCGTAAGCTAACCAAGATTGCACCGTATCGGAAGATGCGGTGCAGATTTCATTTTCCTTGAGATCGCTCCAGTAGTCACATTCGGATCAGTGTGTTTTTGTCGATGCCAACTTTGACTGGCTTTTAACGGGAGCCGATTTTTTGCCTGGTTTATTCGCAGGCAGTCGTGATTACGTCTTCTATTGCTTTTCCGGTGCTGGTAATCACACTTTAATTTGGCGTTAATTTCGGTTCTATGCGCTAGGGCCGACAGCTGCGTTCAGGGCTGATATCTCTAAAGGCAATATTTTGTAAAGAGCTTGTTGCTTATCTGCAGGCCAGATGGATCTATAAGGATTGAATAATGATGGAACATTCTCCACAAACACAATATATCAACCAAGAGTCGAGTCTATTGGAATTTAATAGACGAGTGCTTGAGCAAGCGAAAAAAGAAGAGGTGCCTCTTCTTGAACGCCTGAAATTCCTTTGTATCTCCAGCAGTAATATGGACGAATTTTTCGAGGTAAGACTTGCCAGTTTGTATGAGCAGTTATTAGATCCGACGGCGAGAACCAAGCCGGATGAGATGCAGCCTAAGTTCGCGATCGATATGCTTTTGGAAAAGGCGCAAGGGTTGGTTGCAGAACAGTATCACACCTTGAATGAAGTGCTGATTCCCGAATTGGAGAAAGAAAACATTCGTTTCGTACGCCGTGCAAACTGGACTGCGGTACAAAAACAATGGTTGAAAGAATATTTCACAAAGTCTCTTCAGCCGGTGCTCACGCCTCGCGGAATCGATCCGTCGCATCCCTTCCCGCGTATTATGAACAAGAGTCTGCATTTTATAGTCTCTTTGGAAGGCAAAGATGCGTTCGGACGTTCAAATGCGCTGGCTGTCGTTCAGGTTCCTCGATCTCTACCGCGTGTTATCAAGCTGCCGAAAGAGGCAACGGATGGTGAAAATGATTTTGTGTTTTTGTCGTCGATCCTGCATGAATTCGTTTCCAGTTTATTCCCTGGAATGGAAGTGACAGGGTGTCATCAATTCCGTGTAACTCGCAATACCAACCTGTTTGTGGATGAAGAAGAGGTTGACGATATTATGACGGCGTTACAGGGAGAGTTGAGTGGCAGACACTATGGCGGGGCGATTCGTCTTGAAGTTTCCGATCAATGTCCTCAGCTGATGTACCAATACCTACTGGAGCAGTTTAATCTGGACGAAAATCAGGTGTTCCGTGTGAATGGGCCGGTTAACTTACACCGTTTAAATGCGATTCCTGATTTGATTGATGCACCGCATTTGTGTTTTGAACCTTATTCTCAAAGACAGCTTAAAACCGTCGATATGCATTCGACGTCGCCTTTTAAAGTCTTTACCAAAAAGAAAGCTGCGCTGACCTTGTTCGATCAGATCGCCAAAAAGGACATTCTGTTACATCATCCATACGAATCTTTCGGGCCTGTTATCGATTTCTTGCAGCAAGCCGCTGATGATCCGAATGTGTTAGTGATTAGGATGACGTTATACCGAACCGGCGAAAAGTCGGCAATTATCGATGCTTTGAAGAGAGCTGCACAAAATGGTAAAGAAGTCACGGCGGTAGTTGAACTGCGAGCTCGCTTCGATGAAGACAATAATATTATCCAGGCAAACCGTTTGCAGGATGCCGGAGTGAATGTGGTTTATGGTGTGGTTGGCTATAAGACTCATGCGAAGATGATTCTGGTTGTCCGCCGTGAATCGGGCGATCAGTTGCGCCATTATGTTCATATGGGAACCGGAAACTATCACCATATCACCACGCGTTTTTATACGGATTTCGGTTTAATGACCGCTAACCAGACCATAGGTCGAGATGTCGCCAAGATCTTCCAGCAGTTGACCAGTCTGGGTGATACCAAAAACCTGGAATTGGTTCTGCAATCTCCGTTCAGCTTGCGTTCCGGGATGCTAGATCGCATCGCCCGCGAAGCGGAGAATGCCCGTCAAGGGAAGCCTGCTCGAATCATCGCTAAGATGAACGGTTTGCAAGAAAAAGGCGTGATCGATGCACTTTATGAGGCATCGCAAGCGGGTGTGCAGATCGATTTGATTGTTCGTGGTATTTGCAGTTTGCGCCCAGGCGTGGAAGGGATGTCGGAAAATATCCGTGTCACAAGTATTATCGGTCGTTTCCTGGAACATCACCGTGTTTATTATTTTCTGAATGATGGCGACAAGCCGGAATTATTCTGTTCAAGTGCGGACTGGATGAGCCGAAACTTGTTGTCACGCGTCGAAACCTGTTTCCCGATTCTAGACGAAGAGTATTTCCAGAAAATCTACAAAGAAGGCTTGGAAATCTATTTGCAAGATAATCAGGGGGCGTGGCTTCTGCAAGAAGACGGCAGCTATGTGCAGAAAGCGTGTCAGCCGGATGAAGACGCTTTTTCTGCCCAGCAATGGCTGATTGAGCAATATTCATAAGTTTCAACTAAACATTAGCTGAGTCAGCGTGATTCATAGTGATCGTTCAATGACAATCTCTATGAATCACATGAATTCGCTACGATTGATTCTTCAGGCGGTTAACCGTTTTTGAGTCGATTCTTTTCTTTGCTTGGGCGTGGTCTGAATCAGTGAATTCGAACTTTTCATTACTCACCGAAAGACGGGGGTATCTGATTGAATGCATCAACACCGACGTTTGTCGGGTTTGAACTTATACAGAACTGCCTCCATGCCGCCAATTGATTATCTTTCTCAGTAACAAAAGCTTCACAAACACAGCGATCAACTGCTTTATCCTTTCACCATGTCGAAGCTTCCACTGTTGTTTAGTTGAAAATTTTTGATTTTTAGACGATCACAACAAAAGCTTAAAAGCCATGTATTAATTTTAATCGAATGCGACTTTTACGTATTTGGTGAGGATTTTTTGTCAAATTTTAGGAGTTTTCAATGAAATTCAATTTTAAGCATCTTTTAGCTGTTGGTGCAATGGTTGGTGTAATGGCTTCTTCTGCTGTTAAGGCGGATGAGCTAAAATTAATCGGTTCTGGCGCAAGTTTCCCTGCTCCTCTTTACATGAAGTGGTTTAAGGACTACAGCAAGGCAACTGATGGTGTGCGTGTTGACTATCAATCAAAAGGTTCTGGTGCCGGTATCCGTGATTTCATCAACGGCACAGTTGATTTCGCAGCAAGTGATGCCGCAATGAAAGACAGCGAAATCGCGCAAGTTGAGCGTGGTGTTGTACTAATTCCTATGACTGCTGGTGAAGTGGTTCTTTCTTACAATCTACCAGGTGTTAAAACGCTAAAACTTCCTCGCGATGTTTACCCAGAGATTTTCACTGGTAAGGTAAAAATGTGGAACGATCCTAAGATCGTAGCCGCTAACCCAGGTGTTAAACTTCCTAACAAAGAGATCACTGTTGTTGTTCGTTCTGACTCAAGTGGTACTTCTTATGTATTCTCTCAACATTTGACTGCAATTAATGCTGACTTTAAAGAAATGGTTGGTACGGCTAAGTCTCCAAACTGGCCAAAAGATGCAAAAATCGTTAAAGCACCTAAAAATGATGGTGTAACTGCAACGATCAAACAAACTGTTGGTGCAATCGGTTATATCGAATACGGTTTCGCTAAACTGACTAAGTCTCCAACTGCAGAGCTTCAAAACCAAGCTGGTAATTATGTTGAAGCGGGTGATAAAACCGGTGCGGCTGCTCTAGCAACGACTCCTTTCCCTGAAGGTAACCTACCTAACAGCGATGTTCCTGATCTACGTGGTTGGGCGACGGATCCTAGTGGTGCTGACGCTTACCCAATCGCTTCTTTCACTTGGTTGCTAGTGTATAAAGAACAAGATGACGCGAAAGCAAAAGCGATTCGCGATCTAATCGAATACATGCTAACAACCGGTCAGAAATCTTCAGACTCTATGGGTTATATCCCACTACCAGAAGCGGTTGTTGAAAAAAACCGCGCTGTTCTTAAATTCGTTAACTAATTAAACAGACTTTTCGGTTTGATTATGAAGGTGCAGGTCTCTTCCATCAGGGGCTTGCACCTTTCGCATTTAGTCTTTTCAAAATTTAGTTAATAGGTTGTTTTATGATTTTTGATCCTTTTAAAGCGAGTGCTAGCGATAAAACGCTGTCCATGCCGCCATCGCAAGCAGATTTTTTAAGAGACTCTGCATTTCGATATTTAGCGTATTTTGGTGCCTTGTCGATTGTTTTATTAGTTGCCTATATCGTTTTTGAACTGGGTGTTCAAGCGTTACCGGCAATTCAAACGCACGGTTTTGGTTTTATTACCGGAACGACCTGGAATGCAAGTGAAGAAGAATTCGGTGTTTTACCTGAAATTTGGGGAACGCTGTACAGTTCTTTGATTGCATTGATTATCGGCGGAACCTTTGGGGTTGGTATCGCGATCTTTTTAACCCAAGGTTTTGTCCATGCCAAAATGGAAGTCACCTTTAGAACTATTATTGAACTTTTGGCCGCAATCCCTTCGGTTGTTTACGGTTTATGGGGGATTTATGTATTGATCCCCATGTTGGTTCCCGTTGCGCAATGGCTGCATGAAACTCTGGGTTGGTTCCCATTATTTAGCACGGAATTGGGCGGGCCGGGTCTGGCACCTGCAGCTCTGGTTTTGGCCATCATGGTACTACCGACTGTTGCAGCAATTTCGACTGATGCCTTCCGTCGCATTCCGTACAAGGTTAAAGAAGCGGCTTACGGTATGGGCGCAACCAAGTGGGAAGTTATCCTGAAAGTGATGTTGCCTACAGCATCATCCGGTATCTTGGCCGGTTTAGTTCTTGGTTTTGGTCGTGCTTTAGGTGAGACAATGGCGCTGGCGATGTTAATTGGTAATGTTAATAACATCAGTCTGTCCCTGTTCGATCCGGCCAATACACTTGCATCTCTGTTGGCATCGACTTTCCCGGAAGCGGGTCAAATTGAAATTCAAGC
Source organism: Thiomicrorhabdus heinhorstiae (assembly GCF_013391765.2). GTDB lineage: Bacteria > Pseudomonadota > Gammaproteobacteria > Thiomicrospirales > Thiomicrospiraceae > Thiomicrorhabdus > Thiomicrorhabdus heinhorstiae. Next base: position 9,438 of record NZ_JACBGI020000011.1, on the reverse strand, counting down.
ACTGATGTATGCGGCTTTGGTACTTCTTGCAATTACGTTAGTTGTTAACTTGCTTGGTCTTGCGGTACAGCAATATACCATGCGTAAGTTTGAGGGTAAAAAATGAGCGAAGTGAATGAACAAATGATGCCGCCAAAGGTGGTTCTACCCAAGCTTGAAAAAAACCTTTATGAAGCGCGTGCGATTAAAAGTTTTCTGTTAACCGCAATGGTTTGGGGCTTGGTCATTTTGGCAAGTATTCCGCTTTTCTCGGTGATCTACATGCTGATCGTTGAGGGTGGAGCTCGACTGGACTGGGAAGCGATTACCGCATTGCCTCCAGCCGGTTTTGAAACCGGCGGTGGTTTCGGTAATGCGATTGTCGGTACGCTTGTCATGGTCGGGATTGCTTCGGCGATCAGTATTCCAGTTGGTGTTCTGGCCGCTGTCTACCTATCGATTCTTGAACCGCAAAGTAAATTAGCGACAACCTCTCGTTTTCTGGCAAAAGTGTTGACTGGTTTCCCTTCGATTCTTGCTGGTGTTTTCGTTTATGCGATTCTGGTAATCACAACTAAAACCTACTCGGCCTGGGCTGGTGGTGTGGCGCTTGCCGTTTTAATGCTGCCAACCGTTACCCTTGCTGCAGAAGAGGCAATGCGACAAGTTCCACAGAGAATGAGAGATGCCGCTTTCGGTATGGGTTGTACCCGTACACAAGTCATCTTCAAGGTAATTTTACCGACAGGGATGCCGGGCATTTTGACCGGGGTTATTCTTGCCGTTGCCGGTGCAGCAGGGGAATCTGCTCCGTTGCTATTTACCGCTCTGTTCAGTAACTACTACATGGCTGAACTGGCCGAACCGACTGCGTCACTCTCTATCCTGATCTATAACTTCTCAGGTATGCCATTTGAAAACCAAATTGAATTGGCTTGGGCGGCATCTTTAGCGTTAGTTGTAATGGTTCTTTTCTTTAATATACTGGCGCGTATCGTCGGCAGATCCAAATTTTAAGAGTATTTTGAGGTTTAAGTTATGAGTTTGATTGATGATAAAGTGATGGATACCCTGACACACCAAGGTGATTTTATTGCGACGCCTTATGAGCCTAAAGGCCCGGTTGTAATCGACTGTGATGTGAAAAATATCTATTATGGTGATTTTAGAGCGGTTAGAGATTCTAGAATTCCAATTGAAAAAAACAAGGTAACCGGTTTTATCGGACCGTCTGGTTGTGGTAAAAGTACGGTGCTAAGAAGTATGAACCGTATGAACGACTTGGTTGAGTCTTTCCGTTTTGACGGTAAGGTGCAATATCACGATCATGATATCTATGATAAAAAAGTCGATCCGGTCATTGTTAGACGCTATATCGGTATGGTATTCCAGCTGCCTAACCCTTTCTCAATGAGCATCTACGACAACGTTGCATTTGGTCTTCGACTAAACAACTACAAAGGTGACGAAGAAGAGATGGTGGTTAAAGCGCTTAAACGTGCTGCGATCTGGAATGATGTAAAAGACAAATTGAAAAACAGCGGTTTGTCTCTATCAGGTGGTCAGCAGCAGCGTCTGTGTATCGCACGCGCTATTGCCACCGAACCGGATGTTCTGCTAATGGATGAACCTGCTTCGGCACTTGATCCGATTGCAACCCGTCAGATTGAAGAGTTGATGGTAGAACTGAAAGAAGACTATACCGTTGCACTGGTAACGCACAACATGCAGCAGGCAACACGTGTTGCTGATGTAACAGCGTTCATGGGTGTCGACATTTCCAAAGGTGGTCGTACCGGTTACCTGGTTGAAATGAATGAAACCCGAAAGGTATTTGAAGATCCTGAGCAAGAGTTAACCAAAGAATACGTCCGAGGCGAATTCAGTTAATTTTATGTAGATTTTCTTTACATTAGTCGCTAAATTCGGTTTGATAGCTAACATATGAATTATCTTAATATTGACGCCATCAGATCGAGCTTAGTCGACGTTCAACGTAATTTTCAGCATATCAATTCTCAGTTATCTGTACATAGATCCCCCTTGTCAGACGAAGCCATCGAAAACTTTCTTGCCGGTTACGCAAAAATTGATGCCTATTTGGTTGACGATTTTAATCTGTTTGAGGTCGGTAATTCCCATGCCTTGTTAGAACTCGACAATATTGTGCTTTTTCATAGTGCGCAAACTAGCGCGAACGAGCAAAATAATCAGTTCAAAGCGACTCAACAGCATTTCTATGAAGCAAAAGACGGCGGTATTGGCGGCTTAATGGAATGGCTTGAGTTGAATGACGATACAAGTGTATGGAAAAAAGCCGCAGGGGTTTTTTGTTACATGGTTGCTCAACCGCAGCTTTTTTTAGAAGGGAATCACCGGGTTGCGACTCTGGTGTCAAGCTACCTTCTTGTCCGAGAAGGTTTCGCTCCTCTGGTTGTGACGGTTGAGAACGCGAAAGCGTTTTTCGAAATTTCGGAACAGATGAAAGAGAAGCACAAAAATAGTATCTTTGACGAGTTCTTCTCTCTTCCCAGACTCACGAGTAATTTTGCCCAGATGCTAAAAGACACGCAGTCAGATAAATATTTATTAAAACCGGCTACTGTATAAGATCGGTTGTTTTATTCTTTAATTCACCTCTATTCGATTCAATGATTTTTTGAAATTTTTCCGGATCGTATTTCAGTGTATTAACATATTCCATTACCAGAGAAGACCACTGATGGCCGCCGTAGACAGAAAATTTTTCCAAAGATACGATAAGCAGTTTCGCTGCCGCTCTGATTTCCTTTTTTTCGGCATCGCCATACCATTTAACTAATTCATCAAATAAAGCTTCGGCTTTTTCTAATGGCGTAAATTCAGCAATGTAGTCATTCGAGTTTTTTTCAAACATTTAATTTTTCCACAAATTCATACAATAAATTCACCACTTATTAACAGTGGAGGAAGGAGGATCAGTTGCCATATTCATCTGTTGTTAAGCTTCTAGATAACGCTGAATATAGTGATAACTTATCTGTAGTTGATTGAAGAATAACAATACCAGATTCAACTCTTTTTGCACATAGTGCCGGACAATAACCCGCTGATAGAAATTCACTCCCGCCTCCTTTTGTAAAAGCGTATAAAGGTGATTCATGCCTGGCTTTGTTCATTGCATTTCAGAACGGATATATGGAGCTTGTCTATAGCGATATGCAGGTTTTATTCATTGAGAGCAAAAGTGTAAGCTGATAATGGATGTTATTGATGAGTTTACATGGCTGTTTTGAGGTGTTTTGATAGTACTTGCTTCAAGTTAAAGAACGGAATCATAACTTTGTTTATTATGTATTGAACAAAGTGCATTGAACCGGCTGAACTAAGGTGTATTTGGTCTGAGAGTCTTTTATGCGTGTCCGTCGTCTCGCTGTCATCTTCGTATTGCTATTACTGTCGATTATCGTTGCGGCAGGGGGTTTTTCTGCTCTGTTAATCGGTAGCCAGATAGATCGGCAGATAAAAGAGCGGAATATCGAGTTGATCGACTGGCGCCTGGCCGAGCTGGATAATCAGACCCTGGGAATAGAAAAGCTCGAGTTTCGTTATCAAGACCGTTATTTGATCAAGTTACTTGGTTTGAAGGTCAGCAGCGAGGCGGGTTTTGTTAACGCCGTTACAGAGTCTCAAAGTAAAGATCTTCTCTCTAAGCGACAAAGCATCGACAAACTGAGTATCGAGCAACTTCAGATTCGTGTTATCAATGGTGAAGTCGCAGCGTCTGCGAGTGAAAGTACGTTTCATTTCTCTCGTTTGGTGGATTCCTTAAAACAACAGCTGGCAGCTTTATCGCAAAGTCCCATTCTTGCCTTGGTACCGAGCGAAATTGAAATTAAGCACGCAAGTTTCATAACGGCTTGTCCTGCCGGGGAATGTGAATTGCAAGCGACCTTGCAGCTAAAGGCCGCAACCACGCAGGATCAATTACGGCTTCAGCTTTCTTTGGATGGAAAGGATTCGGCCATACCGACTGTGGAACTGCAAAGTCAGTCGCAACTGCGGGTGCCGTTTCATTCTGGATCACCCCCATTCGAGTTCTCGATCAATAGCCGACTTAAATCGGCTCAGACGGTGCAAAACGATGGTTTAGCTATCTCTGTGGTTCTTACAGGCCGTAGTTTGGAAGAACAAGGCAAAAATTTTCTGCAGATCAGCAGCAAAGTGCATGGCCAACTGCCGCGGATGCAAACCGCGAAAGATTCCCGCCGAGAGTTAACCGATGAATGGTTCGGGTTGTTAAAACTCTATAACCGTTGGAGTCCCAAGCCGTTAGTGGAAGAAGAGTTGGTTGCGCAGCTATCTCCTTTTTTTCCGATTGATTGGTATGCAGAAGAAGTAAAAGATGTCGGGGGAGATTTTGAACTGATTGGGAAAGGGAAGTTGGATCTGGACCGATTTGTCGCCACTGACACAGATTCAGATCTGTTGCGGCAGGTGGATTTGTCCTCCGATGTATCGCTCAAAATAAACCGGCCGATTTCTCTTTCTGGCGTTGCTTCGGTGCATGGAAATATACAGGGCAGTTTCACGCTTAAAAATGGAAAAATCAAACACTACGCCGTCAAAACGGACGGCATTGCCGAGCAGTTGAAGAAACCCGACTGGCTTTCCGCCCAAGGCTGGAAGTTCAATGCTCTGCAGTTCACATTGCAAAGTGCGCAGCAAGACCCGGACGATTCGCTTCGGCAATTGCCGTTTCAACTGAGTGTCGTCAGCCTGCTGGAAGAATCGGGTGCAGTGTCACCGCAGAATGAAAAACTCAGCCTGCAAAGCAATGGCGTTATTTTGTTTAATGAGTCGCCAACTGTGGAACTTGGCGAAGCGAAGCTTAATTTACAAAATGCACATTTAAATTTAACGCCACAACAGCGTTTGATTGATTTCAAATCGGACATTCGATTGAGCGGGCGATTAAATTCCAAAGCCGCGGCGATTAAGGTGCACCAAGCCAATCTCTCCGGGCAACTTAAAAAAGGCAAGCAGTCGTTAAAAATCCGGAAATTGCAGCTTGAAGCGTTTCAAGTGGCAATTGACGATATCCAACAGGCATTGAAGGTGCTGGATATTCACGGGGAAAAGCTAAGATTTGATGCTGATTTTCGTAATCCGGAAGTTGCATTGGAGGGGGTGAATCTTACGCTTCGGAAAATCCGTCTGCAGGCACCACAGCAGGAAACGAAACCGTTTAAGCAGTTTACTGCACAGTATCAGGGGCTGGTTAAAAACATCAAGCACAGTCAATTGCATCCGCAATCCTGGAGCGCTAAGGGCAAAATCACGGCTCAAGTTGCAACTTCTCTGGATTCTTTGAAAAGCGCGCGCTTAAATGGTCAGCTTGCGAATGCGGCCGGTATTCAAGTGGAGCATGTCGTCGACTATCAGCCGCGAACTTTGCAAGCAACTTGGAAGTTGGCCGACCAGTACTTTTTAGTCGGCAATCCTTTTAGCGAGACGTTTGTCAGCTGGCCAGAATTGTTGAGTGCGTCTGCGGGGAAACTGTCGGCAAAAGGCCGGTTTCAGCTTGCGTTGAGAGGCATGTCTTCAAGCACTGACTTCCGTAAATACCTGCAAAACTTTCTAAGTGCCCAGAGCGATATTACGCTTAGCGGTATCGATGGCATTTATAACGAGACCGAGTTTAAAAAGCTGAATCTGGACAGCCGTTTGCATCTGACCAAAGGCCGTGTGCAAACAAGGATCGAAAAATTGGATGTCGAAGAGGCCAATCACGGCCTGATTGTCGGACCGATCGAGGTTGTAGCGGAAATGCGAACGCCACTTTTTGACTGGCAGGCAACCGAAGTCGATTTGCAAAAAGCCGAAGTACAGGTTTTTGATGGAAAGGCGCGTTTGGCTCCAAGAGTGCTACAGCTCAATCAACCGGTTTCGGCAGAACTCCTGCTGGACAATATCAATTTACAAGCGTTGCTCCAGCAGTATCCGTCCAGTGAAATCCAAGGCACAGGATTACTGCAGGGCAGGTTGCCGTTTTCGCTTGATCTGTCAAACAGGTCGAATAAAAAGCCGGTCTTTTTCATTGCTGACGGGCGTCTGTATGCCTCGGATCCGGGGGGCGTTTTGCAATACCAGGCCGACTCTTCGGCATTAAAACAGACGCATAAAAGCATGGAGCTGGCATTAAATCTTTTGGAGGATTTTCACTACAAAGTGCTCGATTCGCGAATTTCACTGGATGAAAACCAAAAACTCCATCTTAAGCTTCGTCTGCAAGGCAATAACCCGAAAGTGGAAAGAGGCAGGCAGGTCAATTTCAATATTCAGATCGAGGAAGATCTGCCGGCTTTGATTACCAGTATGCAGATCAGCAGTCAGATCAGTAACACCATCCAAAAACGTATTCAGGAGAAATTACAAAACCGGTTAAACAGTAATCAGTAGCGGATAAAGTAGCCGAACCTTAGTCTTGCGGATATTTTTTATATCCATGCAAATTATCAATTCTGCTACACTTTTTTTAACGGTAAAAATTTGTCGAATCTATCGACAAAATCAAAGGGAGCGCAGTTTATGTTCGTTATCAGCAAGTTGCCAGGACTTTTGCAAATACTGGCGGTTGGTTTGAGTTTCGGCGTTATGACTGCCTGTACTCCAGCGGTCCAGGTAGAATTACCCAAAGAACCAATTAACATTAACCTGAATGTTAAAATTCAGCATGAAATTCTGATCAAGATCGATAAAGAGCTTGACGATATGTTCAGTAAATCCAGTGGTCTGTTTTAAGGAGAGAGTTTAATGAAAAAATTTAAATTGTTATCTGTATTGATTGCGAGTTTACTGCTGGCGATGAGCCAGAATGCGTTTGCTATGAGTTTGTCGGAAGCCATGTCAAAACTCGGACAGACCAAGCAAGAGGGTCTGGTTGGCGAACAGCCGGATGGTTACTTAGGCGTAGTCAAAAATAAGAATGATGCGAAAAATATCGTTTCCTTAATCAATAAGGCTCGCAAAGAGCAGTATCAGAAAATGGCTAAAGAACATAAGCTGAAACTGTCGGATGTCGAAGCTTTGGCAGGAAAGAAAGCGATTCAGAAAACTTCGTCCGGCCACTATATTAAAGTCGATGGAAAGTGGGTGAAAAAGTAGCCTTACTTTGCATTAGCTCACTCAAACTCTCTCGGATAACAACAGCCGGCTGAGTGCATGCCATTGCACAAAATCATTCGCAGGGTGGAGAGAATGAGATTAGTGATCTTTTTACTCCTTTTGTTGAGTAGCTCTCGGGCTTTGTCCGCTCTCCCTCCGTGGATTCAAGCAGGCAAAGATAGGGATAATCTTGATGAATATATTGCAGATCATGGTAGGCTTGGCGAGCGGGTCAAGGGAATCGATTACGAAGACTTCATTATTTACTTGGATAACGGTTGCCGTTTGATTTTCGAACGTGAACGACCGTTTCACCCTCCTGGATGGGTTGGTCCTGCTGCGCCGCTGGTGATGGATAGAGAGGAGTGCGGCGGTAAGGTTCCTGGTTAGGTTATAATCCTTGTTTCAGATCGTTCAGTTCTTTAATGCTGCCTTTTGCTTTCTTGCGACATTTGACAAGCTCGTCTCTTAGATCGTTGTCACCGTAAAGGGTGTCGTCATTGGCCCAGTCATATAGTTCGCTGTAGTTGTCATACATATTGTCGGAATTACTGCCGTCGCATGCTTCGTGTAGGTCATAGTAGAGATCGCTCGCTTTTTTATAATATTTTCGCGCTTTTTCAACTTTTTTTAGGGCTCTGTTCGTTTCATTTACAATTTCATTCAGTTGAGAGATTGCCTGTTTAATGCTCTCTGCATTACCTCGATTGTAGTGAATCTCATACTTGCACGACTCTTGATATATATCGATAGCATCGTTGTAGTAATCGCCTAGTTTGTTTTCGTAAAAAACGGCGTCGTCAAGGTTGGATTGCGAGCAACTGACTGCTTGAACCGTTGTGCTAAGAGCCATACAGATTAAAAGTGCGAGTCCTGTCGAAATTCTCATTGGATGTCCCTGGTATATCTTTTTGTGTGTGCAAAGCAGTGATCAAATACGTTACTTGAGTTGGTTGAATCAGTTGAGCAGAGATAAAAGCCCGGTTCTTAAGTTGCGAAAGGTGGAACGGGTCGTTTCGCTCTCAAAAGCGATTTGACCGAATTCATTTTCGGCATCTTCAAGATCCCGGAGCAGGCCGATAATGTAGGTCTGGGTATCGCTTTCGTACTGACGGCGTTTCATTCTTTTCTTAACCGCCAGATAGAGACCGTCGTCAATTTCTCGCTTGATGTCGTCGCTGGGAGCTTGTTCGGCGCGCTGGTATTCGTCATGGACAATCGCATTGACCTTGCTGGAAAAAGGGTTTTCCGGCAGTAAATAATCGGATAATTCTCGGATTTTATAACTCATCATTTTTCTCCTGAAAACTTAGTCACCACTGACAATCATATCGATCAGCCATCTTTGACCGTCAAAAATAAAACGCATTCTGGTTCCGGCAAGAGGGTAAAGGTAGCGGTTAGATATCCATCCGTCCTGACCGTTTTGCGGCATTTCAACCGGCAGCCAGGCATGGTCGCCCTGTTCGGATAAGTTTTGCATCGAAGTTTTATCGAACTGTCGTGATCTGACGACTTCGTAACTCAATCGTCCGATAATTGCATGGTTTGTGCCTGGCCCGCTTCGTACTCGAACATGCTGACCGGTTACCACATATACCTCAAATGGATTTAACGGAGAATCGTTTTCCAGTGCGGTGATATAAGGAGCATAAAATGGGGCTTTATTCCTGAACTCTTCTGTCTCTCCAAAAACGCCGCCCAAGCGAATAGCTCTCTCCAGGTCCGCCCAATAGGTTTCTGCTTTTAGCATTTGCCGTAAATCGTCATGTCCCGAATGGCCACCATGACTCAGATAAATATCCCTCGTCGTCATACGGATTACGCTTTCCGTATCCCGTGCGGTGACGGAATTTAACAGCTGATTGCGAAAATCCTGCAGATCGGCATAGCGAAAGCTTTGATCTACCGGTGGGACGCTTATCCGCTCGTAAGCCAAGGCGGGTAGAGCCAGGGGCCAAGCAAGCAAGAGAGCGATGATCTGGATTCGATAAAGCATTGTAATACGGTGGTGAGTTATGAACTAGCTAACGAGTATTTCCAGTGTACAACGTCTTGTCGATTTAGGGGAATAGAATGCGCCGATAGCTTGGAATGAAGAGGGTTTATCGATTTCGGACCAATCGATCTGAAAACCGAAAGGTTTTATGGGATTTTATCAAACTGTGCGAAAGGAAGGTTTTTTCGGGGAAGTCAATGACTTATTGCTTACAGGAATTGCCTGATCCTGGTTTGTCAAAAAATCAAAATGTTTGCGGAAAATTACCGGTTTTCATGCGAAAAAAATAAATAATTCAAAAAAATCCTTACAAG
>NZ_JACBGI020000010.1 GCF_013391765.2 Thiomicrorhabdus heinhorstiae | reverse complement strand
TAAATATATTTTATTTAAGTAAATATTCTACCTCTAAAATACAAGTAAAAAATGGACAAAAGCTTGAAAGCCCAATGGAATTTTTTATTCGTATTTTCAAGTTTTGTTTATGGCTGCATGTCGCTGGAACTGTCATATTGCTTTCATGCGGCTTTGTTAAAGTGTCCGTTTAATATACTGTTTTGAAATGAATTTTTTATGTTGATTGAATCGATTGTCATTGCCGCCTTGCTGATGGGGTTGCTAAGTGCTTTATCGCTGCCTCTGGGAGCCCTGACGACCTTAATATGGATGCCGAGTGAAAGAACGGTTGCTTGGCTAATGGCATTTGGCGCCGGAGCTTTACTGTCGGCAGTCACCATCGATCTATTCGCACCGGCGATTCAAAACAGCGAATTTTTTCCGGTCGCCATCGGTTCGATTATCGGTAGTCTGTTTTATCTGCTTCTTAATAAGCAACTGAACCAGAAAGGGGGCTTCTTACGAAAAACCGCGACGCTGTTGCAATATCTTCGCCACCAGCAGAAGTTGCAGAATAAGCAGTTGATTCTGTCAGTCAATCGCTTAAAACTGTTTGATTCTTTAACTGCAGAGGATCGCCAACTTTTATATTCGATGTTTGAAGTTCGCAGCTATAAAGCCAACAGCATTATTTTTCATCAAGGGGATTTGCTGAATGAGTTCTATATCGTTCAGCAGGGAAGCGTGAATTTAAGAAAAGCCTCACTCGGTTTAAAGGTCGTTGAGGAATTAGAAGAGAACGATGCTTTTGGCTATTTGGGATTCTTATCTTCGATGAGCAGTGTATTTACTGCTCAGACTGACGAAGAAGTCACTTTGTGGGTGTTAAGTCGAGAGAAGTTCAATCGAATGCTCCAGGAATCGGCTACGTTTTACGATGTTTTGCGTGAGTATTTCGAGCAAACTTCGGAAGTCGAAAACTATCTTGTGCAAGAGCAGGGACTCACTCCCGAGCAGAGTGCTCGACAGCAGGCGTACGTAAGCGGTATTCTGCAACAAGAGAGGCGTTTGCCTTTCAATCGTGAGAGCCGTGATCAGTATGATCAGGCGTTTTCACGATTAAATCATGCTCGACGATTTGCTTTTATGCAAAAAAATTCCAAAGCGATTAATACGGTGATAGCCGGCAATTTGAAGCTAAGAAGATTAAAAGCGGGCGAAACCTTATTTGCTCGGGGAAGCGATGCCGATCGTTTATACCTGTTGGAAAGCGGCAGTATCGAATTAATCAATCCAAAGAATCATGCAACTTTCTATGAAAAACTTTCCCCGGGGGATTATTTCGGAGGTATGGCGTTTGTTGTCGGCGGCCGCCATTCGAGTACGGCAATCGCCACTACCGACGTCAGTTTCTGGATATTGGAAAGAAAGGATTATGAAGCGATCCTGAGGCAGATTCCGGCCATGTATGAAAAACTTCAGATCTATTTAAAGGATCATCAGGTCCATGATTATTTAACCCGTGATCAGCGTTTGACGCCGACTAAAGCGGAACTGTGGGTTAAATCCTCTATCAAACATCTCATGCCGGATAAATTACCTTCTTTGTCGTCTGTGAACAAAAAGCTCTATGAACATCAGGCTGCCTATATGGCGATCTGGCTCGGAATCTTCCTTGATGGGATTCCTGAGTCGCTGATGATCGGAACCCATGTCACCGATGGTCATTTCCTGAGCATCAGTCTGATCGCTGCTCTATTTATCTCCAACTACCCGGAGGCTCTATCCAGTTCAGCCAGCATGAAAGAGCAAGGATTCTCCTTTCGTCAGATATTCGGAGCCTGGTTTTCATTGATGCTGCTTACCGGGTTAGGCGCAGCGATCGGCAGCGTTGCTCTGAGCGATGTCGGCAGCAGCGGGTTCGCTTTAATCAGCGGCATCGCCGCCGGTGCCATGCTGACGGTCATTGCCGAAACCATGCTCCCAGAAGCTTATGCCAGAGGAGGTTCAATTGTCGGCTTCGTCACTCTAGTCGGCTTCCTCTCTGCGCTGATGTTTAAAATGTTTGATTGAGGCCCGAAAAAGCCGATTAGAGAATTCTTCGAGATATTCATCCCATACAGACGATGATTCATTTATAGAGTTTTGGTCATGTTGGTTCATAGTCTGAACTTGGACCAAAGGGTTCTAGAATTTAATGAATCTATCTTTCCCGTTAGGGAAAATAAAGTTTCCTATTTAACCGGATTTAATTTAATATTCCCGAAAGGGAATAAATTTTAGGTTTGGTCATGTCTAATGATTCAAGTTTCCCGAACGGGAATGTTATTGTGTTGCAGGATGCCGTTCAGTTAGGTGTTATGGTACGTGATAAGCGTAAGCAAGATGGTTTAACGCAACAAGATTTAGCGGCAATTGCCAACGTTGGAGTGCGTTTTGTTTCTGAGCTTGAAAACGGCAAGAAAACCGTGCAATTTGATTCTGTCATGTTAGTGTTGCAGGCTCTAGGATTACAGTTATCGGTATCGACAAAATAATTGAGCCAATTGGAATGAGTCAATGCAAAAGCTCTATGTTTTTTATCAAAATCAGCTAGTCGGGGAGTTACTTAAACTTTCTGCTAAACAGTTACAGTTTAGTTATGCTTCTGAATGGCTAAGTGCTAAGAATGCATTTGCTCTGTCGATTAGCTTGCCGTTAAGCGTTGAACCTTTTGAACATGCAGAAACCTTCTTTGCTAATATGCTTCCTGAAGGGGAAGTCCGTGATGCGTTGTGCAGAAAGCTTGGTTTGTCTATTAAAAATGACTTTGGGCTTCTGGCTGAAGTGGGTGGAGAGGTAGCTGGAGCGATTTCTATTTTTGATAGGCCTGTTTTGCCCGACTATGAAACTCAACGGATTGAGTTGGATGAAACAAAGTTAGTAGAACTCCTGGAAGCGTTGAAAACAACACCTTTTAAAGCTTTAGATGGTGAGATACGTTTATCTCTAGCGGGAGCGCAAAATAAGTTGCCTGTCATTAAATTAGATGACACTAAGACGCGTTTTGCCTTACCCGTTTCCCAGGATCTAGCGACCACTCATATTATTAAATTGCGTAATCCTCATTTTGAGAATTTAGTGCTTAATGAGGTAATGTCGATGCGATTGGCAAAAGCGGTTGGCTTGAATGTTCCCGATGTTGGTTTTTTGCGGGTTGCTGACGAACTGCATTTTATTGTCGAGCGTTATGATCGGATAAGAGGCAAACGGCTTCATCAAGAAGATTTCTGTCAAGCGATGGGGATCGATGCGGATAATAAATATGAGACGGAAGGAGGCCCAAGTTTAAAAGCCTGCTCTGAGTTAATTCGCCAATACAGTCATAAACCCGCAGCAGATATGATGCAGTTTGTTCGTTGGGTGTTATTTAATATTGTTATCGGCAATCGAGATGCACACGGTAAAAATATCGCTTTTTTGTACCAGCCTAAGTGTGAGTTAACGCCTTTTTACGACCTGTTGTCGACGCAGTGTTATCAAGAATTGAGTGACAAGTTCAGTATGAAAATTGGCGGTGAAAATCGCCTGGAGTGGTTACAAAAAAGACACTTTGAGCGCTTTGCGGATGAGGTGGGCGTTAAGTTTTCTTTGATCCAGAAAGAATTTAAAAAATTGGTAAATCTTATCGAGAAAAATGAACATCTATTAAATGAGTTTGAGCCATTACAGCATGTAGTAACAAGCAATATCTCCCGTTTAAAATCCAAGCTGGAAAAGTAGTTTATACGCTTTAGCGTATAAAACTGAAAATATACGCCAATGCGTATAAGAGAAGAATAAAACGAGACAGAGTGTCGAATCATATAAGGAATTAATATTAATTTGAAATCGCTGATTTTCGTCAAACTTTGCCCTACCTCCTGAAAAAGTGGTACTGTTTACAGTAAATAAAAAACAAACCTGCCTATCGATGACGCCTCAAAACAATAATAAATTCACTAAGACAAATGGGATAGTTTTATGGAGATGATTAATCAGTTGCTTTCGACTGCGAGCGGATGGGCCTGGGGGCCGGCAATGTTGACGTTGTTACTGGGTACGGGCGTTTATCTGACTCTGAGGTTAAAGTTTTTACCTTTGCGTCATCTGGGCTATGCCTTCCGTATGTTGTGGAAGGGACGCCATTCGAGTCAAAAAGGGGATATTCCGCCTTTCAGTGCCTTAATGACCGCGATGGCGGCAACGGTCGGAACCGGGAATATTGCCGGTGTCGCAACTGCTTTATTCATCGGAGGGCCAGGGGCGATTTTCTGGATGTGGGTCACCGCTTTGATCGGTATGGCGACGAAATATTCGGAAGCGGTGCTGGCCGTGAAGTATCGAGAAGTCGACGAGGACGGCCGCTACGTTGGTGGGCCGATGTATTACATCAAAAACGGCATGGGCGAAAAATGGAAACCGCTGGCGTTTGCGTTTGCTTTGTTCGGTTCCATTGCCGCTTTCGGTATCGGCAATATGGTGCAGGCAAATGCCGTGGCCGGCGCCATGGAAACCGCATTCGGAGTCAATAACCAGGTGACCGGTATCGTATTGATGCTATTAATCGGTTTGGTGGTTTTTGGCGGTGTTAAGCGAATTGCGCATACTGCGACCGCATTGGTTCCATTGATGGCGGTTTTGTATGTTGGCGTCTCTTTGTGGATTCTATTAACGCATATTGATGCTTTGCCGGGGGCGATTGCAACGATTGTCGAGAGTGCCTTCACCGGTTCGGCAGCGGCCGGAGGTTTTGCCGGTGCAGGGATTATTCTGGCGATTCAATTCGGTGTCGCAAGAGGTGTTTTCTCGAATGAAGCCGGTATGGGTTCGGCTCCGATTGCTCATGCGGCGGCACAGACCAATGACCCGGTTCGCCAAGGACATATTGCTATGTTGGGTACCTTTATCGATACCATCATTATCTGTTCCATGACTGCTTTGGTGATTATGGTGACTGGTGTTTGGACCGGTGGCGAAACCGGCGCCGTACTTACTGCGAGCGCCTTTACTAACGGTTTGGCTTCGGATGCTGGGGCAGTGATTGTCGCTTTGAGTTTGTCGGTATTTGCTTTTACTACCTTGTTAGGCTGGAGTTATTACGGTGAGCGCTGTGCCGAATATTTGGCCAGTACCAAAATCATTACGCCTTATCGTGTTCTGTGGATTGTGGCGATTTTTGCCGGAGCGGCCTTGTCGGATTACTTCAACACCGTTTTGATTCTTGCCGACTTGCTGAATGCTTTGATGGCGATTCCGAATTTGATTGCGTTGCTGGTGTTGTCGCCGATTATTATCAAACTCACCCGCGAGCATCTGCAAAAATAATTCTGTCATTTCCCGCATTATTGCGGGAATTCCATATCGGATTATCTGAATAGATTTAAGCGCCGAAGAATCAGTAAGCCCGCGATTCCCAGCAGGAGCAAAACCAGCGAAGGAATGGCGGCTCTCTGGTATAAACCTTCGGTGCTCAGTTCAAAAATCCTCATTGCAAGGGTGTCCCAACCGAAAGGTCTCAACAGATAAGTAGCCGGTAACTCCTTGGATATATCTAGAAAAGCCAGGATAAACGCGGCAATCAAACCGGGTTTCAGCAGTGGAAGGTAGATTTCCCATAACAATCTTGTCGAGTTGGCGCCCATATTGCGCGCAGCTTCGATAATACTGGGACGGATCGTTTGCAAGCGGCTTTCTATCGGACCGTGAGCGACGGCGATAAAACGTACCAGATAAGCCAGATACAAGGCAAACAATCCGCCGATAAACCAGTCGGTATCCAGCTGTTGGTTAAACCAGGCCAGAACGCCCATTATTCCGATTGCCAGGACGACTCCCGGAAGGGCATAGCCCAAACGAGCGCTGAATAGTAGGAAGCGTACGGTTTTTCCGGTTGTCTTTTTTTGCAGAATATTCATCAATAAGGCTGACGATACAATAATCACCGCCGAACTGACACTGAGTACCAGAGTGTTCGACAGCCAATCGAAGTAGCGGGCATCCCATTCCTCCAGTAGCGACTGATAGGACCAAACTCCCAATTGAACGATCGGAATAATCAAGACGATCACTACAATCATCCAGATTGAAAAGCTTACAAGCCAGCGTTGCCAATTTTTTAAAACGAAAGGCGGGCGATCCAGATTTGCCTGCTGGGTAAAGGCTCTGCGTCCGCGGCTGAGTTTTTCCATACCGAGCAGCATGACCGCAAAGAGTAGCAGTAGTGTAGAAAGCTGGGCCGCCGCGGTCAAAGAATGAAAGTCTTCCCAGACACTGTAGATCGCAGTTGTAAAAGTCGAGTAATTAAACAGTGAGACGGTACCGAAATCAGCCAGTGTTTCCATTAATGCCAGACTGACACCGGCGGCAATTGCCGGGCGGGCCAAAGGGAAGCTCAGGCGCCAGAAAACGCTTGCTGGCGAGCAGCCGAGCAGGCGGGCATTTTCGATCATGCTGATGGCTTGGTTGGCAAAAGCGGTACGCGCCAACAGATAGACATAGGGATAAAAAACCAGTGTCAGTACCAGCGCCGGGCCGAAAACCCCTTCACGGATATCGAAGTAGTCGATCGAGAAAAAGGTCCGCAACCACTGTTGGACTGTGCCGCCGTAATCGAAAGTCCCGAGAAACACAAAGGCCAGCACATAAGCGGGCATGGCGAAAGGAAGCAAAAGCAACCAGCTCAGCCAGCGCCTGCCCGGAAATTCGTACATGACGACAAACCATGCCAGTCCGGTTCCCAGAGTGAGCGTGCCGACGGCAACCGACAGAACGAGCAAGAGGGTGTTAAGAGTCAGTTCGTCGAGCAGATTGGCGGAAAAATGCTCCCATAGTTGGATGTCGATATTCCCCCAGCTGCCGAACAGGTAACTGATAGGGAGCAATAACAACAAAACCAGTATGGCCAAAATAGACCATACTGGTATCCACAGCAAAAAACCTTGTAGTGAAGTGAGTCTGTTCAATTAACGATAGCCGACCTTTTGCATTAATCGTACCGCTTGTTGTTGCAGTCGAACGACTTCCGACAAGCTTAAATCGTCCGCTTTGAATTTCCCCCAGGAAGCAACGGTTTTAGAGGGGGGGATCTGCGGATCGGCAGGATATTCCTGGTTTACTTCGGCATACAGGGATTGTGCTTTATTTTGGGTGAGCCATTCGATTAAGGTTCGGGCATTAGCCGCCTGATCGCTGCTTTTGATAATGCCCGCTCCGGAAATATTTACATGAGTGCCATGTCCTTGTTGATCAGCCCAGAACAGCGCAAGAGCAACTTGCGGTTTTTTCTCTACCAGACGACCGAAATAATAGCTGTTAACAATCCCGACATCGCAACGACCGGCGAGAATCGCATCCATGACTTGCGAATCTTTGGCGTAAGGTTTGGCGGCCAGATTGTTAACCCAGCCTGTGACGATTTTTTCCGCTTGATCTTCACCGTAGTGCGAGATCAATGAGGCGACCAACGATTTGTTATAGACTTTTTTAGAGGTCCTCAGACACAGTTTTCCTTGCCATTTCGGATCGGCCAGATCTTGATATCCGCTCAAGTCTTTCGGGTTGACGCGTTCGGTAGAGTAGACCAGCGTTCGGGCGCGAACCGACAGACCGGTCCAGCGATCCTGATCGTCGCGAAGGTGTGCAGGAATACGTTCGCGAACGGTTTGCGAATCGAGTTTTGCAAACAGGTCCTGCTCGGCCGCATAACCCAGGTTGCCCGCGTCGGCCATCATTAAAATATCGGCGTCGGTTTTATCGCCTTCAGCTTTGACGCGTTCGATCAAAGCACTGTCTTTTCCGGTGTAAAGCAGAGTTTCAATGCCGGTTTCTTTGGTGAATTCGTCTAATAACGGCTTGAGTAAATGCTCTTTACGGGCACTGTAAATCACCAGTTTGTTTTCAGCTGCAAGGGCACCGCTACTGGTAACAAGTGCTGTCGCCGGAGTAAGGAGTACAACGGCTAAACCGGCAGTGATCCATTTAGAGAAAATGTTATGTAGCATTGTTAGATCCTGTTTTAATCGATTGCATCTGCTGAAATTAAGCGACTTTCTGTTCGTCGAATTGCAATGAACCTGCGTTCAGATGTGCCAGGCGGTCGCATAAAAGGTGTGCTTCATCGGATGAATGGGTGACGACCAGTGCCGTCATTTGTTCCTGTTTGAGCCATTCGCGAAGGGTTTTGGCCAGTTTCATGGCAAGGGCGCGATCCAGGCTGGAAAAAGGCTCATCGAAGAGAATTAGCGACGGTTTTGGCGCCATTGCCCGGGCGATGGCAACACGTTGCTGCTGGCCGCCGGAGAGTTCATGCGGATAGCGCTTTAACAGTTCGGAAATTTCCATCATATTCGCCAATTCCAGAGCGCGGGACTTTTTCTGTTGGCTGGATTGTCCCTTCAGACCGAAAACGATGTTTTCTTCGACGGTTAAGTGGGGAAAGAGGGCGAAGTCCTGAAATACCATACCGATCGCACGCTGTTCGGGTGCGGTACAGAACCCCGGTTTGCTTAAGCAACGCTGACCGATTGATACGACACCTTGATGCAGGTTTTGAAAACCGGCTATTGTTCGCAGTAGTGTCGTTTTGCCGCTACCGCTTTTTCCCATCAGGCCGAGAATCTCGTGGGTTTGCATACACAGGCTGCAGGCATTTAGCACCGGTGATTTATCGTGCACGACAGTAACGTTTTCTAAAGCCAGCATGGCAAGGCTCTCCATACAATCTAAATGATAATGATTAACATGGAGAATAATAGGTTAAATAATAATTGTTTTCAATACTAATTGGGGATAATTTTCACTTCTTAGTTGATCCATTAAGTCGATAATGCGAAAAGGACCTGTCAGCATATTTTAAATAAGGGGGTTCTTTCTAGTGAAAGGATAGGCAATTTACCGGGATTTTTGTTTGCCTGTGATCATGCCGCGAATTAAATTGATCCGGGCATATTTCTGGATCAGAATGACAGACGTGATGTGCAGGATAACCAGAAATTGCAGAATATGTGCCGAAATTTCGTGTAGACGCTGTATCCAGTCTTCCCCCCAGAACAGATCCCAGTTGCGCATCCATCCGCTTAAAGAAGTAATGAGTAGCAGCGCCAGTAGCGTCAAAACCATCAAGGCACCAAGTGGGCTGTGGCCGTGTCCGTGCGGATGAGAAGAAAAGTCTTTCAGCTGTGCTTTAATCGCCGCTGCTGTCGGCCAGAAGTTTTTGAAAAGGGCATTCGGAGAGCCGATGAATCCCCAAAAAATTCTGGCGATTACCAGCAGCATAACGGCATATCCGCAGTATTCGTGGATGGAACTACCGCCCTCCGTCAACCAATAGCTGGCTAAAAACAGGACGGCAACCGACCAGTGAAATAAACGGACAACATGATCCCAGACTTCAACGCTAGGTTTGTCGTGCTTAATCATCGATGACTTTTTTAACGATCTCGCCATTGACCGGGTTGAAGTAGACTTCTACCTTAACGAATTTGTCTTTCTTGTCGTTTAATCCCCAACCATAGATTTCATAACAATTACCGTCGGTTTGGAATTTCTTAATTGCAAATCCGTAGTCGTTAACGATTTTTTTCTGCATATCCAGAACGTGCATCCATTGATCTTTTGGTGCTTTCGGGCACTTGGCCGAAGCATAGGCGTTAGCCGAAACAGTCAAGGCCGTCAGTACAAGTAGAGAACGTTTAATCATCGAAAAATCCTTCTGTTTTAAATATCAGACCAGCGTCTGAGTAAGTTGTGATAAACCCCGGTTAGACGGAGAATTTCCTGTGAATTCGGGTTTTGTGCAGACAGTTCCTGAATGGATTGGTCCAAATCAAACAAGAGGGTTCTTTCCGCTTCATCTTTAATCATGCTCTGGATCCAGAAAAAGGACGAAATCCGTGCACCCTTCGTCACGGGGGTGACATGGTGCAGACTGCTGGAAGGATAGAGAACCATATCGCCGGCAGCGAGCTTGACTTTTTGTGCGCCAAACTGGTCTTCGATGGTCAATTCACCACCTTCGTACTCGTCCGGATCGCTTAAAAACAGGGTGGCGGACAGGTCGCTGCGCAGTGTGATATTGCTGCCGGGGATATACATAATGGCGCTATCGACGTGTGCTCCATAGTGGCCGCCGCCTTGGTAACAGTTGAATTTGGGAGGGTGAATCTTGTTGGGTAACGCTGCCGATGTGAACAAAGGGTGTTGACCCAGAGTTTGTAAAATATGATTTCCCAAACTGATTGCGATATCCGATTGATCGTCAAGTTGCAGGTTGTTTTTGACTTTGGAAGATAAGCTGCCGGCAGTTTTTTGCCCGTCTTCCCAAGGGGCCTTTTCCAGATGTCGGCGATATTGCTGTACTTCATTTTTGGATAAGACTTCTTCTATGACGAGTAGCATAGATTGTTCTCCGCTCTATAATTTTATAAAAGTGTTTCGGGAGTGATGTCGCTGATCTGGCTGCAGCCGGTTAAAGCCATGCATACTTCGAGTTCTTCTCGCAGAACTTTGAGCATATGGGCAACGCCGAGCGCGCCGCCTAAAGCCAAGGCATACATTTGCAGCCGACCGACCATTACCGCGTCGGCCCCGAGCGCCAGAGCTTTGAAAATGTGTTCGCCGGAGCGAATGCCGCTATCGAAAATCAGCGGGAAATTCTTGCCGACACGGGCGCGGATAGCTGATAAGAGCTGAATGGTTGCCGGAGTGCTGTCCAAAGCGCGTCCACCATGATTTGATATCACCAGTCCACTGATGCCGATTTGCAAAAGTTGGTCGATGTCTGCGGGATGCAAGGCGCCCTTAACGAATACCGGAAGCTGGGTTTCTGCAAGCAAATGGCGCAGATCTTCCCATTTGGGGGCTTGGCGCATAATACCTTGAAAAATAAAGCTTTCGTCTTGCTCTATCTGTATTGTGTTGTGCGGTGCATAATTAGTCAGGTTGGCATCCTGAATATGGTCGGGCATTCTAAAGCCGGCTTTCTGTGCCCGATGACTGACTGTTTGCACGGGTGTGTCGAGGGTGACGATAATCGCCTGATAAGCGGACTTTTCCGCTCGGCGTACCAAATCAAGCGTATCGACAAAACTGGGTTGAAAGTAGAGTTGAAACCATTTTAATCCGCTGTTGTTTTTAGCGATTTCTTCCAGAGAACAACTGGATAAGGTACTCAGAACCATCGGAGTATCCGTGGCCTCGGCAGCGTGGGCGGTTTCAATTTCCCCTTCGGGATGCACCAGTGATTGGTAGGCCACTGGTGCAAGGAAAATCGGGTGGGATAGACTTCTGTCGAATATTTGCGTTCGAGTCGATCCACTGGAACAATCCCGTAAAATGCGCGGAAGAAGTTGAATGCGATCCAACTCGGAAACATTGGCTTTAAGGGTTCTTTCGCAACCGCTGCCTCCGGCAATGTGAGCATACACGGATGGCTCAAGTAACTCTTCAGCCAGGCGCTGGTAATCCTCAGCCCGGTAAATGTGTCGGATAATTTCGTTGGGATCGTACTGTTGCATAGGGATTAGTTACCAAATTTTATGTTCCTGATGTAATTAGGATCTTAAACCGGATTAGACCGTGTATCCAAATTGGATACACGGGCCTGGCAGATTAGAACTCGTAGTTCAGGGTTAATTTAACATTGCGGGCGTCGCCGAGATAAGCGAAGGAACCGCTTCGGTAGGCCGCTAGGTAATAGGTTTCGTTAGTGACATTGCCGACATTGATGCGGGCATCCAGTTTACGGTTGAACTCGTAGGTTGCAAACAGGTCGTAGACGGTATATGCCGGAATCTTAACGCTGTATTCACCTGTGGTGGAGTTATAACCGGCTGCGGTATCCGGTTGACCGGCGTACATTTCGCTACGGTAAGTCATGCTACCGCCGATCGCCAGTTTAGGCGTGGTTTGATAACGCATTTGCACATAAGCGGAATTGTCCGCGAAATTGCTCAGGCGTTTTCCGACATTGGCCGCGGTAGCGGATTTAAGGATTTCCGAGTTCATAAAGGTCACGCCGGCTTGAGTGGAAAGTTTTTCCGTCAGGTTTCCGCTTAAACCTAACTCGATCCCTTCCACCTGGTTTTTACCGGTATTAAAGGTTCCGATCGAATCGTAGTCGGCACCTTCCATAACATCGGATTTGGTGATACGGAATAGGGCGGCGGTAGCCAGAAGTTTGCCGTCGAACAGGTTCCATTTGGTACCGATCTCGTAGCTCTCGGTGATTTCCGGATCGGCACCGGCTACGGTTCCGTTATAGGTTACCAGACCGCCGTAACCGCTGCTGGTTCCGACATCGGATTCTCCGCCGTTGATATTGGCTGCTGTGCTATAGCTAGCATAGATATTGCCTTCGTCCGTCAGGTCGTAAACCATTCCCACGTGGCCGTTCCAAAGGTTATCGGAATAACTGTAGGGGGTTTGTACGCCGCTGCGCTGGATGGTGTTCTTATAATCGAAATGGTCAAAGCGGATTCCGGCGAATACCGAAAATTTATCGGTTACATCGGCGGTATCCATCGCGTACAGCGAGGTGGTAACGATATTGTAATCCGAGTCGAAATCCCCTTTACTGATCGAGCGACCCATCAATCCGTTCAAATTCGCCACAACGTTGCCGCTGGCATCAACGGCACAGTAACCGTTGCTCAAACCGCCGCGTCCGGAAACGATACAGTTTGTTGCACCGGTGTTGGTCACGTCGTAAACGCCGTTCTTGACTTTCATGTCGGAGAATTCCGCACCGAAAATCATCTTATGATCGATATCTCCGCTGGAGTGGTCGACATATAGATTTAACTGGTCGACAAAGTATGAAACATCCTGCCAGCCCTGGTGAGTACTTAACGAAATAGTGTCGTAGGAACCGTTCGGATCGGAAGCGTCCGTTGTGGTTCCGCGTGCGCCGGTCACGACATAACCGTTTTCTGTCGTGCCGTAACGCATGGCGTTATGCAGGCGGACGGAATCGTTAATTTCGTATTCCAGGCGCAGAGTCGCGGTATTGATTGTCGATTTCAGGAAATCTTGATCCTGCAGATAAACCGGTACATCGCCATGCGGTTCATTGTTTTGAATATAACCGCCCAGATCCGGTTTGTCGTTCGCTTCAAGGTGATAGATATCGGCTATGATTTTAAGTTTGTCCGAGGCTTCATATACGCCGGATAAAGCGAAACCTTGTCTCTGACGTTCTGCGGGATCTCGATCAGGAACGCCTTCGCGGTGATCAAGCAAGTTCAGGCGTACCGCAAAATCGTCACTGATTTTTTGGTTGCTGTCCAATGTATAGCGATGGTAACCATCCGTTCCGATGCCGCCTTGCAACTTGGTAAAGCTGTATTCGCTGTTGGCTTGTTTGGTTACGCTGTTGACCGCACCGCCGGTTGTACCGCGTCCGGCAAACGTCGAACTAGGACCTTTGCTGATTTCGATCTGTTCGGTAGCAAAGCTTTCGCGAATCGTCATACCCGGATCTTTCAGACCGTCGACAAAAACATCACTGCGTGCTTCGTGACCACGGATAATATAACGATCGCCGAAGGCGTTTCCGTTTTCACCGGTTCCCAAAGTGATCCCAGGCTGGGCTGCCAGAATTTCTTTCAGATCGCTTTTTCCTGAATCTTCGATCTGGGTTTGCGTCAGTACGGAAATCGTTTGCGGTGTTTCCGCGATCGGTTTGACGTGACGTTGGTCGCCGGAAATCCTGGCTTTGTAAGGGGCGCCCGGTTCGGCATAAGGGTTAGTGTCGATAGTCCGTTCTTCAACCTGCAAAGTATCCAGATTGATGACTTCTTCGGCCATCGCCATAGGCGTCATTAAAGACGAAACTCCGATGGCCAGTGCACCCTTTGCCAAATGGCGGTTTTTCGGAAACGAAGAATTGCTTCTTAAACTCAAAGGTTTAAGGAGCCCGCTGTTGATCTGGTCTGTCATGTGATGTGTCTCCTTACGTTCATGACTTATTAGTTATTAGTGAATACTCAACTGGTATGGCCAATGTCAGTGAGTCTCTTCCTAGGAATTCGGGAATCGCCGGCAGAGGATTCGCTTTCTGCAACATCTGCAATGCGGCATGGTCTAGGCGCTTAAATCCTGAGCTGCGTTTCAACTTGGCGCTGAGGACTTTTCCTTGGCGATCGATAGTAAATTGAACGATTGCAACGCCTTGTTCCTTGTTTTGCTTGGCTCTGACCGGATATTCCTTATGTCGGTTCAGCCAAGCCTTTAATTCGCTAAAGTAGCGGTTAATCAGTTCTTTGTTATTGCCGCTTTGCGTGATCGAGCGCTGCTTTGAAGCGGCAGCAGGGCTGGCACTCGAAGTTGCACCGCGATTCGAATCCGATTGAGGTGTTGCCGTTTCCTGATGTTCCCTGGCTTGCTGATTTGATGGGGCTGCATCGCTAGGGAGGTTAGGGGTGTTTTCTTGACTGGAAATGGATTCTTCCGACTTCTTCACCTCCGGCTTCTTCACCTCCGGCTTCTTCACCTCCGGCTTCTTCACCTCCGGTTTCTTCACCTCCGGTTTCTTCACCTCCGGTTTCTTCACCTCCGGTTTCTTCACCTCCGGTTTCTTCACCTCCGGTTTCTTCACCTCCGGTTTCTTCACCTCCGGTTTCTTCACCTCCGGTTTCTTCACTTCCGGTTTCTTCACTTCCGGTTTCTTCACTTCCGGTTTCTTCACTTCCGGTTTCTTCACTTCCGGTTTCTTCACTTCCGGTTTCTTGACCGGTGCAGGTGCTATTTCCGGTTTCTTGACCGGTGCAGGTGCTATTTCCGGTTTAAGCTCTTCCGGTTTGTTGTTTAGTGCGATAAGCGATAAATCCGCGATCAGCAGCGGGTTGGCATTTCCATGGGTGTTCTGATGGTTCGAGTGGTGTTGAGCACCGCCAAAAGTTGAAATATCAATCTCTTCGGCATTCAGCAGTGTCGACAAGATCATCAGGTGCAGCAGGGCGGCTAGAGCAAGCGCGGCTGTCCAAACACTTTTATTCATCTGCTTTTTCCTGAGTTTGCGTGACCAACAAAATCTTGCCGACGCCGCCATTCTTTAAAGAGCTCAAAAGGCCGTACAGCTTTTGTGCTTTAGTTGCTTTATCAACTTTTAGAATCAGCTGACGTTTTTCCGATTCGGAAAATAGTTCAAGATGGTTTTTCAGCTCGACTGATGAAATCCATTTTCCGTTAATCAGCAAGCGATCGTCCTTTTGCACCTCGATATAGATCGGTTTGGACGTTAATTGATCCGCTTGTTGCAGATAAGGCGGATCAATATCGTTGTTGGAAATTTGCGAGATCTGTCCGGCGGTAATAAAGAAAATCAGTAGTAGGAAAACAATATTGATCAAGGGGATCAGATTTTCTTCCAGATCGCGTTTTGTTCTTTGCACGTTGCGGGTTAATGAATATTTCGGTTGCATTGCTTGATTCCTCAGGACTCGTCCGTCGCCATTCCGCCTAGGCGAATCTGTGACAAACCTTGCAGGCGCAGGAATTCCATCGCTTGCAGAATGGTTTGCAACTCGCATTGCGGGTCGACTTTCAATTGCACTGTCTGCTGCCGGTCGAACGACAGACTGTCCTCTTTTCGGAAAGCGGTGAAATGTTGCCAGCTCCACGAATCAGGAAAACGGTTCAAACTGCCGTCAGACTGTAGATATAGAAATGCTTCATCGCTGATTTGCGATGATGCCGCACTCTCGTTTGTCGTGTCGATTTCGATAGGGAATTCAGTCCAGCGAACAAAACTTGAGCTGAGCATGAAAAACATCAAGATGATAAAAACAACGTCGATCAAGGCCGTCAGCCCGATGCGCTTTTTTCGGCTTTTAAATTCCAGCGTCGAGTGCATCTATGCAACGTCCTTACGACGGCGTTCCTGTCCGTTGATGGACAGTTGTATGAAAAGCGTGTCCAGATCATCCTGGATTGCGATGGCCTGTCTTTCAGTAATTCGCTCAAACCAGCTATAGAACAGCGATACGGGGATAGCAACCGCCAAGCCGATGGCGGTCGTCAACAGTGCCTGCCAGATTCCACCGGATAAAACCGCCGGGTTGATCTGAGAACCTGCCGCTTCCATAGCTCGGAAAGCTTCGATCATGCCGAGTACGGTTCCGAACAGCCCGAGAAGGGGAGCAAGTGTTGCAATAACTTCTAGTGGTCTTAAATAAGACGATAGGTCGGTGAGACGCAGTTTGGCATAGCGAGTCGCTTCTTCTCTGACTTCGTCCGTATCAAGTGTCCCTTGGCGAACCTGTTTCAGGGCGTGGGCGATAATTTGGCTTCTCGGATGTTTGTCTGCCATATAGACAGCCAGCGCATGGTCGACATTGCCTTCTCTGAGAGAGGCGTGCAGTGTTTGCGGCAGATTTTTCTTGAACAGCTTTAGAGAGGAAAAGTGCCAAAGCTTGGCCAGAACCAGTGTGCTGGCAAATAAAGAGAAAGCGGCTAGCGTCCAAACGACAGGGCCGCCCAAATTAACAATATTAATAATTTCTTGAGTATCCATTTGTATAATCTATTTAAAGTATTAATGATAATAGTTCGCATTATATTTGTATTTATATAAAAGTAAACCATTCGCTAATAAAAATAATTATTATTTAGTTAAGGCAAGATTGAGTGGTTGAGGAGGTAGGGTGATGAGGTGAGAGGGTGAGAGGGGGGAGTGCATATGGATAATAAAAAAGCCCGCATGGAGCGGGCTTTGTTCTTAAATTCGGTTTTTTCTTATTGAATCTTCAAGTAAGAATAACCTTCACTTTGCAAAATGGCGATTTTGGCTACGCCGGAAGGAGCGAAGTCGATTCCTTTATAGACTTTGGATTGCGGTAATCCGACTTCGTCACGCGTTTTATCGCACAGGTGGACTTTTACACCGCGTACGTTCATCAAGGCGTTTAAGCGACCTTTTAATTCTTCACGACGTTCTTTTAGCGCCTGGTCTGCTTCGTAAGGAGTTCCTTTAAGATCGTCGTCGGTCGTAAAACGCAAACCGTA
This sequence comes from Thiomicrorhabdus heinhorstiae, assembly GCF_013391765.2. Classification (GTDB taxonomy): domain Bacteria; phylum Pseudomonadota; class Gammaproteobacteria; order Thiomicrospirales; family Thiomicrospiraceae; genus Thiomicrorhabdus; species Thiomicrorhabdus heinhorstiae. The sequence goes on along the minus strand of NZ_JACBGI020000010.1, from coordinate 52,357 downwards.
ACCGACAAAGACCAGGTGAACATCCGCTTCCATCAGCTCGGATTCGTAATAGTTAAGAATATTGTTGATCGACGTCAGGGTCGCCGAATAGCGCGTCGGATCTTTAAAATCGACGTGATACACCACTTTGGCGCCGTCGTCGGCCGCCTGAACTTGAGTGCTGAAACCGATAAAAGCCAGAGCTATGAGGGCTGTGTGAATGAGTTTCTTGAATAGATTCATGGTTACGAGTTCCTCTGATGTTGTTATTGAATCGAGTTTTAAATCGCTTTTAATTTTATAAGGAATCAATGCCGGTTATAAAAAAAGCGATTTCCTGAACGAAAATCGCTTGGTTTAAGTGGGTGATTGCTTACATGGTGCGGGTGATTTCGCGCGTGCCGTGAAGCGCTTGAATCGCTTCATTGACTCGTTTGAACAGGATTTGGCTGTCATCATCCGGCGAGCGAACTTCAGTCACACCGGCATGACTGGTCAAGCAGGTAACCACGCCATCTTCCAACTTGATGTTCTGTGCAGAAATGGTTTCCTGAGCCAGTTTGGCAATGCGGAAAGCGTCTACCGCTTTGACACCCGGCAGGGCGATCATAAACTGATCGCAGCTCAGTCGGCCGACATAGCCTAGATCTTTGGCCACTTTTTTGATGGCATGCGCGGCGGTTAAAATTGCTTTGTCGCCCATTTCGTGACCGTAGCCGTCGGTAATGCGTTTGAAGCAATCTAAGTCGATTTTGATCAACGATAGTGCCTGCTTGTTGGTTTTAGCCTTGTTCAGCTCTTCGTCCAGTACGCCAAGGAAAAAATCGCGGTTATACAGTTCGGTCAGCGGGTCGGTGGACGAGAGGTGTTCGATCTGCTCTTCCATGTGCTTGCGGCTGGTGATGTTAATCGCCAGCCAGATAACCGCCGGCTGCCCGTACTCTTCGCTCTTGACCGGATAGATGCGCGCTTCGTACCACTGGCCGCCGGCCGGGCCTTCGCTGACTCCGCTGACTTCCGCATTCGCCAACTGGTATTCGATCTCTTGCAGTTGACCGGTGGCGATCGATTTTTGCACGATTTTCAAGAAGCGGTTGGCCATCTGTTCCGGTAGAACTTCGTGGTATTTTTTGCCGATCAGTGCCGAGCCATCCGCATACAGCGTGCGCTCGCTTCCACCGACAATATCCAGATAGGTACCGTCCTGACCCATAATAAAGATCGGGTCCGGCATCGCATTGGCAATGGCGTCTAGATGAGAATGAGTTTGCGGCATGATCTTAATCCTTCGAAATCGGTTTGTATTTGATGCGGTGCGGTTGTGCGGCATCGGCCCCTTTACGACGTTTTAAATCGGCTTCGTAATCGGTAAAGTTTCCTTCGAACCACTCTACATGGGAATCCCCCTCGAACGCAAGCATATGCGTAGCGATTCGGTCCAGGAACCAGCGGTCGTGGGAAATAACCACTGCACAACCGGCAAATTCCAGCAGCGCTTCTTCCAGTGCTCGTAAAGTTTCGACGTCCAAGTCATTGGTCGGTTCATCCAGAAGTAACAGGTTTCCACCGCTACGTAGCATTTTTGCTAGGTGGACACGGTTGCGTTCACCGCCGGACAGTTGGCCGATTTTCTTCTGTTGATCGCCGCCTTTGAAATTGAAACGGCTGCAGTAGGCGCGCGAGTTGACTTCGATATTGCCGACCATAAACAGTTCTTCGCCACCGGAAATCTCTTCCCAGACGGTTTTGCTGTCGTCGAGCGCATCGCGACTTTGGTCAACATACGAAAGATTGACGGTTTCACCATATTCGATGCTGCCGCTATCAGGCTGCTCCTGACCGGTCAACATGCGGAACAGAGTTGATTTACCGGCACCGTTGGCACCGATGATTCCGACAATACCACCTTGCGGCAGACGGAAGCTCAGGTCATCGATCAGTAAGCGATCACCGAAGGATTTATTCAGGTGGTTTACTTCGATGACTTTCTCACCGAGGCGTTCGGCGACTGGAATGAAGATTTCATTGGTTTCATTACGTTTCTGATGTTCTTGACTGCTCAGTTCCTCGAAACGAGACATACGTGCTTTGGATTTTGCATGGCGGCCCTTGGCGCCCTGACGTACCCATTCCAATTCGTTTTTAATAGTCTTCATTCGTGCGACTTCGGACTTGGCTTCCTGTTCCAGGCGCTTCTCCTTCTGTTCCAGCCAGGAAGAGTAGTTACCCTGGAAAGGAATTCCTTCACCGCGATCCAGTTCCAGTATCCATTCGGCGGCGTTATCCAGGAAGTAACGGTCGTGGGTAATCGCCACTACCGTTCCTGGGAATTCACATAGGAATCGTTCCAGCCAGGCGATGGATTCGGCGTCCAAATGGTTGGTCGGCTCGTCGAGTAGCAACATATCCGGTTTTTCCAGCAGTAATTTGCATAGTGCGACACGGCGTTTTTCACCGCCGGAGAGTTTGGCAACGTCGGCATCCCACGGTGGCAGACGCAGAGCATCCGCAGCGATTTCCAGGTTGCGATCCAGATTGTGGCCGTCCATCGCTTGGATAATATCTTCGATTTCACCCTGTTTTTTGGCTAAGGCATCAAAGTCGGCGTCCGGTTCTGCATAAGCGGCATAAATTGCATCCAGCTCGGCCATGGCATCTTTGATCTCTTTGACCGCTTCTTCGATATTACCGCGAACATCTTTGCTTTCGTCCAGTTGCGGTTCCTGGGGAAGATAACCGACTTTGATACCGGGCTGCGGACGGGCTTCACCGACGATGTCGGTATCAATGCCGGCCATAATACGCAATAAGGTCGATTTACCTGAACCGTTCAGGCCGAGTACGCCGATTTTGGCGCCCGGGAAGAAAGAGAGGGAGATGTCTTTTAAGATGTGACGGTTCGGCGGTACGATTTTGCCGACGCGGTTCATGGTGTAAACGAATTGGGCCATTAGCTGTTCCTAAGTCCTATTGCTGGAGTGTTATGGTGTTCTTTTTATATTTGCCTGGCGACAGTCTGTAAAAAATCTGTCTGTATGAATTTAAACAGCAACTTTACCTAAAAACGGTCTTTAGGAAAAGGGTTCAGCCGAGAGAAACGCCGAGAAAAGAAAGCGATATTCAAACTTGGTATATTTACATGGAAGGGCAGATAGAAGAGTCGGACAGGAAACCGCCTTGCCATAGTGTATCGCGGAATGCTGTGGGCTGTGATCGTGGGGGACACCAAATAGGAATATATTATCCCTGCAATTAAAAAGTGTTTAGGCTTGAATGTTCAAGTTTAAAACGGGTAAAATTCCCCTCTTTGACACTATTCAACTTGCCAGACGGAGAACCCGAGAAATGTTCACGAAATCAATGACCATTGCTGGTTACGATGATTTGATCGCCGATGCGATCAAAAACGAAGAGATTCGCCAAGAATCGCACATCGAACTGATTGCTTCGGAAAACTATACCAGCCCACGCGTAATGGAAGCGCAAGGCTCCTATTTTACAAATAAATACGCTGAAGGTTATCCGGGGAAACGTTATTACGGCGGTTGTGAATTTGCGGATATCGTTGAACAAGCGGCGATCGATCGCGCTAAAGAGTTGTTTGGTGCAGATTACGCAAACGTTCAGCCACACTCCGGTTCTCAGGCAAATGCGGCGGTTTATATGGCATTGTGCGAGCCGGGCGATACCGTTTTAGGTATGAGCCTTGCGCACGGTGGTCATTTGACTCACGGTTCTCACGTTAGCTTCTCCGGTAAAATTTATAATGCAGTTCAATACGGCATTGACCCGGTTAGCGGTCAGATTGATTACGATGAAGTACAAGCATTGGCCAATGAGCATAAGCCGAAGATGATTATTGCCGGTTTCTCTGCTTACTCGCAGGTTATCGACTGGGCAAAATTCCGCGAAATTGCCGATTCAGTCGGCGCTTACCTTTTCGTTGATATGGCGCACGTTGCCGGTCTGGTTGCCGGTGGTCTGTATCCGAACCCGGTTCCATTTGCGGATGTTGTGACGACTACGACACATAAAACTCTGCGTGGTCCTCGCGGCGGTTTGATTTTGGCTAAATCAAACCCTGACCTGGAGAAGAAGTTGAACTCGGCGATTTTCCCGGGTGGTCAAGGTGGTCCTTTGGTTCACGTTATGGCGGCTAAGGCTGTGGCATTCAAAGAGTGCCTGGAGCCGGAATGGAAAACGTACTGCGAAAACGTAATCAAAAACGCTCAAGCGATGGCGAAAGTATTTATTGAACGCGGTTGTGACGTGGTTTCCGGAGGAACCGAAAACCATTTGTTCCTGGTTAGCCTGATTAAAAAAGGTCTGACCGGTAAGCTGGTTGATGCGGCTCTGGATTCCGCGCATATCACGGTTAACAAAAACTCGGTTCCTAACGATCCTATGTCTCCATTCGTGACTTCCGGTATCCGTGTTGGTACGCCTGCGGCGACTACTCGCGGTTTCGATGTTGAAGATTGTACCAATCTGGCAACCTGGATGTGCGATGTCATCGATGCTTGTGATCAGGAATCACAATCATGGGATGAAGCGGTCGTAGCGGATGTACGTGAAAAAGTCAGTGCGCTTTGTGCTGCCAAGCCTGTTTATAAATAATTCAGGTTCTTTCCCGGGAGGTGTTAATGAAGATAGCCAAACAGGTTGCTCTTGTGTTATAACCTCTAATTGATCGAAAAAACCACCATATCTGGTGGTTTTTTCGCATCTGGACAACCGAACTATAAGAAAATACTAATTTATCACCTTCTTAGGGGTGATCGGTTATTTGGGAGTGAATTATGCATTGTCCTTTTTGTAATGCACCCGATACCAAAGTTGTGGATTCCCGTCTGGCAACCGAAGGTGTCCAAGTTCGCCGCCGCCGGGAATGTATCCATTGTGGTGAGCGTTTTACCACTTATGAATCCGCCGAACTCTCTCTTCCCCGAGTGATCAAAAGCGACGGCAACCGCGAGCGCTTCGAAGATGACAAAATCCGCAGAGGTTTGGTCAAGGCGCTTGAAAAGCGTCCTGTCTCCAGCGAAACCATTGAACAGGTTATCAGCCATATCATGAAACGATTGATGTCGGAAGGTGTCCGGGAAATCCCTTCGGCGCAGATCGGCGAGTGGGTAATGGAAGAGTTGAGAGATCTGGATCAGGTCGCTTATGTCCGTTTTGCTTCGGTTTATCGCGCTTTCCAGGATGTAAACGCTTTTCGCGAAGAGGTTGAAAAACTGGTCCACGCGACAACAGCCAAGTAGACGGGAGCAAGTGTATGCATCATGAATTTTCTGCCGAAGATCGACAGTATATGCAGTTGGCACTCTCGCTGGCGGCAAAAGGGCTTTATTCCACCAAGCCCAATCCAGCCGTCGGTTGTGTCTTGGTTAAAAACGGTGAAATCGTCGGTAGCGGCTGGCATCGAAAGGCCGGTGAGCTGCATGCCGAGCGTCTGGCGATGGCTGAGGCTGGAGAGAAGGCTAAGGGTTCAACCGCTTATGTCACGCTTGAACCTTGCTCTCACTATGGGCGTACTCCTCCTTGTGCCGATGGATTGATTGAAGCCGGAGTGGCTCGGGTTGTCATAGCGGCTATGGACCCGAATCCTCTAGTAGCCGGTCGTGGTGTCGAGCGTTTGAGTGACGCCGGCATTCATATTGCCGTTGGCCTGTTCGAGAAAGAATCGCTGGAGCTTAACAAAGGGTTTATCAAGCGAATGAACAGAGGACTGCCTTATGTGCGTTTGAAAATGGCCAGCAGTCTGGATGGGCGAACCGCGATGGCAAATGGTGAAAGTCAGTGGATTACCGGCGCTGAATCGCGTCTCGAGGTACATAAGATGCGCGCACTCAGCGGTGCGCTGATTACCGGTATCGGTACGGTATTGGCTGACGATCCGAGTATGACGGTACGCTTGCCGGATGAGGCATTGAAAGATATGAACCTGGATGCGGAAAACTGTCATCCGATTCGCGTCGTGTTGGACCCGAACTTAAGTATGCCGTTGGATGCTAAAATGTTACAGCAGCCGGGACGAACGATTTTGATGACCTCCAAGCAGATGGCCGAAGCCAATCCGGCATTGGTCGCACAATTTTACGAGCACAAGGTTGAACTGGTTGCAGTTGCCGCCGAAGAAGATCGTCTGGATATTGAGTCTGTTCTGTCTTATCTGGCGCAGGAAGAACATATTAATGATGTGATGGTCGAGTCGGGTGCGATCGTGGCTGGGGCTTTTATCAGTTCGGGCTTTGTCGACGAATTGCACAGTTTTATCGCTCCAAGTCTGTTGGGCGATGAGGCCAAGCCGATGTTTTTTCTGCCGCAGTTGCAAACTATGAACGATAAAATTCAATTCCGAATTGAATCTGTAGATCGTTTCGGTGAGGATATACGCTTGGTATTAACTAAGGCGAATTAGGTCGATAGACCGGGCCTGCGCCTGTGAGAGGAAAGAAAGATGTTTACGGGAATTATTCAAGCCGAAGGGCAAATCGAAAAAATCGAGCCCCGTGACGGAGATTGGAAAGTCACCATCGGTGTCGGAAAGCTGGATATGAGCGACGTCGAAATCGGCGACAGTATCGCCGCCAGCGGTATCTGTCTAACCGCTATCGAATTCGGTAAGGATTATTATGTGGCAGATGTTTCCGGAGAAACGCTGGAAGTTACCATGGCGAAATTCTGGGAGATCGGGACACCGGTAAATCTTGAAAAGGCGTTGCGTTTGCAGGATCGACTGGGCGGTCATTTGGTCAGCGGCCATGTTGATGGTGTCGGAACGGTAGTTTCGATTCAGCAGGACGGTCGTTCCTGGCGTTATGAATTGGAAGCGCCTAAGAGTTTATGTCGCTATATCGCCGCTAAAGGATCAATCTGTATTAACGGTATCAGCCTGACGGTTAATAAGGTCGACGGCTGTAAGTTCGATGTCAATATCGTACCGCATACCCGCCAGGAAACGACGATCAAACATTTGCAGGTCGGCTCCAAAGTGAATCTGGAAGTGGATTTGCTGGCTCGCTATCTTGAACGGATGATGACTGCTCCGCAGGACGAAAAAGCGTCTGCAATTACCCCTGAATTTTTAGAACAGAATGGATTTAAATAATGCCGTTGAATACGATTGAAGAATTGATTGAAGATTATCGCCAGGGAAAAATGGTGATTTTGATGGACGACGAAGATCGTGAAAACGAAGGTGATCTTCTGGTTCCGGCCGAGACGGTAACAGCTGAAGATATTAACTTTATGGCGCGTTACGGCCGAGGGTTGATCTGTTTGACCATGACAAGAGATCGCTGTAATCAATTGCACTTGCCGTTGATGGTAAAAGACAATACCGACCCGCATGGCACGAATTTTACGGTTTCGATCGAAGCGGCCGAGGGTGTGACTACCGGGATTTCCGCGGCCGACCGCGCAGTTACAGTGCGTACCGCAGTCGCTAAGAATGCCGGTCCGGCTGATATTGTGACGCCCGGGCATATTTTCCCGTTGATGGCACAGCCGGGCGGTGTTTTGACGCGTGCTGGGCATACCGAAGCGGGTTGCGATCTGGCGCGCCTGGCCGGTTTTGAACCGTCTTCAGTAATTGTTGAAATTATGAACGAAGACGGCTCTATGGCGCGTCGCGACGATTTGGAAGCTTATGCCGCCGAGCATGATATCAAGATCGGAACCATTGCCGATTTGATCGAGTATCGTTTGCAGAACGAAAAGACGATCGAGCGGGTTTCCGAATGTAAATTACCGACTGACTTCGGCGAGTTCCGATTGATCGGTTATCAGGACGTTTTGGATCAAAAGGCGCACTTTGCCCTTGTATATGGGCAATTGAATTCGCAAGAAGCCGTGCCGGTTCGTGTGCATATGCTGGACACCTTATGCGATGTATTTGGTTCTAAACGCCCGGAATGTGGCTGGTCGCTACAGTCGGCGATGCAGCAGATTGCTGAAGAGGGCTCCGGGGCAATTGTCGTGCTGCGTAAGCATGAAGAAGCCTCCGAGCTGCTTGATAAGATCCAAGGTTTTCAGATGAAGGATTTGGGTGTGCATGCTCCGGAAACCCGTTATGACGACGATACTAAAACCTTCGGTTTGGGCGCACAGATTCTGGCGGACCTGGGTCTGAAACGTTTGAAAGTCATCGGTTCAGCAATGAAAATGAGTGCGCTTAGCGGCTTCGGTCTCGAGATTAGTGAGACTTTACCCAAGAAAGATTGAATGTAAAAAGCCGCTATGTGCTTAACAATCCTCTAAAAAGTGCTGGAAATTGTGGCACAATAGCCAGCCTGAAATCATAATAAAGTTTGATGCTGTTATTGAATGCGGCATCTCCTTGCAAAAAACAAGAAGAGAACAACAAAGATGAGAACCATTGAAGGAAATCTAACAGCTCAGGACATGAAAATCGGTTTGGTTATCGGTCGTTTCAACAGCTTTATTGTCGACCATTTGGTTGCCGGTGCGGTTGATACTATCGTTCGTCACGGTGGCGATGCAGCTAATATCGATAAAGTTTTTGTGCCGGGTGCATTTGAAATTCCATTAGCGGTTCAGAAGATGGCTCAGTCAGGCAGTTACGATGCAGTGGTTGCTTTGGGTGCCGTTATTCGCGGTGGCACTCCGCATTTCGACTATGTTGCGGGTGAGTGTGTGAAAGGTTTGGGTCAGGTGCAGTTGAGCACCGGCGTTCCGGTTTCATTCGGTGTTCTGACGGTTGATAGTATCGAACAGGCGATTGAGCGCGCAGGAACCAAAGCGGGTAACAAGGGTGAAGAGTGTACTCTTGCTGCGATTGAAATGGTTAATGTGTTGAAGCAGATTTAATGAAGAAATTGGATTCAATCCGCCCTGGTTCGGGCGAAGAAATTATCGAAAAAGAAAAGCGTGTTTCGCCGCGCAGCCAGTCGCGCCGGGTCGCTTTGCAGGCTTTGTACCAGTGGCAAATGACTTTCGAAGAGCCGGCGGTAATTATTCGTCAGTTCCAGGAAGATCAGCGCCTGAACAATCTGGATCTGGAGCTCTTTAAAGAACTGTTCGGCGAGGTAGTCAGTCAGGCGGAAAGTCTGGATGAAATTTACGGTTCCTATCTGGATCGTGCGGTTTCAATGATCGATCCGGTCGAAAGAGCAATTATGCGTCTTGGTGTCTATGAGTTGAAGAATAAGCCGGAGATTCCATACCGTGTAATCATCAACGAAGCGGTTGAATTGGCCAAGCGTTTCGGAGCCGAGGAGAGCCATAAATACGTGAATGGTATTTTGGATAAAGCGGCGAAGGCACTTCGTCCGCACGAGTAATCCGGTTTCGGTAATCTTAATAAACCTCGCTGGTTCCTGTCGGGCAGCGGGGTTTTGTTTTTTTGGGTTTTTGAATTTTCTGAATAGAGCAAATGGCTAGAGAGTTTGATTTAATCAACGATTTTTTTGCGCCTCTTGGAGCGCCTTCCGGTTCCGAGCTGCATAACGGTCGGGAAGGGCAGATTGGCATCGGTGATGATGGGGCGGTGATTAGCGTTCCTCCCGGTCAGCAGGCGGTTGTGGTGACCGATACTTTAGTCGCCGGTGTACATTTTCCTTTGCAGACTTCGCCATTTGATATCGGCTGGAAGTCTCTGGCGGTTAATTTAAGCGATTTGGCGGCGATGGGTGCTCGACCGGCATTTTATTCGTTGGCTTTGACCTTGCCGACTTACGATGCCGAGTGGTTGTCAGAATTTGCCAAAGGCTTAAAGGCAGCCAGTGAAAGTGGGTGTGGGGAAATGGTTCCTTTGATCGGCGGAGATACCACCAAAGGGCCTTTGTGTATTACCGTTTCTGCTCAAGGCTGGGTTCCGAATGGGCAGGCGATTATGCGGCATTCTGCCAGAGAGGGGGATCGAATTTTTGTAACCGGTACTTTGGGAGATGCGGCTTTAGGTCTGAAATTGGCTATGCCGGAGTTTTGGGGAGATTTTACTCCGCTCTCTTTTTCCGATGAAGATCGGGCAAAGTTGTTGGAAGCTTTGAATCGTCCAAAACCTCAATTGGCTTACAGCGATTTTTTGCGAGAGTATGCAAGCTCGGCAATCGATATCTCGGACGGGCTCTTGGCAGATTTAGGACATATTCTTGAACGATCTTCCATGCGTTTTGGGTATGATTTGAAAGGCTGTATTGATCTTGCTGCATTACCCAAGTCTCAAGCAATGCAAATGTACCTGCAACAGACTCATGATTGGCGAGCTATCCTAAGCGGTGGAGATGATTACCAGATTTGTTTTACGGTTTCTGTCGATAAACTCGAATCGATGAGAGAGGCGGCGAGGAAGTATGATTTAGAGGTTTATGAGGTTGGCTCGATTGAATTGAGAATGGAAGGTGATGGGCAGCTTGAACTAATGAAACACGGACAAATCGATTTTGCCGTGATGCAATCCCTGGCGATGAAAGGTTTTCAGCATTTCTAGTGTAAAGTATTCGAGAAGGTGTCGGAGACGATAAACTGAGAAAAAACTGAGGTGAGACTCCTGCAAATAAAAAAACCGGCTTAGCCGGTTTTTTATTTGCAAAAAGCGAGGTTTTTAAACGTTTTTCTGACGACGTGCTTCCACACCATCGGAAAGCAGTTGCAGTGCCTTAAGGCTATCATCCCAGCCGATGCAGGCATCGGTAATGCTTTGTCCGTAAGTTAGCGGTTGGCCCGGCTTAACATCTTGGCGACCGCCGACTAAATGGCTTTCAATCATGGCACCCATAATGTGATTGTTACCGTCATTTAGTTGGTCGCGAATCGATTCGGCAACAACCAGCTGGCGTTCGTGTTGTTTGTTGCTGTTGGCATGACTGCAGTCGATCATCAGTTTGTCTTGAACTTTGGCTTTCTGTAATTGATCGACAGCATCGGCAACAAATGGCGCTTCATAGTTCGGGCCGTCATTTCCGCCGCGCAGAATCACATGGCAATCCTGGTTGCCGGTGGTTTCGAAAATCGCCGAATGCCCGTCTTTGGTCAGCGACATGAAGATGTGCGGATTATTGGCGGCACGAATGGCATCGACTGCAATTTTGAAACCTCCGTCGGTACCGTTTTTAAAGCCGACCGGGCACGATAAGCCGGAAGCCAGTTCACGGTGTCCCTGGCTTTCGGTTGTACGTGCGCCGATGGCGCCCCATGAGATCAGGTCGGCAACATATTGCGGAGAAATCAAATCCAGGAACTCGGTTGCGGCCGGAACGCCGAGATTATTGACGTCCGCCAGCAGGGAACGCGCTAATCCAAGACCTTTATTGATCTCGAAAGATTCATTCAAATCCGGATCGTTAATCAGCCCTTTCCAGCCGACAGTAGTACGCGGTTTTTCAAAGTAAACGCGCATGACGATCAGTAAGGTGTCTTTGTATTTCTCGATCTGTCCTTTCAGCTGAGCCGCGTAGTCGCGTGCCGCACCTGGATCGTGGATCGAGCAAGGTCCGATAATCACCAGCAGACGGTCGTCGCGGCCGGATAGGATGTTGTGGATTTGTTGACGAGTATCATAGACGGTGCATGCAGCAATTTCTGTAATAGGATATTGCTCGTGCAGTTCGCGAGGCGGGCGAACTTCGGTAATGTTCTTGATGCGTAAATCATCTGTTTGATACTTCGACATGACGTTCCTTGCTTTGTTCTTTCAGGCCTTTGTACCGAGCGGTCATCTGCTTTGGCAAAGGCGTTTAACCAAGCGCATTATTATGCCACTAAAGCATTTGTTTTGCATTATTCAAATCGGCATCTTTGTATGCCAAGTATCTGATATTGATAAAGAAGGAATGCGACTGTCAAGTTTTGCGCTATTGGCCGTTTACCTTGATTGGATGGGGGTTTTTGATAGTTAATGCTTTCAAAACCGTTTAATTAAATCTATTTAATCATGTAAATGAGTTATGTTAGAATTATGCGGTTTTAAATTTTGAGTGGGCTGAGTAAAGTGGTGCATTGCAGATATATTATTCAAGGCGTGACTGAAGACGGTCGTAAATTTAGACCGAGCGACTGGATCGACCGTATTTCGTCGATGATGGCGAGTTACGGTGAGTCGCATCGTTTGGTCTATTCCGAGCTGTTGCACCCTGAATTATACGAAGGGCAGAAATGTCTGATTATCGATACGTCACTTGAGCAAGAAAATCCGACGATGTATCGATATGTAATGAATTTCGTCAAAACCAATAAATTGCAGATGACGCAAATTTGTGAAGATACCGAGAGAAAGCTCGGTTCTTAAAGGCGAGTAATCTCGCTGTAGCAACATTGCTTTGTTGCTTGCTAGAAAACCCGCCCATCGGCGGGTTTTTTATTATTCGGAGTTTATTTGTTGGGGGGGATCAACAACGGCCTTCGCGAGTAGTCTTAAGGGTGTGGGGTTTGTGTATGTTGGCGATGGGTTCTTAGAGGAATCCGCCAAGCAATTCGGAGCCTAAAAACAGGTAGGCTCCGCCGCCCAGGGCTAAAAAAGGCCCAAAGGGAATGGCTTGCTGCATCGAGCGGCGTTGAAGGATAACGGCTGCTAGCCCGATAATCAGACTGCTTATCGAGGCGATCAAAATAATCTGTGGTATGGCGCTCAGGCCGAACCAGGCCCCGAGTGCGGCCAGTAACTTAAAGTCTCCATAGCCCATGCCTTCCTTGCCGGTCAGTAATCTGAATGTGTGGAATAGTATCCAAAGGATTAAGTAACCCGCAGCAGCCCCCCAAATAGCCATTACCGGATCGGTGAACAGGTTGAAGGTGCTTAGCAGCAGGCCCAGCCATAGAAGGGGAAGGCTGAGAATATCCAGAATCAACTGGTGTTCAATATCGATGACGCTGATCGTGAGTAAGACCCAGATAAAGACCAGTGCATAAATGGTGGTAGTTGTTATGCCGAAATGCCACACTGTTATTACGGTCAGTAACATGCTGGCAATCTCAATAAGTGGATAGCGCAAAGAGATTTTCTCGTTGCAATTATGGCAGCGTCCGGTGGAAGAGAGGTAGCTGACAATCGGGATCAACCGATACCATGGCAGGGTTTGATTGCATTTCGGGCAGGCCGAGCGGCCGAAAAAAATCGAGCGAAAACTGTGATTGTCGCTTTCTTCCGGCAAGTCGGACTGTTTGTCCTGTAAATCGGCTAATTCTTCGGCAAATAAGGCTCTTGGCAGGCGCCAGCTGAGCATGGATATGAAGCTGCCGATTATTAAGCCGATCAAGGCGCTGAAGATCAGATAGCTAATCGGCACGGTCATGCTTGCTTGGACTCCCGGAATACGCGCTTGGCGAAAATTTTATTCTGAATAGATTACGCAGTTGCGATCATTTTCCCATACGGTAATGCTGTGCATGGTAACACGGTCGTCGCTGATGCGACTTTGGATTTCCCTGTAAAGGTAAACGGCGATGTTTTCCGCAGTCGGATTGTGATCCTGAAAATAAGGGTGGTCATTCAAGAAGCTATGATCAAGTTCTTTAATCACTTCTTTGGTGTGGCGTTTGATCTCTTTAAAGTCAATAACCATACCGATGTCGTTTAATTGCTGGCCCTGCACCTGTACTTCGATTTTCCAGTTATGTCCGTGTAGCTTGGCGCAATCGCCCGGATAGCCTTTCAGGCTATGCGCCGATGCGAAATCCAGCAGAGTTTTAAGTACGAATGTTTGCGCCATGATCGTTTTCCGTTAGGTGCTTGCCAAAAAAAGAGAAATTATAACGAAATCTTGGGTTTGAGGAAAGTATCCGCCTATTGTAAAGGCGGAAAAATACTCGAAATTTTAATGGTTGCGCGTGGCAATATAGTTGACTAACTGACTTAAAAATGTGCTGTTGAAGGGCAATTGCTGCAAAACCTGCTGGGCTTCACTTATCAGTTGGTCGCGATAGGCCTTCGAGTTTTCGAGGCCGAGTAATTTGGGGTAGGTGGATTTGTCGGCTTCAAGATCACTGCCTTGCGGTTTGCCTAAAGTTTCCGTGTCACCTTCGATATCCAGAATATCGTCCTGTACCTGGAATGCCAGACCTATGGCATCGCCGAGTTGCTGAAGTTTGGTTTTGAACTGCGGATAATTCGGGTGCTGGCAAGCGCCCAGTTGAAGCGCGCACTGGATCAGAACGCCGGTTTTTAGCCGGTGCATTTTGCGCAGTTGTTCGAGATCCGGAAGGTGTCCTTGCGATTCGATATCGATTAGCTGACCGCCGATCATGCCGTTGCAGCCGGCCGCTTCGCTAAGAAGTAGAATGTTTTCCAGTCGGTGTTTTTCACTGAGGTGTTCGTCGGTACACAAAATTCTAAATGCCAGAGTCTGTTGAGCATCTCCGACCAGGATTGCTGTTGCTTCATCGTAGCGGATGTGGCAGGTTGGTTGTCCGCGACGCAGGTTGTCGTCGTCCATCGCTGGCAGATCGTCATGCACCAGCGAGTAGCTGTGGATCAGTTCGATTGCGCAGGCCGGAGCATCGAGTTGTGTCAATTCCAGTCCGAGCGCTTCGCCGACGGCGTAGATCAGGGCCGGGCGCAGGCGTTTTCCGGCGTTGAAAGTGGAGTATTCAATCGCTTCTTTGAGTCGCCTTGGGCAGTCTTCACTGTCTAAAAAAATGTCCAGACTGGATTGCAGCTGCTGTTGGACGCGGTTTTGATAGACGGTCAGTTGAGGTTGCAAGGTCGACTCCTGTTACTGGCAATGGCTGGCGAACTATTTTGTTCGATTGTCTGTTTCAATGTGGCCGGTTGCTTTGGAACCGGTGAAACGCATTATTGTACCTGCTGAATGTCAGGAATTGAATTTGATTGATCTCGACTGGGCTGAAATTTTAGGCAGGACTGAAGTTTTCACAAGACTTGCCGATAGATTCATAAATGGTCTAAGATGGCGTGAGTATGAACCTGTGCTCGATTTGGGTATGTTGATTGAGTGTCGGGTGGGATTTAGAGTGATTGGACATGTTTATCGTATATAGCCCCGAGGGGCAAAATCTGATTGGTTCCGTGCAGAATTTTCCTGATCTGAAAATTGATCCGGCAAAACAGGTGCATGCAACCACTCCTTCGCCGGAGGCTTTCGAGCGTGCAGCGTTGGAGTCCTCTTTGCCGAAAGCGAAGCGTTCGGCGGTTGACGCTTATCAGAGTAATCGTGCTAATCCGCAAATGCGTCGTACCCACGTTCGGGTTGATGAGATAATGAGTTCGCCAGTGATTACCGTTGGTGCGGATCAGACGATCGAACAGGCGTGGGAGTTAATGAGCCAGCATAAGGTGACTTATCTGCCGGTTGTCGAGAATGATCGTCTGGTTGGCATGTGTACCTGGGTCAACTTGCTGGAACAAGTGTTGGTCAATCCAAACGGCGAAACGGAAACTGCGGTAACCGAAGCGGTGAGCAGTGTTATGCATAAGCAGGTGGTGACAACCTCGCCGGATACCGATGTCCGTCATGTCGCCAAGGTGTTTACTCGCTATGATATTCGTGCGGTTGTGGTCATGAATGATGCGACGCAGATTGCCGGGATTGTTACCGAGGGTGATCTGGTTCGATGTCTGGCAGCGGAACCGCCGATTGAGTTATATATTTAGGCGATCTTGCCGAAGGTTTTTACGTTCGGTGATCGTGTCTTGACTCTCTTGTTGCCTTGAATTTCTTTTTCAGGCAATTCTTTACTTTCCTTTTCAAAAAACCTTCAAATTCAATTATAATAAACTGTTTATTTTACAGCTTTCATTCGGGTTGCGACCATGTCTTACATAAAGCGTTATTTGATTGCCGGATTGCTGGTTTGGCTCCCTCTAGGGGTGACCATTGCGGTAATTAAATTTTTGGTGGATCTTTTTGATCGCAGCCTGCTTCTGTTGCCTCATCAGTATCGTCCGGAGCAGCTTTTCGGGATGGAAATTCCGGGATTGGGTGTGGTTTTATCGATCGTTCTGGTATTGATTACCGGGGTTTTTGTTGCCAACCTTTTGGGTAGTAAGCTGGTTGGAATCTGGGAGTCGTTCCTGTCCCGTATTCCATTGGTTCGTTCGATTTATACCGCAGTGAAGCAGATTGCCGAGGCGGTTTTCGGGTCCGGAGAGCAGACCTTTCAGAAAGTCTATCTGGTAGAGTACCCGAGAAAAGGGCTGTGGACTTTGGCTTTTCAAACCAGCAGTCAGCGTGGGGAAGCGCAGAGAAAAACCGGGATCGAAGATACGGTTAACCTGTTTGTACCGACGACGCCGAACCCGACCTCTGGGTTCTTTATTATGGCTTCTCGCCATGAGATGGTTGAGTTGGATATGAACGTCGACGATGCTCTTAAAATGGTCATTTCCGGCGGTGTTGTCGTTCCGGACAGTAATAAGAATTCTATGAAGAAGGATAAAGCCTAGAGGATTTGGCTTTATCGTAAGATTAATTTTTAACGATAATTAGATAAAAAGGTAAAAGGGTCTATGCGCACGCATTATTGTGGACAAGTAACGGAATCTTTAATTGATCAGACGGTTCAGGTTGCCGGTTGGGTGCACCGCCGCCGAGATCACGGCGGGGTCATCTTCATTGACTTGCGCGATCGTGAAGGGCTTGTTCAAGTAGTCGTTAACCCTGATGCGGCGGAAAACTTCGCCAAAGCGGAAAAGCTGCGCGCCGAGTGTGTGTTGAGTATTACCGGCAAGGTTATCCCGCGTACCGAAGCGACCGTTAACCCGAATATGACAACGGGTAAAATCGAAATCGTTGCCGAACAGCTGGATGTACTGAGCATGGCCGAACCGATTCCGTTTCAGCTGGATGAAAAGAACGTCGGTGAAGAGACGCGTTTGAAATATCGTTATATCGATTTGCGCCGCGAGCAGATGCAAAACAATCTGAAATTGCGCTATGCGGTGACGCGTTCCATGCGCCGTTATCTGGATGACAACGGTTTTATGGATATGGAAACGCCGATTCTGACTAAATCGACTCCGGAAGGTGCGCGTGATTATCTGGTTCCAAGCCGTACTCATCCAAATAAATTCTTTGCTTTGCCGCAATCGCCACAGCTATTCAAGCAGTTACTGATGATGTCCGGTTTTGATCGTTATTACCAGATTACCCGCTGTTTCCGTGACGAAGATTTGCGTGCCGATCGCCAGCCTGAATTTACCCAGTTGGATATCGAGACTTCGTTTATGAGCGAAGAACAGGTAATGAATACTATGGAAGGTTTGGCGAAAACCATTTTCAAAGATGCTATCGGTTACGAATTTGAAGATGATTTCCCGCGCATGACTTATGCCGAAGCGATTGAAAAGTACGGTATCGACCGTCCGGATCTTCGTATCGATATGCAATTGGTGGATGTGGCTGATCTTCTGCAAGACATCGAATTTAAAGTTTTTGCCGGACCGGCTAAAGATCCGAAAGGGCGTGTCGTTGCGTTGCGCGTTCCTGGAGCCGGTTCCATGTCGCGTAAAGAGATCGATGAATACACTAAATTTGTCGGCATCTACGGTGCGAAAGGTCTGGCTTACATTAAAGTCAACGATATGGCAGCCGGTATCGACGGTTTACAGTCGCCGATCATTAAATTCTTCCCTGATCAGGTCATGCAGATTATGGAGCGCGTTGGTGCGCAAGATGGCGATATCGTCTTCTTCGGCGCCGATTCGTCAAAAGTCGTCAACGATGCCATCGGTGCTCTGCGTGTTAAACTGGGTGAAGACCTCGGTATGTTGAACGGTCGTTTCAAGCCGGTTTGGGTTGTTGATTTCCCGATGTTTGAAGAGGATGAAGAGACTGCGCGTATGGTCGCGATTCACCATCCGTTTACTCAGCCAAAAGCGACTACAGAGGAAATTCTAAACCACGATGCCCCGCATCAGATGTTGTCGCGCGCCTATGACTTGGTCATCAACGGCCTGGAAGTCGGTGGTGGTTCTGTGCGTATTCACGACACCAAAATGCAGGCGGCGGTCTTTAAACTGCTTGGCATTGCTGATGAAGAAGCCCAAGATAAGTTCGGTTTCCTGTTGGACGCATTGAAGTATGGTTGTCCTCCGCATGCGGGTATGGCATTCGGTTTGGATCGCTTGATTATGATTCTTGGCGATATTCCGTCGATCCGTGATGTTATCGCCTTCCCGAAAACTCAATCCGCAGCCTGTCCTTTGACGGAAGCTCCTGGTATGGTCGACAACGCTCAATTACAAGAGTTACTGCTACGTTTCCGTAAACCTGTGCGTGCCGCAGACAAATAAAGGAGTCCTTTAGTCATGTCGGTTTCTCAAGCCAAGCAAATTCCGGTGCAACTGGAAGGTCGTATTCAGCACCTTGCCTCGAATGCTCCGACACAACCTTGGCTTAATAAGCAGCAAAAACAAACGCTTAAAGAAGAAATTAAACGGCTTCTTAAAGAGCATAATGCGCAAATTGTTGCCCATTATTATGTTGATGACGAGTTGCAGGAACTGGCGGAAGAGACCGGCGGCGTAGTTGCGGATTCTTTGGAAATGGCTAATTTTGGTGCTCAGTCGGCGGCGGATGTTCTGGTCGTTTGCGGTGTGCGTTTTATGGGTGAAACCGCCAAAATGCTTAGTCCGGAGAAGACGGTTTTGATGCCGGATCTGGATGCGACCTGCTCTTTGGATGTCGGTTGCCCAGCCAAAGAATTTGCCGAATTTTGTGCTCAACATCCGGATCATACCGTGGTGGTGTATGCGAATACCAGTGCCGAGGTTAAAGCGATTGCCGACTGGGTCGTGACCTCGGGTAACGCGCTGCAGATAGTAAGCCATCTGAAGGAGAGGGGTGAAAAAATTATCTGGGCGCCGGATCGCCATCTGGGTAACTGGATCGAGAAGGAGACCGGGATTGAAATGATTCGCTGGCAGGGGCATTGTATTGTGCATGACGAGTTCAAGAGTTTTGAACTTGAAGAGCTATGCTGCAAGCACCCGAATGCCAAGGTTTTGGTCCATCCGGAATCTCCTGCGTCGGTTGTTGATCAGGCGGATATTGTCGGCTCCACTAAAGTTTTGCTGAATGCCGTCCAGACAATGGACGACGAAGAATTTATCGTTGCCACCGATTACAATATCTTCTACAAGATGCAGCAGCTGGCGCCAAATAAAAAACTGTATGTCGCGCCGACCGGCGGGCATGGGGCAACGTGTAAAAGTTGTGCTCACTGTCCCTGGATGGCCATGAACGGTTTGCAGAATTTGGCTGAGTGTCTGCGCACCCTGTCGCCAAGAATTGAATTGGATGAAACGGTACGCAGAAAAGCTTTGCAATCAGTGCAGCGCATGCTGGATTTCTCCCGCCAGGCCGGCTTGGTCTCGGTGGTAAATAAAGCCGATTAGTCCAGTTGTTAAGTTAACCGAATTGAACAAAATTTGGCGTCATTCAAATTTATAAATTATTACATTTCAAACAATTGCAACATGATTGTTAAGTTAAGTGTTAGCTTTTTTGGTTCCGTGAAAGATAGGGAAGAGAGAATTTGGCTGAGTTAAGGCGTATTCTAGGTATCGATCCCGGTTCCCGTAAAACCGGCTTCGGGATTATCGAATCCGGTCGTTATCATCCTACCTATATCGTTAGCGGTGTTATCCGCGTCGAAAAATATTCCGGCGCCGAGCGTCTGAAAAACATCTTCGAATCTGTCGGGCAATTGCTTGATCAATATCAGCCCGACGTACTGGCCATCGAAAAAGTATTTGTCTATAAAAACCCTAAATCGGCAATCACTCTAGGTCAGGCCCGGGGTGTTATTCTGTGTGCGGCGGCTTTGAAGGGGGTACCGATTATGGAATATACACCGACGCAGATTAAAAGTACCATAGTGGGAAAAGGGCATGCCGGTAAGACTCAGGTGCAGTTTATGGTTCAGAATCTTCTGGCTTTGACGGCACCGCCGCAGGAAGATGCTGCCGATGCCCTTGCCTGCGCTTTATGCCACGATCGCTATATGTCTCTGGGAATTGACCCGCAAGAGCTGTCAAAAGGCAGTCGTTTTTAAAGGTAGATTATGATTGGATTTTTACGCGGACGAATCGTCGAGAGACAACCGCCGATGTTATGGTTAGATGTTCAAGGGGTCGGTTACGAAATCGAGGCACCGATGTCGACTTTTTACCGTTTGGAGTCGCAGGATAACGAGGTTCATTTGCTGATCCATATGCACGTACGCGAAGACGCCATGCTACTGTTCGGATTTGCTACCAGGGAAGAGCGTTTACTGTTTAAAACCCTTTTGAAGGTCAATGGGGTTGGCGCCAAGATGGCCTTGGCAATTCTCTCTGCCATGTCGGTTGAAGATTTCTGCGTCAGCGTCGATCACGGCGATATTAAGGCTCTAACGCGTATTCCCGGTGTCGGTAAAAAAACTGCGGAACGTCTGCAAATGGAAATGAAAGACCGCTTAAAGCCGATGCTGGACGAAGGCCAGTTCGGTTTAATTGCGGATTCCGTTTCAGGTTCTGCCGGATCGACGGGGACATCCGGTTCTGCGAGCATACCCGCTTCGGTGAAGAACTCGGCGGTCGAAGCCTTGATGTCACTGGGTTATAAAGCGGCAGAAGCGGAAAAACTTGTCACTGCTGTTTATCAGGAGGAGATGAGTTTGGAACAGCTGATCAAGAGTGCTTTGCAGGGAGTAAAACTCTAAGATGATAGAAACCGATCGCATTGTAGGCGGCCAGGAAATTTCCGACGATATTTATGTTTCGCCGTCGGTGCGCCCTAAACAAATCCATGAGTATATCGGGCAAAAAGCCGTTAGAGAGCAGCTGGAACTTTCGATGCAGGCCGCGAAAATGCGTGGCGAATCCTTGGATCATGTGCTTTTGTACGGTCCTCCGGGATTAGGTAAAACCACTCTGTCGAATATTATCGCCCAGGAAATGGGCGTGACTCTGCGTCAGACATCCGGACCGGTAATCGAAAAACCCGGAGACTTGGCTGCCGTTTTAACACGACTGGAACCGCACGATGTGTTGTTTGTCGATGAAATTCACCGTCTGAGCCCGATTGTTGAAGAGGTGCTTTACCCGGCGATGGAAGATTTTCAAATCGATATCGTAATTGGTGAAGGACCGGCGGCTCAGAGTGTTAAAATCGATTTACCGCCGTTTACTTTGGTTGGGGCGACCACGCGCGCCGGGCTTTTGACTTCTCCTTTGCGTGACCGTTTCGGTCTGGTACAGCGTTTAGAGTTCTATTCGGATGAAGAGTTGACGCAGATCGTATCGCGCTCGGCTTATATTTTGGGTATGGAAGCTTTGCCGGAAGGTGCCGCCGAAATTGCCAGACGTTCCCGCGGTACGCCGCGAATCGCCAACCGACTTTTACGACGGGTTCGCGATTTCGCTCAGGTGCGAGGAGATGGAATCATCACCCAGCCGATCGCCGATGCGGCATTGAATCTGCTGGAAGTCGATTCCCGCGGGTTGGATAAGATGGACCGACGCTTTTTACAGACACTGATCGAAAAGTTTGAAGGCGGGCCGGTCGGTATCGATAGTTTGGCAACGGCTTTGGGTGAAGAGCGGGGAACCATAGAAGATGTTATCGAGCCGTTTTTGGTGCAACAAGGCTTTTTGATTCGCACCCCGAGAGGGCGGATGGCAACTTCACACTCTTATCAGCATTTGGATATTGAAAAACCGGTCGCGAATCAGTAAAGTGCATGGCTAGAATTATAAAAATGACAGGAATAAAGATCTTATCGCCGTCTGATTGGTTTGTATACGAACTGACGCGTTAAGGCTCTCGAAAATTCCGAAAGTATTAAAAATATTATCAGAGAAATTTGGAAGTTTGTTGAAGGGAACAGTTCATGAATGATAACGATTTAATTGAAATTGTCTTAGGTGCGAGTCCTGTCGTTCAGGCAGTGATGTTGATTTTGGCACTGATGTCTATTGCAGCTTGGGCAGTTTCTTTCGCAAAGTCATACCAAATTCGTCAAGCCTTAAAGGCCGCCAAACGTTTTGATAACCAATTCTGGGAAGCGACCGAGTTGACCACGCTATACCATCAGGTCGAAGCGCGTCGCGAAGATTCGCAGGGCAGTTCGATCATTTTTGCCGAAGGGTTTAAGGAGTTCGTACGCCTGCAGCAGCAAGGAGTGGTGGAAGCTTCGGACTTGGTGGCCGGCTCGCAGAGAGCGATGAAAGTTGCCTTCTCCAAAGAAGCCGAACATTTGGAAAACCGCTTGTCGATGTTGGCGACGGTTGGTTCTTCCGCTCCTTATATCGGTCTTTTCGGAACGGTTTGGGGGGTTATGCACGCTTTCCAGTCGCTGGGATCGATTCAGCATGCAACTTTGGAAGCGGTTGCGCCGGGGATTTCCGAAGCTTTGATCGCAACCGCGATCGGTTTGTTTGCCGCTATTCCAGCCGTTATTGCATACAACCGTTTAACCAATCGTGTCGACCGCCTTCTGGGGGAGTATGAAAACTTTGCCGAGGGATTCTTAACCATCTTGCAACGTCAGGCACACAGTATCGAGCATCAGTCCAGAAACAAGTCTGAACAAAAAACATCCAACTGAAGCGAATAGGACTGAATGGATTATGCAAAGCCAAGGATTCAGAAACCAACGTCAGAAGAAGCGCCTCATGTCGGAAATCAATGTCGTCCCGTATATTGATGTTACTTTGGTTCTTTTGATTATCTTTATGGTCACGGCCCCGATCGTTCAGCAGGCTGTGACCGTCGATTTACCGCAAACTCCTGAAGTGAAAACGCAGTCTCTACCGGAAGGGCCGAAACCGTTTGTTATTACCGTTACCGGCGATGGATTATATAAAACGTCGGAACAGCCGGATTTGACGATCAGCAATCAGGATCTGGAAAGACTGGTTGTTGAGGTTGTTGCCCGTTCGCAATTGAATGCAAAGCAGGTGATTTATATTCAAGGCGATAAAAATGCGCCTTATGGAAAGGTGGTTCATCTGTTTGTGTTGTTAAAAGCAAACGGCGTCGACAATGTGTCTCTGATGACCGAGCCCCAGGCGGGAGGTAACCTATGATTGGTTTTATTCGTCGCCACCCGCTGTCGGTGCTTCTCGCTTTAGTGTTGCATGTTGCGATTGTTTCGCTGGTCGCTATTCAATGGGATGACAGTGTTGTTATTCGCATGAGTTCGGACGGTGATCAGCACAGTCCGCAGAATATCCCGGTCGATATGCCGAAAGAGTCTCAGCCTATGAAAACCTTTACCG
Organism: Thiomicrorhabdus heinhorstiae; assembly: GCF_013391765.2. Lineage (GTDB taxonomy): Bacteria > Pseudomonadota > Gammaproteobacteria > Thiomicrospirales > Thiomicrospiraceae > Thiomicrorhabdus > Thiomicrorhabdus heinhorstiae. The sequence goes on along the minus strand of NZ_JACBGI020000010.1, from coordinate 29,193 downwards.
TCAATGCCGGTGCGGTTCAGGCTGAATTGCAACGCTTGCAGGATGAAGAACAGGCTCGTCTGGAAGAGCGTCAGCGTCTACAGGCGATGACGGCTCAAGAGAAGAAACGCCTGAAAGAGTTGCAGCAGCGACAAAAAGAAGAAGCCGCCAAAGCGGATCAAGCTAGAAAGCAGACTGAGCAGGAACGCCAGAAAACCGCTGAAGCGAAAAAACGTGCCGAAGAAGAAAAAGCTCGTGCGGACAAGGCTCGCAAGGAAGCTGTCTTAGCTCAGAAGAAACAGGAAGAGGCCAAGAAACAAGCTGAGTTGGCAGAGAAGAAACGCGAAGAGGCCAAAAAGCAAACTGAGCTAGCCGAGAAGAAACGTGAAGAGGCTAAACAGCAGGCTCTATTGGAAGAGAAAAAGCGTGAAGAAGCCAAAAAACAGGCTGACTTAGCCGAGAAAAAACGTTTGGCCGAAGAGCAGAAAAAACGCGAGCTAGAAAAAGAATTGGCGCGTAAAGCCGAAGAGAAAAAAGCTCTGGAAAAAGCGACCGCCGAGGCCAAGCTCAAGAAAGAGCAAGAGATGGCTGCGGCAGCATTGCAACGCCAGCTTGAAGAGGAGGCCGCTCAACGCCGCGCCGAACAGCGTCGTCAACAATTGGCGTCACTGAAAGAAAGCTATATTTCTGCCATTATGGCGAAGGTGAAAAACAACTGGCGTACTCCAGCAAAAATCTCACCGGATGCGCAGTGTGATTTGAGGATTACGCAGACTATCGAGGGTAATATTACCAGCGTGAAAGTTCTAAACTGCAATGCCGATGCGACACCGCAATTCCGGGTTGCTGCAGAGCAGGCCGTTTACCGTGCCGAACCTTTACCTAAAGCGCCGGAAAAAGAGCTGTTCGAGAAACAGATTACCTTCCAATTTAAACCTTAAGAAGATGTGGCTATGAAAACGATACATATGACAAAAAATCGATTAAAACGTGGGCTACAGGCAGTAGTGTTGTCTTGCTTATCTTTCTTGGCTATGCCGTCAATGGCGGAGCTGACGATTGAAATCAACGAAGGGTTCGACAATGCGTTGCCGATCGCTTTGGTACCGTTTAAACTGGAAGGCAGCAGTACGATTCCACAGGATATTTCACAGATCGTTGCCAACGATTTACGTCGTAGCGGTCGTTTTAAGCCGATTCCGCGTAACAGCATGCCGCAGACTCCGAGTGATTTGCCGGAAATTGAATATTCTTCCTGGCGCGGTATGGACATCGACAATCTGGTGATCGGTAAAATTACCGCGGAAGCGGACGGTTCATATCAAATCGATATGCGTCTGATGGATGTTCTGCGTAAGCAGCAGATGATCGGTAAACGCTGGAGTCATATTCCTGCTTCCAGCTTGCGTCAGGTTGCCCACCAGATCAGTGATCTGGTATATGAAGCTTTGACTGGTGTTCGAGGTGCTTTTAATACTCAGATCGCTTATGTCACCTTGATGAAGAAAGGCGGTAAACGCCTTTATACGCTTGAGGTAGCAGATGCCGACGGTTTCAACCCTCAACCTATTTTAAAGTCGTCACAGCCGATTATGTCTCCAAGCTGGTCTCCGGATGGAAAAATGATCGCCTATGTTTCGTTTGAATCAGGTCGTTCGACCATTATTGTTCAGAGTCTGGATGGAACCTACCGTACCGTGATTGCCAAATATAAAGGCATTAACGGTGCGCCGGCCTGGTCTCCGGATGGTAAAAAATTGGCTATGACCTTGTCGAAAGGCGGTAATGCCGACATCTATATCATGGACGTCGCGACGAAAAAACTGCAGCAGGTCACCCGCAACTACGCAATCGAGACCGAGGCGGTTTGGGCTCCTGACGGCAAGTCGTTATTCTATAACTCGGATCGCCGCGGCAATCCGCAGATTTTCCAGCTAGATCTTGCAACCAATCAAGAGAAGCGAATTACCTTTGAAGGTAAGTACAATGCCAACCCTGAAATTTCTCCGAACGGACGTTATTTGGCGGTGGTTCAGGGCGGTAACGGCTTCCATATCGCTTTATTGGATCGAGAAACCGGAGATTTCCGTGTAATTTCGGACACTTATCTGGATGAATCTCCAAGCTTCTCGCCAAACGGTGAAATGATTCTTTATGCTATGAATCGTGGTGGTAGCGGCCAATTGGCTGTCGTTACTTTAGACGGTCACGCATCGCAGACATTGAAAGTGAATCGCGGCGAAGTTCGCGAACCGGCTTGGGGTCCTTTTTTGACACCCTGATCCAGATGATGAATCGAGAAACCTTTAAACGAATTGATGAATTTAAGAATGCAAGGTAGAAAAAAGATGATGTTGAAAAAGTATATTTGGATTGCCGGTTTATGTTCATTGGCCGCTTGTAGCTCACCGCCGATGCAACCGGATGCGAACCAAACGGGAACGGAAGTGCAAGGTGCCGGTAACGGTACTAATCCTGATGGTGTTGCATTAGGCGAAGGACAAACCGGTTCCGGCGATTCTAATGGAGTGGAAGTGTTGTCGGCCGGTCAAGGTTCTGCCGGGGCAGGCGATCAGATTGGTGCCCAGGACGGAAACGGCATGCAGGATATGGCGGAAGTTTATTCTCCGATCGTCTACTTTGACTACGACCAGTATGCTTTGGACGATAAGGACATTGATATCGTTAAGCATTACGCGACCGAATTCCTTGCAACGCCAGGCAAAAATATGGTTCTGAAGGGACATACAGACGAGCGAGGATCACCGGAATACAATTTGGCACTTGGTGAAAAGCGTGCCAAAGCAGTGGAAGAAGCGATGATGTTGTTCGGTGTTCCGGCATCGTCTATGGAAGTGATCTCTTTTGGTGAAGAGCAACCGGCAAATCCAGAAAGTAACGAAACTGCCTGGCAAGAAAACCGACGCGTTGAAATTGTAATTCGATAGAGTGAGAGCTATGAAGAAGAAACTTCTTCTCGGATTGACTCCGGTTTTATTGTGTTTGAATTCTTTCCCTGCCGCTCAGGCTGCAACCATCGAGGAGCGTGTTTCCCGATTGGAATCCATGTCCAACACTTCGGTCATTTTGCGGATGAATCAGCAGCTACAAAGTCAGCAGAGAGAAATTCAACAACTGCACGATGAAATGGATCGAGTGAAGTATCAACTTCGTCAAGCGGAAAAGAAGCTTAAGGAACGTGAGAAACGCCTTGATCAAAGGGTCGAAGAAATTGAAACTCATGTTGATCAAAATGTGAATACTTCTGAAGTCACTGCGCCGATGCCGACTTCCGCCGAGCAGCAAGCCGCAATGCCAGTGATTCAGGCTGATAACCCATCTCAGCCAGCTTCGGCCACAGCGGTTGTTGAGCCTGAAGTTCCGGCCGCCGAGCCGCCGGTTCAGACGGTCAGCACGCAAGAAGCCGACGCTCAAACTTCTGAAGTTAAAGTGCCAGCAAGCCAAACGCAGCCTGTTCAGGAACAAGCAGCGGTAGTAGGCGAACAAAAGGTTCAAGGACCTATCAAAACTCACCCGGCTTCCGAAGTAGAAAAGAGCGCTTATCAAGATGCCTTTATTTTGATGAGAAAAGCGGATTACAACGCCTCGATCGAGGCGTTTGATAACTTTACTAAAAACTACTCGGAAAGCGATTTGGCTCCCAATTCGGCTTACTGGAGTGGTGAAGGTTATATGATTCAGTCCAAGTTCGAACAAGCTTTGGATGCCTTTAACCTCGTGATTGATTCTTATCCGGATTCTCCGAAGGTCAGTGATTCCATGTTGCGCTCGGCAGATTGCTTGAATGAATTGCAGCGTATTCAGGATGCCAAAGCGCGTTACCAATTGACCATCAAGAAGTTTCCGGGCAGTCGTGCAGCCCAGAATGCTGAGAAACGTCTGCAGAAATTGCAGTAATTAGAGGTAAAGATGTCACAACAACCCAAAGGAGTCATTCTCTTATCCGGTGGGCTGGATTCGGCCACCGTTCTTGCAATCGCCAAAAATGCCGGCTATGACTGTCATACGATCAGCTTTGATTACGGCCAGCGTCATCATTCCGAATTAGAAGCGGCGGAGCGAGTTTCCAGCGCATTCGGCGTCACCTCGCATAGGGTTATTAAGGTTGATATGCGTAATATTGGCGGGTCGGCTTTGACTGATCCTTCGATTGAGGTTCCGACTTCAGGTGTCGATGAGAGTTTAATTCCGATTACTTATGTCCCGGCTAGAAATACCGTCTTCCTTTCTTATGCTTTGGCCTTGGCCGAAGTGTTGGAAGCCAATGATATTTTTATCGGTGTGAACGCGGTCGATTATTCAGGTTATCCGGATTGTCGACCGGAATTTATCGACGCTTTTGAAAAAATGGCAAATCTGGCGACCCGTATCGGGGTCGAGGGTAGGCCGATTCATATTCAAACGCCTTTAATCGATTTAAGTAAGGCGGAAATCATTCGTAAAGGCAGCGAATTAGGGGTTGATTACGCTTTGACGATCTCTTGCTATCAGGCGGATGATTTGGGGCGTGCTTGCGGCGTATGCGACTCCTGTCGTCTGCGTAAGAAAGGGTTTGAAGACGCCGGTATACCTGATCCAACTCCTTATCAGCCGGGGTTGTAAAAAAACTGCAATTTATTTGTTAAAAAGGGTTGCACAGTTCGGTAAGCCTTGTATAATACGCCCCATTCCAAACGGGTCGTTAGCTCAGCCGGTAGAGCAGTTGGCTTTTAACCAATTGGTCGAGCGTTCGAATCGCTCACGACCCACCATCTATTCCCAGATGATAACCGGATTTGGAAACTTTAGAACCAGGTTCTAAACAGGCTTATAAAGCATTAGCTTGGGTCGTTAGCTCAGCCGGTAGAGCAGTTGGCTTTTAACCAATTGGTCGAGCGTTCGAATCGCTCACGACCCACCATCATTCCTAAAACCCCGCTAGCTTAAATGAAGTTAGCGGGGTTTTTTCGTTTTAGGCTTCTTTATACTTTACTAGACAAAGTACATCAAAAGAGGCACTTTGGAAAACGAGAGATATGGTGAAGAAGAATACGTGAGTTCCGACGCTGCTGGACAACGCCGGAAAGGATTGGATTGATCTACAGGTGTGCTTCTGCAATACGTCGCAGTGTTTTGACTTCAAGCCCGGCCTGGTCGGCAAAGCTTAAAGCACGCGTTAGACGAGCCGGGGCGGATCGTCCCATGCAGCCGTGTTTCAGATCACCGTGAATCGCCTCATGCAAACCTTCCATTAAGCGTTCACGATCACACTTGCTTCCGGTCAGATAGTCCTGAATGTCCAATACATCCGAGGCCACTTCATTCATTAGCGCGGTATGCTGTTGACTTAAGGCTTCAACATCACCTCCGACTTCGAGTCCGGCAATATTGGTGGTAAGGATATACAGATTTTTTCTGACCAATTCATATTCCAGCTCTTCGCTGTTATCGAGAATAAACGAAGGCAAATCTACCTGAGCCAAGGCGTCGAAAATTAGGCGGGAGTGTTTGCCGTAAATCGGTGAAGGCAGTACGACTTTCGAATCCATGCCTTTTTTCTTTTCAAACCACACCGATACGACCGTAGGGTCTTTGATTCCTGCATTTTGCCAATCGCGTGGCAGTAACTCGTTTTGCAACAGGATAATACGATCTTTCCACTTGCTTGGAACGCTCTGCAAAGCGGTGGCAATATCGCCTTCACCCACAGCAACCAATACTGCTTGTGGGCGAGGTAAAACTTCGGAAACCACTTGATAATCCATTTCTCTGGTCACACCCTGCACAGGAAACCCAAGGCGTAAAAAACCTCTGGCAAAGACGCTCCCTAATTCACCTAGCCCGACAACGACGATGGGAGATTTCATGCTATTTTCTCCTAAATTATTTTTCTTTAATTTGTTTGTTTTTATCATGCTTTGGTCAGAATTTATTTTTCAGATGGTGCGATGTGCACCAATATGGAAAAATATTGGAATAAATCCGACCTTCACAGTTTTGAATTCGAGTAGAATAGTGCCAAACCTGTATGATAAGGATCATAACAATGAGCGTGGAAAAAGCAACGTTTACATGGCATTACTATTTTATGGCGCTTGGTGCCCTGCTGGCAATGCTGGCTGGAACACTTGGAGCATGGGGTGGGGTCGTTTCTGGCTTGGCCTTTGCTATAGTCAGTCATCCGCGCTTACGCTTTCAAGGATTAGGCCGATTTGTGTTTTTGGTGCTGTTCGCTGTAATTTATGTTTTTTCATTCCCCGATCCGCAAGTGGTACGGGAAATGATGGCTTCCTGATGAGGTAGTAAATCACATGGCATCGAAAGCACTGGAAGACTACCTGAAGATTATCTATAAACTGGAAAGCGGTAGTTCAGAGGGAAAGGGAGTACAGACTTCGGCGATTGCCGAACGTTTAGCGATTTCGCAAGCTTCGGTTTCCAACATGCTGAAAAAACTCGCTGAACAGCATTATATCGAGTATGCGCGCTATCACGGGGTCAGCTTAACTCCGGCCGGCCGTAAAATCGCTTTGGGAATGGTTCGTAAACACCGGATTCTGGAATTATATCTGGTTGAGCGTCTCGGTTATTCCTGGGATGAGGTGGATGAAGAAGCCGAAGTGCTTGAACATTCCATCTCCGATAAGCTAGCGAATCGGATGTGGGAAGATTTGGGAAGACCGACTCAGGATCCGCATGGATCTCCGATTCCTGATGTTGACGGCGCCATGCAATTTCAGGACTGGATCGCTTTAACCGAAGTGGATTTGGACCAGTCGGTTCGTCTTAGACGGATTAAAAACCGTACTCCGGAAGAGTTGCGTTATCTCTCTTCGATCGGCTTATCGACCGGGACGCGAATTGTGGTGAAAAATAGAGCGCCTGCCGAAGGACCGCTACTGATAAAGGTAGAGCAGGATCAACTGCAGGCGATCGACTATCGAATGGCTGAAGCCTTGATGGTAAGTAAGGAACAAGATGCATAGAAAGCAATCTGATACCGAGTTCTTCAAGGAAGTGCTCGAAGGTTTGACGACGGCAGTTATTTGGGTTGCCGAAGATGAAAGAATCCGTTTTATGAACGGCGCCGCGGGCGAGATTTTCCAACTAAGTCCTTCACGAGTGGTAGGCAGTCGATGGGACGCTCTGATGCCCGGACTTGTGGACGATATTTCGCAGGCAAAAGAGAAAAAAATCACCATTCATGAATATGTGATAGAGGTGTTGGATCCGTTCAAAATTCGTGTCAGTTGTACGATTTCCCCGTATGAACTAAATCATCAGCGTGGCTGGCTTTTTGAGCTTTACAACACGGAGCGTCATCATCGTATCGTTGAGGAAGATGAGCGCTGGCATCAGTACGAGGCTGGTAACCTGCTGATCCGCACCCTGGCGCATGAGGTAAAAAATCCGCTGGCCGGCATTCTGGGTGCAACGCAATTACTGCAGAAGCGACATAATCCGGAAGACAAAGAAATGGCGTTTTTGGACATTATTTCCAAGGAAGTCTCGCGTCTGAAAAACCTGGTCGACAGAATGCTTGGGCCAAAACAGAGTGCGGAAAAAGACTGGTGCAATATTCACGAATTAATTCGTTATGTGCTGCAGATCGTTGAGGGTGAAAAGCCGCCGAATGTGTATGTGAAACTTGATTACGACCCGAGTATTCCCGAGGTTTTGATGGACCATGAAGCGATGGTTCAAGCACTGCTGAATCTGGTAAAAAACGCCATTCAGGCGATGCAGGAAAAGGGTGGAATGCTAACCATTAAAACGCGAGTCGAGCATAAATTTACTCTGGGTACTCAGACTTATCCTCTGGTGGCGATGATCAGTATCATCGACGAGGGTGAAGGAATTCCTGCCGAGGTATTCGACTCGATTTTTTATCCGATGGTAAGCAGTAAGCCGGAAGGTAGTGGTTTGGGGCTGCCGGTGGCACAAAATGTTTTACGTCAGCACGAAGGCTTGATAGTGGCGGAAAGTGAGCCTGGTAATACAAAATTTAATGTCTATCTTCCGCTAAAACAGAAGGAACACGCATGAGCGAAGAATTGGAGATCACTCCAGTAGTATGGATCGTAGATGATGACGCTTCGATTCGATGGGTTTTGGAAGCGGCTTTAGAAGATAAGCCGTATGTGGTCAAGGTGTTTGATTCTCCTTTAACCGCATTGAAGTCGTTTGACGAATTCCCTCCGTCTGCCGTTCTGAGCGATGTTCGCATGCCGGATATGGATGGCTTGACCTTTATGGAAGCCATCCATGAGAAGGATAAACAGATTCCGGTCATCATTATGACGGCGCATGCCGATTTGGACACCGCGGTCAAATCTTATCAGAGCCGTGCTTTTGAGTATCTGCCTAAACCGTTTGATATTGATGAAGCGATCAGTTTGATCGAGCGCGCCATCAAGCGCCATTTGTCCGGTGGTGTTACCAGAATTCGCCGTAGCCGAAGAGCCAGCAAGCAGCCGTTGAACATCATCGGTGCGGCGCCGGCGATGCAGGAAGTTTTCCGAATTCTGGGGCGTGTTTCCCAGCTGGATGTTACCGTATTGATCAACGGGGAAACCGGTACCGGTAAAGAATTGGTCGCTCAGGCTCTGCATGAATTGAGTCCGCGTTCCGAAGGGCCTTTTGTGGCACTGAACACCGCAGCGATTCCTCGTGAATTGCTGGAGTCTGAACTGTTTGGTCATGAAAAAGGCGCCTTTACCGGTGCGCACTCGCAGCGGATCGGACGTTTTGAACAAGCCGACGGCGGTACGCTGTTTCTGGATGAAATCGGTGATATGCCGGTCGATCTGCAAACCCGTCTGCTCAGGGTTTTGAACGACGGAAGCTTCTATCGTGTCGGCGGTCGTAACCCGATCAATACCAATGTGCGGATTGTTGCCGCGACTCACCAAAATATGGAGCAGCTGGTTCGTGACGGACGTTTCCGTGAGGATTTGCTGTACCGTTTGAATATTATCCGTATCAAAGTACCTGCTTTGCGTGAAAGACGCGAAGACATTCCTCTGTTGGTTCGTTTCTATATGGAGCTGGAAGCGAAGGCGCTAGGTTTGGAAGAGAAGCAGTTGAGTAAAGAGGTGGAAAATTTCCTGTCGTCTTTGCCTTGGCCGGGGAATGTCCGCCAGCTGCGCAGCTTGTGTACCTGGTTGACCATTATGGCACCCGACAAAACGGTTTATCTTGAAGACTTGCCTCTGGAGTTGCAGGATCCGCCGTCGGTTAGCGAATGTGATCAAAGCGGAGACGATTGGGAACAGCCTCTAAAACGCTGGGCGGATAAATTCTTGTCCAGTGGGCGAGAAGGTTTGCATACCGTCGCCGAGCCGATTATGGAAAAAGTTCTGATCGAAGCGGCTCTGAAAGCGAGCGGCAACCATCGTCAAAAAGCGGCGGTTCTGCTTGGTTGGGGACGCAATACCCTGACACGAAAAACGCAAGCCTTGGGTATGGACGACTAAGCATTCAATGCTGATTGAGTTATGGCGTTATCTACGCACGCCGGTCGCATTTCCTTTCTTAAGACCGATGGGCTTTGTGAAAGAGTCCATCGCCATGCAGGCGCGTTATAAACGCTGTCGCAAGACGTGGAATTTCCACTATCGACAATGCCGCCAGGCAATTGAAACTGCGGTTTCTCACTGTGTTTCGACACGAACGCTAGTTGTTTTGGGTGCCGGGAGTCTGCAGGATTTACCGCTGGATTTTCTGGCCGGAAAATTTCAAAAGATCAAGCTGGTCGACCTGCTCTTTTTAGAAGATGCCAGGCAAAAGGCGGCTGCTTATTCCAATATCGAGCTGATTGAACTCGATATCAGTTATTCGCTGCAAAATTTGTATCAAGGAAGTCCCGTAGTTTCCAAAGCCGATTTTGCTTTACGGGATATGGATGTAGATTTGGTTCTATCGATGAATCTTCTTACTCAACTGCCGTTGTTGCCGGTTTCCTGGTTGCGAAAGAAGTTTCAGTTTGCGGCATCCGATCTTGACAGAGTGGCTCAAAGTTTAATCAATCATCATCTCAGTTATTTACAGAATTTTGCTTGCCCGGTCTGCTTGATTGCCGATCGTTCGATTAAGTCCTTTGACCGTCATGGTAAAGAAATCGATCGGATAGATCCGTGGTGGGGAATAAAACCTTTGCGGGCCGAGAAAGAGTGGGATTGGGAGTTGGCGCCGATCGGCGAAATAAATAACAACTCTTGCCGTGTCCATTGTGTCGGCGTGAGTTTTTTGAATCTCCCCACCTAAAACAAAATATTGCTTAACGTTTTTGATGGAGAGTTGAACGCTTTGGTTATGAATGCCAAATAAGCTTTTGAAGCTTTAATCTAATTATAGTGCCTCGTCGCCGGATTCTCCGGTACGAATGCGAATGGTTTGTTCGATCGTAGCGACAAAGATTTTACCGTCACCGATTTTACCGGTGTGGGCAGAATTGACGATTGCTTCAACCGCTGATTCAAGAATTTCATCGTTTACTGCGATTTCCAATTTTAGCTTCGGCAGGAAATCGACAACATATTCGGCACCGCGATACATTTCTGTATGTCCCTTCTGACGACCGTATCCCTTCACTTCGGTAACAGTCATACCGTGGATACCGATGTCATGTAGCGCGTCGCGAACATCGTCTAATTTAAATGGTTTGATGATAGCTGTAATCAGTTTCATTGAAATTCCTTAAGTTTAAGGGGGGTGTTTTTTACTGAACAATCAATAATTTTCAGGATAGTTTGCCAAATGTTGACCCATTTTGATAGGGGTAGCGCTTGGAATTTTTCCTAATTCGGGCAATTGTCCGTTCGGAGTGAGCAATATTACGGTAGAGCCCATGTTGAATCTTCCGATCTCCTCACCCTTGGAAAAATGCAGGTTTTGTTCGCTGTAATCCCAGTGTTCCAGAGTCGGTTCATACTCCGGTGTGATTTTGCCCTGCCATACGGTTTCCATACTGCCGACAAAAATCGCGCCGACCATAACCAGGCAGAAAGGACCGTGCTCGTTTTCAAAGCGAATCACTAAGCGTTCGTTACGAGCAAACAGCCCGTCTACGTTGCGGACGGTTGCCTGATTGACCGCAAATAGATCACCAGGGACATACGTCATGGAAATTAATTTTCCGCCGACCGGCATATGCACGCGATGGTAATCCTTAGGCGAAAGGTAGATAACTGCAGCTTCTCCGTTATGGAATTGCTGTGCATAGCTGATGTCTCCGCCGACAAGTGCTTCGACGCTGTAATCATAGTGTTTTGCCTGAATGATTTTATTGCGATCAATATGGCATGATTGGCTGACTAAACCATCGGCAGGGCTGACCCAGCAATTTTCACTTTCGTCAATCGGACGCGCTCCCGCTTTTAATTCGCGGGTAAAGAAAGCGTTGAAATGCGGGTAGCTGTCGATGTCGTCATCGGCGGCTTCGCTCACATCAATACTGTACATTTTGGTCAACAGACGGATCGTGCTGTTTTTGATCCATTTCACTTCAATATGCATAAACCAGTGCATCAGACTGGATAAGAAGTGTTGCGGCAAAAAATATTGCGGCGTGACTTTAAAAAAATCGAACAATTTGGTCATAAAGGTTCCGCTTTGAACAGGGTTTTCTCTCAATAAAAAAATGATTTTAAGGTATAATTCGCGCAAATCATAGATTATGTAAGGAAATCGAAATTATGTCCGATGTTAAAAAGGTTGTTTTAGCTTATTCAGGCGGTTTGGATACGTCAATTATCGCCAAGTGGTTGCAAGAAGAGTATCAGTGTGAAGTAGTGACTTTCACTGCTGATATCGGCCAGGGTGAAGAAATTGAACCGGCGCGTGCAAAAGCTCAAGCAATGGGCATTAAAGAGATCTACATCGAAGACTTGCGTGAAGAGTTTGCGCGTGATTTCGTTTTCCCTATGATGCGCGCCAATGCGATCTACGAAGGGGAATACCGTCTTGGAACCTCAATTGCCCGCCCGTTGATCTCTAAGCGTTTGGTTGAAATCGCTAAGGAAACCGGTGCAGATGCCGTTGCTCACGGTGCAACCGGTAAAGGAAACGATCAGGTGCGTTTTGAAATGAACGCTTATGCACTCATGCCGGATGTTAAAGTGATTGCCCCTTGGCGTGAATGGGATTTGATGTCGCGTGAAAAACTGATGGCTTACGCGGATGAGCACAACATCGCCATCGAGAAGAAAAAAGGGAAAAAATCGCCTTACTCGATGGATGCCAACCTGCTGCACATCTCTTATGAAGGCGGCATTATCGAAGATCCTGCGAATGAGCCGGAAGAAGATATGTGGTTATGGACGGTTTCTCCGGAAAACGCACCGGATGCACCGACTTACTTGGAGATCACTTTCGAAAAAGGTGACATCGTGGCAATCAACGGTGACGCCATGTCTCCGGCAACGGTAATGGAATATCTGAATAAAGTCGGTGGCGAAAATGGGATCGGTCGTGACGACATCGTTGAAAACCGTTTTGTCGGCATGAAAGCGCGCGGTTGCTACGAAACACCGGCCGGAACCATTATGCTGAAAGCGCACCGCGCAATGGAATCGCTAACACTTGACCGCAACGCGGCGCACTTGAAAGACGAGCTGATGCCGAAATACGCCGAGATGATCTATAACGGCTTCTGGTTTGCTCCGGAGCGTGAAATGCTGCAAGCACTGATCGACAAGTCACAAGAAAACGTTTCCGGTAATGTTCGCGTTAAATTGTATAAAGGTAATGTTGTCGTGGTAGGCCGTACTTCTGAAAACAGCCTGTTCGACGAAGCGATCGCAACCTTTGAAGAAGACGGTGGGGCATACAACCACAAAGACGCAGAAGGCTTCATTAAACTGAACTCGCTACGTCTACGCACTGCAGCCAAAAAACGCGGAAAATAAGTTCTAAATTTTTTAGATTAGAACTTCGCTTAAAAAAGGCGCTGAAGAAAAATCTCCAGCGCCTTTTTGCTTTCTGAAGCAGATTCTCATAAAAGATCCAGCGGGCTAACAACGCCTTGCCCGCCTTGCTTTAGAACATGCGTATAAATCATGGTTGTCTGGACATTTGCATGACCAAGCAATGCCTGAATTGTGCGAATGTCTGTTCCGGTTTGCAGTAAATGCGTGGCGAAAGAATGTCGAAATGTATGGGCGCTCACTTTTTTCGTAATTCCGCATTGCTTTACTGTGCGTTTGATGGCTTTGTTAATAACGGATTGATTGATGTGATGGCGGCGCACGATACCCGAACGAGGATCTTCGGCTAAATTCCGGCTAGGAAACAGATACTGCCAGGCAAATTCAAATTCTGCGTTTGGATACTTTTTAGCCAAAGCATAAGGCAAGTAAACCGAGCCGTAACCTCTCTGTAAATCTTGCTGGTGCAAGGTTTTTACCTTTTGTAATTGGGCTTTCAGCAATGGGATCGTATGGTTCGCCAAAGGTGTGACGCGATCTTTTTTACCTTTACCGTTGCGCACGGTAATTTGTTTAAACCCAAAATCAATATCTTGGATTCGCAAGCGTACTGCCTCGGTAATTCGTAGCCCGCCTGCGTAGAGCAATTTAGTGATTAAGCCTGCTGTGCCGTTCATTAAAGATAAAATCTCAGTAACTTCCTCTTTTGTTAGAACGACAGGAATTCTCGGTTCCTTGCGAGAACGGCTCGCCTTCACTTCGCTAAAAGGAGATTCAAGAACTTTGCTATAACAATAAACCAAAGCATTCAACGCCTGGTTTTGTGTAGAGGGCGATACATTTTGATTCACCGCTAAATAGGTTAAAAATTGCTCAACCTTATAATTCGCGTTGCCGCGCATATCTGAACGGCTTTTAATCCCATGAAACTTCACATAACGTTTGACCCAATCACAATAACTGTTCTCGGTGGAATAGGCATAACCTTCTCGACGCAATTGACTGCGCATTTCATCCAGCAAAGGTGATTTATTTGCACGACTATTCATTATCAACCCCTTTCTAAACGCAGGTATTTATCAATAATACTGTGTATGCTGTCAAAATGGCAGGTTTTACTAGTATGTATTGCAATATTGCGTATTTTTGGGTTCAATAGCGTATATCAAGGCAATAATGCCTTATACTAAATGTTAGAGCCGACCGCAGGCGGTCGGCTCTAACGGGGTGGCGCTAATAGATTGCCTTGCCAGACCGCCTGCGGCAGTCTAACAATGCAATCAACCTGACGTGTTTCACCCACAAAAAATTTTCAATTTTTCGTGCGCGAAGCCACGCAGGTTATCGCCACCCCGTTATGTTTCAAGAGGAAGCTGATGGAAGAAGTTAAAGATTTGTGGCTCAAGTTCAATGAGTATTCCAATAAGCTGGCAAATGCTCTTGGGCGGACGAGCAACATTGTTGGGGAGTATGCTGAATATCTCGCACATCAATTCTACGGCGGTAGGCTTCTCGAAATATCAGGCTCCAGTGCGGATATTGAATCAGAAAATGGCACTCTGTATCAGGTTAAGTCCAGAAAAATAAAAGGCACACCAACAACACAATTAAATGTCATTCGATCCTGGGATTTTGATTATCTTGTTGTCATCTTGTTCGATGCGAATGGGGGAATAAAAAAAGCACTCGAAGTGCCAGTTGATATAGCAAAAGAATACGGAGCAGCAAACAGTCACCAAAATGGATGGGTTATTACCACATCACAGAAATTTCTGAATGATCGTAGGTCAAAAGATATTACCGTTTCGCTGAGTGCTTACAACAAATGAAACATAACAAGGCAAATCAACGCGGACGCAATACTCGCTTGCGCTCGCATTGCTCCGGTTATTTGCGGCGTTATGCGAAAAAGCAGATCGTGGATGAAGCATTAATATGATTGAAAATCCCAAACCATCTGATTGGAAAGAACTGCAATCGGGAGTATGCAGAATATTAAATGAGGTTGGTATAGCTGCTGAAACAGAAAAGTCTATTGAAACTCCTAGAGGAACAGTAGAGATAGATGTATACGGCGTAGATGAAAGCAGCGTAGAAAAGATTAGGTATATTGTTGAATGTAAAAATTGGGGAAATTCAATTCCCCAGACAGTGGTACATGCGTTCACTAGCGTACTCCATGAAACAGGTGGCCATATTGGGATCTTGATATCTAAGGAAGGGTTTCAAGAAGGAGCATTGAGCTACATTCAGCATACAAATATTGTTGCATTGACATACGCAGAATTCCAAAAACGTTACTTTAAACTATGGTATGTGAAAAACTTCTGTGTTGAGATCCTTGGGGCTATAGATGATCTATTGCAGTACGTGGAACCTATTAATAGTCGAAGACAAAGGTTTCTAAATGAACTCGATGATGAAAAAAAATCGGAATATGAATCTTTATCTACTCAATATCAAGTTTTCACCATGGTTATGGCTATGTTAAGTGTGGATAAATTTGCCAAAAGCCACGAGCCAACTGCTATTTTTGATATTGAAGATTTTAAATCTAGGTTGGTTGATAACTTCGGGGAGGAATTTCGATATCAGGCAAATTACTATCGAGATTTAGTAATAGAGATATCTGATCATGCATCAAAAATTACTGAAAAGTTCCATGCGGTATTTGGTCGTAATATTTTTGCATAACAAGCGCATGTTGTCGGACTGGTTTTCCGCTGCGCTCCAAACCAGCCGCAAATGCGGGCGTTAGGGGTCCACATGAGAGGGAATCATCGTTGGTAGAGAAAATCGGACATATCAAGAACCCACTTACAGTGATTGCGATTTTCGCGGCAATAGCTGAAATCAGTGGAACCACAGTTCTTCCATTCATTGAATCTGATAACCAAGGAATTTATATATGGTTCCTTATGCTTTTCCCAGTTTTCTTAGTTGGCATATTCTTTCTAACATTAAACTTTAACCATAAAGTGCTTTATGCGCCCTCCGACTATAAAAATGAAGATAACTTTCTAAAGTCATTTGGTAAGGCTACAACTCAAGAGAAGGAAGATAAGCTTAGAGAGGAAGTTGAGGAAGCAGAAGACACTTCATCAACGGAAAAATCTGAGCGTGATAATGTGCGACCAGAAGCAGAAAATATTGGAGACCAGCCAGATACCAGTGGCCCCCGACAGACATTTGTCACAAATTACGATAAGCATGCTTCTCTAATGGCAAATGTGTCTCTGGCAGAAAAGTTAGCTATTTTGAAACTATCAAGAGATATGAATTTAGATTTCCGGACAGATGTAAGATTTGAAACTCCGAGTAATCGTAAAATTATTTTTGATGGGTTAGCGATCCACAAAGACAAGATTCATGCCGTTGAGGTCAAGCTATTTAGAAACGAATATATTAGCCCTTCAAGACTGGAAAAGGTTCTTCTTGAATCAGAACTAATGGCCAGCCAAATGAAAGGTATAGATTCTAAGGAGCTTGTTCTTCATTTCGTGGCAGTTATCGACAATACAGAAGTTGATATAGAGCGGGTTAAAGAACGATTAACTAAGTACGTTGGGCGCTATAATGTAAATGTAAAGCTTCACGTTACCACTTTGTCGGATCTAAAAAATGAGTACCAATACAACCCCTAACAAATCAAAGCACGCGGACTTGGTAAAGCTGTCACCTTTTTCGCTTTCGCAAAAAAGCCGCCAACTTCACCAATCCGGTGTTTGAGGCGTTATGTTTGAAAAGCAAAATGAAGAGTAGCCAATGGAAATAAAAGATTTGGCAGGACTAAGTCAACCGCTTACAAAATTAATTGAGGTGGTTTCATCTGGTATCGGAGCAGTTTCTCAACCGTATCTTATTGCTAAAAACGCTGAGGCAAAAGTCAAAGAAATACAAGCTATCTCAGATGCTTTACATGAGGTTGCAGAAAAACATCATCTGCCAGTCACATATAATAATGGGCAGGTTGAAATATGGCAAAAACCCGAAGATAAAACCTTAGTACTTGAGTCGTCTAGTTCAAGTGAAAGGGCAGCTCTTAGGGCAGATTATCAAGAAAGAAAAAGACAGCGAAATATTGAAAGCGTAACAGCAGCCGCTGCTATAGAACTTGCTAACGCGGATGATGTTCCTAATGAGGAATTAGACGAAGATTGGATTACTAGGTTTTTCAATTCGGCTCAAGATGTTTCATCTGAACAGATGCAGGAATTATGGGGAAAGATACTAGCTGGTGAAATTAAAAAACCAGGTCAGTATTCATTAAAAACTCTAGATTTCCTAAAGAATCTCACAAAAAAGGATGCTTCACAGATCGAAAAGGTATGCAAGCTTGCACTACGTTACCACCACATGTCCTTTATCGGAATAAATGATAAGAAATGGCTTGAGGATCAACGTGCAATAGTCCCAGGGGATCATTTCGCATTAGGTGAACTTGGGGTGCTATATCCAACTGATCTCAGAATTAGAATGTTTAGAACACCTGATGTAGAAGAAGACTACTTATTGCATGGATCATTCATATTGTCGCTAAAGAGAGGGGAAATAAAGTCTGAAATATCTTTGCCAATGTGGAAATTTACAGTTATTGGTACAGAACTTTTATCTCTTCTACCCCCAAGTGATGATCTTGAATATCTCCGAGTAATAGGAAAGTTTTTTGTTTCCCAGAATGGGAAAGCAACGCTTGGGATGGTAAATGAGCACTTACCAAATGGCCAAATAAACTTCAAGATTATTGAAGAAATCAGCAATGATTCATCTTCAGATGAAAATAAAACATAACAAAAAGTTCAACAACGCTCGTACCTCGCTCGGACGCGCTAACGCGCGCCGGTTAACTTGGCGTTATAAGCGATAGAGATCACCGGAGCAGTATCGATGCCATGGAAAGAACCGGATTCGGGGGAAGATGGCCCTCCTGATTTGCTTGAATTAGTTTCAAGCATTAAAAGAAAAGTCAAGGAGTCGTTCCGATCCAAAGGACGACCAACTGATGTTGAAGAAAGCAAAGAATTAATCGCTGAAGGAACTCACGATTGCGCAGCCGACAAAAGAAGTTATTTTGTAGAACTGTATATTAAGTGCCGAAGCTGCAACAAAACAATAAAGAAAATAACGATTACAAAGCCTTATAAAGTAGCTGCCTTGCTGACTGTTGTTTCATATGGTGCAAGCCAGTTCATCGAGTATGTTGTTACTGACAATCGATACCCGTTAGGTGTTGAATACGCTGTACTAGATTCGTGTGTAAATTCTTATGGTAGTGTAATTCCATATGGAAGCTACCGATCAAAAAAGAAAATCTGCTTATGCGCTTTGGAGGAAACTATGAATGAAATTTCTTACATCCGCTACAAGGTAGATGAAGACGGATTTCTGGAGGCACTTAGGGATAACGCGAAGGAATGCAAGTAGCCTGCGGCAGTGCCGCAGGCTACTCGTTAATGGTTAATCTTCCAAATAGTCCTCGTTGTTTGGATTGTGAGCATCGGCCCAATCATCCATGTCAGCGTCATTGTTTGGGTTATTTATATCTGACCAAAGATCAAGTTCTTCGTCAGTCATGTTTGATGTATCTGGCATAGTATGTCCTTATTTGGCCTTGGTGTTATTTTTAGAAGCCGCAGATTGCGCCTTAGCTGCGAAAGAACCTTTTGGGGTTTTTCCACCATTTGCTTTGGCAGTAGCTGACTGAATTCGTGCAGCAGCGGCTGGAGTCATGGGGGTCTTGCTTTTAGACATGTTAGTCTCCTGAATCAGATAAAATGTTCACCATCCCCGCTGGGATGGCAAATTCAATTTAGCAAATAGGCCGGGGACAAACGGGGACAGTGAAAACGGCAGAACTACAGTCAGAAATTAAGGGTATATTAGCTACGCTCAAATGGTCGCAGAAAAAATTCGCGCGAGTTATATATGCAGAAACAAATGATATTGACAACGAGAATGAGATAGCCAGGTTTGAGGAGTCCTTGAAAAAGGACTTATCTCGACCAACAACCAAGCCAGAACGGCTAGTAGAGTATCTCAGAATTCTCTCTCTACAAGACGAATTTCAAAAATCAGACATGATTCTTCCTGTATATTCAAAAAGCGGGCTTCTTAGTGAAACAATGGAAGAAAGCATGAAAGATATATCTTTATTCGTTAATGGCCTGATAAGCGATGAAAAAAGCTTATAACAATGCCATAAACTCGGACGCCAAAAAGCCGCGCCGCTCGTACCTCGCTATGCAGCTTTTTGGCTCCGGTTATGGCTGGCGTTATACCTATAGGTAAATCGAGCTATGGAAAAGAGACCCAATAAATCTGAAGAGCTGTTTCTTACTCTTGGCTACAATAGATTCTACGATTTATTCGATGAAATCATCGAAGATGAATTCTGGAAGAAGGAAGATTGGTACAGGTTTAGCAAAGTATCAAACATATTCGCTGTATATTCTGAGTTACTCACTTACGAGCCATTCAAGTATGTCCTTGAATCAATAAAACAACAACGCCCACCTATGGAGTCTGAAATAGGCGGGCCTTTGTTTAAATTCGTACGAAATATCCTTGCTCACTTTCCTGTCTTCGAAACTTGGGATGATGTATGGGTAAGCAAAGAATTAGTTAATTGGCAGCGCGAAGGTCTTACAATTGATCGCTTCCTTAAAAAGTACTCAGGCCATAATGAAGTTAAGTACAGATTCTGGGAGCCTGAGAAAAAGCTAATGACCTACATGAGCATAAACTTCCCTGAAAAATATGAAGACAATAAAATATATCTCAAAGATATGGTCGCAGAGAAAGACGGTGTAAAGTTTTCACTTATAATTATGCGTCAAATACTAAATACACAAGTGGAATCCGTCGGTGAAAAGGCATAACAAGGCACTCCAGCCGACGCTGAACTTCCCCCGATAAAGTGGACACCTCTTGATAACTCAGGAGACCCATAATGCCAAAATATACACAACCCAGAAAAACCTGGCAGTACACCAGCGACTTTAAAGTTAAAGCTGTTAAGCTTAGTCTTCAACCCGGTATTCTCGTCAAGCAAGTCGCTGAGGCTTTAGATATCCATCCTTTTATGCTTTCGCGTTGGCGAAAAGAGTACCGTGAAGGTAAGCTTCAAGGCGATAACCAAAGGCGTGTCGGTGTGAATAAGCAAAAGAAAACCATCAGTCAAAAGGAGTTGACGGAAAACCAAAAACTCAAAAAAGAGATTGCTCGACTGCAACAGGAGAACGATCTACTAAAAAAGTGGCAACGGTATCTGGCGGAACAACATCAGAACGATTTGGATTCGTCCAAAGATACCGAACGCTTGGAATAAAAAACCTATGTAACTGGTTGGGCGTTTCTACGAGTGGTTTTTATGCTTGGGAAAAGCGGGCTTTGTGTGAACGTCATAAAGTTGATCAACGGCTGTTAAGGAAGATTGTTTCTATCTTCAAGGAGAGCAAGGAGCGCTATGGCAGCCCTAGAGTTCATCAAGGTTTACTTGCGCAAGGGATTCGGGTAGGTCGCAAACGGGTTGAACGTTTAATGCGTGAAGCAGGGTTAAAAGGCCGAGTGGTTCGGGTAACCAGACGGCAACCGGGGTTAAAACGCTTTAAAGCTAAAGGACAGAACTTGCGCTTGGACTTACCGCCTCCTAAGCAGGTAAACCAAGTATGGGTTGCGGATATCACTTATTTAAAAATCAAAGGCGAGTGGCGTTATCTTGCCACGGTGATGGATTTGTATTCTCGCCGTATTGTCGGCTGGTCTCTGTCAGCTAAACGTAATACGAAATTGACCTGTTCAGCATTGAGGTACGCACTAAAAAAACGGGCTTATCCAAAAAACATTATGTTTCATACGGATCGGGGTATTGAGTATATGGCAGATGTGTTCCAAGCTATGTTGAGACAGTACTGTTTTAAGCACAGTGTTAATCGCGCAGGATACTGCACCGATAATGCTCATATGGAGTCGTTTTTTCACAGCTTGAAGGCGGAGTTAATTCGCAAGTCTACTTTTCAAAACACCAAAATATTACGTAAACAACTAGCAACTTACATTAATCAATTTTACAATGCGGTGAGGTTACACTCGAGTTTGGGATATAAATCTCCTATTGAATATGAGCAGCTGACAGTATGAATTAACCCGGTGTCCATTTTATCGGGGGAAGATCATAAATTACGCTGCGGGAAATTTATTAGCTCATTTCAAACGTTAGGCTTGGATTAGGTGGTGGAAATGGAAAATTGGAAAACTAGTTTGTCGGCAGCTTTAATTGCTGCGATAAGCGCGGTGTCAGGCTCATACGTCACTGGTCACTACCTTCTTGAATCAAACGCACAGCAGATTGAAGCTAATAAGGAAGAATACAGGTTAAAGCTAAAGGTAGAGTATATTGAAAATCTGATTAGGCTATCTTCCGAGTATGGCGGATCTATAGAAGGATTGGTTAATACAGGGCTAACCGATTCCAGTAATGAAAAGAAACTGATCGAACAAATATCCGCTGTTCAGCTAAAAGGAACAGAGCTAATTCTGATCACTGATGATGAGATTGCTAAAGTAGTCAATAGTGTCAATTACTACGCAGCTCTTTTTCTCAAGGATAGAGGCACAGAAAACTCTCAAGAGGCTCTCAATAAGCTCGGTACAATCAATGTAATGCTTATGAAATCGCTCCGAGCACTGATACAGGCAAACTATGAGTTCAAATTAGTATCGCCAAACAATACGCTCAATTCGCAGGCTGATTAAATGGCGACGCCTACGCCTAACACTGCGCTTCAGGCCGACCCGCTACCGCGCCGCTTCTATCGTTGCTTTGCGGTAGCGGTCGCCTGAGCTTGGCCGTTATGTGAGAAATACTATGAATGAATGGCTAGATGGTATCAATGCTGATGAGCTTGAATACTTTGCATCTCCACTAACTCTTTTAAATTCTGGTAGCGAAGAAGATACAGAACAGGCTGCAAGTTTTCTATATAGAGAGGGGCCATCTCATCCAAGAGCATCAATGAAAAGAACTCTTAGTTATAAATCAGCAGACCCCAGTAGAGAACCAAAACGCTTGCCAAAAAAATATTGGGAAGCTGTAAAACAAGAAATTGCCATTCTTATTTGCACTGACCATAAAAAATATCGAGAACTCAAGAAATCTCTAAATGCAGCAAAAAATAAAGGTACAAACGCTTTAGTAGCAATAGTTGCTGCTGGTATTGCTTCACAGTTTGGTATCGCCGCCGGGGCTATAGCAGGCTTTTGTGCTATAGCTATAAACTCGGTCATTAAAATTGGTAAAGAAGCATATTGCAGCTTACAAACACTATGAATCACATAACAATGCGCTCAAGCCGACCAAAAAACCGCTACGCGCTTTTTATGTCGGCTTAGCTTAAACGTTAGATGAATGACTAGGTAACTCCATGCAATTTCGAACCGTTCCGGCATTCCTTGTTTTTCTAGGGTCATATTTTCCCCTAGCTATAATTTTAGCTCTACAAGATATTAAACCAGAGTATTGGGGAATGGACTTATGCTGGAATCTGAAAGATTGCGTTATTCCTGATGGGAATCACCCTTATCTATCTTTTTCTGTTGTTGTAATAACTTTCTTGTGTCTCCTGATAACTGTTCGGGTTTTGCGAGGTCTTCGCTACAAGTATCCCGTTACCATAGTTGGTTTGAAACCTATACCAAGTGAGTTAATCAGCTATAGCTTTCCTTATATAGTGTCATTTATGGGTGTGGACTATGGCTCTGCCGGAAAAATTGCTGGATTAGCTGTGTTCCTATTATGGCTATTTCTGATTACGTATCGAGCAGGGTACATAATAATGAACCCTATTCTCTTAATTCTTGGTTGGAACTTATATGAAGCCGAAGTTGAGATAAATGGACATAAGAGAACCGTAAAATTACTTTGCAGGAATGATCCGACACCTGGCAAATATCTCTGTCAGGAGGTTCAGGGAAGCTACATAAGTACAGGAGAAAGACAAGAGTGACAGACTTTAGTGATTGGCGGGAGCTGGATTATGATAATTCAACGGTTCAGCTTTGGGTATTTAAGAAAAGTACAACTGCTGCAAAATTTCGGGCATGGCATGTCAGAACCGACGAAGAGGTTGAAAACCTATTTCGCAATGCCATTAAATCAGAAGTTTTGAGAATTACCGAGAAAGTTACATATAGCCACCTGTCCCAAAATAATGAGAATAGTTGTCTTGAGCATTCCCTAGAGGACAGTGAAGGGCTTATAGCTTTACTGCAAGCGGTAGATGTTCCAGAAACTGAAAATACAGACGCTCAACTAAAACAATTAAAGGGCGCAGTAGGGTATTTGGTTAAGTTTCAGTCTGGGGAGAAAACTGTTTACGCCGTTAGGAAAACCGCACCATCATGGAAACCGACCCTCAGAAACAAGCTTATTAACGCAATTTTTGTTAACGGAGAATTGTCTGCTGTTCCAGATGAGTCATTCACCTTTGATTCATATTTTGATTTTTATTGTCTCAACGAAACAATATTTGTTGCGTCCAAGCGAGCTTATGAAAGCACTGTGTCTGACAAAAAGGCATACAAGAAAAGTTTTGATGATTTAACCGTTGACCCTGAGTTTCTGTCTGTATTCTCTGATGTTGAGCCGCTTAAAAAATATGTGGGTCAGAACTCAATGCAACTTAGACGAATGACTGTGATTCAGCAAAAAGCTTTGTATCGAGTCCCTGGATTCTCAGATCGAGTGAAACTTGTGAGCGAGACTCGAAAATGGGGCATCAACTTTGATCAAAATGGAAAAATATCTGTGTGCCAAGATACAGCAAAAATTGTAATTCAAGTTTTACTAGATCATAGGTTATTAAGTGAGGTTACAGAGACAATATATGATGTCCCTGATGCAGAAGCAGTTTAAAAAGTCATCTAACAAGGCCAAGCACACCGCCCGCAAAAAAACGCGGGCTGGACCTCGCTTCGCTCGGCCCGTGTTGGCGGCGTTAGCCATGAAAAAACCAGCCTTACTCACAGTTCTGCTTTTGATGGTAGCCGGCACGGCTGAAGCAAATCTCGTATGGCCAGCGCTATACACCGAGACAAAGACCAGTTCTATTCCAGTCATCGGCGCCAGCCTCGTCATCGAGTATTTTGTCTTTCAGTGGCTATTCAAAACCGAATGGAAAAAAACGGCGCTCTAT
Organism: Thiomicrorhabdus heinhorstiae; assembly: GCF_013391765.2. GTDB lineage: Bacteria > Pseudomonadota > Gammaproteobacteria > Thiomicrospirales > Thiomicrospiraceae > Thiomicrorhabdus > Thiomicrorhabdus heinhorstiae. The sequence goes on along the minus strand of NZ_JACBGI020000010.1, from coordinate 5,096 downwards.
GTCATTTCAGCCAATTTAGCGTCCGGCCTACTAGGGCTCTTTCTAAGGCCCTTATCTGGAATCGCTTGGGAGCTGTCGCTCGGCGCACTAGTCATGTGGCTATTCGATTGGGGTACCTTCAATCCAGTCGCGTGGTTCTTTGTCCCAATAGTGGGTGGTGCAGTTAATGCGGCTATTGAGCTCTACACAGTCAAGCTTTTCTGGGGCGAGAAATTCGAGAAGAAAAGTTTCTTCGTTTTGTGGGCAGCAAATTGGTTAACCGTAGGGGTAGCAACAATATGGGTAGTCATTTCGCCACCACAAATGTAATGGCTAACAAGTGCATCATGTCGCTGCCCTTCGGGCAGCTGGGACGCGCCACCGCTTCGCGGCGGCCCGCCCCATATGCTGAGCGTTAGGCTTCATTGGGAATGAATCAGATATTTATCATAATATTAGTGAGCTTCGTTTGTGTGGCTCTTTATATCTGGAGGTCCCAAATAGCACGAAGGAATGAGGCCCGCCAAAATATATATAAAGAGATTAAGCAGCAGCAACCCGCTTTTTTCAAAGCGGTCTCTGATTTAATGTTCAAACATGATCCAATTGAGATTAACTTTGAAACTAACACGGACGAGTATGATCCAGAAGCTGGAACTGTAATATCTAGGCTACCAACGGCGAACAACGAAAATGAAGTATTAGATATCATACATCAAGAGTTCGTTGTGTGGTTTGGTGAGGATACAGCGGGTAATCGTAGTAGATATGTCGGGTTGGCAAACGAAATTTGGGAGTTGTGGCGTGAAAAAGCCTAACAAGTTTGTCAACAGGACATTGAACTTCCCCCGATAAAGTGGACACCTCTTGATAACTCAGGAGACCCACAATGCCAAAATATACACAACCCAGAAAAAGCTGCGCTGCGCTTTTTGCGTCCGGTTATGGCTGGCGTCAGGGTGTGTCCATAGTATAACTCTAGTTATACTCATGACTCCGGTTATATGATCCCAGTTGTAATAACTTCAATCAGATAAAACACTTTCTTCAGCTGTATGTTTTTCGCTGAGATGGGGCTGGATTTAAAAGAAATGGATTCGGCTTCTCCGCTTTAATAGCTAAAAAATAAATGCCAAAGTCGTTTGTCTAATTTCTTTTCTCGTAAAATACACCTCAATTTCATTCTTAACTCGTTCTAAATTATGTCTTCTCAAAAAAATAAAATTCCCGCGCCGCCGTTTTCGCAAATCGTTAAGGACCCGGCCCAGTTTTTAGGTTATGGATTGGGTTCGGGGTTAATAACGCCTGCGCCGGGAACCTGGGGAACTTTAGCGGGTTTGATTCTGTTTTTACCGGTTGTGTTGTGGTCGGAAACAGCGGCTTGGGTGTTGTTAGCGCTTGGATTGTTAGCGGGCAGTTGGATTTGCGGTAAGTCTGCCGAAGCGATCGGAGTGCATGATCATGGCGGTATTGTCTGGGATGAATTTGTCGGTGTCTGGATCGTGTTGGTTCTTTTGCCGGAGCAGACTTGGGTTTGGTGGCTGGCTGCATTTGTGAGTTTCAGGGTGTTTGACATTATTAAGCCTTGGCCGATCGGTTGGGTCGATAGCAAAGTCAGCGGTGGCTTGGGAATTTTACTGGACGATGTATTGGCAGGTTTAATGGCTGCAGCAGTGATTTGGATTGGCTTTGTCAGTTTGACTTGATTATAGTCATTTCCAATTGATTCGATAGACTTCGTTAAGCCTTTGAAGTTGGAGTTTGCTCGGAAATAGGGTATATTATTACGATTTATAATTTGGCATAGAATTTTTGAGGGCTGGAATAAATGTTTATCGCTTGTGAAGATGCTAAACGCATGATTAAAGAAAAGAACGCTCAGTTAGTGGACGTAAGAACTCCGGAAGAGTTTGCTGCTCATAAGGTTCCTGGAGCTGTTAATATCCCGCTACAGGATATCGACCGGGTTGGAGAGAGTGTTTTGAATAAAGATCTTCCGGTGATTGTTTTTTGCCGTTCCGGTCAGCGTTCGCACATGGCGATGCAGATTCTTCTGTCGCAGAGTTTTGATGAAGTTTATAACCTCGGGTCATTTATGGCTTGGAATCAATGCCCGGATCTATAAGATCTCAGTATTGAATAGCTTTGAAAAAGCGCTTAAAGCAAACGTTTTAAGCGCTTTTTTTATAGGCATTAAAAACCTAACGGAGACACTATGAAATTGGCGTTACACTGGCAAATCCTGATCGCTCTGGCTCTGGCGGCTGTAATGGGATCTTATACCGGTACTGATATGACGATCGGCGGAATTACTTGGTTAGCGATTTACGGTTTTATCGGTACCTTGTTTTTAAATGCTTTGAAAATGATCGTTGTGCCGCTGGTGATGTCTGCAATCATTACCGGAATCGCCAATATCGGTCAACAAGGCGGTTTCGGCCGTTTGGGTTTAAAAACGCTTAGTTACTATGTCGCTACTAGCTTTATAGCTATTATGATCGGTCTGACTTTGGTGAACTGGATTCAGCCGGGAGTCAGTGATCAGCCGCCGCCGCAAATTGAAGTCAATCAACAGGTAAGTGCAGCGGTGGAAGGCAAGTCAGCCGGGGATGTGGTTGAAGTCTTCCTGCGAATGATTCCAACCAATATCGTGAATGCTGCGGCCGAAGGTCAGATGCTGGGGTTGATCTTTTTCAGCTTACTGTTTGGGTTCTTTATGACCAAAATCAGCGGAGCGGGAAGGGAGACATTGCTGGGTTTCTGGCAGGGCGTATTCGATGTCATGATGTTGATTACCGCTTGGATTATGAAATTCGCGCCGATCGGGGTGTTTGGTCTGGTGGCGGCTTCGGTTGCTAAAACCGGGTTTGATCAGTTTGAAAATCTGGCTCTGTTTTTTATGACGGTGGTTTTGGCACTGCTGGTACATTTTGCCGTGGTGATGCCGTTAATTTTGCGCTATGTCGGCGGCGTTAAAAATCCGTGGCTGCATTATCAGGCAATGGCTCCGGCGTTATTAACCGCGTTTTCGACCAGCTCCTCTTCATCGACTTTGCCGGTTTCCATGAACTTCCTGGAAAATCGTGCCGGGGTTTCCAACCGCGTGACCAGTTTTGTTCTGCCGCTTGGGGCAACGGTGAATATGGATGGAACCGCGCTGTACGAATGTGTTGCGGCGATTTTCATCGCTCAGTTATTCGGAGTGCCATTGGATTTCGGCACTCAATTGCTCATCGTGATCATTGCTCTAACGACTTCAATTGGCGTAGCCGGTATCCCTTCGGCGAGTTTGGTGGCGATCAGTATTATTTTGGTGGCGGTCGGTTTGCCTGCCGAGGCGATCGGATTGTTGCTGGTCGTGGATCGTCTGCTGGATATGATGCGAACCACGGTGAATATTTTCAGCGATTCGGTCGGCGCGGTGGTGATTGCCAAAAGTGAAGGTGAGACCGACGTTCTTACACGCAAAGAGTTTTAGTGAATTAAGGTGTAAAAATTAACGATGAAAATCTTATTGCCTGCTGAAATTAAGCGACCTGTTTCGATCGGTGCAGACAGTGTTTCTATGTTACAGCAAGAAATTGCCGAGCTGTTACCGTCGATGGAAAAAGAGTTTATTCAGGATATGTCGCATATCAGCGATGCCGCTGTATATGAAGGCGATATGCAGGTGGATCAGGTGGTTTATCTCAAAGATAATTTGTACCGTTGCGACTACTCTTATAATTGGGTCATCGCCTGGACCTGTTCCGGTACTCAGGAAGCGGGCCGAATTCAGGAAAAAGTCCGTTTCAGTCTGAGTGAAGACGGTGAAATCGAGTTTAAGTTCTTAAAGCTCGAACTCTGATCTACCAGCCTGGTTTCTGAAATTTTGTTGTGTCGCCTTGTGAAGCAGAACTTCGCACAGTGCGATGCGTTGTATGCCTTCTTGATCAAGGCGGAAAATAATCGCGTAGGGTTCGTCGTTTTTCCAATCACCCAATACCCAGCGTTCCGCTTTCCTGCCATTCAGTTCCAGTAAATGTCGATCGGGACGATGAGTGTGCCCGTGAATCATGGTCGGGCATTCAGGATGCAGTGCAAAAAGTTGCCGTACCGCTTCACGATTAACGTCCATAATCGCCTGATCTTTTCGGCTGCTTGCTTCTTGCGATTGCCGGCGCATTTTTTTGCCGATCTCAATCCGTTTCTTTTTCGATAAGTTCAAAAATACCCACTGCACAAACCGGTTACGGAACCAGCGACGCATTTTCTGGTATTGATGATCGTCGGTACAAAGCTGGTCGCCGTGCAGCATTAAATAACGATGACTATAAAGCTCGGCGAGGTGAATCTCTTCCAGCGGTTGAATACCGGTCGCCAGCCAGAAAGATTTACCCATCAGAAAATCCCGATTGCCGTATTGAAGATAAATCTTGACACCGGAATCGCTGAGCATTTTCAGCTGTTCAATCACGCTGGCGTATTGTTCCAGACCGATATCATCGCCAACCCAGGCTTCAAATAGATCTCCGAGAATATATAGCCGATCGGCGTGCGATGCCATGCTGTCAAGAAACAGTGTAAAGTGACGATTGATCGGGTGATAGGGTTCGGGATGAAGGTGTATGTCGGCTATGACAAGTGTGTGCGGGTTCAAGCTAGCGGCTCCGGTTGTAATGGAAAAATCATAACATAGATGCCGGGGACGAGTTTGTGCAAACGCGGGTATAAACCGCTGTGAAATCTTATGGAGGTATCATCCGTTTGTTGGTGAAATTCAAGTTTAATTTGAACATCGACTGAAGAGTGAAGTGCCGGTTTTTGGGCATAAAAAAACCGGCTTAAGAATCAAGCCGGTCCAATTTATAAGCTAATGCTTATCAGGAGGTTAGGGTTGTTTTTTTGAACATTTAATTAGTCATCGAATGACCAGGTACAGTGGCATTGCTCGGAGAACTCGCTTTTGCTGTCAAAAGCCCAAGAATCTGCCATTGCAGCGCTGGCGAATAAACCTAGTGCCAAAACAAGAGTTGCAGTTAATGTCTTCATTAAACTTCTCCAAAGTAGTTGATAAAAATTGTTTGCGACAAATAAAACGTATGATTAAATTCTAATATTAAAATACTGTATGTGTC
>NZ_JACBGI020000009.1 GCF_013391765.2 Thiomicrorhabdus heinhorstiae | reverse complement strand
ATATTTATTATATGAATTAAAGTTTCTTGAAAGGAAAAATAATGGAAAGGAATTCATATGTGTTAACGATTTCTTGCCCGGATCGAGTCGGAATAGTGGCGAGAGTCTCCTCTTTTCTTGCAGAGCATAATTGCATGATCGCGGAAGCGAATCACCACGCCGATACCTATTCAGGGCAGTTTTTCATGCGTAATGAAATCACCGATATTCAGATCAGTGACGAGGAGTTCAGGGAAGGATTCTCGAAAATTGCCGATGAGTTTCAGATGAGCTGGAAGTTGAATTCGACTTGTGTGAAAAAACGCGTCATCTTGATGGTCAGCAAACAGGATCACTGTCTGGCGGATCTTCTATATCGCTGGAGCAGTGGAGAGCTTGAGTATGATATTCCGTGCGTCATTTCCAATCATTTGGATATGAAGGGGCTGGTCGAGTGGTACGGCATTCCGTACATTCATGTCCCGGTTACTCCCGAGAACAAACCTATGGCGTTTGCCGAAGTGGTTCGCTGGGTTGAGCACTATGAGGCCGACACCATTGTGCTGGCGCGTTATATGCAGATTATTCCGCCTGAATTGTGTCAGAAATATCCCGGTCAGATCATCAATATTCATCATAGCTTTCTGCCTTCCTTTATCGGCGCTAAGCCGTATCACCAAGCGTATGAACGCGGTGTGAAATTGATCGGCGCAACTTGTCATTACGTTACCGAAGATCTGGATGCCGGACCGATTATCGAGCAGGATGTTGCTCGGGTCTCGCACAGCGAATCGGCTGATCAGATGGTGGTGCTTGGCAAGGATGTCGAAAAGAACGTTTTGGCACGCGGCTTGAAGTATCACCTGCAAGATCGTGTATTGGTTTACGGCAATAAGACTGTCGTGTTCGCTTAGGAGGCAAAATGCCGCTCAGATTAGTTAAATATGCCTGGAAAAAATCGGAAGACGAACCGCGCTTTTTCCCCGATGAAAAGCCGCTGAAAAAAGCCTATGACGTCGTGATTATAGGTGGCGGAGGTCACGGTATGGCCTGTGCTTATTACCTGGCTAAAGAGCACGGTATCACTAATGTTGCCGTGTTGGAGCAAGGTTATATCGGCGGAGGAAATACCGGTCGTAACACCACCATCGTACGTTCCAATTACCTGACTTCGGAAGGGGTTAAGTTTTATGACGAGAGCTTAAAACTGTTTGAAGATTTGAGCGACGACTTCGATTTGAATATTTTCTATTCGACGCGCGGCCACTTTACTTTGGCGCACACAGACAGTGCCATGCGCACCATGAGATGGCGTGCCGAGGTCAATAAACATCACGGCATCGACAGCGAAGTGGTCGATGTCGATACCATTAAAAAAGAAGTGCCGTACATGGATATGAGCTGCAATGGTCAGCATCCGGTGATGGGAGCTTTGTACCATGCGCCAGGTTCGGTCGCACGGCATGATGCGGTTGCCTGGGGCTATGCCCGCGGTGCGCAGATGCGCGGGGTGGAGATTCATCAGAAAACTCGCGTGACCGATATTAAAACCAAAGGCGGCAAAGTGGTTGGTGTCGAAACCGACCGCGGTTTTATCGAGGCTAAAAAAGTGGTGTCGATGGTAGCCGGTTCGACGCCGAGAATCACCGAAATGCTTGATATAGAAACCCCGATCGAGATTTTCCCTTTGCAAGCGTGTGTGACCGAGCCGGTTAAGCCGTTTATGGACACCATCGTGGTTTCCGGCAGCTTGCATGTTTATGTCAGCCAGTCGTCGCGTGGCGAGTTGGTCATGGGGGCGTCGGTCGACCCGGCAGAACTACACTCTACGCGCTCGACATTGGATTTTGTCGAAGGGTTGACCGATCAGATGATGGACCTGTTTCCGTTTACCAGTCGCTTGAAGATCATGCGTCAGTGGGCAGGCATGAGCGACATTACTCCGGATTTTGCGCCGATTATGGGCAAAACCGACGTGGAAGGTTTCTACCTGGATGCCGGTTGGGGAACCTGGGGCTTTAAGGCGACGCCGGTCAGCGGCAAAACCATGGCTTATACGGTGGCGAACGATATGCCGCATGAGTTGATCAAGCCGTTCAGTCTGGATCGCTATTCGAAATTTGAACTGGTCGGCGAAAAAGGCGCGGCCTCGGTCGGACATTAAAGGACGCGGGAGAAATATTATGAAATTTGTCACTTGTCCAAGTCTGGGTAGACGTGCTTTGAGCGAGTTTAACTACGGCGGTCGTTTAGAGCGGGAGCCGGATCAGGAAACTGTCTCCGAGAAGGAGTGGGCCGACTATGTTTTTTATCATAACGGTGCGCCGAAAACCCAGATTGAATGGTGGTATCACCGCCCAACGGGAATTTGGTTTTTGTTTGAACGAAATACGTTGACCGATCGAATTACCAAGGTCGATTTTGCGAATAAGGGAATATCAAATGAAGCTTAGACTTTCGCCGCAACCGTTGGAGTGGATCGATCGCAAGAATCCTCTGACCTTCACATTTGAGGGCAAAGAGGTGACCGGTTTTGCCGGAGATGTTGCCAGTAGTGCTTTGTGGTCCGAAGGCAGTAAGGTTCTGGGACGCAGTTTCAAATACCATCGCCGTCGCGGTCTGTTGAGTTTTGCCAATCATGATGTCAACGCCTTGTTTCAGGCGCCGGACATGCCGAATGTTCGCGGCGATGTTACTCCCGTGCAGGAAGGACAGATGTTTACCGCTGTCAATACTTTCGGTTCTCTGGCCAGTGACAAAGGCTCGCTGGTTGAGCTGATCGGAAAATTTCTGCCGGTCGGTTTCTACTATCGGGCTTTCTATTCGCCGAAATTCCTGTTTCCTAAATGGGAGCGATTGATCCGTGAAATGGCCGGTCTGGGCAAGGTCGATACCAGCTGGACGGAGAGTCGCCAGCCAAAACGTTACCGTCACTGTGATGTGGCGATTATCGGTGCCGGGCCTTCCGGAATGGCGGCAGCAATTGCTGCGGCCGAACAGGGTGTCGACGTTTGTCTGATTGACGAGAATCCTTATATCGGCGGTTCGTTGGATTATCAGTATGTCAATGAAGAAGCTCTGTCTGAAACGCGTTCGTCTCTGAAATCGACCATCGAGTCGATGGCGAATATTCAGGTGATTGCTTCGGCTTATGTCGCAGGTTATTACGGCGACCACTGGTTGGCGGTCAACACCGATCAGGGATTGATTAAATTATCCGCTCAGTCGGTCGTGGTGGCGACCGGTGTCTTCGAACAACCGGCGGTGTTTCGCAATAACGATTTGCCGGGTGTAATGAATGCTTCGGCGGCGCAGCGTCTGATGTCACGCTATGCGGTAGCGCCCTGCAAAGAAGCAGTCATTCTGACGGCCAATCCTGAAGGTTATCGTGCGGCGCTGGATATGCACAAAAACGGTCTGGTAGTTAAAGCGATTCTTGATACTGGCAGCACGGACAGCGAATGGGTTGAGCAGGCCAGACAGTCGGGCATTCCGGTATTTGAGCATGCGACGATCGTTGAGGCGAGCGGTAGAAAAGCGTTGCAAGCCGTAACTTTCTCTGTGGACGGGGTTGCAAAACAGCTGGCGTGCGACGGCTTATTAATGAGTGTTGGTTGGGCACCGGCCGGAGCGCCGCTGTATCAGGCGGGAACGAAATTCGCCTACAGCCATACGCTAGAGCAGTTACTGCCGGTTTCTCTGCCGGAAGGGGTCTATGCCTGCGGTCGAATTAACGGTGTTTTCGATATTCTGGATCAATTCAAAGACGGCGAGCAAGCCGGACTGGCGGCAGCCTTGTATATGCAGGGTAAAGAGACTCCGGAATTGAATGATTATGCGGCGCAGATGGCGCATTCTCATCCTTATCCGATCTGGCAGCACCCGAAAGGCAAAGAGTTTGTCGATTTCGACGAAGATATCCAGTTCAAAGATTTGAAAGGGGCGATTGCGCAAGGTTTCGACAATATTGAATTGATGAAACGCTTCTCGACTATCGGTATGGGGCCGAGTCAGGGCAAGCACAGCAATATGAACGGCATTCGTATTCTGGCGAAATTGACCGGTAAAACCATCGATCAGACCGGCTCGACGACGGCCAGACCGATGTTTCATCCTACGCCGGTTTCCCATCTGGCGGGGATGCGTTTCCGTCCGGAACGTCTGACGCCGATGCATGCTTTTCATCAGTCAGTGAACGCCTGTTTTATGGAAGCCGGTAACTGGTTGAGACCGGAATATTATCCAAGCGAAGCAAGCCGCGAAGCATCGATTGCCGCGGAAGTCGCGGCAGTGAGAGGTTCGGTCGGTCTGATCGACGTGTCCACTTTGGGCAAGTTGGAGGTGTTCGGTAAGGATGCCGTCGAATTAATGGATCGTCTGTACACCATGCGCATGTCGAATATGGCAATCGGCGCCAGCCGTTATGCGTTGATGGTCGACGATTCCGGCGTGGTTATCGACGATGGGGTTGCAGTGCGTTATTCGGACGAGCATTTTTATGTGACTACTACGACTTCGTCGTCGGACTCCGCTTATCGAATGATTCAAAAGAAAGTGATCGAATGGGGCTTGCAGGTAACGGTTCTGAACCGTACCGGGCAGATCGGTGCCATGAACCTGGCCGGACCGAACAGTCGCAAGATTCTGTCGCAACTGACCGATCTGGATCTGTCGAACGAAGGCTTCCCGTATCTGGTGATGCGCCGAGCCAAGGTAGCAGGTGTGGATGCGACCTTGATCCGAGTCGGGTTCGTCGGCGAACTGGGATATGAAATCCATGTCGACTCGATGGATGCACTACAGGTTTGGGATGAGCTGATGCGTGTCGGAGAGGCATTCTCGATTAAGCCGTTCGGTGTCGAAGCGCAGAGAATGCTGCGTTTGGAAAAAGGCCACATTATCGTCGGTCAGGACACCGACGGTCTGACCAATCCGTTCGAAGCCAATATGCCGTGGTCGGTGCATTTTAAAAAGCCGTACTTCCTGGGCAAGCCGAGTCTGATGAAGTTGAAAAACGAACAGCAGCGGATTCTGGTCGGTTTCGAGCTGTTGTCTGCCGACAGAAATGCCATGCCGCTGGAGTCGAATCTGCTTATTGAAGATGGCGAGATGATCGGACGAGTCACCAGCATCGGCCGCAGTGCAGCTCTTGGCAAAGTGATCGGCTTGGCGATGATCTCGATCGATTATTCCAAGCCGGATGGCGAATTGCACATCAAGTTAAGCGACGGCCGGCTGGTTAAAGCCAAGGTGGTGAAAACCCCTTTCTATGACCCGGACGGATTGTTGCAGAAGCCAGACGAAGAAGTTCATAACAAAGAACAGGGAGCCGCGGCATGAGTTTGCAGATTTCTCAAAAAAACGTGCCGGGATTGCTTCATCTTCGCGGCAAGAAATTAAACGAAATATTGGCGTCGTTCGATGCGGCGGATCTGCAGGTCTTCCAATACAAATCTTTGGCGGAGAATCAATTCGTCGCCAAGCTGGGTGAAGAAGAGCTGTATGTTTGTGCCGACGGTTCGGTCAGTGTTTCGACAGAACATAATCAATATGCGTTCCGCAGAGGGGATGCAATTTTCGAAGTGGCAGGAAACTGGAAAAACTTAATGGCGGAAGTCTGTATTTACGATTTTCGTCAGAGTTGTCCGGGTGATTTTCTGATGGTTGCGATGGCTGGGATTTCCGCCTGGTTATTGATTCCGGAAGAGGGCAAGCCGCTCATTCTAGGGTGTGATCCGACTTTCGGTCACTACTTGCTCGAAACCTTAACCAAGCAGATTGAAACATCCCCTTTTCTCAAAACGGAGCGCGAAAATGACGATTGAAGAAGCGAAAAAATTCTTAGAAGACAACCAGATTAAATTCATCCTGGCTCAATTTGTCGACATCCATGGTGTCGCAAAAACCAAATCTGTGCCAGCCTGCTGTCTGGAAGATATTGTAGAAGATGGCGCGGGATTTGCCGGGTTCGCGGTCTGGGGTATGGGTATGGAACCGCACAGTGCCGATTATATGGCTAAGGCCGACTTGAGTACCCTGAGCATTATTCCTTGGCAGCCTGGTTATGCGCGTGTTGCTTGTACCGGCTATGTTAATGACGAACCTTACGAGTACGATACCCGTTACATCATGTTGCAGCAGATCGAGCGCCTGGCGGAAAAAGGCTGGACTTTAAATACCGGCATAGAACCGGAGTTCAGTCTGTTGAAGCGTAGTGAAACCGGCCATCTGGTTCCGTTCGACGACAGCGATATATTGGATAAGCCGTGTTACGACTATAAAGGTTTGTCGCGCTCGCGTGCTTTCCTGGAGAAGTTTGTCGACTCTTTACAGCAGGTCGGTTTCGATGTCTATCAGATCGACCATGAAGATGCCAACGGTCAGTTTGAAATCAATTACACCTATTCGGACGCCAAGACCTCGGCGGACCGCATTACGTTCGTACGTATGGCCGGAAGCGAAATCGCCAACGAAATGGGCATGATCTGCTCGTTTATGCCGAAACCGAATGCCAACCGTACCGGTAACGGTTTCCACTTCCATCTGTCGATCACCGATGCCGACGGCAACAATCTGTTTAAGGATGAATCCGACGAAAATAATCTTGGTTTATCGGAGCTGGCTTACCACTTCTTGGGCGGTTTGATGCATCACGCCAAGTCCTTGTGCGCCTTTGCCGCACCGACGGTCAATTCCTACAAGCGTCTGGTGGTAGGGCGTTCGCTTTCCGGGGCGACCTGGGCGCCGGCATTTATCAGCTACGGCGACAACAACCGCTCGGCGATGGTGCGTATTCCGTACGGTCGTCTGGAATTCCGCTTGCCGGATACCGGTTCCAACCCGTACCTGGTGACTGCAGCGATTATCGCAGCCGGTCTGGACGGCGTAGCGAAAAAGCTTGATCCTGGCTCGCCGCACAACATTAACCACTATGCGTTGTCTTTCGAAGAGCTTAAAGAACTGGGTATCGATACTTTGCCGCAGTCTCTATCGGAAGCGTTGGATGAGCTGGAAGCGGATCCGCTGTTTGAAGAGCAGTTCGGAAGTAGTTTTATTAAAGAATTTATCAATGTTAAACGCATGGAATGGGTCGAATACCAGCGTCATGTATCCGATTGGGAATTGAACCGTTATGCAGAGTATTTTTAAAGGAGAAGGCGCATGTGTGGAATTGTAGGGTTGTATTTGAAAAATAGCGCACTTGAGAGTCAGCTCGGCAAGCTGTTCGAGCCGATGATTATTGCCATGACCGGGCGTGGCCCGGATAGTGCCGGATTTGCCATTTACGGTGATGAAGTGTCCGAAGATATGATCAAGCTGACGCTGCAGCATGAAGACGAACATTACCCTTGGCACGATCTGGCGAGTTTGCTGGAAGAGACCTTCGGCACTTCGGTATCGGTATTGCATAACGCCAATGCAGCGGTTTTGAAATTGGCGGCGGAAGAAGAACCGGTACGTAAAGTGATCGAAGAGTTCGATTCGAGTATTCGCATTATGAGCGTCGGACGCTCGATCGAAATTCTCAAAGAAGTCGGTCTGCCGGAAAACATTGCTGAGCGTTTCAACCTGGCGGGGATGAAAGGTACCCATATTGTCGGTCATACGCGTATGGCGACCGAAAGCGGCGTGACCATGGAAGGTTCGCATCCGTTCTCGACCGGGATGGATTTGTGTCTGGTGCATAACGGTTCCTTGTCGAACCATAACCGTTTGCGTGAAGAGCTGGAACACAAGGGGATTCATTTCGAAACCGAAAACGATTCCGAAGTCGCGGCCGGCTATCTGACCTGGCGTCTGCGCGAAGGTGCCAGCGTTGAAGAAGCTTTGCAAGGTGCCATCGAAGATCTGGACGGTTTCTTTACCTTTACCGTCGGAACCAAGGACGGTTTTGCGGTAGTTCGCGATCCGATCGCCTGTAAGCCGGCGGTGATGGCGGAGACGGACGACTATGTGGCAATGGCTTCCGAGTATCACGCCTTGTCGACTTTGCCGGGGATCGAAAACGCCAAACTGTGGGAACCGGATCCGGGCAAAGTTTATTTCTGGGGCAAAGGCTAATTAACGACGGAATACGTATAAAGATAAAGGAATTACCATGGAATTCGATTTAAAAACCCATTCGGTTCGTGAAGTGAATCAAGCTCTGCACGATCTGCCGAAAGATCAGGAAACCGAAGTTGTCGTCAACGGTATCAGTGGCGACCATAATATTGCCGTCGGTATGGATCAGCCTGCCAAGATTACTCTAAACGGTCATGTCGGCTATTTTTGCGCCGGCATGAATAAAGAAGCTGAAATCGTCATTAACGGTAATGCCGGACAGGGGCTTGCCGAAAACATGATGTCCGGCAAGGTGCATGTTAAAGGCAATGCCAGTCAGTCGGCTGCAGCGACCGCGCACGGCGGTCTGCTGGTGGTGGACGGCGATGCGGCGGCGCGTTGCGGTATTTCGATGAAAGGAGTGAACATTGTCGTTAAAGGGTCGGTCGGCCACATGAGCGCTTTTATGGGACAGTCCGGTTGTCTGGTGGTTTGCGGTGACGCCGGGGAAGCTTTGGGCGATTCATTGTATGAAGCTCATTTGTATGTCAAAGGAACGGTGGCTTCTCTGGGAGCGGATTGCATTGAAAAAGAGATGCGTCCGGAACACGTCGAAGAGCTTTCCGCACTTTTGAAAGAAGCCGGTTGTGACGACGATCCGCACGATTTTACCCGTTACGGTTCTGCTAGACAGTTGTATACCTTCAAAGTTGATAATGCATCAGCTTACTAAATTGAGTCGATAGAGAATAAAGGAGTCTGTTATGACAATGGAAAAACCAGGATTAATCGAATCGGCTACATTCAGTCGCGATGTCATTCATGAAATTCAGCGTGCTGCGGAAACCGGTATTTACGATATCCGCGGTTTCGGAGCCAAGCGCAAAGTACCGCATTTTGACGATCTGCTGTTTTTAGGTGCCAGTATGTCTCGTTACCCTCTGGAGGGGTATCGCGAGAAGTGCGGAACGGACGTAACTTTGGGGACGCGCTTCGCCAAGAATCCGATCAAACTGGATATTCCGGTAACGATTGCCGGGATGAGTTTCGGTGCACTTTCGGCAAATGCCAAAGAGGCTTTGGGGCGCGGTGCGAACATGGTCGGAACCAGTACCACTACCGGTGACGGCGGGATGACTCCGGAAGAGCGCAAAACTTCAAAAACTCTGGTGTATCAATATCTGCCGTCGCGCTACGGAATGAATCCGGACGATCTGCGTAAAGCCGATGCCATCGAAGTGGTGCTGGGCCAAGGTGCCAAGCCGGGCGGCGGCGGTATGTTGCTCGGGCAGAAGATCACCGATCGTGTGGCGCAGATGCGTAACCTGCCGAAAGGTATCGATCAGCGCAGTGCGTGTCGTCACCCTGACTGGACCGGGCCGGACGATCTGGCAATCAAGATTCTTGAATTGCGCGAAATCACCGATTGGAAAGTGCCGATCTATATTAAAGTCGGTGCAACCCGTACCTATTACGATGTCAAACTGGCGGTTAAGGCCGGAGCGGATGTAATCGTCGTCGACGGTATGCAGGGCGGTACGGCCGCGACGCAGGATGTCTTTATCGAACACGTCGGGATTCCGACCATGGCGGCCATTCCGCAGGCGGTGCGCGCTTTGCAGGAAATGGATATGCATCGCAAGGTGCAACTGATCGTCTCCGGCGGTATTCGCAGCGGTGCCGATGTTGCCAAAGCGATGGCGCTGGGTGCGGATGCGGTTGCGATCGGAACGGCGGCGTTGGTTGCCCTTGGTTGTAACCATCCGAAGTGGGATGAGGAGTACCGTAAAATCGGCTCGGCTGCCGGTTTTTACGACGACTATCATGAAGGGAAATGTCCGGCGGGAATTTCGACTCAGGATACGGAACTGGCATCGCGTTTGAACCCGGAAGAAGCCGGTCGCCGTTTGGCAAATTATCTGCATGTTTTGACGATGGAAGCACAAACGCTGGCGCGTGCCTGTGGTAAGTCACATCTTCATAATCTTGAGCCGGAAGATCTGGTAGCCTTGAACGTAGAGGCGGCGGCTATGGCCGGCGTGCCTCTGGCCGGTACAGACTGGATTCCCGGTCGATCCGGTTATTGAAGGCGGTGTGAGTTTGTTCGGGCCTTTGTCAAGGTAAATACCTCGGAGTTGTGAAGCATGAGTGCGAAGATTATTGACGGAAAGGCGGTTTCCAAAGCGGTGCGTGCCAAGATCAAGGAGCAGGTGGATATGCGGCGTTCTCAAGGATTGAGAGCGCCGGGACTGGCGGTGGTTTTGATCGGTGACGATCCGGCATCTTCGGTCTATGTCAACAGCAAGAAAAAGGCGTGCGAGGAGGTGGGGTTCGTTTCCAAGTCCTGGCACTGGCCGTCCACG
Organism: Thiomicrorhabdus heinhorstiae; assembly: GCF_013391765.2. Classification (GTDB taxonomy): domain Bacteria; phylum Pseudomonadota; class Gammaproteobacteria; order Thiomicrospirales; family Thiomicrospiraceae; genus Thiomicrorhabdus; species Thiomicrorhabdus heinhorstiae. The sequence continues at coordinate 61,215 of NZ_JACBGI020000009.1, read as the reverse complement.
ACGACTCAGGCGGAGTTGCTGGCACTGATCAAACAATTGAATGAAGACCATTCGATTGACGGCATTCTGGTGCAGCTGCCGCTTCCGGAGCATATTGAGGCGGAAACGGTGATCGAAAGTATCCATCCGGACAAGGATGTCGATGGTTTCCATCCATACAATATCGGGCGTTTGACGGTGCGAATGCCGACTTTGCGCCCGTGTACACCCTATGGTTGTATTACGCTGTTAAACCATTACGGTTTATCGGCGAAGGGCAAGCATGCGGTCATTGTCGGAGCCTCGAATATCGTCGGACGACCGATGTCGTTGGAACTGCTTTTGGCCGGAGCCACTACAACGGTCTGCCACCGTTTTACCGAAGATCTGCAAACTCATGTCGGGATGGCGGATATTCTGGTGGTTGCAGTCGGTAAACCCGGATTCATCCCGGCCGACTGGTTGAAACCCGGGTGCATTGTGATCGATGTCGGTATCAATCGTTTGCCAGACGGTACCCTGACCGGTGACGTCGATACGGCGGCTTTAGATATTGCCGGTTATGTTACGCCGGTTCCCGGCGGGGTAGGTCCCATGACCATCGCGACCTTGCTGGAAAATACTCTGGTAGCCTGCGAACGCCATCAGCAAAGCACGTATTTTTCGTCCTAAGCGTCGTCAAGCGTTTATACCCAAGTTCTATTTTTACTTTGAATGCCATGCTATCCGTTTTGGATGCATGGTTTTTTTACTGTTGGAGGAAACAGAAATATGAAAGTTGCCGTTTTGGTTCATGCTCCTTTCGAGCGTTTGGGGCAGATAGAACTTTGGCTTAAAGAACGTGCTGCTGAGATTCATTACGTCAATTTATATGAAGAGGGATTTTGTTATCCCGCTTTGGATATGATTGATATGGTGATTGTTCTGGGTGGTCCGATGAGTGTAAACGATGAGGATGACTATCCATGGTTGGTTGGCGAAAAAGTCTTTATCCGCCAAGTGATCGCCGAAGATCTGCCGTTGTTGGGAATCTGCCTCGGCGGGCAATTGATCGCCACCGCTTTGGGGGCGAAAGTCACCAATAATCCTGAGGTGGAAATCGGTTGGCATCAGATCGAAAAGGTGATTGAAGATGACTCCGTATTTCACTTTCCCGCCTCATTGGAGATTTTTAACTGGCACGGCGAAACTTTCGAATTGCCTCCGGGAGCGAAACGTTTGATTCAAAGCGGCGTCTGCGCAAATCAGGGCTTTCAGATCGGTGATCGGATTATCGGTCTGCAGTGTCATCCCGAAGTCACACGCAAAGAGATTCAAGAGTGGATCGATGAAATCGGCGGGCAGATGGTCGAAGGCGATTATGTGCAGAGCCCCGAGAAGATGATGGCGGACGTTGAGCGGAAAGCGGAAACGGTTCGGCCGGTGCTGTTTGCACTGCTGGATTATCTGTCTTCGGCCGCTCAAAGGGTTTAAATATCCAAGTGTTGTTCCAGACGGGGGGTCGGTTGATTGCCCGTGCTTCTTTTCGGCTTACCTCTATATTCCTTTCTTTAAAGCAAACCATACAGCCTAAGTACAAATTAAATCGGCTTGCTGAAAATTCCGAGCTGGGTCTTGGTAAATTCCTGTTTTAGATAAAAATGGATTGCAGCCTGATTTTGCAGGTCATAAGCCAGTTGCATGCGGTTGCAGCCATTGTTGCGGCACCATTGGGTGATCGCTTCCATTAACAGGTGTCCGACACCTTTACCCTGAAAATCGGGGTGGACGATCACGTCTTCGATCCAGGCGGATTTCTGTCCGGTGGCAGTTGAATAGACCCATTGGGCCGTGCACATGCCGATAACCTTGTCTTCGCTGAGAGCCAGCAAGGCGCCACAGTTTTCGTCTGCGACGATGTGTTCGAATGCTGTTCGATGTTTAACTGGATCGAAGTTGAAATCGACCTCGATGGCAAACAGAATACGCAGCAGTTCGACCATCGGAGAGATGTCTTGCGGTTGCGCCGGTTGAATTAAAATCGTCATGGATGTTTCCTGTTTTTTATTTCCGTTCGGTATTGGTTTACGTTAAGTAAAAAGGCCGCATTAAGCGGCCTTTGACTTTAAGAGATCCAGTTGGATATCTTATTGTTTATGGTCAAACTCAGGGTAGGCTTCCATTCCGCATTCTTTGAAGTCCATACCTTCCAGCTCTTCCTCTTTGGATGGGCGCAGTCCCATAGTCTTATCGATGATATACAGAACGATTAGAGACGCGACGAACATCCATGCAAAGGTTGCGACCGTTCCGATCAGCTGACCCATAAATGTTGCATCTTCGTTACTGAATAATACCGCGAAGATACCCCAGATACCAACGGTACCGTGAACCGAGATCGCACCGACCGGATCGTCAAGTTTGATTTTATCCATCAATAGAACCGAGAAGAAGACGATCGCGCCACCGACGGCTCCGACGAAGACCGCCAGTCCTGGAGACGGAGCCAAAGGCTCGGCGGTGATGGCAACCAGACCGGCCAGAGCACCGTTGATGACCATGGTCAAATCGGTTTTATCGAATTTGATTTTGCTCAACAGAGCGGCAACAATCATCCCGGCAGCCGCGGCAGCGTTGGTGTTAACGAAAATTTTCGCAACCGCATTCGCTTCATCGACATTGGCAACTTTCAACTCGGAACCACCGTTAAATCCGAACCAGCCCATCCATAGAATGAACATCCCCAGCGTTGCCATCGGCAGGTTGGCACCAGGAATCACGCGTACTTCACCTTGTGGTCCGTAGCGACCTAAACGAGGTCCGACCATAATGACGGCAGCCAGAGCGGCAGCGGCACCGGCCATGTGAACGACAACGGAACCGGCGAAATCCTGGAAGCCAAGCTGATCCAGCCAGCCGCCGCCCCATTTCCAGTAACCTTCCATCGGATAGATGATCGCGGTCATGACAATAGCAAAGATCAGGAACGGCCACAGTTTCATACGTTCAGCAATGGCTCCGGATACGATCGACATGGTTGCTGCAGCGAATACCGCCTGGAAGATAAAGTCGGACATGCCTGAGTAGTAAGGTGCGTCGTCGCCACCGGCAATCACGGCATCAACTGTATTGTCGGCACCTAGCAGGAAGCTCAGATTCGGCAGGTAAGCGCTGATCGGATCTCCCGGATACATCACGTTGTAACCGACAAATAGATAGGCGGTACATGCAATGCTGTATAGCAAGGCGTTTTTAGTCAGGATTTCAACGGTGTTTTTGCTGCGGACCAGACCGGCTTCAAGCATGGCAAAGCCGGCGGCCATCCACATGACGAAGACGGCACTGACTAGAAAATAGAAAGTGTCGAGAGCATAAGAGAGTTGTAAAAAGTTGCTGTCCATAAAGTTACCTCAGTTGAGTTCCCTCATAAGTTTAAGTTTGTAAATTGAATTAAAGGGCTGCCTCACCGGATTCGTTAGTCCGGATGCGCACAGCATTGTCGACTGGAGATACGAATATTTTTCCATCTCCGACTTTTCCGGTTTTGGCGCTCGAAGCAATCGTGGAGACCACATCTTCAAGTTGCTCGTCGAGAACTACCAGCTCCAGCATGACTTTCGGAATAAAATTGATGGCGTATTCCGTGCCACGGTAAATTTCCAAATGACCCTTCTGTCGACCATATCCCTTCACTTCACTCACTGTCAGTCCGTTAACACCGATTTCGGTTAAAGCTTCGCGGACTTCGGACAGTCTGTAAGGGTGTATGATCGCTTTGATTAATTTCATCAGCGACCTCCAGGAAGAATGGGGTTAGAAGAATGAGGGCGGTTTGCAGGTCCACCCTCTGGGATTGGTATGGAACAAATATACCGAGTGGATAATAGAGAGTTTCTTGCCAGAATGAAAAAGTGTTTTTAATTCAACGGTATAGTGATTTTATTTTACTTTTGAGAACAAAAATTTACTTAAAGGAAACTGAATTAGTGCACCAAAAAGGGGGAGGAGGGTTTTTTGGTGCATCTGTGGCAGATCAGGTATTGTCGCTGTTGCCGTAGATAATGATGTTTAAAAACTTGATCGGTACTTGAATCAAATCTTCCGGTCCGTGAGAGATCGATGCGTCGTAAGTCAGGGAGTCGCCAGGTTTCATCTGGTAGATCGATTTACCGTGACGATAAGCCATTTCCCCTTCCAGCAAGTACATAAAGACTTTTCCTTCATGGCTGAAGGAAGGGAAGATTTCACTTTTGTTGTCGAGTGAAATCAGGAAGGGCTCAAAGGTTTTATTCGGACCGGTGTCGTAAGCAAGCAGATGATAGGTGTGCCCTACTTTCGTTCCGCGGCGCACGACTTCCAGGCGCTCGTCGGCACGCACCAGTTGTGCACTCTCGCCTTCGGAGTCGAACTCTTTGAAAAAAGCCGAAATCGGTACGCCAAGGGTTTTCGAAATCCTTAACAGCGAATCCAGGCTGGGAGAGACCTGACCGTTTTCTATTTTACTGAGCATGCCTCGGCTGATATTGGATTGTTCGGAGACTTCGGCGATCGTCAGGCCCTGTTTTTTACGGAAGTTGTTGATAACTTTTCCGATAAAGGAATCTAGATTTGCGTGATTTTCCATAGAATTATTTTTGATTTTTTTGTTTGCGGAGTCGCCGTGCAAATTTTCATGTCAGCCGTTTCCGGCGTTGAATGATAGCTGCCAGGCAGTCCCTTTGGTCGGTCAAACATGAGTTTCATTAGCGCTAAATAAGAAAGCCTTGGATAATCGCTTTCCGTTTGAAAGCCCGGTTACTCTCGGTTTTCTTATTTACCCAATCTCGCCGTTATGGAAATCGTCGTCAAAAAATCCTTGGCAGGTTTTCGACACGGAAGTTTTCCATTCCGGCGTTAGAGGTAGGTTATATCCGACATGGGTAAAATGTAAAACGATTTTCTTCATTTCTTTACACTTTGTCTCATTGATAACTCGGTTGTTACGGTTTGATGGTCCTGCGGAACCATGGGTTTTTCAGGGAAATAAGTGGTCATTTTGTCTTGAAGTTGACTTGTGTCATTTTGTTGAAACAGTGGCATGGTTTAATAGGTCGTTTTCCAGAATTAGCATCAGGATCAGGGGTTAAATGACTTTGCGGTACGACGATTCCGAAATTCAAAGTTTATTCGAAGAGGTTTTGCGGCTTCGCGGTTTGATTGTGGAGCAGGCGCAGACGATGCTGAACGAGATCGGGCTGTCACCCGGAACGGCGTCGGCGCGGCAATATAATCTTGCTCTGTATATTGCATTGCGTCAGCACGATCTGACGGATCTGCAAAAGCGCTTGTCTTCTTTTTCGATCTCTTCCCTTGCGCATTCCGAAGCCAATGTGATGAGTGGTTTGGAAGGTGTTTTGGCGCTTCTAGGGAAATTGTCTTCGCGTGATTTTCAGCTGGAGTATGCCGATTTTTGTCCTTCAGAGCAGATTTTGAGCGAAGAGACCAAAGCCCTGTTTGGTCCGCAACGTTCGGGGCATCGAAGCTCGCGGATAATGGTGACCTTGCCGACTCAGGCAGCCTGGAACGGTGAACAGGTTAAGGAATGGTTAAAAGCCGGTGCGGACTGTTTTCGCATTAATTGCGCGCATGACAACGAATCCGAATGGCGCCAGATGGTCAAACATGTGCGCAAGGCGCAAAAAGAACTGGGGATCGATGCTCAGATCATGTTTGACCTCGCCGGTCACAAATTGCGTACCAACGATCTTGTACTCGGTCCTGCGGTGGTGCATTTGAAAGTCAGCAAAAAACCGACCGGAAAATTATTGGCTCCTGCAGAAGTGCTGTTTTACCACAAGGAAATTTCGCAGGAGGATTTGCCGTCGTTTTTGGAAAATGTGCCGCATTTGCCTCTGCCTAAAGAGGTGATGAACGAACTGTACGTTGGCGATGTATTCGTCTTTGAGGATGCGCGCGGTAAAAAACGCCTGATTCGTATGCAGCAACCGCTATCGGATGGAACCTGGAAGGGGGTCTGTGAGCAGAACTGTTATCTGGTGCCGAAAATGGAATTCCGCTGGCAGCGCATCAGTGAAAAGGGCAATCTAAAATATTTAGGCAGTTTTGCCTTGCCGGAATTCGACGGTCAACCGGTGGATATCCGCGTTCGTAAAGGTGAGCGGATTCTTATTAGTCGTACTCATCGTCACTGTCACGCGGCGAAATACGATGAAAACGGCCGTGAGATACGTCCGGTGATCATCTCGATTACCTTGCCTGAGATATTGGATCAATTGGAAGAGGGGCAGTCGGTGTGGTTTGACGACGGTAAATTAGGTTGCCGAATCGAAAATATCGACGAACATGGCGTCTGGCTAAGGGTAGATATTGCCGGCGCTAATGGAGTGAAGATTAAAGCCGATAAAGGAGTGAACTTCCCGGAAACGGTTTTACAGTTGCCGCCTTTGAGCGAAAAGGATGAACATGATCTGCACTGCATTGCCGAGCATGCGGACATGGTGGCACTCTCGTTTGTACAGAAGGTCGACGATATTGAAGTTCTGCAACAGAAGTTGCAGGCGTTGCAAGCCGGACACTTGCCGATCATTGCAAAAATCGAAACCCGTGAAGGGGTTCGCAACCTGGGATCGATTCTGCTAAAGAATGTCGACCGGATTCCGTTTGCCGTGATGATCGCCCGCGGCGATTTGGCGGTGGAATTAGGCAGTGTTCGTTTGGCCGAAATTCAGGAAGATATTCTGTGGCTGTGCGCAGCGGCGCAAGTGCCGGTTATCTGGGCGACTCAGGTTCTGGAAACCTTGAATAAAAGCGGAGTGATTTCCCGTCCGGAGATCACCGATGCCGCTATGAGCGTCAGGGCTGAGTGTGTCATGCTGAATAAAGGCGCATTTCTTGGCGATACGCTGCGAGTGCTGGATAATATACTTAGTCGAATGGAACATCGGCAGCGCAAAAAATTGAATTTTTTAAGCCGCTGGAGTTTGTAAAGATGTCTCCAGAATTGTTTTACGGTGAGAGCGTTTTATTTTGCCAGCCATAGGTTACAATAGTTATTCTTGTCCAATTGCGAATTATTCCTGTTTATCTTGTAAAAGCCGCTGTGTTTAGAGGTCGGATTTTTTGACGTCATTTATTAATTATGAAAAGTTTGCCTTGGGAACGGCTAAGCAGGCTATGCTTGCACGTTGGCTGTTTGCGCTGTTATTGATTCTGATCGCATGGCAGGCCGGTAGCATGGCATCACGCTGGTTCGACACGCCTTTAAGTCCGCAGCAGCCGGTATTGCAAAATGCCTCTTCGGCTGCGGCGGCAAAGTCCAATGCTCGCCCGGATTTAGTCTATCTGTTCGGCAAGCCGGAGCAAAAAGTCGAGAAGAGTGCAGTTGTTTCTCAGCAGCCGATTCAGGAAAGTCGTTTGAATATCAAGCTGATCGGCTTGCTGAAAACAGCCGATGGTGGCGTTGCGGTTGTTAAAGACGGCGGAGAGACCAAGGTGGTTGCCGTGGGTGAGGAGTTGCGGGATCAGGTCGAGCTGGTTGAAGTTTTACGTGATTCGGTCGTGGTTTCCAATCGAGGCGTTCTTGAAGAAATTCCGCTGCAGGGTCGTGACAGCACTTTGGACATGACCGCGCCGTCATCTATGGAAAATCCTGTGCTGGACAGCTCGCAAAAAGAACGTCTGCAAACGATCAAAGAACAATTGAAACAATCTCCGTTGACCATCACGCAATACGTTCGCTTTCAACCTGTCCAGAAAAATGGAAAGATTTCTGCCGTAAAACTATGGCCGCGTAAAGAGCAGGCTATTTTCAAAGCGCTGGGCTTTGAGTCGGGAGATCTGTTAAAGGCGGTTGACGGTGCTGATATCTCCGAGCTGGCGACCTCACCTGAAAAATGGCAGCAAATGCTGAACCAGACGCTGTTTACAATGACATTAGAAAGAAAAGGCCAGGAGATTTCAGTTGAAGTTAATCTGAACTGATTACTGATTCTCTCCGAACGAGCTAAAACCATAAGGAAACGTTTTTATGTATTCAACCTATTCGCGTCCAGATGAATCTGTTAGTAGACGCAGCTTCTCTACCCGTTTAAGAGCCATTGTTCTGGGTGTGGGGCTATTGTGCGCTTCGGCAGTGCAGGCTGCGGGTGAACTGGTTCAGAATTTCAAAGACGTCGACATTACTACGGTCATTGAAGCGGTCGCAAAAATTTCCGGACAGAATTTTATTATCGATCCGCGCGTTAAAGGCAAGGTGACCGTGATTGCACCGGATGGAATGGATCCTCACGCGCTTTATCAAACCCTGTTGGCGGTGCTGAACGTTCATGGCTATGTCGCTGTTCCGAGTGGCGATGTCATTAAAATCGTACCGGCAAACCTGGCGCGTGATCAGCTGTCTTACCGGAACTGGAAAGAGAACAGCGAATCCTGGGTCAGCGAAGTCATTCCGGTCGACCATGTCGAAGCGACCAAGCTGGTTGCGGTTTTGCGTCCTCTGGTTGCTCGCGAAGGTCATCTGGTCGCTTTGGCGGAAAGCAATACGCTGATCATTACCGATACCATCGCCAATATTCAACGGATTAAAAGTATTCTTAAGCGAGTCGATATCGATACTCAAGGCCATTATGAGGTAATCAATGTTCAGCACGCTTCGGCAGAAGAGATGGCGAAAACCCTGAAATCGGTTCTTCCGAAAACTCAGGGCGGTCTGGATGTCAACGTCAGTTTTGACGAGCGTTCGAACCGTTTGATTTTAAGTGGTGACGAGCAAAAACGCATGATGTTGCGCGCACTGGTTGCCGATTTGGATGTGCCGGTTGCTTCGGAAGGGAAAGTTCAGGTGGTATATCTGCGTTATGCGAAAGCGGCCGATCTGGTGCCGATCCTGCAGAAAATTGCCGGCAACCGCACTTTGTTAAGTGCTTCTTCGTCAGAGGATAGCGGTTCAAAAACGGTTTCCGCTCCGGTTCCTGTAGCGGAAGGGGCTGCTGGCGAACAGACAGCAACAGTGCAGACGGTGAATAATAACAGTCTGGCTCGTGCCGATTCGACACAGCTGAAAGAGCAGATCAGTATCGAAGCCGACGAACGAATGAATGCGGTGATTATCAGTGCACCGGTTGCGGTAGTGACGGCTTTGAAAAACGTCATCAAGCAGCTGGATATCCGCCGGGCGCAAGTGTTGATCGAAGCGATTTTTGTGGAGATTTCCGAAGATAAGGCTGCGGCGCTTGGTGTCGAATGGGCAGCCCTCGGCAACAATGGCGTCGGTATCCTGAATTTGACCGGCAGCCTGGCAACCATTTTGGCCAATACCGGAAACCTGGCTGCGCAGGCGGCGGGAATCAATACCGGGATTACCATCGGTGGCGGTAGCGTCGATGCATCGGGCAATACCGGCTGGGGCGCACTACTGAATGCGCTGCACAGTGATTCATCCTCGAATATTCTGGCCACGCCTTCGATTCTGACTTTGGATAACGAAGAAGCGGAAATTCTGGTCGGTCGTGAAGTGCCGATTCAGACCGGTAGTTATACCAGCACCACTTCGGCGGTAAGCGACGCCTTCAATACGATTGAACGTGAAAACGTCGGTCTGTCTTTAAAGGTGAAGCCGCAGATCAATGAAGGTAACGAAATTTATCTGGATATCGATCAGGAAGTTTCCGACATCCTGCCGAAAGGCGAGGCGGTCGATATTCAAACCTCTAAGCGCCAGATTAAAACCAAAGTCATTGTCGGCGACGGTAAGGTTGTCGTGCTCGGCGGTTTGATTAACGAAAAAGAGACCGAGGTGGTATCCAAGGTTCCAGGTTTGGGGGATATTCCAGGGCTTGGTGCTTTGTTCCGTTCAACCGATAACAAGCGTGAAAAAGCCAATTTGATGGTGTTCCTGCGCCCGGTTATTGTTCGCGACAATATGACCAGCGATTTTTATAGTCAGAAGAAATACCGTTACATCTACGGAGAACAGGCGCGAATGTTGCAGAAAGATTCCGGAATGCTGGAAGGCTTGCGTCCTAAACTGCCTACCTTGGAACAGTGGAAGCAGGGATATGATACGTCTGGTCAGGCAGAACAGGTCGAAAGTTCCAAAAAGCCGGTAGTGATCGAGAGTAAAGCGGTGGTGAAAAACGAGTCTCCGGTAGAAGTTGAAAAGCCGGCAAGTACCGTCAGTGAAAGTAAACCGTCAGAGCCTAAAGAGCCTTATAAGGTCGGTGGCCTGGAGGTTTACCCGAATACCTCCGAGGAGATTCTTGGCCTATGATGGTCGAAATTCCTTTTACTTTTGCGCGCAGTAACGACGTAGTGCTTTCCGATGGTTTGGATGGTGGTTTTAAACTTTTTATTACCGATAAAACGCCGTTTACCGCTCTGCAGGATCTTCAAGCGCGTTTGGCCGGATCGAAAGTAGAAATCGAACTTTTGCCGGGAGAGGCTTTTGAGCGAAAAATCCAGAACCGCTACGCTAACAGCTCTCAATCATCGATGGAGTCCATTGAAGGTTTGGAAGGTGAGGACCTGGCGATGGTGGTTGCCGAGCTTGGCGAGCCTGAAGACCTGTTGGACAGTGCCGACGACGCTCCGATCATTAAACTTCTGAATGCGGTCTTGACCGAAGCGATCCGTGCCGATGCCTCCGATATTCATATTGAACCCTTTGAGAATCAACTGCGTATTCGTTTTCGTGTCGACGGCGTATTAAATACGGTTTTGACGCCGAAAGTCGGTTTAGCGTCGATGCTGGTGTCGCGTATCAAGGTTATGGCGAAGCTGGATATTGCTGAAAAACGTCTCCCGCAGGATGGTCGCATCTCTTTGAAACTGGGTGGTCGAGCTGTGGATTTGCGTGTTTCCACCGTACCATCCAGTTTTGGTGAGCGTGTGGTCTTGCGTCTGTTGGACAAGAGTTCCGAACGTCTGACACTGCAGGATCTGGGATTGCCGCAGAATCTGGAATCCGGAGTACAGCAGGCTTTGTCCAAAGCGCATGGTATTTTCCTTGTTACCGGGCCGACCGGTTCCGGTAAATCGACGACGCTTTATGCCGGTTTGACGCGTTTGAACAGCAGTGAACGCAATATCATGACCATCGAAGATCCGGTGGAATACAACATCGAAGGCATTAATCAGACTCAGGTGAATATCAAGGCGGATATGACGTTTGCTAAAGGGCTGCGTGCCTTGCTGCGTCAAGACCCGGATGTGGTCATGATCGGGGAGATCCGCGATATCGAAACCGCCGAAATTGCCGTTCAGGCTTCCTTGACCGGGCACTTGGTGCTGTCCACTCTGCATACCAATACGGCTGTCGGCGCCGTGACGCGATTGCGCGACATGGGAATCGAATCTTTCCTGATCTCTTCCAGTCTCGTCGGTGTGCTCGCGCAGCGTCTGGTACGTCGTTTGTGTCCGCATTGTAAACAGGCGCACCAGGCGGATGAAACCGAGTGCCGCCTGATGGGCGTCGAAGAAGCGACAATTTATCAGCCGGTTGGTTGCGATCACTGCCAGCAAACCGGCTATCAAGGGCGAATGGGTTTGTTTGAATTATTGGTGGTGGACGAGGAAGTGCGGCGGATGATTCACGCCGATGCGTCTGAAGCGGAAATGGAAGTTTACTTGAGACAAAAAACGCCTTCGATTAATCAGAGCGGCTATCAAGCGGTACTGGAAGGTAAAACCAGTTTGGAAGAAGTGTTGCGTGTTACCCAGAATTAGAGCGTTTGTAGGCGAGGGCTGTTATGGCTCTGTATGAATATCGCGCGCTCAGTGCCGCCGGACAACAGCGCAAAGGAATGCATGAGGCCGACTCCGAGCGGCAGGTGCGTCAATGGCTGCGCGAGCAGAGCTTAAGTCCGGTTGCAATTAAAGAACTGGACGGCCGAAAAAAAGAATCCAAGTCTTCGGCGGGCTGGTTTGCGCCGAAAATCTCGACTGCTGACTTGGCGTTGTTTACCCGTGAAGTTTTCACCTTGCTTGAAGCGGGTACGCCTTTAAATCAGGCTTTAAAAGCGTTGTCGCAGCAGGCGAATGCTAAGCTGGTGGCGCGTTTTATCGGTGGTTTGCACTCTAAAGTCAGCGAGGGTTATCCTCTGGCGCGGGCCATGCAGGTTTCGCATTTTAGATTGCCACAAGACTATATTGCGATTATTCAGGCGGGTGAAGAGAGTGGACATCTCAGCGAGGTGTTATCGAGACTGGCGGATTCAATAGAGCAGCGTGATCAGCTTAATAAGAAGATGAAAACCGCCTTGATCTATCCGGCTTTGATGGTAACGGTTGCTCTGGGCATCGTGTTTTTCCTGATGGTGTATGTAGTGCCTAAGGTGGTGTCGGTGTTCGATAATATGCATCAGGCTCTGCCGCCTTTGACTCAGGGGCTCTTGAGTTTAAGCGGTTTTGTTCAGAATTACTGGGGGGCGATGCTGGTCGCACTCTTCGGTATGTTTGTTTTGTTTAAGCTTTTGCTGAAGCGTCCGGCATTGCGTTTCAAGTTTCACCGCTTGTTAATGCGTCTGCCGGGAGTCGGCCGGTTTGTGGTTTATGGCGCAACCGCGCGCTGGGCGCGAACGTTCGGGGTTTTGCTGGCAAGCGGGGTTGCGGTGCGCGACGCTTTGCATATTTCATCCGAAGTCATGACTCTTGATCCGATGAAACGTGGTGTCGAACAGATGGTCGAAAAGGTTCGTCGCGGGAACAGTGTGCATGCCAGTATGGAAGAGGCCGGATTTTTTCCGCCGTTGTTGCTCAATCTGGTCAAAACCGGGGAAGGGCAAGGGCGTTTGCACAATATGCTGTTAAAAGGCGCCAAACATTACGAAATGGGGGTGGAAAATGCCGCGGCGACTTTGGTCAGCTTGCTGGAACCTCTGTTGATCATCGTGATGGGTGGTGTGGTTCTGACGATCGTTCTGGCGATTATGATGCCGATTTTCGAAATGAATCAGATGATCGGTTAACAAAGTTTTTGGATTTCTAAGACGTAAAGGAAATAAAAATGAAATTGAACAAGCAATTTCGCAAGGGATCGAACCAACGCGGTTTTACCCTGATCGAGTTGATGGTTGTAGTAGTGATCTTGGCGGTTTTGGCAACTTTCGTTGTACCGAAATTAATGGATCGTCCGGATGAAGCGCGTATCGTGAAAGCGAAGCAGGACATTGGCGCTATTTCGTCGGCACTGCAGCTGTACAAGCTGGATAATTACAATTTCCCTACGACCGATCAGGGCTTGGAAGCTCTGGTGACCAAACCGGATAGCGATCCTGAACCGAAGCATTGGAAAAAATTGCTGGATCAATTGCCGAAGGACCCTTGGGGAAATCCTTATCTTTACCTCCAGCCGGGTGAACATGGCGAGTTTGACCTCTTTACTTACGGAGCCGACGGCATGGACGGTGGCGAAGGTATTAATGCCACCATCGGAAACTGGGAAGAAAAATAAGTTTGTCCGAGTCGATGCTGCCAGAATCCCGCGCACAAGGCGGATTTACTCTGCTCGAATTGATGGTCGTGGTGGTCATTATGGCGGTGGTGGTTTCGATAGGCGTTTTAAATCTCGGCGGTAATGAGCAGGCCCAGTTACGTGCACAGCAGAAACAGCTGCAGGGCTTGTTAGGCTGGGCGCGGGATCAGGCAACCTTCGAACAGCGACTATTTTTGCTGCAGCCGAGTGAAAAAGGCATTCATGTCTGGGTCTACCGTCAGTCCAATTGGCAGGAAAGCCAGAAAATTCCGCTCACCGCCTGGCAGGATGGTGTAAAAGTCGAGTGGAAGAGCGTTGGTCTGGTTCGTCAGGACGGTCGCTTGGGTTGGCTAATCTGGCCAAGTGGTGAGGTCACGCCTGGAGAGATTGACTTCAGTCTGGTTTCCAAGCCGGAAATGAAAGAAAAGCTGGTGTGGGACGGATTGTTGCAATGGCAGAGTGAAGAGAAGTGATAAGACGACGGACACAAGACGGCTTCACTCTAATCGAGGTGCTGGTGGCAATGGTGATCGCTGCAGTGGCTCTATCAGCATTGTCGTTGACAACCGGGCGGACCGTAGCCAATCAGAGCGGTGTGCAAAGTCGAGTGATTGCTACCTGGGTTGCCGATAACCGCTTGCTGGAGCAGCGGAGCGGAGCGGAGGATAGCCGGGATTTGAGCGATGAGGTGGAAATGTTGGGGATGAAATGGAAAATCCGCCAAACAATGGAATCCACCATGTCGGCGGACTTTAAAAAAATAGAATTGAAGGTTTATTCTCTCGACAGCGGCGAGAGCGAGCCTGCTGCCACGCTGGCCAGTATTGTCGGTCCTGAATCATGAGAGGAAGCCTCGTCGGCCGCCAGAGTGGTTTTACGCTGATTGAACTGCTGATTGCGATTGCGATTTCGGCGGTGCTGGCAGTGGTCGCATACCAGTCGGTGCAGTCGGTGGTCAAAGTTGAAGAAGGTCTGGATCGTCACAGTGAGCGTTTTCAGGCAATCCAGCGCGCGTTTTGGTGGATGCAGCAGGACATCGTTCAGGCCGCTCCCCGGCCGATCGGAGATGGTTTGGGTTCGAACTTGCCGGCAATGCAGTACCGCTCCGATCTTGGATTGGAGCTGAGTCGGGTTGCCGATTTTGTGACGCCGAACGGTTCCAGTGGCCTGTTGAGAGTCGGCTACCGCCTGAATAACGGCACTCTGTATCGTCTGGTGTGGCCGGTTATGGATCGAGCGCCTGACACCGAAGCGAGTCAAACCACGCTCTTAACCGGGGTGACGTCGTTTCAGGTGCGCTTCTTAAACGAACAAAAACAGTGGCAGCAAGTCTGGCCGAACGAAAGCAGCGAAGCTGCGGCGGCAAATTTATACGTTTTACCGCTTTTGACCGAAGTGGTTGTGGAGTTAGAAGATCTGGGCAGAGTACGCCGTCTTTACCAGGGCAGCGAAGCGACACAGGTTCTGAGAGCTTTGGCCGGGAGCAGTTCATGAGTTACCGTGATTTTGCTGCGAGTCGTTTGAAAGCAAAGCAGAACGGTTTTGCATTGATTACCGTGTTGCTGGTGGTGGCGCTGGTGGCGATTTTAAGCAGTGAGCTTTTGTATCGTCAATTTGCCGATTTGAAACGCAGTGCGCAACGCTTGCACCAAACGCAGTCTCTGGCAGTTGTCTGGGGGTTGGAGTCGTGGGTCAAACAGGGGTTAATGGCCGATTTACAGGATAATAAAGTCGATCACCTTCAGGAAATGTGGGCTAGTCCGATGCCACCGATTCCGTTTGAAGGAGGGACTCTATCGGGCGGCTTGAGCGACCTGCAGGGACGGTTGAACCTGAATAACCTGCTGGAATCCGACGAGGACAAGCGCAAGTTGTGGTCGGACATTACAACGCGTTATGCACAACAGATGGGATTGAACGACGGTTTTGTCGATCAGTTACGCGACTGG
This sequence comes from Thiomicrorhabdus heinhorstiae, assembly GCF_013391765.2. Lineage (GTDB taxonomy): Bacteria > Pseudomonadota > Gammaproteobacteria > Thiomicrospirales > Thiomicrospiraceae > Thiomicrorhabdus > Thiomicrorhabdus heinhorstiae. The sequence goes on along the minus strand of NZ_JACBGI020000009.1, from coordinate 45,840 downwards.
ATCGATAGCGACGATGAACCTATGCCTTACGGTGCCGAAAGTGATCGTTATTTGCTGAAAAATCCGGCTTACAGTGCGGCGAATCGAGCAATGGTTTTTTTGAAAGAAGTTCGCAATCTGGAATCCTGGAAACCGTTGAAGCCGGAAATGTGGTTACAGTTCCAACGCAGTGCTTGTGTTTTGCCGGCGGTGACCGCAATCAATGTTAATACGGCTGAACCCCGTGTATTACTTGCCTTGGCTGATTGGATGACTTCGACGATTGTTCAGAACTGGGTCAATAAACGACAGGTTGAACCGGCAGAAAGCAATGGCGATTTCCGCAGTTTTATGCAGCAGGAAACCGGGTTTAGCGAAGAAGAAATTTTACAGGCGTTGCCGGATTGGTTGATCGATGTGCAAAGCCAGTTTTTTTTATTACAGGCGCAAGTGAACTACGGCGAATCCTCGCAAGGTGTTGAGGAAATATTTTATCGCCAGGACAAAAACACGGTTGTGCTGTTACAAAGGTGGTTAAGTGTTACGGACTAAAGTGGAGCAAACGTTTTCCAGCCCGTCGAACGATGAGACTTCCGCTGAATTGTCGGCGGTGGTGTATTTCTCAACGGATGGGCAGCTATATCTGCAAAAAGGGGAAGAGAATCTTGTCTTTAATAGCGCTTTTCCGGATATGGTCGAAGGCGCGCGTTTTCTCAAACAGTTGAAAACCGTTTGGGTTCCCAGCGAACAAGTTATTCTCACCGAAATTACCGTGCCGGGTAAGCGTCGCAGCGACTGGTTAGCCGCCTTGCCGTATGCGTTAGAAGAACGTCTTTCCGCTCCGGTTGAACATTATCATTTTGTGCCTTTAAAGCGTTTTTCTGATGGCCGCACTCAGGTTGCTGTTGTCACTCATACCCTTATGCAGGCTTGGGTTGAGACCTTGCAGGCAATAGGCGGCGGACACCTTCAACTGGTCGCCGACTGTTTTCGTCTGCCGGAGCCTTCAGAGAATCATTGGAACCGGGTTAGAGAAGAGGGTCGCTGTCTATTGAGAAGCGGCGTTTATCAAGGTTTCGGAGCTTTGCAGGGGTGGTTTGATCCGTTGTTATATTCGGCAAAATATTCGGCAAATCAACAGGCCGGTTCTTCAACAACGGAGATCGATGAATTGCTTTCCGACGATTTGGCGAACTCTTCCTCACGCATCGATGCAGTACTGAATTTGCGTGTCGGTCCTTATGGCGGGAAGCACGGTTACAGTGGAATGGCGAAAATCTGGGGTTGGCCTTTGGGGGCCGTGGCGGCGCTATTAGTCATCAGTATGCTGGATACATCCATTCAGACAAGTCGATTGCAAGAGCAGGCGCAAAGTTACAAACAGCAAAGTCATGCATTGTTCAAACAGCTTTTTCCGCAGACCAAACGTATCATCAATATTAAATCTCAGACTTTGTCTAACCTGAAACAGCAATCGGGCGGCGGTAGTGATACGGTTAGTTTTATGCCTTGGTTGCATCAAATAGAAACCCTCGTTCAGCCTGGTAAAGGCGTCAAAATCGACAAGTTGGATTGGTCTTTGAAACAGAAACAGTTGAGTTTCTATCTGCAGGCGAGTAAGACCGAATCGCTTCAGGTATTGGAAACCCAGGCTAAACAACGTCTGCAGAATGCGCAGGTTCGCCTACAGTTAAAAACCGTTACTCCGCAATTAGTAGAAGGAATCTTGTATGTTGCCGCACCTTAAGCAGAAATGGCAGGAATTGGCTGCTCGAGAACGTGCGTTGATTGTCGCTTTAGCGGGATTTTTATTGGTAATGGCGCTTTATCAATGGTTATGGCTGCCGGTGCAGGATGCCAGACAAGAGGCGCAAAACCAGATGGATACCGCTAAGCAAGAGTGGCTTTGGCTGGTGGAAAAAGCGCCTTCCGTACCGGGTTCGGCAGCCTTAAGACAGACAAGTGTTCTGCCGACGGACAAAACGGAATTGATGGCGTTGTTGCAAAAACGGCTGAAGCAGGAAAATTTATATGACGATCTGCAGCAGATTCAGCTGAGCAGTAAGGGAGTCAAGGTCGCTTTTGAAAATGTCGATGCCGCTCGCTTGCTACGCTGGCTGGAAGGTCTGGAAAGAGAAGCGATCTTGCCAAGCAAAATGAGTTTAAGCCCGCTGGAAAGTGAGCAGCCGCAAGAAGTTGTCGGCAAGATCAGTGCGCAAATTGATTTTGAGGTCGGTCAATGAGTTCGCTTGTGAAAAAACTCGGTCTGGCCGTTGGATTATTCTTTATCGTTTCGTTACTGGCGTTTCTGTGGCAGTTCCCGAATTCTCTTTGGGTTCAGTCGGCCTGGGTTGAGCAGGCGTTGCCGAAAAACATCAAAATAAGCGAGTCATCCGGGCAGATTGCCGATGGAGTCTTGCGTTTACAAGCTAAACCGGTTCAGCCGGGTCGCCCGGTTCCAGTTGGTGATTTGAGCTGGATTTGGCAGCGTCAGGATTTGTTTAAAGGTGAAGCGGGCTTTAATGTTCAGTGGCATTTGCAAGACAGCAGTTTTTCCGCTGAATTGAGTCATTCAGTCATGTCTTCCGAATTGAGACTTGATTCGGCGCGGGGGAGTTTATCGATTCCGACCTTGATCTCCGTCGCCTCCGCTTTTACTCCGTTTGCCATTCAGGCGGAAGGAAGAATCCATTTGGCCGAGCTGCATGGTTTGCTTGGTTTCGAGCCGAAGGTCTGGCCTTTGAATCTGCAAGGAAAAGGGGATGTTGAAGGTCTGACGTCGATGGGAATCGCCTTACCGAAAATAACCTTTACCTTGTCTCAAGCCAAAAACCGTGAAATTCAAGTCAACTTGCAGGGTGGGGAAAATAATTGGCGTCTAAACGGAATCTTAAGTATTACTCCTAACGGTCGATATAATCTGAATGTCGATGTAACAGCAAATCGTGCGGAAGATTTACCGCAATGGACGGTCATGATGCGCAAAAAACGTCGAAATCAAGCCGTACTTAAATTGGGAGGTAGTTGGCTGTGAGTCTGAAACTGCAAAACAAGTGGCTGATTCTTGCTGTCAGCGGGCTTTTAAGTGCCTGTGGCGGCGGGGGTGGTGACAGTACGGATAACACGGATGATCCGAATCCGGATATAGATGTTTCGGTTATCAATGACCCTTTAATTGACTATCAGTGGTACCTCTATAATTATGGGCAGGCGGCTTTGGTTTATGATGGAACCGGAGGGACTCCCGGCGCCGATATCAATGTGTTTGACGCGGATGGACTTTATGCCGGCGGTTTTTCCGGACAAGGTGTCGAGGTTGCCGTCGTCGACAGCGGTTTGGAAATCGGCCATGAGGATCTTCAGGCGAATGTTGTTGCGAACGGTTCCTATAACTTTTTGTATGGCACTAATGGATTATCGCAGTTTGACCCGTCTCCGACATCCGATGATGGAGACCACGGTACCAGTGTCGGAGGCCTGTTAGGAGCCCGTGGTGGGAATTCGTTGGGTATCTGGGGTGTTGCTCCGTACGTCAAGCTGAAAGGGTTTAATTTTATCGCTTCGCAAACTTTCATTAGTGAAGAGCTAGGCGCTTTGGGGTATGAACCGGTGCGTACGGATTACTATCCCGAGTTAAGTTCGAATACGGTTTCGGTTTTTAACCGTAGCTACGGCACCAATCCGGATATTGTCATTGCCTACGAACAAGAAGTTTATTACGACTATGTGATGGATGCATTGGAGTGGGGGGCGAAAAACCTTCGCAACGGCAAGGGCGCGATTTACGTCAAAGCCGCCGGTAATGAGTTTGAAGGTGGATCGGTCTTTTCGCAAAGTACCTGTTCGGATGCGATCGATAGTGATATCACTTGCTTCAATGTGAATATGGAACCGGAAGCGACTTTGCCCTATCAGATTGTGGTCGGAGCCTTCAACCCGCAGGATGAACGTTCAAGCTACTCTTCGACAGGTTCCGCAATATGGATATCCGCACCGGGTGGTGAATATGGCATTTACGACCCGGCGATTCTGGCAACGGATGTTGCCGGGTGCGACCGCGGATACAGTATGACTGCCAATATTAATGAGAACGATTTTGACCGAGGGCTAACAAGCGAAAACTCGCAGTGTAATTACTATTCACGTTTTGGCGGAACCTCGGCAGCGACTCCGATTGCAAGTGGGGTTGCTGCCTTGATGTTGGAAGCGAACCCTGATCTTAGCTGGCGTGATCTGAAGCATATTCTGGCGAGTACCGCCCGTCAACTTGATCCGACCTTAGCTGCGAGAACGATCGTAAAGTCCGGCCAGACGGTGACTCTGGAAAACGGTTGGGTAACGAATGCCGCCGGTTATCACTTTAGTAATGCGTATGGTTTTGGTGCCGTCAATGCGATTGAAGCGGTGAAAATGTCAGAGGATTGGGCACAAAACCAAACCCATCTTGCCGCTCAACAAACCTTGACTAGCGGTGATTTAACGGTTGCCGGAGACAATGCTATCCCCGACAACAGTCCGCTCGGTTTAAGTCAGTCGTATGTTGCAAACGGTAACCTCAATATTGAAAGTGTCAAAGTGACTCTGTCTATAGAGGGGATGGATAGCAATGAAGACGGCAGCGGTTCTCACAATATCAATGCTGCGGATTATCAAATTACTCTGGAATCACCGTCGGGTACCCGCAGTATCCTTCTGACTCCATATAACGCTTATCAGGCGAATTACGATATGAAAGGGTTGCGTCTGATCAGTCACGCTTTCTATGGTGAGACGGTACAAACTGTCGACCCTCAAGCGGGCTGGACCTTGACAGTTAAGGACTTAAAGTCCGGAACAGTAAGCGGGTTGGGTAAATTGACCGGTTGGTCGCTAGAATTTTACGGGACAAGCATATGATGGCTAACTATAGAAAGGCCTTGTTAAAGATTGTTTTCGGTGTGGGTTTGATTGCTGTTTCGCCCAGCAGTTGGGCGTGGACCGAATCCTGCCAGCTGGTGAGACAGATGGCCGACCACCGGGTTTATCAGCTGCAAACCAATCGGGTGGCGGTGATGAAGGCAGCGGATAAACTTGATCCGGATTGGCAATTGGAATTGGTCGAAAGGCATGGTGCCTGGTATATCTATCAGACACCGTCTTTGGTGTCGTGGTTTAGTAAAGAAAACTGCGCTCCGATGGAACGAACCTTTAAAGAGCAAAAAATTGAGTTTATGCCGGTACTGTTCAACCGTCAGACCGGACATAATGCAGTGATTACCGGGACATTCGTTCTGAAAACATTCCGGGCCGAGGACATCGAAAAAGTCATCGAACGTTACGGGTTTAAATTACTGACCCGATTACCGCGAGACAATGCGGTCATCGTCGATGTAAAACCGACGGATTCTTATGACGCTTTGATTGAAACTCTGGATCGCGATAAGGATGTCGATTTAGTCGCGCCTCTCTTCAGTGAACCACGCTATAAATTGCGCTAGGGTAAGATCGTTGCACAAAAAAACCGGGCAGAAGCCCGGTTTTTTATTCTTTTAGCAACGTGAATTTATTGATTGGCGCGGATCTTATAGTTGACGTCGCTCTCTTCCACCATCTTATACACATCAACGCGTTTAGGGTTGTTCAATGCCTTCAAGGCCTGGTTCAGACCTTTTTCCAGATTCCCCGGATAAAACTCTTCCAACGTCAGACCGATAATCGGGTCGGCGATCATTTCCCCTTTGGAGTTAAAGAACATGGTGGTCGGCGCAACTTTTACTCCGAGTTTTGGTCCAAGAGTTTTCATTTCGATTTTCGTACCGTCAAAGTAGCGCATCTGCCAATGATCTTTATCGAGGATCAGCTGGCGAAACTCGGCATACTGCTCGATCGGTGTAGTTTCCAGCAGCGGGTAAAGAATATTCTCTTCCAGCTTACGGCAATAATTACACCAGGTTGCGGTTGCGAAAATAACGATCGGAACATTATTGGCTTCCGCCGTTTTAGCGGTTTTCTGCAAATCGACGGCTAAAGGCAGGATTCCGCCGGCAAATGCCTGAGATGAAAGCATCAGAGTTGCGATTAATCCGATAAGCTTGCGCATATTTTTCTCCTGTTATCAGCCGGGCCTTTTTCTGCTTTTTATTTAATGAGCCCGACTTTGTCCGACTTCATTCTACCCTTAGTCGGTCAAATGATTGTGGAAAAAGTTTGCAAGGCGGATTTACCGCTTCAAGATCAATCCGATTGATAAGCCCCATAGTAGAAACGAATACAGCTGATATTCGCTATCCAGTTGGTTATATGCCAGCATACCGAGAAGAGCGATGACCAGAGCCAGAGCTCGGTTACGCTGCTGTTTATTCTGCTGGTCGAGTTTTTGTTCAAGGCGCTGTAATTGTTCGGATTGAATCGTTAAGCCTTGATGAGACAGCTTGCTTAAAGTGCCGTGCAGCAGCCCAGGCAGCGTTGGTGCCTGTTCCATCCAGAAAGGCAGATTGTTTTTGATATTCTTTAGCAATCCTTTCGGACCGACGCGGTCCTGCATCCAGTCTTCCAGGAATGGCTTGGCGGTATCCCACAGATCCAGTTCGTCGTCAAGCTGACGCCCGAGTCCTTCGATATTCAGCAGGGTTTTCTGCAGGAGAACCAGTTGCGGTTGAACTTCCATGCCGAAGCGACGTGCGGTCTGGAACAGGCGCATCAACACCATCCCGAAGGAGATTTCTTTAAGGGGGCGATCCCAGATTGGTTCGCAAACAGAACGAATAGCCGATTCCAACTCATTGACACGGGTGTCTCTCGGAACCCATTCCGATTCGATATGCAGTTCGGAGACGCGCAGATAATCGCGGTTGAAGAAGGCCAGAAAGTTTTCCGCCAGATAGCGCTGGTCTTCCGGGGTCAGAGTACCCATGATTCCGAAATCGATCGCTGCGTAGCGGCCGTCCGGCAGTACGAAGATATTCCCCGGATGCATGTCGGCGTGGAAAAAGTTGTGCTTGAATACCTGGGTGAAGAAGATAATCACGCCTTTGGCGGACAGATCGGTCAGGTCGATACCGGCTTCGATAAGTTTCTCGGTTTCACTGATGCGGATACCGCGGATGCGTTCCATTGTCATAACGTTTTCCGTGGTGTGCGACCAGTAGATTTCCGGTACATACAACAGATCGGAGTCGGCAAAATTACGTTTCAACTGGGTTGCATTGGCGGCTTCACGGATCATGTCCAATTCGTCGAGGATGGTTTTCTCGAATTCGGCAACCACTTCGACCGGGTGCAGACGTTTGGCGATTTTGACCGCTTTCTCGAACAGCTTGGCGAGAATGAACATGATTGCGACATCCTGCTCGATGATCGGTTTAATGTCCGGGCGAACCACTTTGACGACTACTTCGGTGCCGCTGTGCAGACGGGCTGCATGTACCTGAGCGATTGAGGCCGAAGCCATCGGATTCGGATCAAATTCGGCAAAGGCTTCTCCGACCGATTGTTTGAGGGCGATTTCAATTAATTCGACGGAGTGTTTTTCGTCAAACGGCGGGCAGTCGTCCTGTAGTTTCGCCAGTTCGACGGCGATGTCGTAAGGCAGGAGGTCTTTACGGGTCGATAGCGCCTGACCGAGTTTAATAAAAATCGGTCCGAGTTCTTCCAGTGCCAGACGAATGCGTTCACCGCGCTCTGCTGCTGATGTGTGGCGCCAGTTCCATGGGAAAAGGCGGTTGAACCAGACAAACCAGGCAAATTTGGTATCGCTCAGTACCATGGAGTCGATCTGGTAGTAAGTCAGTACACGGTTGATTTTAATCAGACGGAGAAATTGCTTGAGTGCTTTCATTGTGGACGCTTTGTAATTATGTTCTTTTAAATCCCGGTTTTCTTCAACCCGCTACGCTCTTCACTGTTCGGCTGGTGGCGTGTTTGCTGCGGAGATTAGTGCATTCAGGCGTTGTTCCAGCGCATCAATTCGCTCGGAAGTTTCGTCGACTTTGCCGGACCAGTTGCGGATCTGCGATTCGGTCGGCAGCAGGTTGATTTCAAATTGCAGATATTCTTTGACGGTCTGACGAACATCCTGGCGGCGTTTGCGCTGATCGGATTGAAAGCTGCGCAGGCCGTGACCGATTTTAAAGGCGATCAGATCGCCGGTGTAATGTGACAGGTGTTCTTCCCAATCGAATTCGATTTGTGCCAGGGTGCGTAAAAAAGCTTCGGCAGTAGCACTGTTTCCGGTCATTTTGCAGTTTCGCTGCAGGGTTGCGGCGTCTTGGTTTAGAAAATCCGTTAGATCGCATTCCAGAGTCGCGTCGGCTTCGCCTTGCAAATGGTGCTGCAGAATAATATTTCGATCGTTAAAAATCAGGAATAAAGGTGTTTGCAGCGGGCAGATTTGCAAAGAGATGATTTGCTCTTGCAGCGGTTGCAGATCCAGATCGCTGTTCTCTTCCATTGCCAGCAGATGATTGACCAGCGTTTCAAGCGCACCGTTCAGTGCGCTGCGGATTACCTCTACCGTCGCCATCTTTCTCTCCCGGTGTTAGCCGTTGATTAATATTTCCAACCGCGGTGCAGGGCGACAATTCCCTGATTCATATTCAGATATTCGGCTTTGTCGAAACCGGCATCCAGCATCATCTGTTTAAGTGTTTCCTGATCAGGATGCATACGGATCGATTCGGCCAGATATTGATAGCTGGCCTCGTCATTGGCAATCACCTTGCCCATTTTCGGAAGGATATTGAACGAGTAGAAATCATACAGCTTGGCAAAAGCCGGGCTGGTGACTTTGGAAAACTCAAGGATCATCAGTTGTCCGCCCGGTTTCAGGACTCGGTAAAGCTCTTCCAACGCTTTGTCTTTATTGGTGACGTTACGCAGACCGAAAGCGATGGTTGCCAAATCAAAACTGTTGTCAGGAAAGGCCAGCGCTTCGGCATTGGTGATGGTGTAATCGATATTGCCGACCAGGCCTTCGTTGATCATGCGGTCGCGTCCGACGCGAACCATGCTTTCGTTGATGTCGGCAAGCACCACCTGGCCTTGCGGTCCGACTCGTTTGGCGAAAGCTTTGGTTAAATCACCGGTTCCACCGGCTAGATCAAGTACTTTGTTGCCGGGACGTACGCCGCTCAGTTCAATGGTGTGGCGTTTCCATAGACGATGAATCCCCATAGACATCACATCGTTCATAATATCGTAATTGCCGGCTACTGAATCGAATACGCCCTTGACGCGTTTGACTTTTTCGTCCAGCGGGACTTCGGTAAAACCGAAATCGATAGTCTTTTTTGATTGACTCATAATCGGGTTCCTATTCGTTACGGAGCGGCTGCTTTAGGGCGTCCAGTTCCGGATGCCGATGTCCTGATCGCATGACGCGGCGCAGGTAATCCATCCAGTAGGCGTGTTGATGTTCGCCCAGCTCATATAGACGTTGCCAAGTGTAGATACCGGTATCGTGGCCGTCGTCAAAGTGTAATTTTATGCCATAGTTGCCGACAGGGGAAATTTCCGCAATATTGACATTTTGTTTGTCGAGTTGCAGCGTTTCCTGTCCCGGACCGTGACCGGTCACTTCCGCCGACTGCGAATAGACCCGCAGGTATTCGCACGGCAGTTGGAACGTTTTTCCGTCATCGAAGCCAATTTCCAATTGGCGTGATTTCTGGTGCAGCTTGATGGTCAAAGGATGCGGCATGTCAGCGGTTCCGAACTTGATTACAGAATGTACTGTGACAGGTCTTGGTTAACTGCCAGTTCGCCAAGGCGCTCGTTGACGAATTCTTCGGTGACTTCAACACGGCTTCCCGGCTTTTCCGGAGCGTCGAAAGAAACTTCTTCCAGCAGGCGTTCGAGCACGGTATGCAAACGGCGAGCACCGATGTTTTCCGTTCCTTCGTTGACTTGATAAGCAATCTCGGCCAGACGGCGGATGCCCGCTTCGGTGAAGCTCAGTTCGACGCCCTCGGTTTTCAATAGTTCGATTGCCTGTTTGGTCAGGGAAGCTTTCGGCTCGGTCAAAATGCGCATAAAATCTTCGACGCTCAGCGATTGCAGTTCGACACGAATCGGTAAACGACCTTGCAGTTCCGGAATTAGATCGGACGGCTTGGACAGGTGAAACGCTCCGGAAGCGATAAACAAAATATGGTCGGTTTTGATCATGCCGAATTTGGTCGAGACGGTACTGCCCTCGATCAGCGGCAGCAGGTCGCGCTGGACGCCTTCTCGTGATACATCGCCGCCGGAGGCTTCCTGGCGCTTGGCAACCTTGTCGATTTCATCGATAAAGACGATACCGTTTTGTTCGACGCTTTCGATTGCGCGCGATTTGATGTCTTCTTCGTTTACCAGTCGCTGAGCTTCTTCATCGGCCAGGGCTTTGAGGGCTTTTTTAATCGGCAGTTTGCGACGCTCTTTACGTTGCTGTCCAAGTCCTTCGAACATGCTTTGCAATTGCTGGGTCATCTCTTCCATGCCGGAAGGCCCCATAATTTCTACATTCGGTGCAGCTGCGCTTAGATCCAGCTCGATTTCCTTGTCGTCCAGTTGACCTTCACGCAGACGCTTGCGGAATTTTTGGCGCGTGTCGGCCATCTGTTCGTGGCTTTCTTCTTCGCGACCGCGTGCAGGAGGGAGCAGAATGTCCAAGATGCGTTCCTCTGCCTTGTCTTCTGCTTGGCGGCGAACCTGTTGGACAGCCTGTTCTCGGGTCATTTTGACGGCGTTTTCCGCCAGGTCGCGAATAATGGAATCGACATCGCGGCCGACATAACCGACTTCGGTAAATTTGGTGGCTTCGATTTTCAGGAAAGGCGCATTCGCCAATTTAGCCAGACGACGGGCGATTTCGGTTTTACCGACCCCGGTCGGTCCGATCATTAAAATGTTTTTCGGTGTGACTTCGTTTCTCAATTCAGCTGACAATTGACTGCGGCGCCAGCGGTTTCGCAAGGCAATGGCGACCGCACGTTTGGCATCGGCCTGACCGACAATGTGGGCATCTAAACTGTGAACGATCTCTTTAGGTGTCATCATCGAGAAAAAATCCTTATCTCTTTTCGCAAAACTCAAAACTAGTTGTGCATTATAAAGGAAGTGCGCTATCAAAGGGACTTATTCAGTTATAGAGATGAAGATGGCGGACATGGGGGAATAGTTGCCTAGTTACCATGGTCGTGATAAATTTCACTGAATTTAATTTAATATTAAACTGGTCCCATCCATACGGTTATCACGGGCGTCTAAAATAAAAAGTAATAGATAAGATTATGACATTGAAGTTCACCAAAATGCACGGTTTGGGCAACGACTTTATGGTGGTTGATGCGACGGCGATTCCTTTTGATTTCGGTCCTCAGCAGATTCGTCGCTGGGCCGACCGTAATTTCGGGATCGGCTTCGATCAACTTTTGGTTGTCGAACCGCCTTCGCAGGCCGGGGTTGAATTCCGCTACCGTATTTTCAATGCCGACGGTTCGGAAGTGCAGCAATGCGGTAACGGAGCACGTTGTTTTGCACGCTTTGTCTATGATAAAGGTTTGACGCAGAATAAAGAGATTGTCGTTGAGACGGCGTCTGGGGTGATCGTACTCTATATCGAGGATAACGGCTGGGTGCGGGTCAATATGGGCGAGCCGAATTTCGATCCGCAGGTTTTACCGTTCGAGCAGGCGCTGCAAGAAAAATATCCGCTGCAAACTCCGGTTGGCGAAGTTGAAATCGGTGCGGTTTCCATGGGAAATCCGCATGCGGTGCTATTGGTGGATGAGGTTGAAACTGCGCAGGTTGAAGTGATCGGGCCGTTTTTAGAGTCACATCCTCTGTTTCCTGAAAGGGTCAATGTTGGTTTTGCCGAGTGTGTCGATCGCCAGCATGTGCGTCTGCGTGTTTACGAACGTGGATCGGCAGAGACACTGGCATGCGGTACCGGCGCCTGCGCGGCGATGGCCGTGTTGCATCAATGGAATCTGGTCGATGATCAAGTTTTAATTTCACTGCCAGGCGGAGATTTGCAGATTGTATGGAATGGCCCGGGCGGACCTTTGTGGATGACCGGTCCGGCGGAAACCGTATTTGAGGGTGAAATAGAGGTATGAGAGAAGCGGCTTTGAACGAACAGCAGATTGCCGATTATTTGCGCAGACATCCGCAATTTTTCCATGCCTACCCAGAGCTGTTGAATGATCTGAGTATTCCGCACCCGCAAAACGGTAATCAGATTTCGCTGGTCGAACGCCAGATCAGCCAGCTGCGCAGTCAGCGAGACTCTCTAAAAGGAGAAGTCGATAGCATGATGAGCATTGCCGGCGAAAACAGTGCTCTGTTTCAGAAGGTGCTGCAATTCACCAACCGGCTGATTGCGGCGAGCGATGAATCGGCCGCGGTTGAGGTGGTGTATGAAGAGATGCGTAAATTGTTTGAAGTCGACTCGGTGCACCTGGTTTCGTGGGAACTGCCGAAAAGAAGTGTCGATGGTTTGTCGCAACTGGGAATCAGCCAAACTTGGGTTAAAGCCTTGAAGAGTACTTTGGAAGTCGGCCAGCCAGTGTGCGGTCTGTTGGAAGACGAATGGCGCAAAGGATTGTTCCGTGAGGATGTGTTGATTGATTCCATCTGTCTGATGCCTTTGGGTCATGAACGGGTTTGGGGCGTTCTGGCTCTGGGAAGCGTCACCGACCGTTTCCATCCCGAGTTGGGAACCTATTTTCTCGGTGTGATGGCCGAGTTGATTACGTCCAAGTTCAATCAGCTTTTTGAGGCGTGATATGCAGTTGCGGGAAGCGTTTTTGCGGGAATTGAAGTTGCAAAACCGTTCGCAACACACCATCGATAACTACCAGCGCGATCTGCTGGCGTTTGCCGAATTTTATCTACAGCGCTTTGAAGAAGAGCTGGATGCCGAAGCGTTTGACGGTTGGGTTAAGGTCGATGCGGCCGTGATTCGCGATTTTGTTGCCGAGCGTATGGCTCAGGGTATCAGTGCGCGAACCTTGAGTCGACAGTTATCCGCATTGCGCAGCCTGTTTGATTTTCTGTTGGAAATCGGACGGATTTCTCTGAATCCCGCCCGCGGCATTCGTGCGCCGAAACAGCCTAAACCCTTACCGAAGAGTCTTGATGTCGATTGGACGCAGCAGTTGTTGGAGCAGCCGTTACACGATTGGATGGATATTCGCGATCAGGCGATTTTCGAGCTGTTGTATTCTGCCGGTTTGCGTGTCGCTGAGTGTGCCGGTCTGAATTTGAATCCCGGTTTGGACGAGTTGGCCGACGGTTGGGTCAGGGTTGTCGGGAAAGGACAGAAGATGCGTTTGGCTCCGGTCGGCAGTAAAGCCTTGACGGCTTTGCAGAACTGGCTGGAGATTCGAAAAGAGTATGCCGGTGAAAATGAACCGGCGGTGTTTGTCGGTCGTGGCGGTAAGCGTTTGGGAATCCGCTCAATTCAGCAGCGTCTGGATCGGAGGGCGTTGATAGCCGGTTTGCCGACAAAGATGTCGCCGCACCGTTTTCGGCATGCCTGTGCAACGCATGTATTGGAGTCCAGCGGTGATTTGCGTGGCGTTCAGGAGATGCTTGGACATGCTAATTTATCGACGACGCAGATTTATACAAAACTGGATATGCAGCATTTGGCAAAGGTATACGATCAGGCGCATCCTCGTGCCAAGAAACGTTGAGAAAGGCGGATGGTAGGTTTATTCAATCCGGTAAAAATTCGTGGTTGATGGCTAAATCCTATAGAATAGCGGGCAGTTTATTTCACGAAGTTCGCTGTAAAAGCGATATGCAAGACAACAAAGGAAGATAGATGTCGTTTCACGGAACTACTATTTTATGTGCCAAACGTAACGGTCAGATGGTGATCGGAGGCGATGGTCAGGTGACTTTGGGGCATGTTGTTATGAAAGGCAATGCGCGCAAGGTTCGACGTCTGTATAACGGTCAGGTCATTGCCGGTTTTGCCGGAGCGACGGCCGATGCCTTTACTCTGTTTGAACGTTTCGAAGGACGTTTGCAGACCCATAACGGTCAATTGATGCGTGCAGCGGTTGAAATGGCTAAGGATTGGCGAACCGATCGCGCTTTGCGCAAGCTGGAAGCGATGATGCTGGTGGCGGATAAGGATTATATGTTGCTGATTTCCGGAACGGGAGATGTGATTGAGCCCCAGGACGACTTCATTGCAATCGGTTCCGGCGGAAACTATGCGCATGCAGCGGCGCAAGCCTTAATGGGCAATACTGATTTAAGTGCCAGAGCGGTGGTGGAAAAGTCGCTAAATATTGCAGCCGATCTGTGCATTTACACTAATCATAACTTAACCATCGAAGTGTTGGGAGAATAAAATGAGTGAACAAAATCTGGGGACGAACAAAGAAGAAAGCGTAGGCGAATCTCAAGGTATTACCGAGAAGTCGTTTGAGTTCTTTTTGTGGAATAGCCGATTTGTGGTTTTGGTTGCGGTAATTGCCAGTTTGGTGACGGCATTTGCGATTTTTTATACAACTTCCGTGGATGTTTTTTATACGATTTCCCACTTGAGTCATTATCATGAATTGGATGATGAAGGTCGCGCGCTGTTGAAGGCGCAAACGGTGGCGCATGTAGTCGGCTCGGTAGACGGTTTCCTGCTGGGAGCGATTCTGTTGATTTTCTCTTTGGGTCTGTACGAGTTGTTTATCTCCAAAATCGACATTGCCGGTACCAAGCACGGAGCGAGTAATATCCTGTTTATTAACTCTCTGGATGATTTGAAAGATCGTTTGGCGAAGGTCATCGTGCTGATTTTGATAGTTATGTTCTTTGAACAGGCAATTTTTTTGAAACCGACCGAACCTTTGGAGCTGTTGTATTACGCCTTGGCGATTATGATGGTTTCATTGGCGCTGTACCTGTCTCATAAAGCGTATCAGCATTAAAAGTAAATTCTGGAATCCAGAAAATAAAAAAACCGGGCAATTGCCCGGTTTTTTGTGCTTGAATCTTCGATTAGAAGTTCATGCGTAGCGAGATGGTATAGCCGATTTGTGAGTGGGTTACTTTCTCGGTTGTAGCAGAAGGATTAGCTTGTTGTGACAAGAATCCTGTATTAACAGTTTTGGTAACTTCAGGTGCATAAACAATTGCGCCATCCAAAGCAATGGTTTTGGTCAGGTTATAACCACCACCAAGAGTGAAGTGGCTTTCAACAATCCCAGGGAAGAAATGGTTGTTGAAGAAGTTGATTCCTTGATTTGCCGGGGAAGTGTCTGCCAAAACGTCAATTGGGTCGTCGGCTTTGTTATAGCCGACACCAAACCAATATCCTTGACCGGAGTATTTGGCACCCATTGCGAATACATTTTGGTCTTTCCAGTTAAAGTCTTTGTAGCCTTTTGCATCGCCCCATTTGATGTTTTTGTAATCAAATGTATACAGCATTGAGCCTTTCTCGTAAGCCACACCTAGTTTGATTTCTGCAGGCTGTTCCAAGCTATCGCCAAAAGGAGAGGAGAATACGCCCATATTTACAAATGGTTGAGAAGCAACCGACATTTGGTTTTTATATTTCATGTTGATTGCGGACTGGTAAGCCATCGCTAGGGTTAATTCCGGTGTGACATCAATATAACCACCTAGGTTAAACCCGAAACCAAGATCGGTTGACATACCGTTCCCGACATTTGTTTCAGTTGTACCATTTTGATCCATATCAAGACGGTAGTTGATATCAAGCGCGCCGTATTGAATCACTGGAGCGAAACCGATACCAAAGTTATCTTGGTTAATTGCAATACTTGGTACGAATTTCATGATTTGCAGGTTACTGTAACCGTTGATTAAACCATTAGTATCTCGATAATCAACACCCATACCTGCCGAACCGAAAATGCCCAGACCAAAAGTCATAGTGTCGCTCAAGCGAGTGGATAAAGACACTTCAGGAATAATATTTAAATCGTTATCGCTGGTTTGGCTGGCTGGACCAAAAGTAGTTGCTTCTGCTTTTACGTCCGGTTTGAAGATGGTGCCGCCGATGGAAAATTCGCTGCCCTGAGATTTAGCTAATAAAGCAGGGTTGGTCAAAGCGTTTTCCGAACCGAAGAAGGCTGCCGTTCCTGTGCCACCCAAAGCACGAGCTTGTGCGCCTAAACCGATCAATACATCACCATTAGTCGCCCAAACAGGGGTGGATGCAAAAGTTGCTGTGGCCAATGCCAAAGCTAAACGGGTTTTTTTCATGAATATGCTCTCTCTTTTTTGACGTCTATATTCTGAGAGCGGCGCCAGGCCGCTCTTTCAGGGTTGTTACTATGCACGATTTTTTTGCGTTAGAACAATCAAAAAAATTTGATCATTGATTTGAGAGATTAATCTTTGGTCGGTGAGTTTATCGGGGTTGGCTGTGAATTCCGTGATGACTGCTTCGGGTTTTAGATGGAGAGTTGTGTGGCGAGAGCATTAAATTGAATTTGCAAAGACGGACTGACTTTAGCTTAAATCCATTGGTTTTTTGCGGTGAATGAGTGGGTCTATGGCATCCAGTAAGCGCTCTAAGGCCCCACTGTGATGACTGAAGGCTTGATAAGCTCTTTCACCGAATTCAATCTGGTGTTTCGGATCGTCGGCAAAGTTGGATAACAGCGCTGCAAGTGTTTGAGGCGTGTCGGTTATTTGTAGTGAATCAGTGCGAATAAAGGTGTTGAATAGGGCTTGCAGGTTGGCGTAATGAGGTCCGGATATAACAGGCCGGTGCAGCGAAGCCGGTTCCAGAATGTTGTGGCCGCCGAATTCGACCATGCTGCCGCCGATAAAGGCGGCATTGCAGGCGGCAAACCATAGCATCAGTTCACCGACCGAATCGGCCAGATAAACTTGAATATCGGAATCGATGTTTGCGGCATGGCTGCGTTGCGCCCATTTCAGGTCGCTTTCACTCAGTAATTGGGCAGCTTCTTCAAATCGATCGGCATGACGAGGAACAAGAATCAGTAGTGCATCAGGATGTTTTTTGAGCACCATTTTATGTGCTTCCAGCATCAGCTGTTCTTCGCTTTTCCCGCCAAGCGGGTCCTTATGAGTGCTGGCGGCTACCCAGATGAACTTGTTTTCAATTCGGCTGGAAGCTTTCCACTCTTCGGCACGTTTTCTTAATTGGTGGTCGTGCGGCAAATCGAATTTCAAGTTGCCTAGGGTGCGGATTTTCTGCGGTTCGGCTCCCAGCTGGGCAAAATGTTCGGCATCTTCCGGGAATTGTGCGGCGATGAAGCGGGTTTGATTAAGTGCGTCCTGTACCATTTTTCCGCCCCATTTTTTGTAGGCTTGGAAAGAGCTTTCTTTTAGACGGGCATTAGCCAGCACCAAAGGAATGTCGGCGGCAGAGCAGGCGTGATAGAGATTTGGCCAGATTTCGGTTTCGATCATAATGACCAGCTGCGGTTGTATCTGTTTTAGAAAACGTTTGACGGCGAATCCGAAGTCGTATGGAATCATCTGGTGCTGGACAGGGACCGGAGAAAATTTTAGAGCCTGTACAGCCCCTTGCGTCGACCCGCTGGTAAGAGTGATCGGTAGGTCGGGATAGTGTTTGTCGAGTTGTTCCAGCAAGGGAAAAATTGAT
This sequence comes from Thiomicrorhabdus heinhorstiae, assembly GCF_013391765.2. GTDB lineage: Bacteria > Pseudomonadota > Gammaproteobacteria > Thiomicrospirales > Thiomicrospiraceae > Thiomicrorhabdus > Thiomicrorhabdus heinhorstiae. Next base: position 28,280 of record NZ_JACBGI020000009.1, on the reverse strand, counting down.
CTGGTTTCGCCAACCGAGACGGCATGGATCCAAATGCCGCCGGTTTGAAATTTTTGTGTGCTGAATCCGAAGCGAGCACGGAAGCAGTCGTGAATTTCTGGAAGAGACTGTTGCTGTTGCAGTTTCTTATAACGGCGACAGCGTTTCCAAGCTGAGTAGGCAAAGACCGGCAGCGCTAATCCGTTTAAAAACTGATAAAGAACGCGCCGCATCGAATCGCTCCCAGCAATCGTTTAAAAGTTTAAGTCGTAAATTTGGATCACGCCGACAATTTGCGAGTCTTCTTCAACCAGCAAGGAAGTGATTTTATACTGGTTCATCATTTCTTCGGCTTCGTTTAATCTGGCTTCGGCTGAAATGGTTTTTGGATTGCTCATCATAATGTCGGCCGCCTTTTTGTTCATCAAGTCGGCGGCGTCTTTTTCCATATGGCGGCGCAAGTCACCATCGGTGATAATCCCTTGACCGTTTTCAACAATGCATAGCCCAAGTCGACCTTCGTTCATGCTGTGGATGACTTCGGCCATGCAAGCATCGGCCGGAATCAACGGTAGATTGGTTGAAGTCATTTCATGTTTGACACGAGTTAAAAGCTTGCGGCCTAAGCTGCCGCCCGGGTGGAAGCGGGCAAATTGATGCGGCTGGAAGTCGCGCGCTTCCATCAGAGCAACCGCCAGAGCATCCCCCATCACCAATGTAGCCGTTGTTGAAGAGGTCGGAGCCAGCTGGTGCGGGCAAGCTTCTTGCGGTACGGCAATATTGAGATGATGGTCGGAGTTTTTGGCCAAGGTTGACTCGGGACGTCCAGTCATCGAAATGACCACGTTACCGTTGTCTTTCAAGAACGGCAGCAGGCGAATGACCTCTTCGGTTTCCCCTGAGTTGGATAGGGCAAGAAACACGTCTTTCGGCGAAACCATTCCCAAATCACCGTGAAAGGCTTCACCAGGGTGCATGAAAAAGCAAGGCGTTCCGGTGCTGGCAAAAGTAGCCATGATTTTTTTACCGATCAAACCGGATTTTCCCATTCCGCAAATGACAACACGGCCCTGAGTTTTCAGGATCGCTTCGACACTCTGGTCGAATTTTTCGTCAAGCAGGGTTTTAAGGTGAATAATCGCTTCGGCTTCGATGTTGAAAACGCGTTTGGCAATGCTTTGGTATTCGGATTTCATGACTTTAAAAACTTTGAGAAATTTGCATGGCGTTATCTTAAAACTTTCTGCCTAAAAACGGTAGGCAAAATGTAGATTGTGAAAATCTGTTCCCGGGTTCGGAAGTTCAATGTTCGCGTTGGAAATATGAATATAACGGTAGCCTACTTCAACACGACCAGCGATAAAACCGATTCCCAGATGGTCTCCGAATTGCAGCTGTGTCGATTTATTTTCATCTTCAATGTAGATACTGTCGAGAAAATGCGGACCGGCTCCCATTTCGATATAGGGAGTGATTTCATCGTCTTTTAAGATATATCGGAAAATCGGAGTCAGGCCGATAATGTATCCGCTGTCATTTTTGACTGCGGAGCGTTCACTATGCCAATGGTGAAAACTCAGGTCCCAGCGACCTTGAAGGCGCCAGTATTTTCCTTCGTATATCGCTTCAGCCCAATCCATTCCAATAGCGACACGCTCTTGTAGCAGTTGATTGTCTTGACCGCGATCAAAACTGAAAACCAGGCCATTTGAATTCATTTTAGGGTCAAGGGTACACGGTGTTTTGCCTTGATAGCAGGCAAAGACAAGCGACGCAATTGAGCCGACAATCGCATAAGGCATTAGATCGTTTGGCGCTTTCTGGGCTTGTGCCGAGGAAAAAAAGAATAGACTAAGGCTTAAAGTGAATAATTGGATTGACCTTTTCACGTGTTTGAAAGGATTTGAACTATGCATTCCCGGGTTTCCTGCTAAACTATCCGCACATTCTAAAGCAATTTTCCGCCCTTGGGCGGGAGTTTAATTCGGAAGAAAGGCTTTTTGTCGTTATGCACGACTTTTCAAATACCAAGATTCTTGTGGTCGGCGATGTGATGCTTGACCAGTATTGGACCGGAAGAGCCGGTCGTATTTCCCCTGAAGCTCCAGTACCGGTGGTCAAAGTTGCCTCTGAGGAGTGCCGTGCCGGTGGTGCCGCTAACGTTGCTTTAAACATCGCAGCTCTCGGCGCGGAAGTTCGTCTGCTGGGTGTGGTCGGTAAGGACGGCGATAGCGGAGTCGATGTCCATGGACGGCAATTGGGCGACCTGTTGACCGCGGCTCAAGTCGATTATGACTGGGTGTTTTCGGATTCTGGAACCATCTGTAAATTGCGGATATTGAGTCATCACCAGCAGTTAATCCGTATGGATTTCGAGGAGCCGATTGCGATTGAGCCGGCACGGGAGTTGGCAGAAAAGGTAGAGCAGTGGATTGCGGATTACGACGCTTTAGTCGTGTCGGATTATGCAAAAGGTGCTTTGCAGACGGTCGAAAAGATGATTGAGGTTGCTAGGACGGTGGGTGTACCGGTGTTGGTTGATCCGAAAGGTGATGATTTTAGTCGTTACAGTGGCGCCACTTTGATTAAGCCGAATCAGTCCGAGTTCGAAAATATTGTTGGTTCCGTTGCTAATGAAGCGCATCTGTTGCAGAAAGCGGAAGCGTTGGTAGAAGCACTTGATCTGGATGCGCTTTTGGTGACGCGAAGCGAACATGGAATGGCGTTGGTTTCAAAAGGTGCCGATCCTTACTTGTTGCAGTCACAAGCGCAAGAAGTGTTTGATGTGACTGGTGCAGGGGACACGGTTATGGCGACTCTGGCTACCGCATTCGCCTCGGGGATGAGTTTGCAGGCAGCGGTGAATCTTGCCAATCAGGCCGCTAGTATTGTAGTGAGAAAAGTCGGAACTTCGACGGTTTCCAAGGCGGAGTTGGATGAGGTGATTAAGGCATCCCTGCGTCATCAGGGCTATGTCGCCTTGAACGAAGATGAATTACTGGAATTGGTTCGTATTGCGCAAAGCAATGGTGAGCGAGTGGTGATTACCAACGGATGTTTCGATCTGTTGCATAGTGGCCATGTGCGTTATTTGAACGAGGCTGCCCGTATGGGTGATCGATTGATTGTTGCGGTCAATTCGGATGAATCCGTCCAGCAATTAAAGGGTCCGACACGTCCGATCGTTCCATTGGAAGGACGGATGGAGCTGCTTTCGGCATTGAGTTGTGTCGACTGGGTTGTGCCGTTTTCCGAGGAGACGCCAGAGCGTTTAATCTGTAAGTTGAAACCGGATGTTTTGGTAAAAGGCGGAGATTACCGTCCTGAAGAGATCGCTGGCGCGCACTGCGTTTGGGAAAACGGCGGGTCGGTTGAGGTTCTCTCTTTCTGGCAAGGTTTTTCGACGACTAATTTGGTCGAAAAAATTAACAATCACGATAAAGAATAGCGTAATCTAATGGTACGGATAGGTTTTGAGCATGCGTTGCAGTCGCACCATGCAGCAATAGAATCGGTCTTGCAGCGACGTGAAGATATAGTGGCAATGGTCGAGAAAATTGCCGAATCGCTTGATAAAGGCGGTAAAGTCTTGTGGTTGGGCAATGGTGGTAGTGCAGCAGATGCCCAGCATATGGCTGCCGAGTTGATGGTGCGTTATGTCAAAGATCGTCGTCCATTGGCTTCGCTGGCCTTGACGACCGATAGTTCGATTTTGACGGCGCATAGCAATGATTACGCTTTTCAAAGCGTCTTTGCCCGCCAGATTGAAGCCTTGGCTTCGAAAGGTGATATTGTGATCGCGATGTCGACTTCCGGTAATAGTCAGAATGTTGTTGAAGCGGTTGAAGAAGCCAAGCGGATAGGCTGCTTTTCGATTGCTATGACCGGTCGAGAGGAAAGCCGTCTGAGCGAGTTGGCTGATATCTGTTTCAGAATCGACTGTGTGGAAACTGCGAGAATTCAGGAAGCGCACACTTTTCTAAACCATCTTATTTGCGAAGGGTTGGATTCTATTTATGCAAGTTAGACTACACTGTTTTGCTTTACATCAACGCCGCTTGTCTCGGGAGCGTTGATAATGCAGATCGGGAAAATGGTGCTTATCGAAACACTCTGGCAATTTTTACAGTTGCATCCCGGCAAAACTCAGCGAGTGACTTTTCAATCGTCTTTTCTTCACCAATTTTTTTGTTTTCTCTATAGTCAAGTTATTGTTTTTCTAGAGCTATTCTTTAGAACGACTTCGCACTCTTTTCTTGCCTTGGTTGGCGAATTCACCAAATCATACGACACTTGTCTTGTTCGGTTGCCGTTGAGTCGCATCAATCATGTGTCAGGGTTGAACGCAGTTTTCTCTGTGCGTCGTTTTTTTATCATGGCGACAGGTGCCGGCGTTGCGCGTAAAGGGTGTGAAAATCCGACTGCAAAGCTCGGAGATGCGTCACAAATAGTTCAAAAAAATATGATCGTCAGTTGGCAAAATGTAAACGTTATTGGTGCAAAATCTTCACTTTTTGGCAGTGTTAAGAGAAGAGTGCAATTTATTGCGAATAATCATGGCTGTCGGGTAAGGAAAGGCGTTTTGCATTGTATCTGATGGCTTGCATCGGAATGAAGCTGGATGCTTTATTGGTGCAAGTGCACTCTTGTGGAATTTTCCCCAAGAGTTTTTTTAAGGTTTGAATCTTAAGTGAAAATTAACGCTTAGTGAAAAAGCCTGTATTTTGTGAGGTTTGTTTATTAAAAAGGACTTGCAAAAAAAAATGTTGCCGCTTGAAGTATTAGGCTTAGTAGAAGATAGCAATCTTGGTGTAAAAGGTGCTAGATGTTTTTTGGTCTTTGTTCAGGTTCGGCATTCCGGTTGACAGGTTTCTGTTGGTCTGATCGCCGCTGCGCCTGACGGGTCGGTACGATTAAAACGGGAAGAGTTGTTTCTTCTGCTACATATTGCCGATTGTTAGGTGTAAACATGAAGATATTGAGAAGTATGCAAGACCCCCCCCTTTCTTAACGGACACTCTTTATGCCAGGCTTTCCAAGCGCTGCAACTTGGATTTAGATTATAAGAGCCGTATTTATACGGTCCAGCGGGTATTAAAAACCTAGTTTCCATATAGAGGATTATCGTGAATGAAATATTATAGCGAAACGAAAACGTCGACTCACTTAACTCGAAAAACCTTGGCATTGATTTTGGCTGGTGGCGAAGGTAGCCGTTTGAAGGAGTTGACACGTTGGAGGGCGAAGCCGGCGGTTCCTTTTGGTGGGAAATACCGAATTATCGATTTTGTTCTTTCCAACTGTGTTAATTCAGGGATTCGTAAGATCGGAGTATTGACACAATATAAGTCTCACTCTCTGATTCGTCATATTCAACGTGCATGGAGTTTTATGCGCTATGAAGTGGGTGAGTTTGTTGAGTTGTTACCTGCTCAGCAGCGTGTCGATAAGGACTGGTACAAAGGAACGGCGGATGCCTTATACCAGAATCTCGACATCATGCGTCGTCATACTCCGGAGTATGTATTGGTTTTGGGCGGAGATCACATCTATTCGATGGACTACAGCAAAATGTTGCTGGATCATTCGCGCTCAGGTGCCGACGTCACGATCGGTTGTATCGAGGTGCCGCGCGAGGAAGCCAAAGGTTTCGGTGTCATGTCGGTGAATGAAGACTTTCAAATTACCAAATTTACTGAAAAGCCTGCTGATCCTGATTCGATGCCAGGCAAGCCGGATATGGCACTGGCTTCGATGGGGATCTATATCTTCTCGACCGAATTTTTATACCAGAAACTGATTGAAGACAGTGATAACCCGGATTCTTCCCGAGACTTCGGTAAAGATATTATTCCTTCCATTATTGAAGATCAGGTGGTTCGCGCTTACCCGTTTGTTGATGAGAAGGGCGATCCGTTGTACTGGCGTGATGTCGGGACAATTGAATCTTTCTGGAAAGCGAATCTGGACTTGTGTTCGATTGAACCTGAATTAAATCTATATAACCGAGACTGGCCGATTTGGACCTATCAGGCGCAGATGCCGCCTGCGAAATTCACTTTTGATGACGAAGGTCGTCGAGGGGAGGCGATCGATTCTTTAGTCGCCGGCGGTTGTATTATCTCGGGTGCGCGAATCAAACGTTCCGTTGTTGGAAGTGGTTCGCGGATCCATAGTTATTCTTTGATTAAAGACTCGGTTTTATTGCCGCGTGTAGAGGTTGGGCGTCATTGTCGAATTCAAAATGCGGTAATTGATAAGGGGGCTTCTATCCCGCCCGGAACGATTATTGGAGAGGATCCGGTCGCGGATGCCGAGCGTTTCTATGTTGAAGAGTCTTCAGGCATTGTTCTGGTGACGCCGGATATGCTTGGTCAGAAAATTCATATGTTGAGATAGAAGTAAATCATACCCGAGAGCTTTAACGAAAATTTTAGGAGAAAAAGATGGAGAAAAAACGCATTAAGGTAGTGTTGTGTTGGCATATGCATCAACCGCATTATCGAGATGGTTTGGACGGCGTCTATCGTTTGCCTTGGGTGTATTTGCACGCCATAAAAGATTACACCGACATGGCGTGGCATTTGGAAGAGTTTCCGCAGGCGAAGGTTGTGGTCAATTTTGCACCGGTTCTGCTGGAGCAGTTGGATGACTACGATCAGCAGATGTCCGCTTGGTTGGAGCATGGAACGCCAATGAGTGATCCGTTACTCAATTGGGTGGCCGGTGTCGAACCGATTCCGCAAGATATCATGGCTAAAGAGGAAATTATTGCGGCCTGTTTACGCGCTAACGGACCGACAATGATTGATACCTTGCCTAAATTCAAATCACTTGCCGAGATGGTCACCTGTCATCAGAAAGGAGACCATTTTGATCCGTATTGTTTGAACTATCTGTCTGACCAGTTTTTTGTCGACCTATTGATGTGGTACCACTTAGCTTGGATGGGGATGGGTTTGCGCCAGGACGATGAACGAATCCAGCAGTTGATGGACAAGGGTAATAACTTTGATGCTGGCGATCAGAAAATGATGATCGAAGTGATTAAAGATGCTTTGGGCAGTGTGATCCCTCGTTATAAAAAGCTTCAGGAAGAAGGACGTATTGAAATTTCGATGACGCCTTACGGTCATCCGATTGTTCCGCTGCTGATTGACTTTAATACCACCAAAGATGCCATGCCGCACGCTCCGTTGCCGGAAGCGCCGGAATATCCCGATGGTTACGAGCGGGCAAAATGGCATATGGAAAAAGGTATGGAGGTCTTTGATCAATACTTTGGGCATAAGCCGAAAGGCGTGTGGTTGTCCGAAGGGGCTTTAAGCAGTGCCGCAGTGGGTTTGTTGGACGAATACGGCTTCAAGTGGACCGCTTCCGGCGAGGGGGTTTGGCGCCATTCATGTGAAGCGTCGCATATCGATGAGCATGATCTGAACAGTAAAAAAGCACTTTATCAGCCTTTGCAGCATGCTTCGCAAAATTGTGCCTTGTTCTTCCGTGACGATGGTTTGTCTGATCTGATCGGCTTTCAGTATAAGGACTGGAATCCGCAGGATGCTGCCGGAGACTTCGTGCACCACTTGCAGAATATAGGCAATTTCCTTGGTGATGAAGTGGAGGAGCATGTGGTAACGGTTATTCTCGATGGTGAGAACGCTTGGGAATATTATCCTGATAATGCTCAGCATTTCCTGTCTGCATTGTATGACAAGCTTAGCAGTCACCCGAGGATTGAGATGACGACGTTCAGCGATGCTTTGGAGTCAGGCGCAAAGTTGCGACATCTGCCAACCTTGAAAGCAGGAAGTTGGGTGTATGGTTCTTTCTCCACCTGGATTGGAGATAAGGATAAAAACCGCGGCTGGGATTTGTTGGTTGAGGCTAAAGAATGTTATGACGAAGTGATGGCTTCCGGTGATTTGTCGTCTGGCGAAGCGGATGCGGCGACCAATCAGTTAGCTGTTTGCGAAGGGTCGGATTGGTTCTGGTGGTTCGGTGATTACAATCCGTCCGACAGTGTAAAAAGCTTTGATCGTTTGTACCGTCGTCAGTTGATGCGTTTATATCGACTGCTCAAGGTTGAGCCGCCGGAAACCCTTGATGTTCCTATTTCCAGCGGCGGCGGAGAGATGGAAAACTCCGGCACTATGCGACGGAATTAATAGATGTGATATTTTGATCTTGAACGGTTTGCTTTCAAGGTGTGGCCTTTGATGTATAGGAGAAGTATTTGGTGAATCCCAGACAAGCCGGTGTGCTCTTGCATCCAACCTCTTTACCGAATGATTCGGGTAAGCTCGGTGTTTTAAATCATCAAGCCTGGAAATTTTTAGATTGGATGCATAGTGCCGGTTTGAAAATCTGGCAGATGTTGCCATTAACGGAACCTCACGATGATCTTTCTCCTTACAATGCCGTTTCAGCCTTTGCAGTGAACCCATCGCTTTTGCCTGAGGATTGGGAAACTTCAGTGGATGCTAAGGCCTTTAAGGCGTACAAGAAAGCGCCGCCTCACTGGCTTGAGGACTATGCGTTGTTTATGGCGATTCGTCATGTTCAGTCGCATCAAAGCTGGAGGGACTGGCCAAATGAGCTGAAAATGCGCAAGCCGAAGGCTTTAGCCGAATTTGCGGATCATCATGCAGATCTTATTGATCATTTAAAAAAGCAGCAGTTTGCGCTGGAAACTCTGTGGATGAAGTTAAAGGCCGATGCCAATAAGCTTGGGATTCAGCTGTTTGGTGATATGCCTATTTTTGTTGCTTACGACAGTGCAGATGTTTGGGCGAATCCGCAATTATTCAGACTGGACGAAAATTTGAATCCGCAAGTGGTTGCCGGGGTGCCGCCTGACTATTTTTCGGAAACCGGACAGCGTTGGGGGAATCCTCATTATGACTGGCAGGTAATGAAAAAGGATCGCTTTGAATGGTGGAGGCACCGGGTTTCGGCCGCATTGAAACAGTTTGATCTGATTCGCATTGATCATTTCCGAGGTTTTCAGGCGTGCTGGGAGATTGCGGCTAATGAAGAAACTGCCATTAACGGCCGCTGGATGGAAACCCCTGGTGACGAGCTGTTGGCCGAGCTGCAGAAATGTTTTCCCGACTTGCCGCTTGTTGCGGAAGATCTGGGTCTGATTACACCGGAGGTCGTGGCTCTGAAAGAACGTTTCAAGTTGCCGGGTATGTCGATTTTGCAGTTTGGGTTTAATGGTTTGCCTGATAATCCGCACGCTTTGAACGAGCAAGTGCAAAACTCCGTGGTTTATACTGGAACGCATGATAACGATACTACTTTGGGGTGGTATCAGGAGCTTGATTCCGGTACTCAGCTCTGGATTGATGAGCAACTGAGCAGTATTGGTAAAGAGGCTTTATTGGCGGCTAAATTGCCGTTGGAAATGCCTTGGTTGTTGATCGCAGCCGGTTTTGATTCGATTGCGGACACTCTGATTGTGCCGATGCAGGATTGGTTGGCTTTGGATTCAGAGCATCGCATGAATGTACCTGGTACCACGGAAAAGAATTGGCGATGGCAGTTCGACTGGTCGCAGGTTGACCCTGGGTTGGCTGGAAGTATTCATATTCTGGTCGAATTGAATCATCGGTAGATGTTCTGAATGTTGAATAAGAAGAAAAATTATGTCTAAAGAAACCTCACCTCAAACCTCTGAAGCCACATTGAAGGCAATTTTCAACAGTCATTTAGAGAAATTACAAAATGGAAGGCATTACGATCCTTTCGAATTTTTGGGTTGTCACCTTTTAGAAGAGGGGCGCTGGGTGTTTCGTGCTTGGAAGCCGACCGCGAAAGGCTGTGAATTGCTGTTGGATAATGGCGAGCGTTTAGTTTTTGACTCCTATTTCGAAACTGGCTTATTTCAAGTTGAGCTGGATGAATCCCAGCTGGAATATCTGCCGTCCCATCCTCTTCTTGAATGGCATGAAGAGAGCGGACAAATTTACTCTCGAGTATCCCCATATAGTTTTTCTCCGCAAATGGGTGAGCTGGACAGTCATCTGTTTGCCGAAGGTCAGCATTGGAATATTTATGAAAAACTCGGAGCGCATCCGTGTGAAATCGATGGTATTTCGGGCGTTGTCTTTCGAGTCTGGGCACCGTCGGCGGAACGGGTTTCGGTAATCGGTGATTTCAACGGTTGGAATGGTCTGCGCCACCCGATGCGCGTGTTAGGCGGTAGCGGGATCTGGGAGTTGTTTATCCCGGGGATGCAGCATGGTGACCTTTATAAATTCGAGATCCGCAACCGTGATACCGGCCACTGCTTCGTGAAAATCGATCCTTATGCTTTTGCTATGGAAAAGCGCCCGAGTACCGGTTGTTTAGTGTACGAGTCCGCATATGAATGGCAGGATAGTGGCTGGCTGCAACGCAGAGAAAAATTCGACTGGCAAGGTGAACCGATCAATATCTACGAAGTGCATCTTGGTTCCTGGCAACGAGATGAGAACGGCGAGTTTTTGAGTTATCGTGAAGCTGCACACCGTTTAGTGGAGTACCTTAAATGGATGGGCTATACCCATATCGAACTGTTACCGATTACCGAGCACCCTTTGGATCAGTCTTGGGGTTATCAGGCAACAGGGTATTTTGCGCCGACCAGCCGCTTCGGCTCGCCGGATGATTTCCGTTATCTGGTTGATCTTTGCCACCAGAATGACATTGGTGTTTTCCTAGATTGGGTACCGGCGCATTTTCCAAAGGATGAATTTGCTCTTGGACGTTTTGACGGTAGTGCTTTGTATGAGCATGAAGATTCGCGCCGTGGCGAACATCAGGATTGGGGGACTTATATTTTCAATTTCGGACGCAATGAGGTCCGTAACTTCTTGATTGCGAATGCACTGTATTGGGTTAAAGAGCTGCATATCGACGGATTGCGTGTTGATGCGGTTGCCTCGATGTTGTATCTGGATTATTCGCGTGAAGAAGGGCAATGGTTGCCGAATGAATTCGGCGGTCGTGAAAATCTGGATGCGATTACTTTCTTACGCGCGTTGAACGAACAGGTTCATATTCAGTGCCCGGGGGCCGTGGTGATGGCGGAAGAGTCGACTTCTTGGCCGATGGTATCCCGTCCAACCTGGATGGGGGGGTTGGGTTTCTCGATGAAGTGGAATATGGGCTGGATGCACGACACTTTGGATTACTTGGAAAAGCCGCCGATTTTCCGTTCTTATCATCATAATGACCTGACGTTCAGTCAAATGTATGCATACACCGAAAATTTCGTGCTGCCGCTTTCACATGACGAAGTGGTGCATATGAAAGGATCTTTGATTGGCAAGATGCCGGGTGATGATTGGCAGAAAGCGGCGAATTTGCGCTTGTTACTCGGTTATCAGATTTTACATCCAGGTAAAAAACTGCTCTTTATGGGAGGGGAGTTTGCGCAATGGGGTGAGTGGAGCGAAGCGCGCAGCCTTGACTGGCATTTGTGTGAATACCCATTGCATCAGGGGATTCAACGGTTCTCTCAGGCAATGAATTACCTCTATCGTCAGTCGCCTGCGCTGTATAAACATGATTTTGATTCGGAAGGGTTTGAATGGATCGATTGTCATGATTACAGTCAATCGGTATTGAGTTTTATGCGTAAATCGGAAGAGGAAACTTTGATCTGCTTATTCAACTTTACACCGGTGCCGAGGGAGTATTATCGAATCGGTTTACCGCAGGAAGGCGTTTATAAAGAGATTGTAAACTCGGATGCTGCGATGTTCTTTGGGAGCAATATCGGCAACGGCGGTTATATTCAAAGTGAGCCTGTGCCATGGATGAATCAGCCTTGCTCGGTAGAGCTGACGCTTCCACCTTTGGGGTTGTTGGTATTAAAAATTTAATAATTGGAGGCAGGTTCTTGTCTGAATATAAAGAACCTGTTAAAGCATTTCACACTTTGGATTTGATATGAATATTTTATTTGCTGCTTCGGAAGCCCACCCGCTGATTAAAACCGGAGGGTTGGCCGATGTTTCCGCGAGTTTACCGAATACTTTGGCTTCTATGAAGCACTCAGTGCGATTGATTATTCCTGCTTACAGAGCGGTAATGGAAAAACTGCCGGAGGGAAGTTATAAAAAGATTGCAGAAATTCCAACCGGTGCTTGTGGCAAAACTTTTACAGCCAATATTTTGCAGTTAAAAGCCTCAACGGAAAAAGGATTGGATTTCCCGGTTTGGTTAGTTGATATTCCTGAGTTGTTCGACCGCCCGGGTAACCCGTATTTGGCGGAAGATGGCGGTGATTGGTGGGATAACGGCGAGCGTTTCGGTGTGTTCTCGAAAGTGGTGGCCGAGTTGGCGATGGATCGCGGTGGCCTGAAATGGAAGGCGGATGTTGTTCACGCTAATGATTGGCAAACCGGATTGGTGCCGGCTTTGCTCAAGCAGGAGGCTGCAGCTCCGAAGTGTATCTTTACCATTCATAATATGGCTTATGTGGGGAGCTTTCCGAAATCGCTGTTTGACGGCCTGTATGTTCCGCAATCTTTGTGGCACTCGGAAGGGGTCGAGTTTTGGGGGAATTTCTCCATGCTCAAGGCAGGGATTGCCTATGCGGATTGGGTAACGACGGTAAGTCCGACCTATGCCAAAGAGATTTGTTATCAGGAGTTTGGTTACGGTTTCGAAGGTATTTTGCTGAAACGTGCCGAAGAGGGGCGTTTGGTCGGGATTCTCAATGGCATCGATACCGAAACCTGGAATCCGCAGACCGATCAGTTCTTGCACGAAAATTACTCCCTCAAAAAAGGTCGAGTGGCCGGTAAGAAGCGCAATAAAGCGTTTTTATTGTCCGAATTGGCCAGCGCAGCGCAAATGACCGAAGAGCAAATTGTCGAGTCGATGGATTCTTGGCTTGAAGCGCCTTTAATTGGTTTGGTCGGCCGTTTAGTCGAGCAGAAGGGGATTGATCTTGTTCTCCAGGTTCTTCCGGATCTGTTAGATCAGACGAATGCCAATTTTGTGTTTGTCGGAACCGGGCATAAATATTTTGAACAGGCATTGTTGAATTTTGCGCGGGATTATCCGAAGCGAGTTTGGGCGTTTATCAGCTATTCGGAAACTCTGGCTCACCATGTCGAGGCAGGAGCGGATATGTTTTTGATGCCGTCGCGTTTCGAACCGTGCGGTTTGAATCAGATGTACAGTCTGGCTTACGGAACGCCGCCGATTGTTCACCATACCGGAGGGTTGGCGGATACCGTCGTTAATGCGACTCAAGAGCATTTGAAAGCCGGAACGGCGACAGGGTTCGTATTTTACGATCCGAGTTACCATGCTTTAAAATCGACTATGCTGCACTCGATTTTTCTTTTTTCCAAAAAACGTACTTGGCAAGCTTTGCAAAAAACGGCAATGGAACAGGATTTCGGGTGGAAGGCCAGTGTTAAGCACTATTTGAAACTGTATATGCAGGAGACTTGAAGATGGCTAGTGTAAATGAAGCAGTTCGTCTGGAGTGTATTGCCGATATGTTGCAGCACACCGGTTTAGATCGAGAGTCGATTGAGACGGACTTTCTTCGATACTTATGTCATTTTATGGGGAGAAATCCCGGCTCGGAAGATTATTATTTGTTTAAAGCCCTTTCCTATACCACGCGTGACCGCCTGATGACCTACTGGAAAGAAACCTGGCACGCCTACAATAATCAGAATCTTAAAAAAGCCTATTACCTGTCGATGGAGTTTTTGATAGGTCGCTCCTTAAGCAATAACCTGCTTAACTTGGGAATTGAACACGAAGCCGCCGAGGCGATGCACGACCTTACCTTGAGTCTGGAAGAGATTGAGGATAGCGAGCGGGATGCCGGACTTGGTAACGGCGGCTTGGGAAGGCTGGCAGCCTGTTTTATGGATAGTTGTGCGACTTTGCAGCTACCGGTGATGGGATATGGTCTGCGTTACGAATATGGTATGTTCCGTCAGCGCATCCAGAACGGTTTTCAGGTGGAAGAGCCGGATCATTGGCTGGGAACGGGGCAATATCCGTGGGAAGTCATGCGCAGCGAATATACGCGTGTTGTCAAGTTCGGCGGGGCATCCCGTCAATATACGGATCCGCATAGCGGACAATTGACCGTGCATTGGGAAAATGCCGAGGAGATTCAGGCGATTCCATTCGATGTGCCGATTCCTGGCTATAAGAACCAGACCGTGAATACTCTGCGTTTGTGGTCGGCCTCGGCTCAAGAAGGTTTTAACCTGACGGAATTCAATGCCGGTTCTTATCATGAAGCGATCGCTAAAAAATCCGAAGCTGAAAATATCACTATGGTGCTTTACCCGAACGATAGTAGCGAAAACGGTAAAGAGTTGCGTCTGAAGCAGCAATACTTTTTGGTTTCCGCGAGCTTGCAGGATGTGATTGCACAGTGGAAAAAGCATAATGACGGCTTTAGCAGGTTTGCCGAATACAACGCCTTTCAATTGAATGATACCCACCCGAGTCTGGCCGTTGCCGAACTGATGCGCCTTTTGGTCGACAAAGAGGGGATTAAATGGGATGAGGCTTGGAAAATCACCACGCAAACCATGGCGTATACCAATCATACTCTGTTACCGGAGGCCTTGGAAAAATGGCCTGTCAGCCTATTTGAACGTCTGTTGCCGAGACCGTTGGAAATTATTTACGAAATCAACCGTCGCTTTTTAATGCAGGTTGCGATGAAGTGGCCGGCCGATCTGCAGCGCCAAAGACGCATGTCGATTATCGACGAGCATAATAACGTGAGCATGGCCTATCTGGCGATTGTCGGTAGTCATTCTGTGAATGGAGTGGCTGAGCTGCACTCCAATCTTCTTAAAGAGGGACTGTTTCATGATTTTTATGAAATCTGGCCGGAAAAATTCAATAACAAAACCAATGGCGTTACCCAGCGTCGCTGGTTGGCGATGTGTAACCCAGAGCTTCGAGAATTGCTTAATGACACCATCGGTGAAGAATGGATTACCGATCTCAGTCAATTAAGTAACTTGAAACCTTATGCGACCGATGCCGGATTCCAGAATAAGTGGGCAATCGTTAAGCGTAATAACAAAAAGCGTTTGGCCGGTTTGATTAAAAAACAGACAGGTGTTGAACTGAATGTCGATTCGATGTTTGATGTTCAGGTCAAACGCATTCATGAGTATAAGCGCCAATTGTTAAATGTTTTGCATGTGATTCATCTTTATTCGCGAATCAAACGCGGGGATATGGAGAACTGGACCAATCGAAGTGTTATTTTCGGTGGGAAAGCGGCACCCGGTTACGCAATGGCAAAGCAAATTATCAAGCTGATCAATAATGTTGCCGAAGTGGTGAATTCGGACCCGGATGTCGGCGATAAATTGAAAGTCGTGTTCTTCCCCAATTACCGGGTTTCGGCTATGGAAGTGATCTGTCCGGGGACCGATCTGTCCGAACAGATTTCGACTGCCGGTAAGGAAGCGTCCGGAACCGGGAATATGAAGTTTATGATGAACGGGGCTCTGACCATCGGTACTTTGGATGGTGCCAATGTCGAAATTCGTGAAGCAGTCGGCCCGGAAAACTTCTTTTTGTTTGGTTTGCATACCCCGGAAGTGGAAGCGCTGCGTCCGCATTATAATCCACAGGGTTATATTGATCAGTGCTATGAATTGCAGGCGGTGATGGGACTGCTGGAGAGTGGTCACTTCAATCAATTCGAGCCGGGGTTGTTTGACGACATTATTCACTCGATGCGCAGCCCTAACGATCCGTGGATGACGCTGGCCGATTTTCATGCTTACATAACGGAGCAGCAAATTGCCGCTTCGGCCTATTTGAATCAGTCCGAATGGATCAAAATGAGTATTCTGAATACAGCCTGCAGTGGGATTTTCTCGACCGATCGCACCATGCAAGAATATAACAAGGATATTTGGAAATTAACACCGGTCAGCGTTTCTTTAGAGGAATAATGCCCAGGTTTTAAGCAGTTTTTTTCGGTAGAAATCGTTTTGTGTTGAAGGCCTGAAGCGTAACGAATTGTTTTTTATCGAAAAAGTTTTTGCTGTTTTCCAAGAGGTAAAATCCGCTTCGTACAAACCGGTGGAAACGGGGATTTCTGCTATAATCGACAATAATTTTTGCTTATTTTTAGGTGTCGATTAGTTATGTGCGGAATTGTTGGCGGTATTGCGGAACGAAACGTTACCCCGATTTTATTGGAAGGTTTGAAGCGCCTTGAATATCGGGGGTATGATTCCTCAGGTGTTGCGGTAATTGATGATGATCTCAAGCTGCAGCGTATCCGCTCGCTCGGAAAGATTCAGGATCTGAAAGATAAGATTAAAGCTTCCGATTCCAGTTTGGCGGGGTATATTGGTATCGCACATACCCGTTGGGCGACACATGGAATTCCTGCCGAAAATAACGCTCACCCGCACATCTGCAATAATGAAGTTGCTGTGGTGCATAACGGTATTATCGAAAATTATCAGGAGCTGAAAAGCGAACAGTTAGCTTTGGGTTATCGCTTTACTTCACAGACTGATACCGAGGTTGTTGCCCACAGTATTCATAAATACTTGCAAGAAGCCTTGAAAGAACCGAATCTTTCCAAAGATCAGGTTCTATTTCAAGCTGTGCAAAATGCTTTGCGAGAGTTTAAAGGCGCTTATGCTTTGGGTGTCATGGCGATCGATAATCCTGATACTTTGATCGCCGCCCGTAAAGGCAGTCCGCTGGTTATCGGTGTCGGTCTGGGTGAGTATTTCATCGCCTCGGACGTGTCTGCTTTGCTGCCTGTCACGCAGAATTTTATCTTCCTGGAGGAGGGAGATGTTGCCCGCATTAAGCGTGATGAGCTAGAAATTGTCGACGTTGAAGGTAAAAAAGTTGAGCGTGAGATCAAACGTTCGAATTTGTCATCGACCGCTGTCGAGCTTGGCGAACACCGTCATTACATGCATAAAGAGATCTTCGAGCAGCCGCAATCGGTGATCGATACTTTGGAAGGCCGCATTACTCAGGAAAGCGTGTTGACCAGTGCTTTCGGACACCAGGCTGAGACGTTGTTTGCGTCTATTTCGCAAATTCAAATCATCGCCTGCGGAACCAGTTATCACGCCGGAATGGTGGCGAAATACTGGTTTGAAGATATTATCGGCTTGCCGTGCTTTATTGAGGTTGCCAGCGAGTATCGCTATCGAAACCCCGTCTTGTTGAGCGACACATTGTTTGTAACGATCAGTCAGTCGGGCGAAACGGCGGATACTTTGGCTGCATTGCAGCAGATTAAGCAAAAGCGCGATGTGAAAAACCTGAATTGTCCGACCTTAAGCATTTGTAATGTTCCTGAGTCTAGCCTGACAAGAGAGTCCGATTTGGTTTTCTTGACACATGCCGGGCCGGAAGTGGGGGTGGCCTCAACCAAAGCCTTTACCACGCAATTAGTTGCCTTGTCCTTGCTGTTGACGACTCTGGGGAAGGTGCAGGGGCGTCTAACCCAGAAACGCGAGCGAATTATTGTTCAGGGATTGCAAAAGCTACCAGGTTTGATTCGCAATGCATTAAATCACGAAGATGAAATTAAAGAGATTGCCAAGCGTTTTGCCGATAAAAGCAGTGCGCTGTTTTTAGGGCGCGGAACCATGTATCCGATTGCCATGGAAGCGGCGCTTAAGCTGAAAGAGATTAGTTACATTCACGCCGAAGCCTATCCAGCCGGTGAATTGAAGCACGGCCCGCTGGCGCTGATTGATGAATATATGCCGGTCATTGCGATAGCGCCACATGACGATCTTTTAGAAAAATTAAAGTCGAATTTGCAGGAAGTCCGTGCTCGTGGCGGCCAAATGATCGTCTTCGAGGATGAAAATGCCAATACCGACTCGGAAGGTGGTATGAAGGTGGTTAAGGCCACGACGAATGTTGGCCGAATTACCGCCCCGATTACCTTCAATATTCCCTTGCAACTGCTTGCCTATCATGTCGCTTTGATAAAGGGAACGGACGTTGATCAGCCAAGGAATTTAGCTAAGTCGGTTACAGTGGAGTAAAGCGACAACAGTGGTGTTTTGGCGTTTTAAAGTTTTGTTAAATTTCTGATTGGGCGTTGCGATTATACGGTTTGATCTTCTATTCTAGGTCGATTTGGCAGGTGCTGAGAAGGATAAGCTCTTAGCATCTACATGATTCTCGATGTTAGAAGATTAATTTGGATAGGGTTTCTAAGTAATATGAAAATTGCAGTTGCTGGAACGGGGTATGTAGGGCTTTCATTGGCCGTTTTATTGGCACAACACCATGAAGTTGTCGCGATCGATATCGTTCCTGAAAAAGTCGACTTATTAAATAAGAGAAAATCGCCGATCATTGACACAGAAATCAGTGATTTTTTAAAAAATAAAGAACTTGATCTGACCGCAACTTTAGATAAAGATCAAGCATACAAAAACGCAGATTTCGTTATAATAGCAACGCCTACAGACTATGACGTAGAGACGAACGCCTTTAATACATCCAGTGTGGAAGCGGTTATCAGAGATGTATTGGCGATTAATCCAAAAGCGGTTATGGTCATTAAATCGACGGTGCCTGTCGGATATACGCAGCAAATCAGAGAGCGGTTCAGTTGCGATAATATTTTATTTTCGCCGGAGTTCCTGCGAGAAGGTAAGGCTCTCTATGATAATTTGCACCCCTCGCGAATTATTGTTGGTGAAGAATCCGAGCGAGCACGAGTTTTTGCAGGTCTGTTAATTGAAGGAGCTCTGAAGCCGGCGGAACAAATTCCGGTTCTGTTTACGCAATCGACAGAAGCCGAAGCGGTTAAGCTCTTTTCAAATACCTATCTGGCGATGCGTATCTCTTACTTCAACGAGCTGGATTCATATTGCGAGAGCTTGGGGATGGATAGCCGGCAGGTCATTAAAGGGGTCGGGCTGGATCCCCGTATAGGTGATCACTACAACAATCCTAGTTTTGGTTACGGTGGTTATTGTCTACCGAAAGATACCCGGCAACTACTCGCTAATTATAGAAATGTTCCGCAGAATTTGATCGCAGCCATTGTGCAAACCAATACGACGCGTAAAGATTTTATTGCTGAACAGATTGTAAAGTGTAATCCTAAGGTAGTTGGAATTTATCGATTGGTAATGAAGCAGGGATCTGACAACTTCCGTGCCAGTGCCATTCAAGGTATTATGAAACGCGTAAAAGCCAAGGGTATTAAGGTGGTTGTTTATGAACCGGCGCTAAAAGAATCGGAATTCTTTAGATCGGAAGTTATTTCGGATCTCGCAGAATTTAAAAATAAAGCCGATTTGATTGTGGCAAACCGAATGACCGACGAAATCCTCGACGTAAAAGAAAAGGTCTACACTCGGGATTTGTTTGGGAATGATTGATGTAATAGCGTTATTTTTAATGAAAAATTATCTTGTTATAGAAGTGTGGTTTAGGTGACATTAAAAGAATTGCTCGGAAAGGGGATTTGGACATTAGTTGTTCGCTCATTAGGAGCGGGGCTTTTATTTCTGTCTACTTTAATTTTTGCGCGTTTTCTTGGAACTGAGGACTTTGGGTTATATTCTCTCGCTTTGACGATCGTAACAATTATGGCGGTTTTTACACGAGTTGGGTTAGACAATGTTTTACTAAAGCAAGTTGCTGCTCATTTACCAGATAAACCTCATGTTTCCAGTGGATATGTTTTTTCATCTCTGAAATTGACTTTTTATGTTGGCGTGTTTTTTACAATTTTAATCGTAGTTACTTCAGATTTATTCGCTGAATATGTTTTTAACAAACCCGAATTCTCTTTGCCACTCCGGTTATTCGCACTATCTATTTTTCCAATGTCTATCGTTTTTGTAATGGGGGAGGCTTTTAAAGGATATGGTCATCCGATTTTTGCAACAGCATTGCAATCTGTTCTGCCTCCTTCAGTTACATTAGTGATTGTTGGCTATTTGTGGTTCATTGATTTTTTGAGTTTAAACTTGGTGATTGTGTCGGTTGTTGCAGGATTCTTAGTTAGTTGTATATATTTTATATATAGATGGTTTTTAAAAATTCGTTTTGAGCAACTGGAGAGAATTCGTTTTGTATCCCTAATTCAAGAGGGGTGGCCAATGTTGCTAATTTCTTCAGGAGCTTTGGTTATGGCGTGGTCCGATGTGGTGATTCTAGGTATTTTTTCGACTTCTGAAGAAGTTGGGATCTATTCGGCAGCATCGAGAACTGTTTTGGTGACGAGCTTGATTTTAATCGCGATTAATTCTTTGACGGCACCGAGATACGCGCGTTTTTACAAGGAAAATAACCTTCAAGCTATAGCTGACTTGGCGCACATTTCCTCTGTGATATTACTTGCTGTTGTTTTGCTTCCAACTATTGTTCTGTTCTTCTTCCCTGAATGGGTTATGGGCTGGTTTGGCAGCGGATATGTTTCGGGGAGCGAGATGTTAATGATTTTAGCTGTTGGACAAATGATAAATGTTGCGTTTGGTTCGGTCGGATATCTTTTGTCCATGACTGGAAAAGAGACGAAGATGCGCGATATCATGCTGATTGCAGCGCTAATAAATATTGTTTTGAGTGTGCTTTTAGTCCAGAAATATGATGCTTTAGGGGTGTCGATCGCGACCACGGTTTCCGTGATTTTATGGAATACTTGGGCTATGATTGAGGTTAAAAGACACTTAGGGTTTTGGACATTTAACCCTGTTGCAATTTTTAGTTTTAACAAAAAAAGAAGCGTGTAAGTATGCAGATAGATGAAAAAAGATTGACGCATTTGCGTAAGTTAGAAGCGGAGTCAATTCATATTATTCGTGAGGTGGTCTCGGAATTTGAAAATCCGGCGATGCTTTACAGTATTGGGAAAGATTCTTCGGTGATGCTGCATTTGGCACAAAAAGCTTTTTTTCCTGGGCCTCCTCCTTTTCCTTTGGTTCATGTTGATACGACATGGAAATTTAAGGAAATGATTGAATTTCGTGATCGTCGTGCTCAAGAGGTTGGGATGGATTTGATTGTGCATATCAATCCGCGCGGAAAGGAAATGAATATTTCTCCTTTTGAACACGGTTCAAGTATGCATACCGATATTATGAAAACAGAAGGTTTGCGCCAGATGCTGGATCAATATCAGTTTGATGCTGTATTCGGTGGTGCGCGACGCGATGAAGAAAAATCCCGAGCAAAAGAGCGTATTTATTCTTTCCGTGATAAAAATCACCGCTGGGATCCAAAAAACCAGCGCCCTGAGCTTTGGGATGTTTATAACGGTCGTCACAGTAAAGGCGAGTCTATTCGTGTTTTCCCTCTTTCAAACTGGACTGAGCTTGATATCTGGCAATATATTTATTTAGAGAATGTTCCAATTCCAAGCCTGTATTTCGCTAAAGAACGTCCGGTGGTTGAATATGGTGGAACTCTGATTATGGTTGACGATAACCGTATGCCAGAAGACTTAAGTAAGCAGGCGCGTATGGAAATGGTGCGTTTTAGAACTCTGGGTTGCTATCCATTAACGGGAGCGGTTCCATCCAAAGCGAATACTCTCCCCGAAATTATCCAAGAAATGCTATTGACGAAGGTTTCTGAACGTCAAGGTCGCTTGATTGATCATGATGAAGCTGGATCAATGGAGAAGAAGAAAATCGAAGGGTATTTCTAAGGGAGCAGGATTATGGCAGTAGAACAAAACAGCTTAATTGCAACAAACATTGAAGAGTATTTGCACCAGCATGAGAATAAAGAGTTATTGCGCTTTATTACTTGCGGAAGTGTAGATGATGGAAAAAGTACATTAATCGGCCGTTTGCTGCACGATAGTAAAATGATCTTTGAAGATCAGTTAGCGGCAATTAACAAGGATTCCAAGAAGCACGGCACGACCGGTGAGGATATTGATCTTGCACTGCTGGTTGATGGTTTGCAGTCTGAGCGTGAGCAGGGGATCACTATCGATGTCGCATATCGTTTTTTTGCCACTGATAAGCGTAAATTTATTATCGCGGATACCCCAGGGCATGAACAGTACACGCGAAATATGGCGACAGGAGCGTCAACGGCGGATTTGGCAATCATTTTGATTGATGCTCGTTATGGTGTGCAAACTCAAACCAGACGTCATAGCTTTATTACCAATTTATTGGGTATGAAGCATATTGTTGTTGCTGTAAATAAGATGGATCTGGTCGATTTTAGTGAACAGCGTTTTGAAGAAATTAAAGAGCAGTACACTGAGTTTGCCAAAGAGCTAGGCATTGAATCTCCGATCTTCTGCCCGGTATCAGCTTTGACAGGCGATAACGTTGTTAATCCTAGTGACAAAATGCCTTGGTTTACCGGGCAGCCTCTCATGCAGCTTCTTGATAATATCGAAATTGGCGATAATACCGATTTAGAGCATTTCCGTCTTCCTGTTCAATATGTAAACCGCCCTCATCTGGATTTCCGTGGATTTTGTGGAACGATTGCAGGTGGAGAAATTTCGGTTGGTGATGACATTACCATTTTACCTTCCTTAAAAACATCGAAAGTAAAACAGGTTATTCAGCCAGCGGTAACGCTGGAAGAAATGGCTGTTGAGTCTGCCTTTGCCCCTATGGCGGTCACGCTGACTTTGGAGGACGAGATCGATATCAGTCGTGGGGATATGATTGTGAAGTCGATGGATCTTCCGGAGGTTTCCGATCAGTTCTCTGTGATGCTTGTTTGGATGAGTGAAACGGCTATGAAGCCAGGCAATGACTATTTAATCAAGCGTGCTACGAATGTTACAACCGGCCGTTTTACAGGGATTGACCATAAAATTGATGTAAATACTTTGGTGCAACATCCGGCTGAACAGTTAGAGTTGAACGAGATAGCGCAATGCCAACTTCGCTTAAACCAAAGTATTGCTTTCGATCCATACCATGACATTAAAGGTACGGGGAGTTTTATCGTGATTGATAAGTACTCTAATGCAACTTTGGCTGCGGGTATGATTGTTTCGAAAGCGGATGGTGGAACAGCTTCTGCAATTGTCAGAGAGTATAGTGAGTTTGAAAAAGATCTCAATGCCTTGATTTGTAAGCATTTTCCGGAGTGGCAATGTAAATCGATTGAAGAGCTTTTGTAGTTGACTGTGCAGTCAATGCTGGCAGGTAGTGAGCCAATCTGGGTATTGGGGTCGGTTATTCTGTTGTTGGCTTTGCTGGCAACAGGCCGGTTCCAACCGTTTAAACTGTTTGGTGGTTTGGTCTTTATCTACTATTTAAGCGGTTTAATCTCCTTGGGGGATATGCTGGCGAACTTTGTTAACCCGGCACTTGTGACATTGGTTTCCTTGCTGCTTGTTAGCTTGGTGTTTGAGAAAACGAACTGGGTTTCTTCATTGTCGAAGAAGCTGTTCGCAAAAAATTTAACCCTGTCTTACTTGAGGATGGGGTTGTTTATCGGTTCCAGTTCTGCATTCCTCAATAATACTGCGGTTGTGGCGACAATGCTTTCTGCCGTCAGGAAGAATGGGTTTCACCTCCCTTCGAAGCTCTTAATACCGCTTTCATATTTTGCTATTCTTGGAGGAACCTTAACCCTTATAGGAACCTCTACGAATCTGATCGTCAACGGTTTTGTCGTGCAAGCCGGTTTGCCAGGCTTGGGCTTGTTTGATTTTTTGTATGTTGGACTACCTTTATTGCTAGTCGGTATACTGGGAGTTGTATTTATTTCCAGCAGAATGTTGCCATCAAATAAAGATGATGATGAAAATACAACAGATTATTTGATTGAAACTAAGATTAGACCTTCCTCACCAGTGATTGGAAAAACGGTCCAGGAAGCGGGATTAAGACAACTTGAAGGATTGTTTTTAGTCCAGATATATCGAAAGGACCGCCTGATTTCTCCAGTCTCGCCGTATGAAGTTATTCAGAAAAATGATCACTTGCTTTTTTCCGGGGATGTTCAGCAGGCAAAAAAACTTTCGACAATTGCCGGGATTGAGATAGCCGGGCATAAGGGGAGTTTTAAGCAGAGTTTTGTCGAGGTTGTATTGGCACATACTTCCAGTCTTATTGGGCAAACTATCAAGGAGGCAGGGTTCCGTAATAAGTTTGATGCTGCGGTGGTTGCGATTCATCGAGGGGAACATGTGTTGCAGACTCGTCTGGCCGAAACGGAACTCCAGGCTGGAGACAGTTTGGTGTTGGCGGCCGGCCCGGATTTTGATAAAAGGGAAAATTTAAAACAGAATTTTTATTTCTATACGCCGGTTAATGAAGTAAATTTTTTATCTCCTTTACAAAATTATCTGGTTGCGGGATCTTTCGTTACGGTTTTGGCGGGGGCTGCATTAGAGTTTTTTCCTCTGGTGAAAGGCTTGCTGGTTATGCTTGCAGGCCTATTGGCTTTCAAATTACTGACATTTGGTGAAATCAAACGGCGGTTTCCTTATGAATTAGTGATTATTATCGGGTCTGCATTGGGTATAGCGAGCGTTTTGATGGCTTCAGGCACAGCGCAAATGATTGCCCATTTTGTAATGGGAATCTTCTCAATTTGGGGTGTCTGGGGAAGCTTAGTCGGCGTTTTTCTGTTCACTCTGTTACTGACAGAATTAATCACTAATAATGCTGCTGCTGCTATTGCTTTTCCGGTTGCGTTGGCGACTTCCGAAATTATGGGGGCGAGCCCATGGCCATTTATCATGGTTGTTGCATATGGTGCAAGTGCAAGTTTCTTGACGCCTTACGGCTATCAGACCAATTTAATGATTTATGCACCGGGTAATTATCGTTTCGTAGACTTTATTCGAGCAGGGCTTCCCATTACCGTTTTGTATTCGATGGTTGTGTTGTTGATGGTTCCGTTAGTGTTTCCATTTCAAGTGAGTTAAGGATTAATTAAATTAAACTGCTTTTGCGATTTGATATGTCGTTAAGCTGTCATTTTTACAGATTTTGAAAATATTAAGATGCATTTCTATGACAAAGATTACTGAAAATATTGTTTGGCATAATCACCATGTTACTCAAGAAGATCGTGCGAAGTTGAAAGAGCAAAAACCCTGTGTTCTTTGGTTTACCGGTTTAAGCGGCAGTGGGAAATCGACCATTGCGAATGCCGTTGAGTCGTTATTATTTGAACTAGGTAAGCATACCTACTTGTTGGATGGTGACAATGTGCGTCATGGTCTAAATAAAGGATTGAGTTTTTCCGAGGAAGACAGGATTGAAAATATTCGTCGAGTTGGAGAGGTTTCAAAGTTATTTTGCGATGCCGGCATGATTGTTTTAACCGCGTTTATTTCTCCATTCGCTCATGATCGTCAAATGGTTAGAGAATTGTTGAAGGATGGTGAGTTTGTTGAGGTATTTATTGACGCACCACTGAATGTGTGTGAACAGAGAGACCCTAAGGGGTTGTATAAAAAAGCTCGAGCAGGGGAAATCAAGGATTTTACCGGAATCGATTCTCCGTATGAAAAGCCTGAAATGCCAGAAGTCAGGGTTGTTAACGATGGTATTTCTATTGAAGAGGCAGCCAATCAAGTTGTTCATTATCTGCAAGAGAATAACTATATTTAATAGTTGGTTAATACTTTGGGTCGGTAATTCATGTTTTGAACTAGCATTAGCGATTACAGACAAACAATTAAAGATGAAATTATGTTAGAAAAAATTAATGTACAAGATATTGTTGATATAGCCAAACAAGCTGGTGAAGTCATTATGGAAGTCTATAAGAAAGACTTTGAGGTGGAGTTTAAAGCAGATGAATCTCCCCTGACAGAGGCTGATAAAGCAGCGAATACAGTTATTGAAAAAGCTCTGAATGAGTTGGATAGGAAAAATGGAACGCAGGTTCCCATTCTTTCAGAAGAAGGAAAGGATATTCCTTACGAAGAAAGAAAAAACTGGGAGTATTTTTGGTTGGTTGATCCAGTCGATGGTACTAAAGAGTTCGTCAAAAAAAATGGCGAGTTTACGGTCAATATTGCGCTTATCCATAAAAATATCCCTGTGCTTGGGGTTGTTTATGCACCTGCACTTGATACGTGTTATTGGGCTAAAGAAGGGGATGGAGCATTTAAAGATGGTCAAAAACTCCCACTGAAAACTGCAGATCAACGAGAAACATATAAAATTGTTGCCAGTCGCTCTCACATGTCTGACGAAACTAAAGAATTCATCGAATCTATCCAAACAGATAAAGAAAAAGAGCTTGTTTCAATTGGGAGCTCTTTAAAGATTTGTTTAGTCGCTGAGGGTGAAGCTGATATTTATCCTCGCTTGGGCCCGACTATGGAGTGGGATACAGGGGCTGCTCATTCTATTGTATTGGAGTCGGGCGGTAAGTTTCAGAAGTTTCCTGAGATGCGATATAGCAAGTGGGGTTATAATCAAAAAAATCTTTTAAACCCTTTTTTTATTGTGAGTAATTCTTTATGAACCGGATTCTTATTGTAGGTTGCCCTAGATCTGGGACTACTCTTTTACAAAGTATGATTTGTTCTGCACCAATGGTTTGCGGTTATACAGAAAGTCACATTTTTAGAATTAATGAGAAAGATAAAAAGCAGCGCTTGTCTGATTTTTTTGATGAGAATGATATCCCTCCTTCTATTTCAAGCGGATTCGTCTTAAAAGATGGAAAAGTGGATGCGGAGAAATTTTTTTCAATTCTTGATGAAGACTCGAGGAGGAAGGGATGTGATTCTTGGGTTGAAAAAACCCCCGATCATTTGTTTGCGTTAAATGAAATTATTAATTCTACAGATACAAATTTGTCAATTATCCATATTGTCAGAAAGCCTGGTGAAACTATTGAGTCCATGTATCAAGCAGCTAAACAATGGGGAAAGCCTCGCTCTAAATTTGTTCATGGCCTCAAGTGGCTTAAATCGATATTTACCCACATGCGTTATATGAATGTAAATAGTCATCATTTTATCTTTTTTGAAGACATTTCTAATCCAGAAGACATGGACGAGAGTTTGAATATGCTGCTTTCAAAGATTGGTGTCGCATCGAAATTTGATGAGTCACGAAGAAAAAATGTAGCGGCAACTTTAATTTCTAGGGGTGAATCCTGGAAGAATAATAATATGAAGAATGTAAAAAAGTATTCGCAGCTCGGTAATTTACCGCTGCTTCTAAGTTTTTATTATGCACTACTTAACGTGTTCTATTTATTTATTAAGAGTAAAGTGCGGAAGGGTTAATTTTGGGCTTAATTACATTGGTGTTATTAGTAGAAATTCTTCTTTCTATTAGTAGCAATAACGAGCTCTTAAAAGCTGTTGTGATGACAACTTTGCTATTGTTTGCTTTTTTAATTGTTTTTTTAAATCAAAAATGGCGCGTGGAAAAGGAAGCTTTGCTATTCATTTCAATTTTTTTGATAATTGTGTTGTATGGTGTTGCTACGGGAATTTTTCATGATAATAATCTCAAATACTTAGCTGGAGATTTTTACCATACTTTTTTTGAGATACTTATTCCCTTTATTCTGGTCAGTGTTTTCCTTCGAGATGCTTCAGAAGAAGGAGTTGTAAGATCATTAATTTTCTTTGGGTTTTATGGGGCTATTTTTGGTTTTTTTGCGTATTTACTATCCTTTTTAGGTGTTTTGACAACGTCTGGAAATTTTGTCGGTGAGTCAGGGATTTTCCGGCTTTATGTTCACAAATTATTCCCGGTCATTCCTCTTTTAATGATCGTTTCTACTTATCTATCAAGGATTAAGGTTTCATTTTCGTTAGAAATGATGCGTAAAATATCTATTGTTATTTTGCTTGTTCTCTTGATTTTCACGTTTAAAAGAAGTATGTGGGTTGCCTTTATTTTGGCCTTACCATTTCTACTTTTTAATAGAAAGTCGTTATTTGGCCTATATGTGGTGTTTTTCATTGTAATGGGCCCTCTTATCTTCTTTTTCAGAGAAATCATTTTAATAGTAAGTGATTATGTTTCTTATAACGAAAGTTATACGCTTGTTGATACCCTTTCTGAAAGGGTTTGGCAATATGCACCCTTGATAGATTATTTTTCTAACAATGTTTGGGGGTATGGTTTTGGTGCAGAATTTGTTTCGTATGATCCAGAGACTAAAGTTGTAGGTGTTATTCACTATATCCATAGTTTGTATTTGAATGTGATTCTTCAAGTTGGGTTGCCGGGAGCGCTTTTGATTCTTTTTTTATTGCTGGTTTTTCTTCAAAAATCATTTGAAATAAGTAAAAAAGGTACTTGGATGATTAGAATGTCACTTGCAGGCCTTTTTGTTATAGCTTTTTCGGGTATTGGTCTATTGTCAAC